>JAGHRT010000028.1 GCA_018066245.1 Candidatus Equimonas faecalis | reverse complement strand
GCGTAAACTCAATCAGTTTGTTTACGCATTGTTTACGCAGAGAAAGAAAAAAGCACTTGCGATTGCTCGTAAGTGCTTGATTTTGTGGGTGGACCAGCTAGGGCTTGAACCTAGGACCTCCAGATTATGAGTCTGTTGCTCTAACCAACTGAGCTACAAGTCCGATGGAAGGAGGGGGAGCGGAGACAGAGGGGGACGAAAGTCTTCCGCTTGCGGACGCAAACCTCCCTTTTCGGTTGCAAAATTACGACTTTCCGGGCGATTTACCAAATGTTTTGGCAAGTATTTTTGATTACGCGGCAGCTGGACGGGGCTATTTTGCAACTGCACAGCGCATTTCGGCGGCTTCCTGTAAAAGCATTGACGCTACCATTGGTCTATTTTGCAACTGCACGGCGCATTTCGGCGGCTTCCTGTAAAAGCATTGACGCTATCATTGGTCTATTTTGCAACTGCATGGTGCATTTCGGCGGCTGAAATGAGAAAAGCGGCCCTTGAGTTGGCCGTATGGGGGATTTTTTGTAATTTTGCAGCGCATCGCGTGGCCTATTCGCCCAACGCGCCATGCCGTGCCCACCGATACGGCTGGGGCGACCTTAGGGAAAAGGCCACGGATTGACAGACAAAATGTGATTAAGAATGAAGAAAAGAATTGCCCTTATGCTGACAACGCTGGCCATCCTGCTTGCAGGAACGACTGTCAGAGCGGCACGGCCTACCACGGTTTATTTGTTTGGCATTACTCAGTGTCTGAATGACACTGTGGTGTATCTCAGCGGTATGCAGCAGCTTGACGGCGTAGCGCTGAGCAAAGACGGTCTGCTTGTGGACCGCGCCTATTTCAGCGCCTGCTTTGACAGTTATGTGGATCAGACGTTTAGCAGGCAGAACACGGTTACTTCTGTGATGTACTCCAAGAGCAGGAAAAAGGCTGAAAAGCTGTATGTGAAGGCTCGGTCGCGTGCGCTGAAGAACAAAGGCGTGCGTTTGCAGGAAGTGCCGACCACGAGTTTCCAATTTAAGTTACGGAGTTCCGACAATACGAAATAATATGAAGACACTTGACTTCAGGGTGGCCGACCTGCCCTACCGCATTTCCTTCGACAACGAGGATATAGACTACCAGTGGTATCTGCCCAGCCATGGGCGGTTCTGGCAAAAGGAGCCGTCCGATGCGCCCATCCTCAATCTGGAAGTGGGCGAGGGACGCGTGGCCGACAGCCACGAGGGCCTTGAAACCGTGGGCAACTTCCCAAGCGGAGATTCCTCCTACGATGTATTCCGCAGGCCCGAAGGCGGTTTTTGGATTCGGATTGTTGATTTGCAGGGCACTCCCGTGTGCGTGTTTACCACGAGTGCCCGTTTCGACGAATGCAGGGCTACGCTTCTTGGCAACAGCGAGCAACAACGCTTCGGCCTCCAGAACTGCGTGATGGTGTGCTTTGCCTTCAGTGCGGCGCACCACGGAGCCCTGATGATGCACTCCAGCGTTCCTCTCCACGCAGGGCGGGGCTATCTGTGCCAGGGCAAGAGCGGCACGGGCAAGAGCACGCATTCCTCCCTGTGGTTGAAGCATATTCCCGACTGCGAGTTGCTGAACGACGACAATCCCGCCGTGCGCCTGATGCCCGACGGCGAGGCGCGTGTCTATGGTACGCCCTGGAGCGGCAAGACACCGTGCTACAAGCAGAAGTGGGCACCCATCGGCGGCTTTCTCCGCTTGCATCAGGCTCCCCGCAACGCCATTAGGCAGCTCTCCGCCCTTGAGGCTTTCGCCAGCATACTCAGCAGTTGCTCCACCATGATTTGGGACGAGCCCTCCTACAACGCCATTTGCCAGACCATAAGCGGGATCTGCCGGACGGTGAAGGCCTACGACCTGGAATGCCTGCCCGATCAGGCTGCCGCTGAACTGAGCCACGCTACCATGTGCGGCTGCAAATAAACGTCTATGGAGACCCAACGCCACATTGCCAACGAGATTATCATTCCCCAAATCAAAGTTTTGATTGACGAGGGGCGCACCGTTACGTTCCGTGTGCGCGGCAGGAGCATGAGGCCGATGATTGAAGGCGACCGCGACAGCGTGGTGCTCGTCCCCTGCCTGGGCGATGTTGGCGTGGACGATATTATTTTGGCCGAGGTAGAGCCGAAGCGCTATGTACTCCACCGCGTCATACGGGTGGAGGGCAACACCATTACGATGCGCGGCGACGGCAACCTGTACGGCACCGAGACTTTCCGCCGCTCCGACGTGATAGGCCGCGCGGAGGCTTTCATACGCAAGGGCCGCCGACTGGAGATGCAGAGCCGCCGTTGGAAAATCTACTCCTTCTTCTGGACACGCCTGCTGCCCCTGCGCCGCTATCTCCTCTTTGCCCTGTATCCCCACGTTCCCAACCGTTGGAAACGCAAATAAACAACCCTAATAAGCCAATTACCCAAGACATGAAAATAAAGAAAGGATTCCAGCTCCGCGACGTGTGCGGAGAAAAAGTACTCACCCCCCAGGGGTTGGGAAACATTGACTTCAACGCCCTCATTGCCCTGAACGAAACCAGCGCCTACCTCTACGAGAACCTCGTGGAGTGCGACGGTTTCGAGGTGGACGACATGGTGGCCCTTCTCCTGCGCGAGTACGACGTGACGGAAGAGCAGGCCCGCACCGACTGCAAGGCACTGGCCGAGAAGTGGGTCGAGATTGGACTGGCGGAATGAGAATCGACATCATCACAGTGCTGCCGGAAATGCTGGAAGGCTTCGTGAACACCAGCATACTGGCACGGGCCCAGAAAAAGGGACTGGTGGAAATCCACCTGCACAACCTGCGCGACTACACCACCGACAAGCACCGCCGCGTGGACGACTATTGCTTCGGCGGCGGCGCGGGCATGGTGATTCAGTGCCAGCCCGTGGATGACTGCATAAGCGCGTTGTGCCGCGAGAGGAAGTACGACGAAATCATCTTCACTTCGCCCGACGGCGAGCAGTTCACGCAGGGCGTGGCCAACGAGCTGTCGCTCCTGGAGAATGTCATCATTCTCTGCGGCCACTACAAGGGCATAGACCACCGCATACGCGAGCACCTCATCACCCGCGAAATCAGCATTGGCGACTATGTGCTGACGGGCGGCGAACTGGCAGCGGCTGTCATGGCCGACGCCATCGTGCGCGTGGTGCCCGGCGTGATTGGCGACGTGCAGAGTGCCTTCAACGACTGCTTCCAGGACAATCTCCTGTCCGCCCCCGTCTATACCCGGCCCGCCGACTACAAGGGCTGGAAGGTGCCCGACATTCTCCTGTCGGGCCACGACGCGAAAATCCAGGAGTGGGAAATCCAGCAAAGCCTGGAGCGCACCCAACGCCTCCGCCCCGACCTGCTGGAAAAGTAAGGCCGGGCCGCACCCGCCAAAGACAAAATCCCGCTGCCGCAAGGCTGCGATGCCGTAAGCCTCCCCCACGTCGGAGCGGACAGGCGGCAGAAGGCACACTCCTTATTATAATATATAGAACAGGCGCGAGAGCGCAACCCACCATGCTTGAACAGATTCACCGGCAGCTGGCCGGCCATCCCGACGTTACACTCGTGGCCGTGAGCAAATACCACCCCGTGGAAGCCCTCCGCCGCGCCTACGGCGAGGGGCAGCGCGTGTTTGGCGAGAGCCGCGTGCAGGAGCTGCTCGTCAAGCGCGAAGCCATGCCCGCCGACGTGGAGTGGCACTTCATCGGCCATCTGCAACGCAACAAGGTGCGCCAGATTGCACCCTTCATAGGGATGATCCACAGCATCGACACCGAGCGCCTGCTGGAGGAAGTGAGCCGGCAGGCCACGGCAGCAGGGCGCGTGATTGACGTGCTGCTGCAACTGCATGTGGCCGAGGAAGACACAAAGTTCGGCTTCAGCGTGGACGAATGTCGCACATTCCTTGCCTCGGGCCGCTGGAAAGACCTGACCGGCGTAAGGCTGCGCGGCCTCATGTGCATGGCCACCAACACCGACGATGCCGACCGCATACGCCACGACTTCCGACAGGCCGCCGCCCTCTTCCACGAAATGGCCCCCACGGTGGACAGCGCGGCATGGAACGTGCGCTCGTGGGGCATGAGCTCCGACTTCCCCATAGCCCTTGAGGAAGAAGCCACCCACATCCGCGTGGGAAGCCTCATTTTCGGCACACGCGGCTGAGGCCTCCCGCTTCCCTTAGACTCCTCATTATAAATTATACATTTTACATTGCCTCTTACTCTCCCCCTTCATGGCGCAGAAATCCGATAAAAGCAAGACCCGAAAAAAGGCAGGGCGCAAAGATGCCCCGCAGAGCAAGGCGCAAACGGCGTCCTTCGGACAATGGTTCAAACAGGCCGTGGCCAACCGCCACGCCATAGGCGAAACCGTGAACTTCTGCCTGAGCATGATGCTGCTCGTGGTGGCCATGTTCATCCTGCTCAGCCAAATCAGCTACATCGTAAACGGCCACCTCGATCAATCCGCCGTAGAAGGCTGCGGCTCCCTGGCGGAAGGCCCCGTCAGCAACTGGTGCGGACGGCTGGGCCTACACACGGCCCACTACTTCATGGACAACGGCTTCGGCCTGACCAGCCTGCTCATTCCCGTGTTCCTGCTCCAGGTCAGTATGCGCCTGCTCAACGCCTACAAGGTGCGGCTCTGGAAATGGTTCATCAACCTCACGCTCATCATGGTGTGGGGCAGCATCACACTGAGCTACGTGGAGCACAACATACCCCTGCCCACCGAAGTGCTGCAGCTGGTGCCCTTCCCCTGGGGCGGCAGCCACGGCAACGCCGTCAGCCAGCTGTTAGTTGAAGACATAGGCCCCGTGCTCACGTTCGCCGTGCTCGCCGTGTGCTTCCTGCTCTACTGCGTCTATCTCACGGGCGAGACCATCAGCATCGTGCGCAAGATGTTCCGTCCGCAAGACTACGTGAAGCGCCGCAGCCATGCCGCCACCCCCGACGAGGAAGGCGCCGACGAGGCCCAAGGCGAGGAAAAACCGGCGGCGGACAAAGACGCACCGGCGGCGGACCGGGAAAAACTGTCGGCGGACTACGAAACGCCCCTCAGCACCGTCATCGACCTGAACGACGCAGAGCCCACCTTCGAAGTGGCCCCCGCCACACCCTCCGCCCCAGCCGGCCCCCCCGCAGAAGGAACCGACGGCGCAGAAGCAGGCCCCGAATTTGAAATCACCGTGCCCGAAGCCGACGAAGAAGGCCAGGGCGACACGGCGGCGGACGTGGCCGACCTGGAGCCTTACGACCCACGCGCCGACCTCTCGCACTACGAATTTCCGCCCTACGACCTCCTCGACGACCACGGAGCCACCTGCGGAGTGGCCATCGACATGGAAGAGCAAAAGGCCAACAAAAACCGCATCATAGAGGTGCTCCACAGCTTCGGCGTGGAAATCACCAGCATCAAGGCCACCGTGGGCCCCACCATCACCCTCTACGAAATCACCCCCGCCCCGGGCGTGCGCATCAGCAAAATCCGCAACCTTGAGGACGACATAGCCCTGTCCCTCTCCGCCAACGGCATCCGCATCATAGCCCCCATACCGGGCAAAGGCACCATAGGCATCGAAGTACCCAACGCCAAGCCCCAGATAGTCAGCATGGAGTCGCTGCTCAACAGCCGCACCTTCCAAGAGACCAAGTACGAACTCCCCATAGCCCTGGGCAAGACCATCACCAACGAAGTCTATATGGTGGACCTCGCCAAGTTGCCCCACCTCCTCGTGGCCGGCGCCACCGGTCAGGGTAAGTCCGTGGGCCTGAACGCCATCATAGGCTCACTCCTCTACAAAAAGCACCCCGCCGAGCTCAAGTTCGTCATGGTGGACCCCAAGAAGGTGGAATTTTCCATCTACTCGCCCCTGCTCAACCACTTCCTCGCCGCACTGCCCGACAACGACGAGCCCATCATCACCGACGTCCACAAAGTGGTCCGCACCCTGAAAAGCCTGTGCGTGGAAATGGACAACCGCTACGACCTCCTGAAGCAAGCCAAGTGCAAGAACGTCAAAGAATACAACGCCAAGTTCAAAGCACGCCACCTCAACCCCAACAACGGCCACCGCTTCATGCCCTACATCGTAGTCATCATCGACGAGTTCGGCGACCTCATCATGACAGCAGGCAAGGAAGTGGAACTCCCCATAGCCCGCATCGCCCAACTCGCCCGAGCCGTGGGCATACACATGGTCATAGCCACCCAGCGCCCCACCACAACCATCATTACCGGTAACATCAAAGCCAACTTCCCAGGACGAATGGCCTTCAAGGTAATGCAGCGCATCGACAGCCAGACCATCCTCGACCGTACCGGAGCCAACCAACTCGTGGGACGCGGCGACATGCTGTTCCTCGCAGGCGCAGAACCCGTCCGCGTGCAGTGCGCCTTCCTCGACACCCCCGAAGTCGAAGCCATCAGCGAGTTCATCGGCCAGCAGCAAGGCTACCTCTCGCCCTACGAGCTGCCCGAGCCCCCCGCCGACGACGGAGGCAGCCCAAGCACCCCCCAGAACGACGAGCAACTCGACGAAATGTTTGCCGAAGTCGCCCAGTGGGTAGTGGCCTCGCAGCAAGGAAGCACCAGCGCCATACAGCGCAAATTCTCCATCGGCTACAACCGTGCAGGCCGCCTCACCGACCAGCTGGAGAAAGCCGGCATCGTCAGCCCCGCCCGAGGCTCCAAGCCCCGCGAAGTGCTCATCCGCGATGACCAGAGCCTGCAGACGCTCCTCGAAATGCTACAGGCAAGAATCTGAGGCCCGCCGCCCCCGCACGCCCCTCCCCCATCACAAACGACGCATTACACATTATACATTACTCATTATACACAACACATCATGACCCGCCTCTTCACCCTCATCCTCGCCGCCCTGCTCAGCCTCGGCGCAGGAGCCGCCGACACAGCCAAAGGCGTACTCGACAAGACCGCCAAGAAACTTTCCTCCTACCCCTCATGCCAGGCCCAGTTCACCGCCACGATGAACGGACGCGGCACAAGCGGAAGCATCACCATCCAAGGCCGCAAGTTCGTGGCCGTAATGCCGGAGACCACAGTCTGGTTCGACGGCGTAACCATGTGGACACTCATCAAATCCACCAACGAAGTGAACGTAACCACGCCCACCGCCGCCGAACTCCAGCGCATGAACCCCTACTACTTCCTCAACCTCTACAAAAGCGGCTACGACCTGAGCCTCGCCACCCGGGGCGGGCAGCACGTCGTCAGCCTCAAGGCCACCAAGAAGCAAAGCATGAAAAGCATGGAAGTAAGCGTGGACAAAAGCACCTACCTCCCCACCAGCGTCGTCATGACCTCCCAGCGCGGCAGCCAGACCACCGTCAGCATCAGCAACATCAAGAAAGGCAAAAAAGCACCCGACGCCACCTTCCGCTTCAACAAGAAAGACCATCCCAAAGCGCAGGTCATCGACCTCCGATAGGCCGACTCCGTCCCGTGCCCGCACCGCAGGACAACGGCGGCCCACGTGCGGAACAGACAGCCTCAGCCCCCGCAGCAGCAAGTCCGCCGATAGCAAAAATCAGTCCGCCGATAAGTCAAACTGTCGGCGGACTAATTTCATCCCGCATACAGACAAAGCGCCCACCGCATACACACCCGCACTGACAACCCCGCTTGTCAAAACCGCCATCCATACGCACCGAAATACGCCAAACCGACAAGTTTTTCCGAAAAAAAGCGAAAAACACTTGGCCATATCCCCAGAAAAGCGTACTTTTGCAGTCGCAATTCGGGAAGCACCCGCAGCGCAATGGCTCGTTAGCTCAACTGAATAGAGCATCTGACTACGGATCAGAAGGTTATAGGTTTGAATCCTATACGAGTCACGATAGAGAGACCTTTCGGGGCCTCTCTTTTGTTTTGTCCGCCCACAATCCGCACCCTCGGGCAGCGACTGGCCAAGGGCGCCGGCCAAGCCCGCCGCGAAACTGCGCCAAACGGCCGAAATAAATCCCCGACCACCAAAATCGGGCGGAAAGTGCCTAAAAAACCTAAAAAAAAGACGAAAAATCAGGCGGATGTTTTTATATGTGGGAATTTTAGCGTAAATTTGCAGATTGAATTTTCATGCCTTGCGCTGAAGTACTCCAAACCTATGTTCAGACAAAACACACTGACCCTGCTCTTAGCCTTCCTCGTGGCCGCCACAGGCCTGACGGGGTGCGCCGGCGATGCCACGGAAACGCAGAACGTGGAAGGCATGAGCCTGCTGACGGCCATCAGCCTCGGCTCAATGAAGCGAGCCGTATATTTCAAAACCGACGACGGGCGCGACACCACGGCCTACATGACCGTTACGAGCAGCCTCTACCCCCTCACCATCGACCAGGTGGGACATCGTGTGTTCAATGCCGACTCCCTGCCGCGCCACACCTTCGTGGACAAGGTTACGCTCAGCACCCTGAACGCCCAGGGCACCGCCACCGTCAAGAGCCTCGCCACGGGCACCGACACCCTGCTCACCCCCACCGACTCCCTCGACTTCCGCCAGCCGCGCGTGCTCACCATCCACGGCTACGACGGCACAAGCACCACCTCCTATACGATAGACATACGCGTACACAAGGAGGACGGCGACTCCATGCGCTGGACCCGGACAACTGCCGGAGCGGCCACCGACGGCTTCGGCTTCCTGTATGCCATGACCGCACAGTGTAAGGGCGACAGCCTGCTGGTGTGGGCCATGGGCACCCCCGAAGGTTCCGACGACTCGGGCGTCTATTGCCTCTGGACCTCCGCCGCCAATCCCGAAGCCTGGCACAGCGTGCGCACCTCAGGCGCAAGCCTGTTCAATGATAAGGTGGCCCTGCATCGGGGTATGCTCTACGCGCAGTCGGAAACACACCTCATCAAGAGCGCCGACGGCATAGCGTGGACGGAGGTAGCCCCCCTGACAATGGCAGCCGGGGCACAGTCGCGCCGTATGCTGGTGGGTGCCACCACCCGCAGCCTCTATGCCTACGGCATTGACGAGGGCTGCATACTGCGCAGCACCGACGGCGGCCTGACGTGGACGAAGGACAAGGTGTCGGGCACGCTGCCCGAAGGCATCCAGTGGGAGAGCGCCAGCCTGACGCGGCCCTCGAAGAGCAACCCCAACATGGAGGAAATCTTCGTGCTGGGCGAGAGCTCGAACACGCCGAAGCCCACCCTCTACACCCTGTCGCGCCAAGAAATGGTCAAGGCCGAGGATGAGGGCGTGGCCGATTTCCAATGGACAGCCTATCGCAACGCCGAGGGCAGCCCATACAACCTGCCCGACAATCAAGGCTACAAGTCCGTGCTGTCCTACGACGGAGCCCTGCTCTGCATCAGTCAGGACGCAGGCAGCCGCGCCTACAGCGCACGGATGAGCCAGGACGGCGGACGCGTGTGGAGCGCAGGCACGGTTACCCTGCCCGAGCTCAACGCCCAGACCGACTTCATCGCCACGGTCGATGCCAGGAACTTCATCTGGCTGATAGGCCACGACTGCAAGACGCTGTGGCGGGGCCGCCTGAACCGCCTCGGATGGAGCCCCGAGCAGCAGGTGTTCTACAACACCCGTAGGCAAGGAAAAACCATCGGCGACTAAGAAAAAACCATCGGCGGACTAAGACGGACTATCGTAAGGACAAGAAAAGCCACCGGCAGAAGCATGATGAAAAACCAGTTGATGCTCATCGCCCTCGCGTGCCTCGCACTCCTCCCCCTAAAGGCGGGTGCGCAGGACCCCAACTTGGTTTACACCAAGGAGATAGGGGGCGGCCTCGGACTCAACTTCATGCTCAGCGACCTCAACGACAAGTGGTACGGAGGAGCCAAGTTCAGCGGCGAAGCCCTGCTGCGCTTCGTCATATCGCCCCGCATGGCCGTGAAAACCACCCTGGGCTACAATGCCATAGGCGGCAACACCGACCGCGTCAAAGACTTCTACCCCGTACAGCCCAAAAACGTGAGCAGCGACCGCCTGAAATACAGCATGAGCGGCGGCATTATCGACCTGAACGCCATGTACGAACTGCACTTCCTGCCGTATGGATGGTGGCGCAACTACCTTGAGCACAAGCGCATCACGCCCTACGTCCAACTCGGCCTCGGCCTGCTCTACAGCACGGCAGGCAAAGCCTTCACACTGGGCGTACCCGTGGGCCTCGGCCTGAAATACAAAATAGCCCCCCGCCTCAACCTCGGACTGGACTGGGCCATGCACTTCTGCCTCAGCGACAAACTCGACGGACTGAGCGGCCCCGCCGGCATAGAAAGCAGCGGCTTCCACGGCAAGGACTTCTACAGCCGGACAATGCTCACCCTCACCTACGACATCGCCCCCAAGTGCCCCACATGCAACAAGGCAGACTGAAGAAAGCCGCAGACAGCAGACAACAGCCAAGCACAACTTGCCAATATCCACATTTGCCAATTCACTAATTCCCAAATGCGTATCCCCCAACACATAGCCATCATCATGGACGGCAACGGCAGGTGGGCCAAGGCCCGTGGCCTGAACCGCTCAATGGGGCACCAGGAAGGCGTGGAAGCCGTCAGGCGCATCACCACGGCCTGCTCCAACATGGGAGTGAAGTACCTCACCCTCTACACCTTCAGCACCGAAAACTGGAACCGCCCCGCCCCCGAAGTGGCCGCCCTGATGCAACTCATACTTGAGGCCATGGAAGAGGAAATCTTCATGAAAAACAACGTCCGGATGCGCGTAATAGGCGACCTCAGCCGAGTGCCCGAAAATGTCCTTGCCAGCATACGCCACTGCGAGCAGCGCACCAGCACCAACACAGGCATGACCATGGTCATCGCCCTGAGCTATTCCTCCAAATGGGAAATCACCGAGGCTGTCCGCCAGATAGCCCGCGAGGCCGCCGAAGGAACACGCACCATCGAAAGCATCGACGAAACCACCATAGACCGGCACCTCGCCACCAGCTTCATGCCCGACCCCGACCTGCTCATACGCACCGGCGGAGAGCTGAGGCTCAGCAACTACCTGCTCTGGCAATTGGCCTACGCCGAGTTCTACTTCACCGATACCCTATGGCCCGACTTCGACGAGCCCCACCTCCAAGCGGCCATCGAAGAATACAACAACCGCGAACGGCGCTACGGCAAAACATCCGAGCAAGTCGCAGAATAAACACCCCGACACCCATGAAGAAAACCCTCTTCGCAATCCTCATACTCGCCGCCCTCACGGGCTTCCTGCACACGCCGCGTGCCTTGGCCCAGACCACGGTCAAGCCCAACATCACCTATTCCGCCCAGAACACACGCTACATCCTCGGCGGGCTGGTGGTCGATGGCATAAAAGGCTACGACGACGACCTGCTCCTGTCCTACTCCGGCCTGGAAGTGGGCAAAATGTACGAAGTGCCCGGAGCCAGCATCAGCCAAGCCGTGCAGAACTACTGGAAGCAGGGCCTGTTCTCCAACGTCAGCATAGAAGCCGACAGCATCGTGGACAGCAAAATCTATCTCCACGTCAGGCTGACCGCCCAACCGCGCATCAGCAGCATCAAGTACAACGGCGTGAAAAAGAGCGAGCGCGAAGACATTGAGCAGCGCCTCGGCCTGACAGCGGGAAACCAAATCACGCCAAACCTCGTCAGCAACGCCAAAAAACTCATCAAGCGCTACTACGACGAAAAAGGCTACAAGAACGCCGAAATCGAAATCCGCCAGACCGAAGACGTAACCAAGGAAAACGCCATGCTGGTGGACATCGACATAAACAAGAACGCCAAAGTGCGCGTCCATAAAATCCACATCACGGGTCTGGACAGCCTGCAAAAGGGAGAAACCGTCAGCAAACTCAAGCGGGCCATGAAGAAAACCCACGAAGGCGGCCTGCGCAACTTCTTCCGCAGCAAGAAATTCCTGCCCGAAAAGTACGAAGAAGACAAGGGCCTCACCATCGACCGCCTCAACGGCTGGGGCTACCGCGATGCCCTCATCGTGAGCGACTCCATAGTAACAATCGACCCCAAGCACGTGGACATCTACCTCCACTACTCCCAGGGCAAGAAGTACTATGTACGCCACATCGACTGGGTGGGCAACACCGTCTATACAAGCGACTTCCTCGCCAAAGAACTCCGCATGGAGAAAGGCGACGTGTACAACCAAGAGCTCATGAACAAGCGCCTCTCCTCCGACGAGGACGCCATCGGCACACGCTACTACAACAACGGCTACGTGTTCTACCGTCTCGACCCCGCCGAGGTGAACGTGGAGGGCGACTCCGTGGATCTCGAAATGCGCATCTACGAAGGCCATCAGGCCACGCTCAACCACATACGCATATCGGGCAACGACCGCGTGTTCGAGGAAGTGATCCGCCGCGAACTCCGCACCAAGCCCGGCGACCTCTTCACGATGGACGCCATCCAGCGCTCAGTGCGCGACCTCAGCAGCATGGGCCAGTTCGACCCCGAAGCACTTGCCAGCGAGATTCAGAAGGGCATCCATCCCGATGAGCAGAGCGGCACGGTGGACATCACCTATCCGCTCGTCCACAAGGGCGGCGACCAGATTGAGCTCAGCGCCGGCTGGGGCCAGACGGGCATCGTGGGACGCCTGGGCGTGAAGTTTACGAACTTCAGCATTCAGAATCTGTTCGGAAAGAAGGGTTACAAGCGGGCAGGCTTCATTCCGCAGGGCGACGGGCAGACCCTGGCCCTCTCCGCCCAGACCAACGGCACCTACTTCCAGAGCTATTCGCTCCAGTTCGTGGATCCTTGGTTCGGAAAGAAGCGTCCTAACCAGTTCTCCTTCAGTATTTACTACTCCAAGCAGACCGACGTAAACTCCAACTACTACCGCAACTACAACAACCTCTACAGCTACCTCTACGGCTACGGCACGAGCAGCAACTACTACAACTACAGCAACTACTACGACCCCGACAAGTTCGTGAAGCTCCTCGGCGTGTCGGTGGGCTTCGGCAAGCGTCTGCGCTGGCCCGACGACTACTTCTCCTTCATGGCTGAGCTGAGCTACACCCGCTATATGCTGAAGAACTGGCAGTACTTCATCATCCAAAACGGCAACTGCAACAACTTCAACGTAACCCTCTCGCTCTCACGCACCTCCACGGACAACACCTTCTTCCCCCGTCGCGGCTCCGAGTGGCTCGTTTCCGCCTCGCTCACCCCACCCTATTCCCTCTGGGACGGCCGCGACTACAAGAACCTGGCCACCAACTACTACTCCAAAAACTACAAGGCCGAGTCGCAGGAGAAGTACCGCTGGATTGAGTATCACAAGTGGAAGTTCAAGTTCCGCAACTTCACGGCCCTGGCCAACAGTCAGAAGCACACCCCCGTGCTGATGTCGCGTGCCGAAATCGGCCTGTTGGGCCACTACAACAAGTACAAGAAAAGCCCCTTTGAGAATTACTACGTGGGCGGCAGCGGCATGACGGGCACGGGCACGGGCTACGCCACCGAGACCATCGGTCTGCGCGGCTACGACGACGGCTCCCTGGCCGGCGCCAACTACAACAACGCCTACGCCTATTGCCGCTACACCCTCGAATTGCGCGTACCCCTCATGCTCGAAGCCTCCACCAGCATCTACGCCACCGCCTTCGCCGAAGCCGGCAACGCCTGGGACGACATACGCCACGTCAATCCCTTCAGCCTCAAAAAGAGCGCAGGCTTCGGCGTGCGCGTCCTGCTGCCCATGGTCGGCCTCCTCGGCATCGACTGGGCCTACGGCTTCCAGAAGTACGACTCCGCCGGCGTGAAAATAGGCGGGTCGCAGTTCCACTTCGTCATAGGCCAGGAGTTCTGACGGCGCGAACCAACAGAGAGCATCACCCAATCAAGTATCAGCAATAACCATCAGCCTTATGAAAAAAATCCTCACCCTCGCTGCATTCGCCCTCGCAGCACTCGCCGCCAGCGCCCAAAAGTTCGCCATGGTGGACATGGAGTACATCATGAGCAACATCCCCGCCTATGAGCGTGCCAATGAGCAGTTGAACCAAATCAGCCGCAAGTGGCAGGCAGAAGTGGAAAACCTCGACCAAGAGGCCAAGACCCTCTACAAAAACTACCAGAACGAAAGCGTGTTCCTCAGCGAGCAGCAGAAAAAAGACAAGGAACAGGAAATCGTAGATAAAGAGAAAGAGGCCTCCGAACTCAAGAAAAAATACTTCGGCCCGCAGGGCGAACTCTACAAGAAGCGCACCTCGCTCATCGAGCCCATTCAGGAAGAAATCTACAACGCCATCAAGGACATCGCCACCAGCAAGGGCTTCCAGCTGGTGATGGACCGTGCCGACAATGCCGCCGTCATCTTCGCCTCCCCAAGCATCGACATCAGCAACGACGTGCTCAGCAAGCTGGGCTATGCACAGTAGCAGCAAGTAATCAACAGACAAATATCAACAATCAAAAAATTAACGTTCAAAACATCATGACAAAGAAGACCCTCATCCTCGCTGCCCTCATCCTGGCAGCCTTCACTGCCCACGCGCAGAAGTTCGCCCACTACGACTACGCCACCGTCGTTCAGGCCCTGCCCGACTACAAGACGGCCACCGCCGAACTCGAAGCCACCGGCAAGCAGTACCAGACCGACCTCGAAGAAATGCAGAAGGAAATCCAGACGCGCTACGAAAAATACCAGACCGAGGTCAACGAACAGACCCCCCAGAACATACGCGAGCGCAAGGAAAAGGAAATCATGGACCTCCAGCAGCGCTTCCAGACCGCCCAGGAAGAAAACGCCAAGGCCTTCCAGGAACTGCAGCAGACCAAGATGCAGCCCATCATCGGCAAAATATCCGAAGCCGTGGCAGCCGTGGCCAAAGAAGGCGGCTACATCTACATTCTCGACAAGGGCCAGAGCTCACCCCAGTTCTACATCAACGAAGCCCTCAGCGAAGACGTAACCGCTAAAATCCGCACCAAACTCGGCATCTAAGCCCGCCCCGAGCAGGCCGCCGACAGTAAGAATCAGTCCGCCGATGGTTTTTCCCATCGGCGGACTTGTTTTTCGTACCCCATAGACCCGTGCAGGCCGCAGCCCCGCCGCTCCCCCTCCAACTCCCTCTTAGGGGGAGAGCCTGCACTCCTCCAACTCTCCCCTTCAGGGGAAGATACCTCATTTGCCAATTCGCTAATTTCCCCATTTACTAATTTGCTAATTTAACCCGCCGGCAGAAAAAAAAACGCCCGCCGCCGGCATTATTTCCCCCTATTTTGGCACATATCCGACGGATTTTTAGTAAATTTGTCCGCACGTTTGCTCCAACGAGCAGGGCAAGCACCGTGTACACACCCCAAAACTCCCCGACACACCCCCATGGTAAAAGACATCATTTCGCAGAACGCCGCCGTGCAGGCAGGCGACAAGGAACTGGCCGCCCTCAAACAAATCTTCCCGCAGTGCTTCACGGCAGAAGGCTCATTCGACATAGAGCGGTTCCGCCAAGCCCTGCCCGAAGGGCTCAGCCTGACTGACGAAACCTCGGGCTTCAACTTTCTGGGCAAAAGCTACGCCCACATGCTGTGCAACATGGACACCACCACCCTCGTCCGCCCCGATGCCGAGCACAACGCCAAGCCCGAAAACTGCAACAGCAGGAACGTCTATATCAGCGGCGACAATCTGGATGCCCTGCAGCACCTGGTGAAGTCCTACAGCGGCAAGGTGAAAGTCATCTACATAGACCCGCCCTACAACACGGGCACCGACGGCTTCGTGTATAACGACAAGTTCCGCTTCACCCCTGAGGAACTGGCCGCCAAGCTGGGCGTGGACACCGACCGTGCCCGCCGCATACTCTCCATGACGCGGCGAGGAAGCGCCAGCCACGCCGCATGGCTCACCTTCATGCTGCCCCGCCTCAGCTTCGCCCGCGACCTGCTCACTCCCGACGGCGTGATATTCATTTCTATCGACGACCATGAGCAGTCCAACCTGAAAGCGCTGTGCGACGAGGTGTTTGGAGAAACGAACTTCGTAGGAACATTTCCATGGAGGAAGCGCACGGCCAAATCGGACGTGCCCTTCGGTGTGTCGCAGGACTACGAATGGATACTGGCCTACGCCAAAACGGACAAGTTCCTGGCCGGCATTGACGGCAAAGAGCGCAAGTATTACGAAACCGCCGATTACCCCGACCGACCATGGCGAATACACGATATGACCACACAGAAAAGTGCCGTGGAACGTCCCAACAGCTACTTCACTCTGGTCAATCCAAAAAACGGAAAGGAATACCCCGCCAACCCTAAACGCACATGGTGCGTTACGACCGACACATTTGAAGACTACTACAGAAGGGGTAAGATAGTATTCCCCGGCGACTATGATTTCCTGAATATCGACCAACCCGTTTTCCGCTACTGGAAAGCGGATGACATCCAAAAAGCAGGCGAACGCTACGGCCTTTTTGCCGTCAGCACCATGCTGCCAAAAGATGTGGGTATGAGCCAAGACGGAACGAAAGACTTTGATGAACTGTTCAACGCCAAGCTCTTTGGCTTCCCTAAGCCTGTGAGCCTTATCAGGCACTTCATCGACGCAGCCGTTGTGAAGGACAAGGACGAGCCCACCATCGTGCTTGATTTCTTCTCAGGCTCTGCCACCACGGCACAAGCCGTCATGGAATTGAACAACGCCGATGACGGCTACAATCTGGAGTTCATTCTCGTGCAATGGCAAGAAGCGTTCAAACCGGACTCCGAAGCCGCCAAAGCCGGCTATAACACCATCGACCAAATCGGCATGGAGCGCATCAAGCGTGCTGCCCAGAAAATAAAAGCCTCCAACTCCCTCTTTTCCGGCGACTTGGGCTTCAAGCACTTCACGCTGGAGGAAGCTCCGGAGAATGCCCTGCTGAAAATGGAGAAGTTCGACCCCACGTCCGATGCCTTCCCCGACCTCTCCGCCGAAGACTTCGGCGTAGATACCGTGCTCCGCACCTGGCTCGTGCGCGACGGCTACGGCCTGACGGCAGAAGCCGAGGAAATCGACCTGGCCGGCTACAAGGCCTTCTACAAGGGCAACCACCTCTACTTCATACTGTCCGACCACAGCTTCTGCGCCGACAGCCTCGTGGCCCTCATGGACAAGTACAACGGCGAAGCCTTTTCGCCGCAAAACATCGTCATATTCGGCTACAGCTTCGGCTTCACCCACCGCGAGGAACTGCAAAAGAACCTGCGCACGCTGAAAGACGGCAACAAGTCTCTCACCGTGAACATCGACGTGAGATACTGACACGACAACGGGAAAAGAGAGTAAAGCACCATGGAACTGAAACTTGAAAGTTCGCTGCCCCACCAGCTTGCGCCCGTCAACGGCGTGGCCGCCGTGGTGGAGGCCTCCCTATATCAGGCTCCCGAGAAGGCCCACCAAAACCCCGTGCTGCCCACCAGCCTCAGCCGCCAGGCACTGGAACGCGTGCAGCGCGAGACGGGCATCTACGACCAGGCCACGAAGAACCGCATAAACCGGTACAGCCTGCCGGAAAAGACGAGAGAACTGCCGCTCCACTCCATACTCGACATCAAGATGGAAACGGGCACGGGCAAGACCTACGTCTATACGCGCACCATGCTTGAACTGCACAAGCGCTGCGGCTTCAACAAGTTCATCATAGCCGTGCCCACACTGCCCATCAAGGCGGGCACGGCAGCCTTCCTGAGCGACGCGGAAGTGATGCGCCACTTCTCCGACGTGTGCGGCTATCATGCCACCGTGGAGCTCTGCCTGCTGGAGGCCCAGAAGCAGAAAAAGAAAGGCCGCCTGAACATACCGAACGTCATAGGCCAATTCTTTGCCGGCACGCACCATGCCAAAAACAAGGTCTATGCGTTGCTGCTCAACACCCAGCTGCTCACCACAGGCAAGCTCCTGACGCGCGACGACTTCGACCAGCTGTCCCAATTCCGCAACCTCGCCGAAGTCATTGCCGACACGCGCCCCGTACTCATCATCGACGAGCCGCACCGCATGGAGCGCAGCAGCAAGTCGTTCCTATCGCTTGTAGAATGCTTCCGCCCGCAACTCGTGCTGCGCTATGGAGCCACGTTCCCCGAAATGACCTTCGGGCGCGGCAAGCAGAAGACGGTGAAAAAGGACTATCAGGACCTCATCTACGAACTCAGCGCCGCACAGTCCTTCAACCAAGGACTGATAAAAGGCGTAGCCAAGGAGCATCTGGAACTGCCCGGAGGACGTGCCGCCAACAAAAAGGTGAAAGTAACGGCTCTGGAAAGCGCGGCCTACGTCAGGCTAAGGCTCACCACCGCAGCCGGCGACGACACCACCTACACCCTTCACGCAGGCGACAGCCTCGCGCAGGTGGATGCCGACATGGAGGGCGTGAGCATCGTGGCCATAGGCAGAAACAGTATCAGCCTGAGCAACGGGCAGGAGAAACGCATCGGCGAAGAATTTTCAGCCGACCAGTACAGCGCCTCCTATCAGGAAAGCATGATGGCCCTCGCCCTTAAACGCCACTTCGACACGGAGCGCGAAAACTTCTGCCGCAGCGGCCTTCCCATCAAAACGCTGGCCCTCTTCTTCATCGACAACATAGAAAGCTACCGAGGCACGGAAGGACGGAACGACGGATGGCTGAGGCAAAAGTTCCTCAGCCTGCTTGAAGCCAAGGTGAAGGATGAACTGCAGAAGTCCAACCCGCCTGCCTACGCCGCCTACCTGCAAGCCACGCTCTCCCATCTGGACGACACCTGCGCCGGCTACTTTGCTCAGGACAACAACGACAGCGACGAGAACATTGCCAAGGAAGTCAAGGCCATCCTGCACGGCAAAAAAGAGCTGCTGAGCTTCAAAAAAGGCAAAAACGAGCCCAACGTGCTCCGCTTCCTTTTCTCGAAATGGACGCTGAAGGAGGGCTGGGACAACCCCAACGTGTTCACCATCTGCAAGCTGCGCTCCAGCGGGTCGGAAACGAGCAAGCTGCAAGAGGTGGGACGTGGCCTGCGCCTGCCGGTAGATAGCGACGGCAATCGTATCGCCAACGAGAGCTTCATGCTGAACTACATCGTCGATTTCACCGAGAAGGACTTTGCCAACAAACTCGTGGCAGAAATCAACGGCGAGATGGATGCCGACAAGGCGAAGCCGCTGGAAATATCACAGGAGTACATCATCGGCGTGGCCAAAAAGCGCGGACAGACCACCTTTGCCGTGCTCAATGATTTGGTCAGTAAGGGCTATTGGGACGCAAACAGCCTCAGCCTGGTGCCCGACAAGTACGACGACCTGCTGAGGAACTACCCCGAGTTCATGGAAGTGTGCGGAGGCGTACACCCCAACCGCATCATCAATCGCAACAGCCCGCGCAAGGCCACCGTTACCGTGCGCAAGGCACGCTTCGAGGAATTACGCGAGCTGTGGGCACAGCTGAACCGTAAGTACGTGCTCTATTTCGACCGAGAGATTGCCGGCAAACTGGAGGAAGCCCTGCCCGACGTGCTGAAGGAGCAACACGTGTTCGCCGCCCAGACGGTGGCATCCGCACGCGAGGTGCTGGATTTCAAGAGCGGCGGAGCCTCCATAGAAGCCGACAACCACGTCACGCTCCTGATGCGCGGCAACCACTTCCCCTACAACGACTTCCTCGCCCGGGCCTCGCACCGCACCAACATTCCCCTGCACACTCTGCACAAGGCCATCTGCCAAGTGGCAAAGAGCGGCGGCACGCTGACGGATGATATGTTCTGCGAAGATTCGCTGGCGCGACTGGCCTGTGCCGTCGATGATTGGAAATGCCGGCAGCTGGTGGGCTGCGTGAAGTACAAGCAAGCCCACTACTGCACAAAGGAAACACGCCTGACCCATGCCGACGGCAGCGCACGCGACGAGGTGGTGCAAACCTACATCGGCTGCAAGATGGCACCGGGCACTCCGCCTGTCAAATACCTCTACGATGCCTATGCGCACGACTCGGCTCTGGAACTGGAGAATATACAGACGGACATAGACGAAGTGGTGGTGTATGGCAAGATACCCTCACACAGCATCTGCATACCCACGGTGGCCTCGTCGAACTACAGCCCCGACTTCATGTATCTGGTAAAGAAAACCGACGGCACGAAGGAGCTGAACATCGTCATCGAAACGAAGGCATACGATAATGAAACGCACATCTCGCCAGACGAAAGCACAAAAATCAACTGTGCTGAGGAACTGTTCCGGACAATGACCGATGCCGGCTACAAAGTCCACTTCCGCAAGCAAATCAACAGCAACTCCGTGAAGTCCATTATCACTGATTTATTGGAAGGGTAGCCCTCAGACCATGCATCGGCAACTTTAGTTGGCCCGGCTTCGTGCCGAACAAAAAGAAGGAAGAGCCATTCTTTACGACTGGCCCTTCCTTGCATTATACGGTTTATGCCGGCTATTTGTCGGAGCTGATGCCCCAGCCCCAGATTTCCTGGCGCTTGGTGTCGGCTTCTCCAATGCCGCCTTCTTCTGTAGTACCGCCGTTGCCGCCCCCCACATTGCTGGAGACATCGGCCAGCTGCATCAGTTCGTCGGCATCGAGGGCTACGGAAGAGGTCTTGGGTGCAATATAGTGCTTGTTCATGCTTTGTGCAATTTTATGGGTGTTCAGTGTGTAACGTCTTGCACCTTACCGCAAGACCTTCTTTCCATTCACAATGTTTATGCCCTTCTGAAGCTTGCTCTGCCGCAGGCCCTGGAGGTTGTAGATGCAGCCGTCCTCAAGACCTTCGTACTGGATGCCGAGCGTGCCGGTAACGACGGCATCCGTGGTGAAGCTCATGGCCTTGACGGGAGCGCCGGTGGCCTTTTCGGTAGCCTCAATGTAGCCACGGAAACCCTTCATCTTGACGTTGGAATTGACGAGGTAGAAGAGGTTGTTGCTGATGATGAAGGTGCTGTGGGGCACGTAGCCGTTCTTCGTGCCTTCCAGATAGTAGTAGTTGCCGTGGAAGTTGCAGTTGTACAGGTCGTTGCTGAACTCCTGCACGGGAGCCGTGACGGTGTTGATGGTCTTGCCTTCGGCGGTAATGGTGCTTACGGCTTCCTGCACGCGTACCATATAGGGCTGGCCGGCTGCAATCTCGCTGGCATCGCCGAAGTTCAGAATAAGAGTGGTGCCTTCGTCATTGACATCAAACGTGCTGAGCGCTTTCACTTCGGCATCGCTGCCCAACTGGCTTTCTATTTCTTCTTCATTCAGGGAGAACGGCAGGCAGAAGGTGTTCCAGTTGCCTGCTTTGAGCGCACGGGTAACCTCCACCTTATCGCAAGGCGCATCGGCCAGCTCTACAATGGAAGTGTTGGCCTCATCCAACTGGAGATAGGGGAGCGTGGTGAAGTCGGAGTAGGTGGTGCCACCGGTACCAACATATACTACTTCTATATTTTGGATACCGATGTTACCTCCATCGCCTCCTACAGAGAATACAGCGGTGTTCCCAGAAATGTCGGTAATCTGCTCACCACTAGCAGCCTCTACTTCGTTATGTATCAGTTTAGGCCATTTCTTTGAAGAATCTTTAGGCACAAATGTAATGGTAATAGATTTCATATCACCTTTTAAGCTAGTAACGGTAAATGACCCACCTTCACTTTTGTAGAAACGCCAAGTTTCATCAGTTGTGTAGTATTTTCCATTATTTGTAGCAGTTGTAGCCGTGTGGCCTTCATCTATCCTCAGTTCTTCAGTCTCTGCAAAAGAATATGCAGTGGCATTAGTCCAATTATTTGCATCTGCATAATTTGCAACATTGAAAGCGGCAGTCTTATCAACACTGCCCGTGCCTTCTTCTTCCGTTGCAAACACAGCGTAATAGGTTACATCCTTTGTAGCCGTGGCAGCGGGAGTTACATAGCTGGGCGTGGCTTCTGCATCAACCGTGGGCGTGGTTACCCAACCTGTGAATACCTTGGTAACACCAGCGGGCACGGCAGCAGTAAACAGGTCATCAGTGGGTTGAACGGGAACCACTTCGGTGCCTTCTTCCAGTGTTTCACTCTTAACAATCTTGCCATTCACGCTCCAAGCAATGGTATAATCTTGGATTTCGTCAAAGTTGGCCGTGAGAGTTACATCGTGGGCGCTCATTTCCCATTCGAATGAGGTAGTGAAGGTATGCGTCGTACCGTCATAGGCCTGCCAGTTGCGGAACTTGTAGTCAGCATCAGGCGTGGCCGTAATCTGCAGTTTCTCGCCCTCTTCAAATTCATCGCCACTGTTCACGGTGTCATCACCATGCTTAACGATGAGGGTACCATTTACTGGAGTTTCAATCGTCACCTTGTAGAGCGTGGGGCCTGTAACCGTCACAGTGATATAGCCTTCGGAGGCGGTGTACTTACCTTCTACGGCAGGAGCGGTAACATGAACCACGTATGTGCCGGCCTTCTTGAAGCTTACTTTGCTGTAGATACAAGCGTAGTCGTCAGAAATCTTCTGGCCGTCGGCAGCACCGATAGCGGAGCATACGGCGGTGGAGATGGAGTAATCATCGAAGCCCGCATCGGAGGCGATGGTGCCGCAGTAGTCTTTTGCTTCCAGGATTTCGCCCACATTGATGGTGGCCGTTTCCTCGAAGTATGCAAAGGCGGGGGTGGTAGCGCTGGAGGCCGTTACGGTCACGTTGATAGTCTTGCTGATGGCATTGAAGTTGCTCGTAGCGGCGCCCGTCACGGTGAGAGTGGTCGTGCCGGCGGCAACGCCCGTTACGGTGATGGTCTTATCGGAAATGGTAGCCGTGGCCGTGCCGGTAGCGTTGGAGCTTACGCTGAGCGTGCCGTCATAGTCGGTAGAAATGGTGGCTGTAGCAGTCTTGCCCACTTCCACAGAAACAGAGGCGGGTTCAACGGACCATGAAGCATCAGTCGGATCGGCAGAGGTCGGGGCGGAGATGTAGTATGTTGTTCCAGTCTCATGCTTGAAGAGACGAGGGGCGGTTCCTCCTGTTAATGTATAGGTGGCCCATCCGTAACCGCCGTTGTTTGATAAATATTTATTGTTTGGGTCGCTCTTGCTTTGTCTGCCGTAATTGATAATGGTGTTATCTGAAACAGAAATGATCCACTTAGCCAAATCTACAGAACTATCCGTTAATAGTGCACCTTGGTTCTTGGAACTTGTACCTCCAGCGTAATTTGTGCCATTTTTAATTCTATAATACTCGTCAGGCTTGGAGATGTGCCAAATGCAGTTGCTTGTTGGCTCTGCTGCCAAGGTGTTAGGTGTAACGCTGCTGTTAATGTTGATGGTGCTGTTCTCAAATCGGTTACTGCTAATAGAGGCTTTCATTATATAATGGGTGTTGCCGTTATTTGAGCTTGCACCGAGGATGACATAGTCTCCTTCTTCAATGGGATCAGTTGTAACCTCTACCCAACCAGATGTGGAGCCACCTTCGGAGCGGGTGTAAACGGGGTAGAGTGTGATGTTGCTTGTAGGATTATAGATGCCGGCTTCAATAATTGTAGGAGCCGTGGTTGTTTCCGTGGAAACATTGGTTTCAGACCAGCCAGCGAAGGTATAGTTACCTACATCACTGCGAGTGGGAAGAGTTACACCTGCACCACCTTCGGCCTCGGTAAGAGTGGAGGAGTTGTCGCCAAGCGTTACGGTGTAGGCGGGTGCCTGATATGTATAATAGGCGTAAAGTGTGCAGTCCGAGGAGGGCTTGTAGTTCTCGCCAGCAGTGCCAGCATCTGCGGAGGTGGGAGTGGAGGATGTGCTCCAGCCTACGAAGGTGTAGTTTGTGTGGGGGGTGCAAGAAGGGAGTGTTACACCAGCACCGGCAGAGGCTTCGGTGAGAGAGTTTGTGGAGCATGTTCCATTAGTGCCTGCGTCGAAAGTGACGGTGCGGGCGGTGGGGGTGCTACTTTCATAGGTGACAACCATTTGAGTCCATCGAAACTGAGCATCACAATTAAATACTATTTCATTAGCTCCTGAATTGTATTTCCATGTACCTACAGTTCCTGAATAGGAATATGTGCCATTACATCCAGATTTGAGCGAAATCTTGCCGGGTCCGTTACTGCTTGTCCCTGATGCTGTGCTCGTAATTTCAATTTGTGTGATTTTATTTTCTGAACTTAATGTGATTGTTCCGCCAGAATACTCACGAATATGGGCCTCGGTATAATAGGCTTTAGTGGACGAAAGCGTAACACCGGAAATTGTTGCAGTTGCAATGCCGCCAGAGCCTGAGGCTCCGCCTTTACCGTTGTAGGCGTTGGTAGTAAAAGTAACTGTTTCCCCCCACGCATTTCCCAATCCACAAATCAGGCAAAGAGCGATGAGGCAACTTTTAAGAATTATATTTTTCATTGTTTCAGTCTTTATATGGTTTAGGGATTAGGATTATTCGGTGAGATAGTCGCTCCAGATGAAGCGCTCGAGGCCCGGGGTGTCGATGAAGGGATTGCGGTTACCTTGTACGTTGTACACGGCATTGTTGCGGTCGATTTCCTTCTGGCTCACGGGGTCAGCGGCTGACCAGCGGAGGAACATCTTCAAGGCCCATTCCTTCATGCCGGGATAGCCCGTAACATCCGTGTAGAGGTCATCTGCACCGAACACGCCACCGCTCCAATTGTTTACCTTGTCGCCATAGCAGGTGGCCATATAGAAGTAGATGCGGGCGATGTCGCCCTTGTATTCGTCGATAGGCTCAAAGACATCACCCGTATAACCGGCTGTGGCGCAGGAACCCATCTTGCTGCCGTTCTTGCTGGTGTATTTGGGAGGCCCACTGACTTCGCCATAAGGCAAGTTGCCGCGACGGTTGTTTACATAGCCATCGGTGGGATAAACTTGGAAAAGGTCGCACTTCATGGGATTCTGCTCATCGAACCAGTTCTGGGGCACAGTGTGCTCCTTGTTCCAGCCATCGCCTTCTTGGGAAAAATTGCTGCCGTTGTCGCTAAACGAGTATTGAATGTTGCTGTACATATCCCACACCTTGCCATTGGCATCGGCATCGGTGGAAGGATAGTAGTTGTTGAGGTTGTCATACCCCAGAGATTCGTGAACCTTGATTAATTGATGCAGCGCGGCCTTCAAATTGGTGGCGGCCTGTTGCACAGGTGTGGGAACCGTCTGTGCGGTCATGTTCAGCGCGGCGCAAAAGGCAGCCAGCACTGACGCAAGCTTGTATAAGTGTTTCATAAAGTTTTTGTTAAGTTCGAAGCAAAATTACAAAGAATATCTTTCCCGACAAAATAATGCGCGAGGTATCATACCCCACGCACAACACACGCCGCGCAAAGTGCTATGAGCAATTAGCAAATGGCTTAGGCCTTTCCCTCTCTGAGGGTCAGGAAGGCTATGGCGGAGGCTATGCTTAACAGGAGGTGGGTAGGATCCACCATGCCGTATTTGGGAAGCGTTACGGCGAAGCACCATGCCGTAATGAGTACGGCGAAGGGTATGGCCCATCGGCGGCGCCAATGCCAGAGCAAGAGGGGCAGTACGTTGAAGGGCACGAGAAGCCAGTTCCACTCCGTACTGGGCATGGCGCTGAAGAACGTGAGGTAAGTCATAAAGATGCCGGCCACGGCATTTACAAGCAGGGCGGGGCCAGTAAGCACCCATGCAAGGGGGCCTCGCGCCGCCTGCCCCTTCCGCCGTCTGCGCCAATCAAGGAACGCACCGGCGAAGGCCAATATGAGAATCAGCGTGGCGGGACATTCGGGCTGTTTGAGCCAGTACAGGCAGCCTGTACTCTCGTCCTGCCGTTTGGGCGGGTACCTCAAAAGCACCTCCTGCTGGCTGGAGAGCATGGGGCGTCCGTAGGCTTTGCAGTTCTGGAGCACGCGCACCAGTTCCATGGGGTGGAACACCTTGCGAGTGGGACTTACATCTTTATTGTAAGTGTCGCCGCCAGCCACGGTGCAGCAAAGGAGGTGCGCCCAGCGGTTTTTTATGCTGTCGCCGCCTATTTCACGGGGCGATTTGGCATAGTCGTCGGGCCACGGGGCAAACTGGAGACTGTCTGCGTCCACTGCGTCCATCAACCATTGCATGAGTGATACGGCGCAGCTTGTGTGTACAATATCGTAGAGTTCATCGGGCTGTTGCAGTCGCCAATCCATCTGCTGCCAGAGGCGTTGCTTTATTCTGATGGGGAGGTTGAGCTCGTAGGCATACACGGAGCGTTGCTCATCGCGGTAGATTTGCAGGTATTCCTGCGTAGGCACGGCGCGAACACCTACGCCGAGGTTCCCCTGTACGAAGCGCCACAAAGCATCGTATTCGTTTTCGCTCTCTTCGGAGAAGATGTAGTCCAAATTCAAGTCGGGACATTCCAGGCGCAGCATGGAGTGTCCCAACGCAGAATATATGGCTTCGCCCGGACTGGCCACCACAATGCTGGCCCGCACGAAGTCTTCCGAAGGGTTTTCGGGCGGTTGAGCCGCAGAGGGGCTGTGGCTTAATAATATAATAAGGAGTAGGGCGGAGAACAACCGGAGTTGTTTCAGCCCCCTTCTCACTCCCTGCAATTGAGGGAGCATATCTTTATAGGTTTTCAATGGATTTATAAACCGGCCGTTGTAGAGGGAGCTGTTTAGAGGTCGTTGTTGGTCCAGCTCCACATACCGGTCTGCTTGGTGTCGGCCTCCATTTCGCCGCTGGTCTCACCGCCGAAGCCGGTATCTTCGAGGTTGGTGGAAGCACCTTGTATTTGCAGGAGTTCGTCGGCGGGCAGGAGAACTGAGCGGGTATTGAGCCCTTTATATGTTTTTTTCATAAGTGATGTCTGGTTAGCGAATGATTTTCTTTCCGTTCACGATGTTGATGCCGCGCTGCATACTGTTCAGGCGCACGCCCTGCGTGTTGTAGATGGGGCCGTCGTCCAATCCGTCGAAGCTGACGGTGCCGATGGCTGTGGGCTTATCCTCTGTGGCAAACTTCATCACCCTGATGGGAGCCTTGGCAGTGGGCGCGGCCTCGGGCATGAAGTAAGCACGGAAGCCCTTCATCTTGACATTGGAATTGACAAGATAGAAGAGGTTGTTGCTGATGATGAAGGCATCGCGGGGCACGTAGTTGCCGCTTGTGCCGTCCAGCCAGACGTATGAGCCCTGGAAGTCCAGCGTGTAGTCGTCTGTAGCCAAGTGCTGGTTGTTCAACTTCTCGGTGTTCACCCACTTGTTGTGGAGCGTGATGTCGGCGATGTCTTTCTTCACGCGTATCATGTAGGGCTGGCCGCACGCAATCGCCGTAGCATCTTCAAAGCGCAGGTGGAGGGTGCCGTCGTCCGTTACCCAGAAGTGATCCAAAGCCTTCAACTCACACTCGCCAAACAGGGATTCTATTTCCGTGGCATCAAGGTCGAAGGGAAGGCACAGCGTGTTCCAGTTACCCCATTCTTCGCCGTCCTTCGGACCGGCTACGGAGCGGAACACATGCACTTCCGCATAGATGGCATTGTGGGGTTCGCTTAGCTCGGGGCTGGCCTCGTCGAGTTCCAGCGGGAAGATAACCACATAGAGATCCTTGACGGGGTTCTTTTCAATGAAGCACTTATTGCTTGGCATAGTGGTGCCTTGTGTGAAGTTTGTATTCAGCACGAGGTTGTCGCCATCCACGTCCATCACGCGCATGATGCTGTTGTCAAAGGTTAGCGTCTTGCCGGCATCGGTCATGTTGCCGTTGCGGTCGAAGTAGCAAGTGCGCTGGGTGGGATTGTTGCCGCCGGTGGTGCAGAGGTTGATGCAACCTTTCCACCAACCTTTCTCTATGGCGTTGCTCACTACGTTGCCGGGCTGGTCTGTCTCGGTGTTGATGGGCACCACATAGTTGCTGCCGTCCGTCCACTCCAGAATGACGGGGGTGAAGCCGTGGACATTGACGATGCCGTTGGTGTTGCACTCGGCTCTATCATCTACGATGTCCGCAACGTAGTAGGCTTTCATGCCGTCAGCACACTGGAAGGGGAAGGGTACGAAGAGGGTGGCGTAGTGCTTGTCGCCAATCGTCTTCTCTGATGTCACGGCGAGGTTGGCGGTGCTGGTGGAACCATCCACGGGTTCGAAGTACCAAATGTCGTTCTGGGCGCCGGAGTAATCCTCTGCAATGAACGAGGCGTGGGCGTCGCTGCCCTTGTGCTGGATGAAGAAGCCCTGTTCGAGGTTCTTTATTTTGTAACCGTTACGACCATCCCAGTTGAGTACAAGTTTTTCGGTGAGTGTCACTCGGCTGATTTGTGCAATGTCAGCCTTTAGTATATCCGTAAGTTTTAGTCCTTGTGACTCCATTTCAAAGTCACTATAGACGCCAGAGTTGTAGCCTGTGGTTGTTACTTTAAATATCGTGCTGGGATCAGATTGTACGTTGTTGTTCACCAGCTTCAGCGTGCCCTTCAACTCAATGCCTTGAAAGGTTTGACTATCTCCTGAACCAGAAGTCAGTGCAGATCCTTGAGTACCCACCATAGACAGATACTGGCCATTACCATTCTTAATGCGGTAATATGTCACGGTGTTCTTGGTCCAAGTGGCCTTATACTTCACGGGGTTGAGAGCCGTGGCAGTATCGGGAATCTTGACGGTCAACTGACGGTCGCGGGACTCGATTTTTCCGTTCAACTCCCAGCCGGCAAAGACATAGTCGAAACTGCCGAAAGCCTCCAAATGAACGGTCTGGCCTGCCGTATTGTTGATGACATCCACTGTGGCTGCGCCGCCTTCATCGGATTCCACCACAAGGCAACCCTTCTTTACGAAGTTGGCCGTGTAGGTGATTTGGGTGGCACTACCTGTCTTACCTGTTATAGAGACGTTGGTCGTTTCACCATAGTAGGTGGTGCCGTTGGAGCCCGTCCAGTCGCGCAGCGTGTATTCGTTACCGGGAATGGCTTTCAGATAAACAGTAAATGAAGGAGTCTGATAGGCAGATAGGCTACCACTGTCTGATGTTTTCTTGTCAGAACAGTCGGCTTTGGTTCCCGAAATATACACCTGGCCGGCCCCCGTAGGATTGGATGCCACCTTGGCACTCCAATAAAAAGTTTGCTGCTTCGCCCATCCATTTGCTGTGCCGAGGGCGAGAAGAAGGAGAAAAAAGGATAGTTTGGTAAGGATGTTGGTCTTCATGGTTGTAAGTTTTAATCATTAGTCTTAATTGTAAGGCTACACATACAGCCCTTTTCGGTGTGCAAAAATACTTTTTTGTCCAAAAAACTCCAAATTCTCCGATTTACCCCCCCCCCGTTATTTTAAGACTTTTTAAGATTAAAGGGAGCCTGCTGCTACTTCGGGGTTGCAACACAATTATTAAAAACACACGTGCGTGCCTGTAGTTTTCAAGTTCCCTATAGTGTTGGGCTGAAAGCCCTATGGGATATTGGGGGCGCAAAGCATGAGAGGCTAACGGGGAGGAACGGCTACCTACGGCGGCGCTCCCAGCGGTCGCTCTACCGCAGGGTCGCAGGTGCGACAACCAATACTGTTCACTCCCTCATTGTTCACTCTTCACTCCCTCATTGTTCACTCTTCACTCTCCAACTTTTCACTTTTCGTGCGTCGAATGCGTCGAATGCGTCACTCCACGGGCTCCTCATCGTCCACAAACCGGAAGGTGTCGCCATTGAAGAGGCCGCGGTCGGTGAGCTTGAGGCGGGGAATTACGGGCAGGGCCATGAACGCGAGGGTGATGAAGGGGGCATGGAGCGTACAGCCCATGGCCTTGACCGTGCGGCGCAGTTGCGCTTCGGCCTCGGCAATCTGTTCGCACGGAAGCCCGGACATGAGGCCGCCTATGGGCAGAGGCAGGCTGTGGAGGGCCGTGCCGTCGTTCACCACGATGCCGCCGCCGAGGTCGATAAGGCGATTGACGGCATCGGCAATGAGCGCATCGGACGTGCCTACGGCCACAATGTTGTGGCAGTCGTGGGCGATGGTCTGGGCCATGGCTCCGCACCGGAGGTTGAAGCCCCGGATGTAGCCCACGGCGGGGCGGGCTCCGGGGGTGTAGCGGTTATACACCACGAGTTTCTGCACGCCTTCGCCGATGGGGCCGACTTCGTGGTCGGTGAGCAGGCTGCCGTCGGTGGCCACGATGATGTGAGCGCCCCCTCCGGCACTGCGTGCCACCTCCCCCTCTAAGGGGAGGCTGACGGGCGAGGCTATATCTTGGGGAGTAATGGGCGCGGCTTCCATCCGCACGGCCTCCCCGTAAAGGGGGAGGTGCTCCGAAGGAGCGGAGGGGGTACTTGTGGCGACAACGCGGAACTGCGGCGTGAGGTCGCTGAGGCAGATAATGTCGGCAGAATCGCCCACCTGCATCAGGCCCACGGGGAGGCGGTAGTGGCGCACGGCATTGACGGTGGCAGCCTGGAGAATGTCCATCACGTCGTAGCCTTCGGCCAGGGCGAGGCGCACATGGCGTGAGATATGGTCGGCGAGGAGGTCGCCCGGGTGGGAGTCGTCGGTGCAGAACATCACGCGGTCGGGGGCCTCGGCTATGAGTGGGGCGAGGGCCGCAAAATCCTTGGCCGCAGAGCCTTGGCGAATGAGGACGTACTGACCGGCGGCAATGGCATCGCGCCCCTCCTGAAGGCTGCCGCACTCGTGGTCGGTAGCAATGCCGGCGGCAGCATAGCGGCGGCGGGCATCGCCCACAAGGCCCGGGGCGTGGCCATCCACAGGCTTACCGGCATCAAGGGCGGCCTGAATCTTCGCCATAACCTCGGGGTCGGCTGCCAGCACGCCCGGATAGTTCATCATTTCGCCCAGAAACCCAATGTCGGGCCGCTGCATGAGGCGGGCTATGTCGGCGGCAGAGATTACGGCGCCGCCCGTCTCAATGGCCGAACCGCACGAGGGCACGCAGGAGGGTGCGCCAAAGAGGAAATGGAAGGAAGTCTGCGCAGCCGATTGCAGCATGAGGTCGATGCCGCCGATGCCGAGCACGTTGGCAATCTCATGGGGGTCGCACACGGCCCCCACCGTGCCGTGGCGCATGGCCGCGCGGGCAAATTCGGCGGGCAGCATCATGCTGCTTTCCACATGGACGTGGGCATCGATGAAGCCCGGGAGCCAATAGGGTGCGTCGGCAGGCAGCGCGGGCAGGGGGCTGATGGCGGCAATGCGTCCGTGGCGCACGCATATTTCGCCGTCGGTTACGGTGCGGGCCACGGGGTCGATGATATGGCCTCGGCAGAGGATGCCTTCCCCGTCGGGGAGTGTTACTTTCCAGTCCATAATGTGATTTTCAGGTTTACGCCGGCAAAGATACGAATAAGCGAGAGAAAAGCCAAATGAGCATAGCGGAATTTAGGCTTTTCCGAGCGAGAGTATCTTGGAGCGCAGCTCAGAGTACGAAATTTCAGGGCGGGAAGCCCGTAGGAACACAGCCCGGGGCAGAGCGAAGCGCCGCCCCGGGAAGGGTGCCCCACCAATGCCCGCCGCAGCGCGGCATAGCCACCGGCCATGCTCCGACTTCCCCAATGCCTACGGCATATCCCCCGCCAAACAAGTCCGCCGATAGCAAAAACAAGTCCGCCGACAGTTCCCCCCATCGGCGGACTTCTTTTTACGCTCCCACGGGGCGATGTACCCTCCCTGCCGACAGGCGTACCGCACCCCCGCCTAATCACTTTTTGCAAGGTGGATGTGGCAATTCTTGGCGGGGGGGGTAAATTTTTCACTTTTTCAGTTTCCAACTTATTGTATATTACAAAAAACTCACTAAATTTGCAGGACTTTTTCCATTATGGAACTTCCACCCGCCCTACACACCGGAAACAACTAAACAACATAAAATAACAAATGAAACGGTTACTTTCATTGTTCGCCCTTCTGTGCCTTGTATGCACGGGGGCGTGGGCCGACATTTCTCTCGACCTCTCAAAGAAGTATTACATTCAGGCCGTCAGCGGCGGCGCGTATGTGAAACTCAACAACAGTGGCAATGCCACGCTGAGCGCTGCGCCTGAAACGCAGTTTGAGATTGCGACCACCGACGGAGGCTACACCATCCACGCGGACAACGGCTACCTTATCGGTGCGGGATGGGACACGAAATGTTCCAGCGATGCTAAAGCATGGACGATAGAGGAGACCGACCAAGGCTACCTCATCAGTCAGGAGCACTCCAACTTGCACGGTAAACTGGGCTTCGACTCCAATGCGGTCGGCAGCTCGCTTTACTGCAACAAGGGCAACACTTACTTCCACTTTGTGGATGCCAGCGTACAGCGTGCCAAGGTAACTTACATCTACAAGATAGGCACCCGCGAATGGTGCAGGGAAGAGGTGATGGAACCCGTGGGCAATACCGTGTCTGCCCCACCTGCCAAGGCGTTTGCCACCTTGTCGTACAACGCCAACCAGACCGTGGTCTCTGACGGCGACAATGTAGTGGACGTGGCCTGCACGCCCAACCTGCCCTTCAGCGCCGCTAACTCCTACAACGACATCACACAGTGGTATGCCCTAAGTATCCACAGCAATGGGACTGAGAAGCGCTGGATATACAACAATGGGGGAGCCTTGGGCTTCGTGCATGAAGGCCATGAGGACACGGCCGCATGGGCCTGGGGCTTCGTGGGCAGCCTCATCGACGGTTTCAAAATCGTAAACAAGCTGGCCGGCGCCAGCTACTGCATTTCCGACGATAACCCCTGCACGCTGGGCACGACGGACAACCGCGTGACGCTCTGCCCGAGCCGCGTGAATCCCAACGACGGCTTCTGCGTGAAGACCACGGGAGATTACTATAATTACCAGAGCGGCGCCATCAAGCGCTGGGGCGACAACGACAACGGCTCCACCTTCCAGTTGGCTGCCATCACCGTGGAGGAACAAGGCTACACGGTGAGCATGATCGGCCTGCCTTCCGACCTTCTGGCAGTAGCCACCGTCAGCGTGGGCGAGCAGGAGTACGAGAACGGCGCAGCCATTGAGAATGCCGCCCTCACCTTGGAAGACATCACCGTAAACCCCGTACCGGGCTATCACGGAGAGGCCAGCATCTCGGGCAACCAGCTTGTGGTGAACTACACCGCCATCACGCCCGTTGCCCTGCCTGTAACTCTCACACCCGCAGCAGGAAGCACCATACAGAGCCTTAGCGATATACGCCTCGACTTCGGCGAGACGATGACTTGGTTTGCCGAAGACATGGGCCTCACGGCAGAGCCTCCCGTGTTGGCCAACGGCAACCGGCAGGCCTCGCTGGTAAGTTTCATCGGCGACAGCGGTGAGGATATGAATTTCGTGGCAGTGGCTACCTTTGAGAAGGTAACGACAGAAGGAAGCTGGACCTTCAATGTGCCCAGCGGAAACTTCTATTTCTTCAATGAGCACGGCGACATCGTACCCGTGGCCGCCATCACGGCAAACTATACGATAGGCACGCCCGTAGAACCTACCACCATAGACGTAACCTACAATCTCTACACCGACGGCGAACTCATCAGCAGTACGACCGTACAGAACGAGACAGTAGGCGAGGCTCCCACCTACACCTTGCCCGCCATGCCGGAGTACGTCAGCGTGCTGGAAGGCCTTCCCGAAACTCTTGGCGCCACCGACACCGAGGTGAACATCATCACCACCTACACCAGCGCCGTGCCCTTTGAAACGGGCAAGGACTACAGCATCGTGCTGAACGGCAAGACCACCTCGTGGAACGGCACCGCCTTCCCCCTGGGCAACGCTGCCGGCCGCAAGATAGCCTTCACCGTGGGCGGTAACTGGCTGGACGGCTTCACGTTCTTCAACAAGGAAGCCAATAAGTACCTCTCCTTCGGCACCAGCGCCAGCCCCAATGACAAGACCCACGCCGGCGTCACCACTAACCCCGACGAGGCCGGCGCACGCCTCGACCTCGTCATCAACAGCGGCAAGAACTACCTGAAACTCCACGGCACCACCAATAACTCCTACGCCAACAACCGCGACAGCTACTTCAGCACGTGGGCCAGCCCCAACAACATCGGCGCCGCCGGATCGCAGGTTACTTTCACGGCCCTCGCCACCTACACGCTCTCCATCACGGGCGCTCCCAGTGGCAGTACGCCGAGCATCACCATCGGCGGCGACACGTTCCACAGCGGCGATGAGGTAGTGGCCGCAGCCAACCTCTCGAAGAACAACATTACGGCCGCCAGCATCACGGACTACACGGCCATCATCGAAATCAACGGCACGCAAATTGCTGTGCGCTATGTGCAGGGCCAACAGACCAGCGGCAACCCCGCAGGCGTTACCGTGCAGGCCGACAAGGTCTATCGCATCTACTCCGTGCGCCACGCCGGCTGGATGATGACGGAAAGGATGAACAACACCGTGGGCACCATCAACGTGAAGGGCACTAAGGACTACGCCCAGATGTGGGTGGTTACGGCCAACAGCGACAACGCCACCTACAGCCTGCGCAACGTGAACACGGGCCACTATATCCAGTTCCCCAACCAGAACAATGTAGCGCAGGCCACGACGGCAGCCGTGAAGACCTACTTCATCAGCAAGGATGCCACCAACCACTACTACGGCATCAGCGAGAACGCCAGCGGCGACGGCAACAAGAACCTGAACACCAACACGAACATTGACAACGTCGTGGGCTGGAGCATGGGCGACGACCCCGGCTCGCAATGGGTCTTCGAGGAAGTGCCCACCAGCGAGATAACGCTCGCCGAGGTCAAGACGCGCATTAAAGGGCTCTCGGCCTGCTCAAGGCTACAGAGCGGACATTACTATCGTCTGTTGAACACTTATCACGCCAATCGCTATATGACCGAAGCCTATACGTCCGACGGCAAGGTATGGGGCTACGAGGTCGCCAAGGTGGCCAACCAGAACTCACTTATCTGGCAAATCACGGGCGATGCCACCAATGGCTATACCTTTAAGAATGTACTGACGGGACACTACATCACTGATGTAACCGAACGTTCCACACAATTTGGCACAAGCGACAATGTGAATTCAGCCAAGAGATTCTTAGTAAACGAAAGCGGCGAAGATGACTGGAATATGCCAGTCTATGGATTCTACCGCTCATCCAGTAACGACTGGGGGCTGCATCTGGCCAGCTCGCAGAGCTACTGGGTGGTTACATGGACTTATACTGCTGATGCCAGTAAGTGGTACTTGCAGGAAGTGGAGCTTTCCGAGGACGACCTTGCCGCCATCGCACAGGAATATCAGGACTACCTGCAAGAAAAGCAAGCCATTGACAACGTGAACACCAACGCCACGACGATCAACGGCAAGTTGCAGAAGTACTTCTCCGACTACGCCTGCACCCAGCTGCGCGACACCTACGCCAACGCCACCGACGAGGCCCTCACCTCGACCATGACCGCCGACGGCATCCCCGCCCCCCTGCAACAGATGGCCCTGCGCGTGAAGAACGACACGTGGACCACTGCCAGTGCCACGCATAACAAGTGGGAGAAGTTCTTCCGCATCTCCACCTTCGAGTGCTACAGCAAGAATACCGAGTGGGACGACATCACCGGCACCGGTGCCTTCGCCGAGCTTATCAACCCCACGGGCATCACCGTGAAGACCGGCGACGTAGTATATATATATGTCAATGACGATCCCCACGATGCCGACGCCACCATCGGCCTCCAGCTCACCTACGACACCAACGTGCGCGCCGCAGCTCGCATCGACCTCCACAAGGGCGTGAACGCCTGGATGAGCACCGGCGACGGCGAGCTCTTCATCGACTACACGCTGAACAACACCGAGAAATACCTGAGCAACTACCCCGCCATTAAGGTTCACATCGAGGGTGGCCGCGCCAACGGTTGCTGGGACATGCACCGCGGCATGACCAACGCCGACTGGGCATGGCTCACCAAGCACGCCTTTGAGGACACCTTCCTCCACGTCAAGGGCCACTCCACCGTGCTCAACCTCCTCGCCGACAACGTGCGCAGCGCTACCGACCCCGTGCGCATCATGAAGGGCTGGGACTTCTGCTTCGAAGGCTTACAGAAGCATATAGGCCACGACGGCCAGTGGGACGGCCGCTACCGCCCCGTCATCAACCCCCGCCACTCCTACAGCGGCGCTCCCAACTGGGGCGGCTACGGCGGTTCCAACCACCCCTCCATTACCTCCGGCTACCTATTTAACTATGATAATTTCTATCATGGCAACGTGTGGGAAATCCTCCATGAGGAAGGCCACGGCCACTCCGGCCCCATCAACTGCGCCGGCATGACCGAAATCAGCAACAACGGCCTCTCGCAGATGGTTTCCTACGAGTGGGGTCTGAACTACAGCCGCGGCGAAGGCGGCAAGGCTCTCATGGAGATGTTCAACTACACCCTCGGCGACAAGCGGGGCTGGACGTGGATAGATTGTATGCGCTATGCCGACCCCTACTATGACTACTCCCTCCACGTAGCCAACCAGATGCTCTACCACCTCTATCTCTACTTCGAGGTGCTGGGCCACCACCCCGGTTTCATGTCCCGCGTCTATGACTGGCTGCGTGAAAACGGTGGCATTCAGAAGGGCAGCAGCGTTGCCAACCCCACCTATTACTACAACGACTACCTGAAACTCGCCAAGGCCTGCGCTGAGGTAACACAAACCGACCTCTCCGAGTTCTTCGCGGCCTACGGCATGTTCAAGTACTACGAGGACGTGTTCTCCCACCGCGATGAGGACGACAACGCTACAGCAAAGGCCAACCACATCCTCTACGTGGGCGACTACGGCGGCTACTACATGAAGGTGCCCAGCAAGAACGTTCCCGAGGACGTGGCCTATATGAACGAGTTCATCCAGTACATGAAGGACATGCCCAACAAGGCCCCCAACATCCTCTTTATGGAAGACCGCATCGAGACGCAGACCGTCAGCCCCGACAGTCCCGTAGCACAGCTCGACCCCTCTGTGGCCGGACAGGAGAAAGTGCGCTATTGGGACATCGACAAGATGGGCGATATGGGCCAGTTCACCGACTTCACGGGTAAGAACACCGCCAACAACATCGACTACACCATCGGCACCGAGAACGCCACGCTGACGCTCAAAGACCTCTCCAAGCAGAACTTCACGCAGACGGGTAAGACCGTCCACGTCACGGGCGACGGCCTCGTAGGTATCAAGATTTACGATGCCGACGGCAACCTCATCTATCTGGCCAACACCCGCGACTTCTTCGTTCCCTCCGACATCGCCACCAATTTGCAGAACGGCACCTACACCCTCGTAGCCGCCCTCGCCGACCAGACCAACCTCCCGCTGGCCAAGCCCGGCGTGGCCACCTGCGCCGTGGAACTCTACAACGGCACCGCCGCCGACCACCAGACCTATCAGGCCAGCGACACCCAGATTAACGCCAACATCCCCTACACCGCCAATAACGGCAAGGACTTCCCCGCCACTTCCGAGAACGCCATCCTCCGCATCGACGCCGCCAACACGAACAGCCTGCCCGCCGCCTTCCAGGACCGCGTGAATACGATATATAAGGTGAACGGCGAATGGGAGGCCCCCCACATCGTGCTCACCGACAAGAAGGACTACTACGCTCCCGAGGACTTCGTGGCCAACGAAGCCCACTACGAGCGTACCAACACCGCCGGCCTCAACTCCGTATGTATGCCCTTCAGCATCACCGCCGACCTCCTGCCCGAAGGCTCCAAGATTTACGTGCTCTCCAACGTGGGCGAGACGGCACTGACCTTCACGGAGACGGACGCCACAGAGCCGGGTGAGTTCTGCCTCGTAGATTGCCCCGACGACACGCCGTGGAATATCAACGTGCCCGAGGACAGCTACCTCACCGGCACCCCCGCCGATGACGCCAACAGCGTGGGCTCCTTCCAGAACGGCACCGTGGGCGCAGGCCACTACAAGCTCAACGGCGACGGCACCAAGTTCGGCATCACCACCGACGCCGGAAAGGTAACCGCCTTCCGAGGCTACATCGACGCTCCCGCCGCCTCCGTCAAGAGCCTCAGCTTCAGTCTGGAAGACGCCACCGTAGGCATTGACAGCACGCCCGCCGCAGCCCACGAGTCCCTGCCCGCCTACGACCTCAGTGGCCGTCAGCTCGCTCCCGCCAAGGAGAATGGAGCACTCACCCTCCAGCGCGGACAGACTTACATTATCAACGGTAAAAAGATGATTGTACGATGAAGAAGTATATCAGTCCTTTAAGTTTCTATATCACCCTGCACGGCGAAAGCCTCCTGCTTGATAAGAGTGTGCCATACGACCCAGGCGAAGACGTCGATGACGACGACAAGACCCGCCGTCAGGACATCAGCCCCATTTGGGACAGCATGGACGATTAGTCCGCCGATAGTCAGAAAAAGTCCGCCGATAGCAAAAACTGTCGGCGGACTTGTTTTTACGCTCCCATAAAGAAGCGCACGGCGGCGCAAACACCCCGTCTTGCCTACGGCCGATAAAAATGCCTGCCGCCGCCAAAAAAAGCCGTCGTTATTTGGCCGTTTCGCCAGAATGTCCTAAATTTGCGACTTATTACCTAAGAACGTATGAGACGCGATGCCATAGATTTTGCCAACCAGCCTGTACCTCAGTTGTTCCGCAAGATGTTCGTGCCGACCCTCATCGGCATGTTGTCCATCGTGGTGCTCACCATCACGGACGGAGCCTTCGTGGGTCACGGTTGCGGCAGCGATGCTCTGGCGGCCATCAACATCGCCGCACCCATCTTCAATCTCATGGCCGGCATCGCCCTGATGTTCGGCGTGGGTTGCAGCGTAGTGGCCAGCATCCACCTGTCGCGCGGCAAGCACAAGGCCGCCAACATCAACGTAACGCAGGCCCTCGTGGGCTGCACCGTGGTAGCCGTCGGCATCAGCGCCCTCATCCTTGCCGACCTTCCCGCCACCTGCCGCCTCTTCGGCAGCAGCGAGGCGCTCATTCCGCTGGCCGGCAGCTACCTCCGGTGGATAGCCCTGTGCGAACCGCTCATTATGCTTGACATGGTGGGCCGTTTCCTCGTCCGCCTGGACGGCAGCCCGCGCTTTGCCATGACGTGCTCCATCGTGGCCTCCACGCTCAACATCTTCCTCGACTGGCTCTTCATCTTCCCCTTCGGCTGGGGGCTGGAAGGTGCGGCCATGGCCACATCGCTCTCTTTCTCGCTCACGGGCATAGCCCAGCTCTTCTATCTTATCTTCTTCACGAAGACCCTCCACCTCTACCGCCTGCGCTTCTCGCTCAAATCGTTTCTTCTCACCCTGCGCAACCTCGGCTACCAGATGCGCATGGGATGCTCCGCCATGCTCGGCGAAGTGGCCATCTGCGGCGCGATGATCGTGGGCAACTTCGTGTTCATCGCGTACTTGGGCGAGGCCGGCGTGGCGGCCTACAGCGTGGCGTGCTACTGCCTCCCCATCGTCTTCATGATGGCCAACGCCATCGTGCAGTCGGGACAGCCCATCGTCAGTTTCGCCTACGGTGCCGACAATGCCGCCCGCCTCACGGAGTCACGCCGCCTCATGCTGCGCTGGGCCTTGGTGGCCGGCACGCTGACAGCCCTTCCTTTCCTCCTCGGCGCCCCCTTCATCACGCGCATCTTCCTCAACCCCGACGCCGAGGCCTTCGCCCTGAGCGTAGAGGGCCTTCCCTACTACGGCACGGGCGTGCTCTTCATCACCCTCAACGTCGTCCTCGTCGGCTACCTCCAGAGCGTGGGCCAGTCGCTCCGGGCCACTGTATTCACCCTCCTGCGCGGCTTCGTACTCGTCATTCCCTGCTTTCTTCTCCTTCCCCTCCGTCTCGGCATCCCCGGCATCTGGATTGCCGTGCCCGTGGCCGAAATCCTGACGCTGGCCGCCATTCTCCTGACGCTCCGCTGCCCCTCTTTCATCTCTCCAAGGAGAGGCAGGCGTACCCCCGTTTGCTAAATTTCCCATTTGCTCATTTTCCAATATCCCCACGGGAGCCGAAACTATCGGCGGACTAAGAAAAATCAGCCTGCCGATAGGAAAAACTACTCGGTAGGCTAATAAAAACTCCCCTTAGGGACACGAAAAAGGGAACGCTAAGTTCCCTTTCGTGAGGCGGAGAGAGAGGAACTACGATTCGAACCCTATTAGTTGTCATACACTCTCATAGAGTGCATAAACCGCTGAAACATAGATATTTTAAATGATGTTAATATCATAAAATTTCATGGGATTTATTTGCGTATCTCAAAAATTGGGTGTAATTTTGGGTGTAAATTTCAAACATAATACTCTATGATACTCAAATACAACATCATTTTTTCGCTCGAAAGCAGAAAAAAGAATGGAGTCCCTATCGTGGACAATGTACCTATACGTATGCGCGTAAATTATAAAGGTACACGTATAGATTTTGCTACCGGCTATCGTATTGATGCAGACAAATGGGACGACGTTCGCCAGCAGGTAAAGAACGGATGTACCAACAAACTGAAACAATCAGCCGCAGACATCAACACCGATCTTCGTCAATATGAAGCGGAGATGCGTGGCATCTTCAAGAAATTTGAACTTGCCGAGGTAATTCCCACCAAAGAGCAAGTAAAGGATGCTTTCAACAAGATGCACATTTCTGAAACGGCAAAAGAGGAAGCTGCCAAGGCTGAAGAAAAGAAAGCTAAACGACCTCGCCCTTCTGATGTGATGAGAGAGTTCATCAGCGAGAACGAAACAATCAATCAGTGGACATGGGGGACAGTCGAGAAGTTCAATGCTATAGAGAATCACTTCAAGGACTTCAATGCTAAGTTGTCGCTTGATGATTACGACAAAACAAATCTCGCCAAGTTCGTCCAGTTCCTCATTGATAAGAAAGACATGCGCAATTCCACTGTCAAGAAACAACTTGGCTACTTGAAATGGTTCTTCCGTTGGTGTCAAGAGAAGGGATATTGCAATTGTGGCGACTACCAATCCTTTGACCCAAAACTCAAAACGACACCAAAGAAGGTTATCTTCCTTGATGAGCATGAGCTGGAACAACTGGAAACCTACGAGATTCCCGAGAACAAAAAGTATCTAGAGCGTGTACGCGATGTATTCCTATTCTGTTGTTACTCTTCCCTTCGTTACTCTGATGTTTACAACCTCAAACGTAGCGATGTTCAGGGTGGAAAGATGCTCATAACAACCATCAAGACGCATGATGATCTTGCCATCGAGTTGAACAAGACAACCACTGCTCTACTGAAGAAGTATGCAGACTGCGACTTCCC
>JAGHRT010000011.1 GCA_018066245.1 Candidatus Equimonas faecalis | reverse complement strand
AAGCCTTTTTTTCGTTCAAGGCCCGGTTTTTTTTCTGCCTGAAACATTTAATTCACGGCAAACGTGTAACTTTGTAACACCGTAACCCCCCCCCCCAGCTCCTTTCTGGCTCCGCCATCTGCATTTTTGCCGTTTCCAACCCCCCCCTTTTGGGGCAAGAATCCGCTCTTGAGCGGGGAAGACTCCATTTGCTCATTTGCTAATTTCCCCATTTGCTAATTTCCTCATTTGCTCATTCGCCAATTTGCTAATTTGCTCATTCAGTTTCCTGCGTGCGCATGTTTTTTTTATAAGGCGAGGAGATTTTTTGCCCGGTCTTTTTGGGGGGAATGTTTTTTTTTCGTATTTTTGTGCGCAAAACGGGAAAGCAAGGTCGTACTCTTTCAACGTTTAACGTTCAACGTTTAATGTTCACAGTTCGGTCTTGCGGCCTCTTCTCAAGGAAAATCATAAAAAACTCATAAAAGGTATGCTTAGATTCAAGCGCATTCTGCTGAAGTTGTCGGGCGAAAGCCTCATGGGGGGCCAGGGCTACGGCATCGATGCGGAAAGGCTGGGCGAATATGCCCTGCAGATTAAGGAGATGCACGGCCTCGGCGTGCAAATGGGCATCGTCATCGGCGGCGGCAACATTTTCCGTGGCCTGCAGGGTGCGGGCAAGGGGTTCGACCGCGTGAAGGGGGACCAGATGGGCATGTGCGCCACGGTCATCAACTCGTTGGCCCTTTCCTCGGCACTGGAGGCCGTGGGGGTGCGGAGCCGCGTGCTTACGGCCATCCGGATGGAGCCCATCGGCGAGTTTTACAGCAAATGGAAGGCCGTCGAAGCCCTGGAGCGGGGCGAAGTGGTCATTATGAGCGCCGGTACGGGTAATCCCTATTTTACCACCGACACGGGCAGCAGCCTGAGGGGTATTGAGATAGAGGCCGACGTGATGCTGAAGGGCACCCGCGTGGACGGCATCTACACGGCCGACCCCGAAAAGGATCCCGCTGCCACCAAGTTCAGGGACATCAGTTATGACGAGGTGCTGAAGCGCGGCCTTCGCGTGATGGACGCCACGGCCACTGCCATGTGTAAGGAAAACAACCTGCCTGTCTATGTGTTCAACATGGACAAGGTGGGCAATCTGCGCCGCATCATGGAAGGTGAGGACATCGGTACTTTTGTACATGCGTAATACATAAAAGATGTATGGGCAAATTAGCAAATGAGGAAATGAAAACTCAAAGGAAATGTAGCGGATTTGCGAATGTGAGAATTAGCGAGCCCCCTCTGATTCCCCTTGAGGGGGAGGTGTCCGAAGGACGGAGAGGATTCCCCCGTTTGGAAAGATGGGGAAGAGTGGCGGTCCTTGTCCTTTCGCTGCTGGGAACGGGCGTGCAGGCGCAGACCGTGCTGACGCTTGATTCGTGCCGGGCCATGGCCATGCGCAGCAACAAACAGCTTGCGGTGTCGAAGGCCGGTCAGGAAAAAGCCTATTGGGAGCATAAGGCAGCCGTGACCAACTTTCTTCCGAAAATTGACTTTAGCGGCGGCTACCTTTTCACGAGTAAGGAAGTCAGCCTTTTGAGCAACGACCAAAAGAATGCCTTCAACAACCTCGGCACCAATATGCTGCAGCAGGGCATACAGGGCATATTGGAGCGGCATCCCGACCTGGCTCCCCTGATTGAGCAGATGCCTGCCGACGTGAAGGGGCTGCTGAACGGTGCGGCGGAAAGCATCAATGGGGTGGGGCGCAGCGTAACCGATGCCTTCCGGACGGACACCCGCAACGCCTTTGCCGGAGCCGTACTGCTCACCCAGCCCCTCTATATGGGCGGCAAAATCAGGGCCTATTACAAAATTACGGGTTATCAGGAACAGCTGGAAGCTGCCAAACAGCAAGGCGTGGCCAGTGAACTGATACTTGAGGTGGACAAGGCCTATTGGCAAATCGTCAGCCTGTCCGGCAAGTACAAACTGGCCAAACAATACCGCGATATGCTCCGGAAATTGGACGAGGACGTGCAGAAGATGGTAGCAGAAGGCGTGGCCACCAAGGCCAACGAATTGACCGTGAGCGTGAAGCTGAATGAAGCCGAAATGACGCTGGCCAAAGTGGAAGACGGCCTGTCGCTGTCGCGCATGTTGCTCTGTCAGCTCTGCGGCTTGCCGCTCGGCACGGCTCCCGCGCTTGATGCGGAACTTGCGGATGATATTCCCGTGGACCAGACCGACGTGACGGTGATGTCGGAAAAGGCAATGGCCAACCGTGCGGAAATCAAGCAGCTGCAGCTGGCCGCAGATATTTATAGTCAAAAAGTAAAGATAGAGCGCTCCGCCTTCCTGCCTTCGCTGGCTCTCATCGGCGGTTACGGATTTTCCAACCCCTCGTTGGTCAATGGCTTTGAAAAGCGTTTCCGTGGTATGTGGAGCGTAGGCCTCCTGCTGAAAATTCCCGTGTTCCATTGGGGCGAGGGAATGTTCAAGGTCAATGCCGCCAAAGCCGAAACGATGGAATACCGGTACAAATTGGAAGAAGCCAAGGAGAAAATAGAGCTTCAGGTAAACCAGCAGACCAATTGCGTGAACGATGCGGTTCGCAAATACCGTCTGAGCCTCAGAAATCTTGAGAAGGCGGAGGAGAACCTTCGCACCGCCCAAATAGGCTACAAGGAAGGCATTATCACGACCTCCGACCTTCTTGCCGCCCAGACCGCCTGGCTCTCCGCCCAGAACGACAAGACCGATGCCCAAGTCAATATAAACATTAGCCGTGCCACACTTAACAATGTATTAGGCTACTAAATTTAACGCAATAAAAAACACATACCATCATGGAAAAGAAAATACCCAATCTGCTTCCTGCCCTGACAATCCTTGCTTTAGTCGTAGCCATAAGTGCCATATTCGGCTATATCTCCTTTCAAGACGAGGACACCACACTGCAAGGGCAGGCTGAAGTTACCGAATACCGCGTCAGCAGCAAAGTTCCGGGCCGCATAGCACGCATCTTCGTGGAAGAAGGCCAATATGTCCATGCCGGCGACACTCTCGCTCTGCTTGATGCTCCCGAAGTGGACGCTAAACTCAGCCAGGCACGCGCGGCAGAAGCCGGCGCAGCGGCCCAGAGCCACAAAGCCGACAAGGGAGCGCGTGAGGAGCAGATTCGCGGAGCCTACGAAATGTGGCAAAAAGCTAAGGCAGGTCTGGAAGTTATGGAAAAAAGCTACCAGCGCGTGAAAAACCTTTATGACCAGGGTGTCATCAGTGCCCAGAAGCACGACGAAGCCAAGGCACAGTATGATGCAGCTGCAGCTACGGAGCGTGCTGCCAAGAGCCAGTATGACATGGCTAAGAACGGGGCGCAGATTGAAGACAGGGAAGCTGCCCGAAGCCTGGTGGCTCGCGCCCAAGGCGCTGTGGATGAAGTCAAGAGCTACATCCACGAAACGGTGCTCACGGCCAGCGAAGACGGCGAAATCACACAAATCTATCCCAGCATAGGCGAACTGGTAGGTACTGGAGCCCCCATCATGAGCATTGCAAAAATGGCAGACATGTGGATTACCTTTAACGTCCGCGAGGACCGGTTGAAAGAGTTCACTATGGGCCAAGTGTTCAAAGCCCGCGTTCCTGCCCTTGACGTAGAAGGGGAGTTCAAGGTCTATGCCATGCGCGACCTCGGCAGTTATGCGGCATGGAAGGCCACGAAGTCATACGGCCAGTTTGACATGAAGACTTTTGAGGTGAAGGCTCGCCCCACCAAGCCCATCAACAACCTGCGCCCCGGCATGAGCATCATTAAATAAAAAGCCTTCCCGCAATGCTTGAAATCCTGAAACGCGAAATCTATGCACTGGCGCATGAGCCCCTCATGTGGTTTTGCATGATTGTGGCTCCCCTCTTCTGTGTCGTTCTCTTTACCTCCATGATGGAGGAAGGACTGCCGGAGAATTTGCCGCTCGGCGTGGTGGACTTGGACAACAGCAGTACGTCGCGCTCGTTGCAACGCAATCTGGATGCCTTCCAAATGGTGAATATCACCGAATCCTACACCGATGTCAGAGAAGCCCGGAAAGCCATGCAGCGCGGAGACATCTACGGTTTCTATTACATCCCCAAAGGTTTGCAGCGGAAAGCTAACCGTCAGGAGCAGCCCACCGTATCGTTCTATATGAACTACTCCTTCATAGTGGCAGGCTCATTGCTCTATAAGGATCAGCGCACCATGTCCGAACTCGCATCGGGTGCGGCTATTCGTACCGCACTCTTTGCCCGAGGGGCCACCAACAATCAGGCGCTGGCCTACATTCAGCCCATCGTGGTGGAGTCGCACCCCATAGGCAATCCATGGCTTAATTACAACATCTATCTCTCCAACACGCTCCTGCCGGGTATGCTTATGCTTTTCATCTTTATGGTAACGGTCTATTCCTTCAGTATGGAACAGAAGCGCGGCACAGCCGACGAGCTCTTGCGCATGGCGGGCGGCAATATGTTCCGGGCCGTATCAGCCAAGATGTTCGTCCACTTCCTCGTGTGGTTTACCGTGGGCACGATTATGGTTGTTTGGTTCTACGAAATCCTTCTTTTCCCGTGCCACTGTGGAATGCCTGTAATGTGGGCAGCCATGCTGTTGCTCATTCTCGCTTCGCAGGCCATGGGCGTGTTTATGTTTTCGGCGCTCCCCACCCCCCGCATGGCTCTCTCCTTCGCCTCATTGTGGGGCGTACTGTCATTTAGCATTTGTGGCATGAGCTTTCCGCTGATGGCTCAACCCGCTCCGCTACAGGCCATGGCTTGGTTCTTCCCGCTACGCCACTATTTCCTGCTCTACGTCAATTGTGCGCTGGACGGCTATCCTATGCTGAACGCATGGCCTCATGTCGTGTGTCTGTTGCTCTTTGTAGTTCTTGCTATTTTGTTAACCCCCAGACTGAAATACGCTCTACAGCACTATGCTTACGAAGCTTAACATTATATTCTGTTCCATGCTCCGCGTTCTCGGTCGCGACAAAGGAGTACTCATTTTCTGTATATTGTTGCCGCTCGGCTACCCGCTGCTATATACATGGCTATACAGCAATGAGACAGTGCGCGAAGTACCCACCGTTGTCGTAGATCAGTGCAATACAGCCCTCAGCCGGGAATACATTCGTAAGGTGGATGCCAGCCCCGATGTCCGCATAGTGGCCCACGCTCAGGACATCAATGGTGGCCAGGACTTCATTCGTCGTCGCGAAGCCTATGGTGTCATTGCTATACCGAGGAACTTTGAACGCGACATCCTGCGTGGGCAACAGAGCAGCGTGCGCGTTTTTGTGGATATGAGCGGTATGCTTTATTACAAGTCCATTTTGACTTCTGCCACCAACGTGTCGCTGGAGATGAATGCCAAGATTAAAGCCTCCACGCGGGCCATCAAATATGAAGACGTCAGCCTCTACAATCCCTCCAACGGATTCGCAGGCTTCCTCATTCCTGCCGTGCTCGTGCTCATCCTCCAGCAAACCCTCATTCTCGGCATCGGCCTCGCCCGAGGCACAGAAAGGGAGCTTAAACAATTCACAGGTTTCCAGCAAATCCTAAACGTCAGTGATTCCCAACGCGTAACTCTGGCTACTACGGGAGCTTTTCTCCTTCTCTATATCCCTATCACCATCTATGTCTTGGGCATTGTTCCTAAGATGTTCTCACTCAACACTATCGGAAACTTTTGGGAACTATGGGTGTTTATGTTGCCCTATCTTCTGGCCTGCATCTTCTTTGGCTTAAGTATAGGCTCGCTTTGTCGTCAGCGTGAAAGTATCATCTTACTGGCGGTTTTTACCAGCATCCCGTTCCTCTTCCTTAGCGGCGTAAGTTGGCCTGGAAGCAATCTCCCCCCATTCTGGAAAAACTTTAGCGCCGTTATACCTTCCACTTATGGCATCACGGGTTACATAAAACTCAATAGCATGGGTGCCCATCTCCCCGAAGTATGGACGGAATGGCGCAATCTCTGGATTCAGGCAGGGGGATGGTTCCTGCTGGCATACTTTTCCGTAATTCGCCAGCTATGGCCCGAAAGTTTCCACGAAAAGCCCACTGACGAACAGCAAGAAATTACTAACAATTCTAAATAAACCTATAATCCTAAAATGGAACTCGCTACCCTATATACCCCACATGAGGTGGAAAGCAAATGGTACCAGTACTGGCTGGACAACAAACTTTTCAGTAGCAAACCCGATGGCCGCGAGGCCTATACCGTCGTCATCCCGCCACCCAACGTGACGGGCGTATTGCATATGGGCCACATGCTCAACGAGACGATTCAGGACATCCTGGTGCGCAAGGCACGCATGGAAGGCAAGAACGCTTGTTGGGTGCCGGGCACCGACCACGCCAGCATCGCCACGGAGGTGAAGGTGCTGAACCGCCTCGCCGAGAAGGGCATCAAGAAAACTGACCTCACCCGCGAGGAATTCCTGAAATATGCCTGGGAGTGGACGGATGAGCACGGCGGCATCATCCTGAAACAGTTGCGCCGCCTGGGTGCCTCATGCGACTGGGACCGCACGGCCTTCACCATGGACGAGGAGCGCTCGAAGAGCGTTATCAAAGTGTTCGTGGATCTCTACAACAAGGGCCTTATCTACCGCGGCGTGCGCATGGTGAACTGGGATCCCCAGCTCCAGACGGCCGTGAGCGACGAGGAAGTCATCTATAAGGAGGAGCACACGAAACTCTACTATATGAAGTACTACGTGGCCGAGGGCGAAGAAGTCGTTCCTACCGGCTGCGAAGGCGAGGTGATACACAAGGACGAAAAGGGCTACTACGCCGTGGTGGCCACTACGCGCCCCGAGACGATTATGGGCGACGTGGCTATGTGTATCAACCCTAACGACGCCAAAAACCACTGGCTCAAGGGCCACAAGGTGGTCGTGCCTATGGTGGGCCGCGTGATTCCCGTGATTGAGGACGAATACGTAGAGATAGAGTTCGGCACGGGCTGCCTGAAGGTTACGCCCGCCCACGATGTGAACGACTACATGCTCGGCGAGAAGTACAACCTGGAAGCCATTGAGGTGTTCAACGACGACGGTACGCTATCCGAAGCCGCCGGAATGTATATCGGCATGGACCGCTTCGACTGCCGCAAGCAAATTGCCAAGGACATGCAGGAAGCCGGGCTGATGGAGAAGATTGAGCCATACGATAACAAGATAGGCACTTCGGAGCGCACCGGCGTGGCCATAGAGCCGAAGTTGAGCGCACAGTGGTTCCTGAAGATGAAGCACTTCGCCGAGATAGCCCTGCCGCCCGTAATGAACGACGAACTGAAATTCTATCCCGCAAAATACAAGAATACCTACCGAGCTTGGCTGGAGAACATCAAGGACTGGTGTATCAGCCGCCAGCTGTGGTGGGGCCACCGCATCCCGGTGTATTATCTGCCCGAAGGCGGCTACGTGGTAGCCGAGACGGCAGAGGAAGCCCTCGTGCTGGCCAAGGAGAAGATCGGCAACCAGGCTCTGACCGTGGCTGACCTGCGTCAGGACGAAGATGCACTGGACACGTGGTTCTCTTCCTGGCTGTGGCCCATCTCGCTCTTCGACGGCATCAACAAGCCCGAAGACAATGCCGAACTGGACTACTACTATCCCACGGCCGACCTCGTGACGGGTCCCGACATTATCTTCTTCTGGGTGGCCCGCATGATTATGGCCGGTTATGAATACAGGGGAGAGATGCCCTTCCGCAACGTTTACTTCACAGGTATCGTGAGGGATAAGCTGGGCAGGAAGATGAGCAAGTCGCTCGGCAACAGCCCCGACCCTCTGGAGCTCATCGACCGCTTCGGCGCCGACGGCGTGAGAATGGGTATGATGCTCTCTGCCCCCGCCGGCAACGACATCCTCTTCGACGAGAGCCTCTGTGAGCAAGGCCGCAACTTCTGCAACAAGATATGGAACGCCTTCCGTCTCGTGAAGCAGTGGCCCGTGGACGAGATCCTTGAGCCCACACGCTCCAACGTGAAGGCCGCGGAATGGTTCTGGGCCAAGATCAAGGAAACGAACGAAGAACTGAAAGACCTTTACAGCAAGTACCGCCTGTCCGAAGCCCTGATGGCTATCTTCAAACTGTTCACGGACGAGTTCAGCGGCTGGTACCTGGAAATGGTGAAGCCCGCCTATCAGCAGCCCATCGACAAGGCCACGCTCGAAAGCACGCTGGAAATCTTCGAGACGCTGATGAAGATGATTCACCCGTTTATGCCGTTCATCACGGAGGAACTGTGGCAGCAACTGGGCGAGCGTCAGGACGGCGAAAGCATTATGCGCGCCACCCTTCACCTTGACGCTCCCAACGAGCACGAACAGCATCTTCTTGCCCGCTTCGAACAGACCAAGCAAATCATCAGCGGCGTGCGCGGTGCCCGCCAGAGTAAGAACATCCCGCCGAAGACGCCGATGGTGCTGGAGGTGGTGGCCCCCCAAAATCCCCCCTCTGGGGGGACTTCCCAAGAGAGTCAGACCCAAGCTGCGGCTCTCCCCCGGGGGAGCGGGGAGGGGGCTTCCCCCTGCGGCTGCAAGCACAGCGTGACAGAATGCCGCGCCTTGGGCCCCATCATCCGCAAGATGGCCATCATTGAGGAAGTGCGCACCGTGAGCGAGAAGAGCAAGACGAGCGTTAGTTTCCTCGTGGGCACCGACGAATATGGCGTGCCTATGGAAGGCCACATCGACCTGGACGCCGAGCGCAAGGCCGCCGAGGCAGAAATAAAGCGCCTGGAAGGCTTCCTCGTAGGCATCCGCAAGAAACTCGGTAACGAGAAGTTCGTGAGCGGTGCCCCCGCCGCCGTCGTAGAGATGGAGAGGAAGAAGGAAGCCGACACGCTGTCGAAGATAGAGGCTTTGAAAAAGCAACTATAGAAAGCCTAGAATCTCTGGAAACTTGAGAAAACGCCCACAAAAGTATGCGTAAACTTTTGCTCTTCCTGTTGGTTGCGATCCTGTATCCTTTTACGGGAGCGGCTCAACACCAGAACACAGCCTATCAAGCCTATATCAATACCTATGCCACCATGGCGCAAGATCAGATGCGCCGTTATGGCATACCTGCCAGCATAACACTGGCACAAGGGCTTTTGGAGAGTGGGGCAGGGCAGAGCACACTTGCCACCAGAGCTAACAACCATTTCGGCATCAAGGTGACTACGGAGTGGACAGGCCCTTATGTGCTGCGTGATGACGATCGACCGAATGAGAAATTCCGTCAATACAACAGCGTAGCTGAAAGTTATGAAGATCATTCCCGTTTCCTTTGTCGCCCGCGTTACCAGAAGTTGCACACACTTGCCGCTGACGACTACAAGGGTTGGGCCAAGGGGCTGAAGAGCTGTGGTTATGCCACTAATCCAGCTTATGCCAACAACCTGATTTCGCTCATTGAACTCTACAACTTGCAGCAGTACGACCGCCCCTTGCTACAGACAGCTGCCACCACTTCAAGTACGTCATCCGTCAATCAAACGGCAAATCAGTCCAAGCAGACTACATCGGTGCTTCACAGAGTGAGTGAACTCATTCGCCTGTGCAATGGAAAACGCTATGTGTTGGCCCGTACTGGCGACACATGGAAATCGCTGTCGAGATGGTATGGCGTGAGCGAAACGAAGCTTCGTAAGCGTAATGAGTACCCGGACAACGTGCAGCCGGAAGCAGGTTCGCCCATCTATCTTGACAAGAAAGCCTCCAAGGCCTCCAAGCAACTGAAAGGTTACTTCCACGAAGTGAAAGCTGGCGAATCGATGCACAGCATTTCGCAGTTGTACGGCATAAAGATGAAGGTGCTCTACAAGGTCAATAAACTGCCTGATACCTACCAACCAAGACCTGGCGATTTTCTGCTGTTACGCAAGTGAAAGAACAACAAGATACATTATATATAATAATAAAGACAAAGAAAGATTCAAAGATTATGGAACCACAAATAGTATTCGACTGCTTCAAGCGTGTCAATGAGATTCCCCGCCCCTCTAAGCGCGAGGAGAAGATGATAAAGTTCCTTGAAGATTTCGGCAAAGAGCTCGGACTCGCTACCAAGACCGACAAGACAGGTAATGTACTCATCTGCAAACCCGCCACGCCTGGTATGGAAAACCGCCCTACAGTTGTGCTTCAAAGCCACATGGATATGGTGTGCGAAAAAAACAATGATGTGGATTTCAATTTTGACGAAGAGGCCATACAAACCTATATCGAAGGTGATTGGATGCACGCCAAAGGCACTACTCTCGGCGCTGACGACGGCATAGGCGTAGCCATGCAGATGGCGGTGCTGATGAGCAACGACATACAGCACGGCCCGCTGGAATGCCTCTTCACGCGCGACGAGGAGACAGGCCTGACTGGCGCGGAGGGACTGGAAAGCGGATTTATGACTGGTCAGTACCTCATTAACCTCGATAGCGAGGACGAAGGACAGATTTTCGTGAGTTGCGCCGGTGGCGTGCGCACTGAGGCACGTTTCCAGTTCAAGGAAGAAGAAGTGCCCGCAGGTTACTTCATGGCACGCGTCGGCGTGAAAGGCCTGCACGGCGGCCACTCCGGTGACGACATCAACAAGAAGTTCGCCAACGCCAACAAACTGCTCGTGCGCTACCTGTGCCAGATACAGGAAGAAACGGACCTGCGCCTCGTGGATATCCAGAGCGGAGGACTGCACAACGCCATTCCCCGTGAAGGTTGGGCACTCATTGCCGTTCCTATGGACTATAAGGAAACGCTGCGCGTGAAGATGAATGTCTTGAGCGCCCAGGTGGAAGAAGAGTTCTCCGCCACAGAACCCACCATTGAATGGACGCTGGAGAGCCTCACCGATGATGAACACAAACTGTGCATAGAAAAGGCCGTAAGCGACAAGATGTTGCGCACACTGCACTGCATTCATAACGGTGTGTTCGCAATGAGTCAGGATCTTGATTGGCTGGTGGAAACCAGCAGCAACCTTGCCAGCATCCATAAAAGAGAGGGTGGGGTAGTGGTCGTTACCACCAGCCAGCGCTCCTCCGTGGCCAGCAATCTGGAATATATGGCCAGTGTTATCCGTACCACTGTCCAGCTTGGCGGAGCCGAAGCTGTAACCAACGAAGGCTATCCCGGCTGGAAGATGAACCCGAAGAGCGAAATCCTGCGTATAGCCAAGGAGAGTTATGAACGCCTGTTCAATAAAGAGCCCAAGATTCTCGCTATCCACGCTGGATTGGAATGTGGCTTGTTCAGCGAAAAGTACCCCGGCCTTGATATGATAAGTATCGGCCCGACCCTTCGCGGCGTACACTCGCCCGACGAGCGACTCTACATTCCCTCTGTCAAACTTGTTTGGAATCACCTTCTTGACATCTTGCTGCATGTCTAAAATTGCCCCTCTGCTGAGCCTTTTTCTTATCGTAGTGATAAGTGGATGTTTCGGCGACGAAGAATTTTCTACTTCGCCGACAGATTCGCTTACCCTTAGCTCCGACACACTGAGCTTAGACACAGTTATTTCTGGCGAGAGCACCACGACCTATAAATTTTGGGCTTATAATCCACACAAGAAGGCTGTGCGATTGCGTCAGATACAACTGGAGAAAGGTACAGGTTCTCCGTTTCGTGTAAATGTTGATGGCATGTTTCTACCAGGAGGTACGTTGCCTCCCGATGCCAACATTGAAGTGTCGGGAGGGGATTCTATCCGTGTATTCGTAGAAATGACAGCACCAAAAACGGAGTCGGACAGTCTCATTAAGATAGAAGATAAACTCATATTTACAACCGAAAGTGGAGCTTCATCAAAAATAGTTTTGACCGCTGCGGCACAAGATGTTATCACATTGAAGGGAGTGATTGTATCCGACACGCTCACACTAAGTGGAAGCAAACCTTACCGCATACTTGATTCCCTGTATGTTGCCCCTGGAGCCACACTGCGTGTTGCGCCAGGCACAACACTTCTTTTTCATGCGCGTACATCGCTAAAAGTGGCCGGAAAGCTACTTGCTGAAGGCACTCAAGACAAGCCCGTAACCTTCCGCTGCGACCGCCTTGACCTGATGTTTGAGAACCAGCCCTATGACCGTGTGCCAGGTAATTGGGGCGGTTTGGTGTTTGTTGAAGGAAGTGTAGGTAATAGATTAACCTATTGTGATATACACGGAGGAACAAGTGCCATAAAGGCTACGAAAGCGGAACTCAGAATAGAAAACAGTTCAGTCCACAATTTTGTTGAGCATTTAGTTGAAAGCATCGACTCCGATATATATATAGGCAATTCAGAAGTTACGGTATCGGGTGGTGACTGTATGATTATTACAGGTGGCAGCCTGATGGCGGTACATTGCACCATTGTACGTTGTATGCCAATCATGACCTATATGACAGAGCCTGCCGTGGCTCTACGCTTCAGCAACGGGAAGCCCGATGACAAGCACCCCCTGACGCTGTGCGACTTTTACAATTGTATCATCACTGGCTCCGAGGATGATGACATTATGGGCGAGGATTGCAGCACCACCGATGACCTCACGGCCTTCAACTATCATTTCCACAGCTGCCTGCTTAATACGCCAGAAAGCGAGGATATCAGTCAGGAAGGTTGCCTTTGGGACAAATACAAGCCTGATGCTCCAGGCTCCGAAAAAGACGAAGACAGCAGCCGCTTACACAATTTTGACCCGCTGTTTAACGAGGGCAAGCTCATTTGGGATTTCACGCTAAATCCCAAATCAAAGGCTGTTGGCTCAGCAGACGCCACAGTTACATGGCAGACCTATCCCAACGACCGCAACGGCCACAGCCGCATGACCGACAGCAAGAGCGATATGGGTTGCTATGAATATATCTCCCCGGAAAATAAGCAATGACGATTATGTTTAATTGTTGTTGCTTGTTTTCTGAAAACGAAAAAACCACCTCACAATAAAAGAAAACAACACTAAGACAAGTGAAACAAACGGAACCATACTACGACATTCTGAATGTCAGAAACATCGCAGACGAGCGTGGGGCGCTGTTTGTGCTGGAAAATGGCACAGAACTGCCTTTTAACATGGCACGTTGCTTTTGGATAAAGGACGTGCCGCACGGCCACTCGCGCGGTGCCCATGCCCACAAGACATGTTCAGAGCTGATTGTGGCTGTCAATGGCCATTTCAAGGTGGATGTAACAAACGGCAATCAGCGTGTCTCAATCCTTCTTGATACACCCTCTAAAGCTTTGTATATACCGACATATACATGGTGCGAACTTCACAGCTTCTCGCCAGATGCACTCTGCCTTTGTCTGGCTTCCCAACACTATGATGCAGAGGGTTACATCAACAATTATGAGGAATACTGCAATATAATGCAAAATCAGTAGATACAACATAATGTACAATCACTAAAACACTAAACCACAATACTATGCGTAAGGTTAAACTACAGTTAGACAACGGTACACAATTTGAAGGCTATAGCTTTGGCTACGAGGCCTCCGTAAAAGGAGAAGTTGTGTTCAACTCAGCCATGATGGGCTACAATGAACTTTTGACTGACCCCTCCAATGCAGGTCAGATTCTTGTTCTCACATATCCCCTTATTGGAAATTACGGGGTTCCCGAACTGAGTACGGAAGCCAATGGACTATCATCGTTCATGGAGAGTGAAAGCATCAAGGTCAAGGCTTTGGTAGTCAGCGATTACAGTGAAGAATTTTCCAACTGGAATGCCAAGGAAAGTCTGGCCGATTGGTTGAAGCGCGAACAAGTTACAGGCATTACGGGCATTGATACGCGCGAACTGACTAAAACTCTTCGCGACCAGGGAAGTATGCGAGGCACCATTCTCTTTGGCACGGAAGATGAAGAGCTGGACATACGGGCCGATATCCCTAATCCTGTGGCCGAGGTAAGTTGCAAGGATGTCATTGAGTACAAGGCTCAGGACTATGTTGAGAGGTCTATGGACGGTAGCTCCCCTACCCCATCCCGCCCTCTTGGTAAACGTGTGGTGCTGGTAGATTGCGGTGTGCGTCAGTCTATCATTCGTAGCCTGTTGCGCCGTGGTGTGGACGTGGTGCGCGTGCCTTGGGACTACGACTTCAATACCCTGTCTTTCAACGGACTTGTTATTAGCAATGGCCCAGCCAATCCCACTTTGTGTGAAGTCACTGTCAAGCATTTGCAGCAATACTTCCAAACATCCGAAAAGCCTTGTATGGGCATCGGCCTTGGTATGCAGCTGATGGCCTTAGCCGAAGGTGCCGACACCTACAAACTGAAATACGGGCACCACTCACACAATCAACCCGTGCGCGAAGTCGGCACAAACCACTGCATCGTTACCGCGCAAACCCATTCCTACGCTGTGGCGGCCGACACGCTGCCGGCGAACTGGGAAAAGTGGTTCATCAACATGAACGACGGTTCGCTGGAGGGCATCAGGCACAACGGAAAGGCATGGTGGGCCACGCAATTCCAGCCCGACGACACAGCCTCTACTACCGCTATTGGTACCAATTTGTACGATGACTTTATAAACAACCTGAAATAACTTTTCCTATGGCAACGACAACTATAAAAAAGGTGCTCCTGCTCGGTTCTGGAGCCTTGAAAATCGGTGAAGCCGGTGAGTTTGACTACAGCGGTTCGCAAGCTCTCAAAGCCCTCAAAGAAGAAGGCATTGAAACCGTACTCATCAATCCCAACATTGCTACGGTACAAACTTCCGAAGGTGTGGCCGACCAAATTTACTTTCTACCCGTAACGCCCTATTTTGTGGAGCGCGTCATTGAAAAGGAGCGTCCGCAAGCCATTATGTTGGCCTTCGGCGGACAGACCGCACTCAACTGCGGCGTGGCTCTCTACCAGAGCGGCGTGTTGGAAAAGTACGGTATCCAAGTACTAGGCACGCCCGTACAGGCCATTATGGACACGGAAGACCGTGAGCTGTTCGTGGAAAAGCTCAACGAGATAGATGTTAAGACCATCAAGAGCGAAGCTTGCGAGAGCATTGAAGATGCAGCCCGCGCTGCCAAGGAGCTGGGTTACCCTGTCATCCTGCGTGCCGCCTATGCCCTTGGCGGTTTAGGATCTGGCTTCTGCGACAACGAGGAGGAACTCTACAAATTGGCGGAAAAAGCCTTCTCCTTCTCCCCGCAGGTGCTTGTGGAAAAGAGCCTGAAAGGTTGGAAAGAAATCGAATACGAGGTGGTGCGCGACCGCTACGATAACTGCATTGCCGTGTGCAACATGGAAAACTTTGACCCTCTGGGCATCCATACGGGCGAGAGCATCGTAATAGCACCTACACAGACGCTCACCGATTCCGAGACCCACAAACTCCGCGAACTGGCCTTGCGTATTGTGCGCCATGTCGGCATCGTCGGCGAATGCAACGTGCAATTCGCCTTCTCTCCCGACAACGAGGACTACCGCGTCATTGAGGTGAATGCCCGTCTCAGCCGTTCGTCGGCCCTCGCCTCCAAGGCCACGGGCTATCCTCTTGCATTCGTAGCGGCCAAACTCGGTTTGGGCTATGGCCTTTTCGACCTCAAAAACTCTGTAACCAAGACCACCACGGCTTTCTTTGAGCCAGCCATCGACTATGTGGTCTGCAAAATTCCACGTTGGGATCTCGGCAAATTCCGTGGCGTGGATCGCGAGATAGGCTCCTCCATGAAATCGGTCGGTGAAGTGATGTCCATCGGTCGCAACTTTGAGGAAGTCATTCAGAAAGGTCTGCGCATGATTGGGCAGGGTATGCACGGCTTTGTAGGCAACAAAGAACTTACTATTGACAATATCGAGGATGCCCTCAAGGCCCCCACGGACAAACGTATCTTCGTCATCGAAAAAGCTTTCTTTGCCGGTTACACCGTGGACCAAATCTACGACTTAACTAAGATTGACCGCTGGTTCCTTAATAAGTTGCTCCATATCTATAATATCAATAAGGAACTGCGCACGGCCAACATCAACACCGTTAGCACCGACTTGCTCCGCACTGCCAAGGTTTATGGTTTCACCGACTTCCAAATCGCACGCGCACTCCGCCTTGAAAGCGAAATGGACATGGAAAAGGCTCAGATGGTCATCCGCGAGCGCCGCAAGCAGGCCGGTATCCTGCCCTATGTTAAGCAGATTGACACCCTGGCCGGCGAGTACCCAGCCCAGGCCAACTACCTCTATCTGACCTACTCCGCCGTAGCCCACGACATACGGTTTGACCACGATGGCCGCTCGGTAGTTGTATTGGGCTCAGGAGCTTACCGCATCGGATCCTCCGTAGAATTTGACTGGTGCGGTGTGCAGGCTCTCAACACCATTCGTAAGGAAGGCTATCGGAGCATCATGATAAACTACAACCCCGAGACCGTTTCCACTGACTACGACATGTGCGACCGCCTCTACTTCGACGAGCTCACTTTTGAGCGCGTAATGGACATCATCGAGTTGGAAGCCCCTAAAGGCGTCATCGTAAGTACAGGTGGGCAGATACCCAACAATCTGGCCATGCGTCTCGATGCCGAGAATGTGAAACTCCTCGGTACCCAAGCCCGCTACATCGACAATGCCGAAGACCGTGACAAGTTCTCCGCCATGCTCGACCGCATAGGCGTGGACCAGCCCGAATGGGCAGCCCTCACCAGCATGGAAGACATCAATGCCTTCATCCAGAAAGTGGGCTTCCCCGTGCTTGTGCGTCCAAGCTATGTACTTTCGGGTGCCGCCATGAATGTTTGCTCCAATCAGGAAGAACTGGAGCGCTTCCTCACACTCGCTGCCAACGTCAGCAAGAAGCACCCCGTTGTGGTGAGCCGCTTCCTCCAGAACGCAAAGGAGATTGAAATGGATGCCGTGGCCCGCGACGGTGAAATCATAGCCTATGCCATCAGTGAACACGTGGAGTATGCCGGTGTACACTCCGGCGACGCTACTATACAGTTTCCGCCGCAGAAACTCTATGTGGAAACAGCCCGCCGCATCAAGAAGATAAGCAAGCAGATAGCCAAGGAACTTCATATTTCTGGTCCCTTCAACATCCAGTATCTGGCTCGTGAAAACGACATCAAGGTCATTGAGTGCAACCTCCGCGCCTCCCGTTCTTTCCCCTTCGTTAGCAAAGTGCTGAAAGTGAACTTCATTGAAATGGCCACCCGCATTATGCTCGGCCTGCCTGTGGAAAAGCCGTCTAAAAACGTGTTTGACCTTGACTACGTCGGCGTGAAAGCTTCGCAGTTCTCTTTCAACCGCTTGCAGAAAGCCGACCCCGTGCTGGGCGTTGATATGGCTTCAACGGGCGAAGTGGGCTGCTTGGGCGACGATGCCCGCAAGGCCTTGATGAAGAGTATGCTCTCCGTGGGCCATCGCATACCGAAGCACACCGTCCTCCTGTCCACGGGAGAAGGCAAGCATAAGGCTGAAATGACCGATGCTGCCCAAATGCTGGTGGCAAACGGCTATACCATCTATGCTACGCCTGGTACATACAACTACCTCACTGAGGAGCACATACCCTGCAAGCGCGTCTATTGGCCCGAAGAGCAAGGAGAGCCTCAAGTGCTGGACCTCCTGCACCGTAAGGAGATAGAACTCGTCGTCAATGTACCGCGCGTGCAGAGTCGCTCATCTGTAACCAACGGCTACAAGATACGACGAGCCGCTATCGACCTTAACATCCCACTTATTACCAACGCACGCTTAGCCTCAGCCTTTATTACGGCCTTCTGCACCGTAAAGGACGCAGACCTAGAAATAAAATCGTGGCAAGAGTTCTAAAACGGCAGGAATGACAAGACAGGAACAGCTGGAACAGTTCGCCCGACTTCTTGATGTACTGGACGAACTGCGCGTAAAATGCCCGTGGGACCGCAAACAGACTAACGAGTCGCTGCGCCCCAACACCATTGAGGAGACTTACGAGCTATGCGATGCACTCGTGCAGAACGATAAGCCCAACATCTGCAAAGAACTGGGCGATGTGCTCCTCCATGTGTGCTTCTACGCCAAAATAGGCAGTGAGACGGGCGACTTCGACATTGGTGACGTGTGCCAGAAGCTTACCGATAAGCTCATCTTCCGCCATCCTCATGTATTTGGAGAAGAGGCCGCGTCCAATGCAGAAGAAGTCAGCAAGTTATGGGAGCAGATAAAGCAGAAGGAGAAGGACGGTAACAAGACCGTCCTCTCTGGAGTTCCCTCTTCCCTACCCTCTCTCATCAAAGCCTACCGCATTCAGGACAAAGCCCGTAATGTAGGCTTTGACTGGGAGAAAAAAGAGCAAGTGTGGGACAAGGTGAAAGAAGAAATCGCCGAATTTGAGACCGAAGTGGCGCAAATGGACAAGGACAAGGCCACGGCCGAATTTGGTGATGTGCTTTTCTCGCTCATCAATGTAGCCCGCCTCCACGGCATCAATCCCGATAACGCTCTGGAGCAAACCAACCAAAAATTCATACGACGCTTCAACTACCTTGAATCCAAGACTCTCAAGCAGGGCCGCGACCTCAAGCAGATGACGCTCGCTGAAATGGATGCACTCTGGAACGAAGCCAAAGCCTTAGAGTACAACTTGGATATCAGGGAAAACTACTCCCTGCTTCACCACAATACCTTCGGCCTTGACGTCCATTGCCGGCGCTTCATCACCTACTACGACAAGGCACAACTCCGCGAAGCTCTTGACCTCGTTCGCGCAAGGCCCGACGAACCTTTCATGCCAATCGGCGGCGGCAGCAACCTGCTGTTCACCGCCGACTATGCCGGCACCATTCTCAAGTCAGCTATCAAAGGGCTCAGTGTTGTGCAGCCCCCCGATGCCCAGGGCCGCGTGGTCGTCAGGGTAGGTGCCGCGCAGCAGTGGGACGACTTTGTGGCATGGACACTCCAGCAGGGCTTCTACGGCCTGGAACCGCTCAGTCTCATCCCCGGCGAGGCGGGCGCTTCTGCCGTCCAGAACATCGGAGCCTACGGCTGTGAGGCCGGGCAGTACATCCACGCCGTCCATGCTGTCAGCACGGCTACGGGCGAAGAGCGCACATTCACAAAAGCAGAATGTCAGTTCGGCTATCGCAGCAGCATATTCAAGCACGCCTTGGCCGGGCAGTACATCATCACCCATGTGGATTACGCCCTCTCCACCGCCTTCCAACCCGCTATGCCTCACAGGGGGCTCCAAGAAGGCCTCACTACAGCAGCCGCCGTGCGTGAGGCCGTAGTGGCTGTACGTCGAGCCAAGCTCCCCGACCCCGCCCACCTCGGCTCCGCAGGCAGCTTCTTCATGAATCCCGTGGTAAGCGCATCGAAGGCCGCGCAGCTGCAAGAACTGTGGCCGAACATGCCGCAATACCCCGATGCCTCGGGAACAAAGCTCCCCGCCGCCTGGCTCATTGAACAGGCAGGTTGGAAAGGCCGCGGCCTCACCGCCGATGCCAAAGTGCGCACCCACGACAAGCAAGCCCTCGTCATCGTTAACCATGGCGGTGCCCGTCCCAAGGACATCGTCAGGCTCGCTACCGCCATTCAGGAAAGCGTGCAGGAAAAGTTCGGCATCACCCTCACCCCCGAAGTTATCTACGTATAAACCCCTTTCCACACGTTGTATAACAAGGCCTTAGACTTTACCCGCCACCGACATAATGTAATTTAACTTTTGCTCAGTGGCTCAAGTTGATGTTTCACTTTTTCATTCTTCACTCTTCAACTGTTTACTAAGCCATCGGGGTAATAAAGGGTTACCAAACAAAGAAGCGTTGCAGTGATTGCGGCGCTTCTTTGTTTGTAAAACGTGTGAATGAAAAAGAGAACAGAGAATGAGTGAACATCGTCTCATTCATCACCCAAACCTCACATCTTTTCCGAATGGTGCGAGAACCATAAGCACAGCTTTGATTTACTACTTTATACAATAGTTTTCCCTACTCTATACAATAGTTTTTCGTACTCCATACAATACTTTTTAGTACTTCAGGACTTCACGGGTGGTAACGGAAGCTTCCTATATCCTTTTGGACGCTTAAATTGACGGAGCTACGCTGACCACAGCCATTATTCGCCACAACAGGAAATGCACCATGCCTTACAAGTGTACCTTGCTGGGGCGATGGTCAATCGTCCCTGTGAGGGGGTAAACAAGAGAGAGTGTGCCGAGCCTGATACGGGCTTCTGGCACACTCTCTTGTTTCAGCCGATTGTGAAGTGCAAAGGCGTAGCTTTCGTTTCAATGGGGCTTCAGGGGCGAAACCGCCAGCTGAACCGTCGGAAGCTTCTTATTTCACGGCTACCTTTCGGCCATTACTAATATAGAGGCCCTTCTGCCTGTTGGCAGGGGCTACGACACGACCGGAAAGGTCATAGGAATATGTTGTGCCCTTCCTCTCTGTGGCTGATGATGAGGCACGAAGCTGGTCGATGCCAGTAGGGACGATCTTCGCTATGCAGGCATCGTAATCCTCGGCTACGTTAGGATTTTCCATAAACTGCCAGCAGGAGCCAGAGTCAGAGGAAGTCCACTTGTTGATGGGAGCAGAAAGCTGAGGAGATGCACACATGTAGTCCTGCGCGCCGCCGCCCTCGTTGACGAAGGCGAAACCGCCGCTGACGGCTGTCACCGTGACGGGCTGAGGATCGGCAACGAGTGTGCAGGGCTGACCCGTTTTGAGAAACTTCTCCGCACCTATATTATATATATAGCTCTTTCCATCATGCTCCACCAGCATCCACGCGCCGCAGGGGTCGGCTACGTTGAGGGCTGTGCCGTAGTCAGGATTGCTGAGGCTATGGCCGCTGTCGCCCTTCATGCCTGCCGTCCAGAGAGCGGTGGGGTTCTTGTCAGAATCGTAGGTGGCGTAGGCGGTGAAATGGTCGTTGTAGAGGGCGTAAGCCTTGTGGTCGTTCACTTCGGCCAATTTCGTCGTGGCGGGTTTGAGCGGCTCCACTTCCGTGGGCCAGATGCGATAGTTAAGGGTAACAGGGTTGCTGGCCTGACCGTCCGAGTCAATGGCAGCACCCTCCGGGATGATGAAGGTATATTTACCGGCAGCTGTGATGGGCTCGTCAAGAGTGATGATGAGTACATTCTCCTCGAAATTGCAGGTGCCGTGCACACCTTCAGCCAGCTGAACACTTGCCATGCAGTCGGCCACAGGCTTGTTGAAACAAAGGCTGAACGTGCTTATTTCTTCCACGGTGCCGCTGGCAGGCATGACGTTGCCAACGTGAAAGGGCAGAACTGCCACGATGGGGTCGGTTTCAAGGTCGTAAGTATAGAGAGAGTCGGTGATATCCTCCACGGTGTAGTCCTTATACACCATATCATAGCCACTGTTCTTGCTGTTTTCCTCATAGAAGAAGGCGATGTGCTTGTTGCCCTGCACGCACATGGTGCTGTAGGCAGAGGAGGTGAGGCTGCTGCGGTGGTGCCCCGTCCAGTCCTTGGCCAGGTTGGCGCAAGTGTTGTAGGAGGTGGATTTTTCAAGGTCCTTATAGAAAATGCTCACATTATCGCGCCCCGTACCTGTGGGCACACTCTGCATGATGAGCCATGTCTTCACGCCGTCGGCCTTACGCACAACGGGAATGACAAGAGTCTCGCCGTTGCAGGCATTGGAACTGGCTTTTATGCCGTTGTTGCTTGCTCCGGAGAAGGTTTTGGTTCCCCAGGATCCCGTAGCTTTCTCCCTGTCGGTGAACTTGAAGATGTTGATGTTGCGACCGCCGCCGCAACGACTTGTGATGAGCACATTGCCGTCGGGCAGTTCCTCGCATTTAGGCTCGTCGCCGCTGGGAGGGATGGGGGACACCTTCGTACCTCCGAGGAACTTCCAGCTCTCGCCGAAATCGTCGGAATAGAGAACGAAGTTCATGCAGCCGTTGGCCGTGTTCACGCTATTGGCGGCATAGAGGCGGTAATAGTCGCCTACCTTCACGAAACGGCTCTGATGAATCTTACCCGATCCGAAGAACATGCCTTTGCCTGGGCCGAGAGGGCTGCTGTCGAGAGGCTCAAAGATGTAAGTGTTGTCAATGAACTCAGGTCCCGTCCAGGTCTCGCCTGCGTCATCGGAATACCAGCGGGCGCAGCGTTGATGCTGTTCACGCGTGCAGCTCCAAAAACCAGGATAGCCTGCACAGGAGAGTATCATTACGCGCTCGCTCTCGCGGTCAGCCACGATGCAGGGATCGCCGAAGCCGGCGTAATCGTTGCCTCCTGAGCAGTTTCCGTCGCCTACCATATTAGCAGGCATCTGTATGTCGTTCCAGGTTTTGCCGTAATCAAACGAGCGGCGGATGTGCAGGTCGATGCGGCCGCTGCCGATGTCAGCCTTGCTGTAGCGGTAGTCGCCGGCGGCAATCAACACGCCGTTCTTGGTGCTTGCGATGGCGGGAATACGATAGGGCACACCGCTCTGGGGCGTGGGAAACACGGTGAAGGAGGGTTCCGGTACAGGTCTCTCGGCCTTACTGCTTACCCAGCGAAAGGTGCTACCGGCATCTTTGCCGCCCGTCCAGAAAGCCAGCACGCCGTCGCGGTTGTTCATTACGTTGCTGGGGTAGCCTTTTTCGGCAATATACCAGCCTTCTTCCAACAGATTGGTGGAGGCGGAGAACACCCAGAGGTCGGTGTAGCCCGAAGGCAGGTCCCCTTTCTTGCACATTATGGGATAGGAACCCGCACCGGTTGTGCCTTTCATCGCAGTAGGGGCGGCCAGCACCATGTCATCGCCCGTGCTTTTGTTGTAGAGGCGATAGCCCTCTGTGTTGTCGCCTTCTCGACGCCAGAGATCCTCATCGGCCAGTTCGGTGGTGGTACGGTCGAGTTTAATACGGTCGGCGGAACCATTTGGAGTGATGAAGTAGCCTGCAGAGCCAAGCTGGAGCGTGTACCACTCGTCAGTGTCGGCAGCAGAAGCCGGAAGAGCGGCGCAGAAAAAGCCGCATGCCATCCAAAGGACGGACAAGAGAGATTTCTTGTTAAGCATAGGTCTTGTTTGTTCTTGGTGATTTTTGCTTGTTTGGGTTGATTTCGTTGGCAAATATAGTAAAATCCCCACACTTGGGCAAGGAAAACACATTGAAATGCGCATCAAACCCTCAGAATTGGCACTTTTCGCACGCTTTCCTAAGATTTTGGCGTATTTTTCCATAAAAATCTCAATTTATTCGGCAGTTATTCCTATCTTTGCAGCGCAAAACCATTATTTCCCTTTTACCTAACAAAATTTCCAAACAAAAAAATCATGAAAAAACTTATCGCAGCCGCACTGGGACTTTTCTGTTTCACCAGCGCCATGGCTCTTGACAATGAGCCCAAACCCGGTCTTACCTTCCAAGGACAAGTTGGTGTGGACATCAGCAACATCCGCAACAGCGAGTACAGCGCCAAAGCCGGTGCCAACCTCGGCATCTATGCTCAGTACATGTTTGAGAAAGCCCACGGTACCTATATTATGGGCGGCCTGAACTACGCCATGAAGGGCAATAGGAAAGACCTTGGCATCTGCGTGAACAAGAATGTCCTGCACTACCTCCAGGTGCCCATTCACATCGGTTTCCAGTACAACATCATCCCCGAGTTGGGCGTGTTTGCCGACTTCGGTCCTTTCTTTGCCGTAGCTCCTGGCGGTCGTGGCGTGTTTAGCTTCGACGATGATACCATTGGCAACCACCACTACAACATCCTGAAAAACCACCATACTGGCGACTACGACCTCTTCAACGGTCTGCCTGAACTGGGTTTCCAGCGCTTCGACTGGGGTATAGGTATCCGCTTCGGTGCTGAATACAATCAGCACTACAGCCTCAACGTAGCCATGGACTGGGGTGTGGAAGACATTCTGCGCGACACCTTCCGCAGCACCTATGCCAACGTCTATCCCAAGTACAAGACTTTCAACTGCGCCATCACCTTGGGCTATCGCTTCTAATAAGCAATTCTCCATATTTATTTATATAGGACGAGGCACCATCCGCAAGGATTTGGTGCCTCGTGCCTTATTATCTATCGCGCCTACGTGAGGATGTTCTCGCATCCTGTACGTTCGCTTGTAATCTCCTTTTTGAAAGATGCGGCAGTGGCATTTCGGTAAATTTTGACGTTTTGCTACAAAATTGTGCTACAACGCCCCACACGCTCTTGCATCGCATATCCACTTTTTTGTACTTTTGCAGCGCAATTCCCCTAAATCTCCTAAATCCGCCATTGCTAATTTACTAATTCTTAAAACCCCAACAGTATGGTATATTGCGAATACTGTGGACGCCAGTTCCACGATGTACGGCAACTCGCCACCGCCCCCTGCCCCTACCATCCTAACGGCAGTAACCGAGGGTATCACAAACTCTACGAAGGAAGCCTCAAGTCGCGCTACACATGTCGCTACTGCGGACGCACCTTCTCGTCAATCATGCAAATGGTAACAGCCCCTTGCCCCTACCACCCCAACGGAGGCAACAAAGGCCGGCACTCTCCTGCACTCTAAGAAACAATAAAAATGAACGGCAAAGAAGTATCCTCCCTCGTCTTTATGGGATTGGCCTTGCTCTACGATGTCAGCCCCATAGATATCATTCCTGACATTCCTGTCGTAGGTTGGATAGACGATTTCATCATAACGGCCACAACGGGATTGAACTGTATTCAGCAATTCACAGCCGAAAGCAGTCAGACGCTATCTACTATTGCAAAGACACTCAAATGGATAGGTATCATCCTCGGTGGCATAGTCATTCTTCTGCTCTTCCTCCTGGCTGGATTTATCGTCTCGCTCTTTCAGTAAACTCTATTACTCACTATAAAATTTCTCTTGCTTTATGTTACAGCATGATTTAAAAGGCAAGGCAAAAAGCCTTGTAGGTTCCGCCATCGCTTGGATGGAAGATTGGATGAATGAATACATCGAACCTGTCCAACCAACAATATACACGCCCCGTTACACAAAGAAAAGCAAAAGGGACTAAACGCCCCCGCCTTATAATTCACATTACTAACTTAAACATTACAACTATGGGATTCTGGACAGATTTTATTGAAGGATTCATTGAAGGATGGATTTCCGGTGGTGGCAGCGACGACGATGAATAGCTACGACCGCTTTCAGCCAAATGCTGCGTGATCATTCACATTACTAACCCTTAAAACATTACAACTATGGGACTCTTTTCCGAATTTGCCAAAGGTTTTATTGGAGGTGCACTTCAAGAAATTGGCAACCAGCTTATTAACGGCAACGACTATGATGAAGATGACGATTAGTTGATTCTATTTACTCTTTCATCCAAATGCTGCGCGGCTCACAACCGCGCAGCATTTTCTTTCCCTTTTCCCTCTATACATGCCCACGAATCAGATATGGCAATTGCCTTCTGGCAACAATTCTGATATAACCTCCCCACTTCACATCCTATCCCGAATCCTACAATTCCTATTAATGCTATTTGGCATACACCGAGAATTTTGGCACAAAAAGCGAGAAAATGGATGTTTTTTCAAGGAAATACTTGCACGTGTCGCGGAAAATTCGTACTTTTGCACCCGATATGCCTGCGGGGAGACGCTGAGAGACATGCTTTTCAGCTTTTCAATGGCCGCAAAAGCGGAAAAGTGAACTTGCGGGCAGAACAAAAGGAAACGGATAGTAGCGCAGTTGGTAGCGCACCACGTTCGGGACGTGGGGGTCGGGCGTTCGAGTCGCCTCTATCCGACACTATAAACAGCAACCTTGGCCTTACCTTAACCTTAACTGCTACAGCAGGAAACACTGCAGTGATGCACGTTTTTCCGAGTAGCTAAGGTCGGGGAAAAGAACCAAGGTTTCATCTTTTTTATGAGCAAGAAAAGCAACGACAAAAATCCCTTCAGCCTCATCGTGGACTTCGATGGCAACTTCTCGAATATCATTAACACGGAATTTCCCACCGAGATGCCCATCCTGCCTATGAAGGGGATGCAGATATTCCCTGTAAACCTCGGCTCCATCGCCGTGAGCCGTGATTCTTCGCGCCGTCTGATAGAGATGGCTATCAAGAAGGACATGATGTTCGGCGTGGTGACGCAGCGCGACCCTGACGTGGACTCACCGCGCCGTCAGGATCTCTACGACCTCGGCATAGCGGCCAAAGTTCTCCAGCACTTTGAAACTTCCGACGGCACGATGACGGCCATTCTCCAAGGCTACGGTAAATTCCACTTGGACAAGCTCATACATGGCCGTTCCTATCTCAAAGGTCAGGTTACGCCGATTTCAGAAGCCGTGCCCAAGGAGAAAGACAAAGAATATGAGGCTGCCGTGAGTGCCTGCCGCGATGAGTTGCATGACTTCCTACAGTTTCAGGAGGGTATGCCCGACGAGGTGGTGGCCAACATTATGGGCATCCGCAACCCCGTGTTCTTCATCAATTTCCTTTGTACGAATCTCCCCTTCCCGCTGGACGAAAAATACAAGTTGCTGGAGGAAAACGACCTCAAGCGCCGAGCCTACCAGCTCCTGTCCATGTTGGGGCGCGAGGTACAGTATCTCAAGCTGAAGCACGAGATTGCCAGTTCCGCCCACCAGGAGCTGAACAAGCAGCAGCGCGAGTATTTCCTGCAGCAGCAGGTGAAGAATATTCAGGAGGAATTGGGCGACAGCGCGGCAGCCGAAGCCAAATCATTCCGTGAGAAGCTCGAAAACCTCAGCTTGATGCCGGAAGCCACCCGCAGGATGCTGGCCAAGGAGATTGACAAGCTGGAAATGCTCAACACGCGTAGCCCCGACTACAGCGTGCAGAACGACTATCTGACGCAGGCTCTGAACTTGCCGTGGGGCACCGTGTCGGACGACAACATGGACATACGCCATGCCCGCCGCCAGTTAGACAAGGATCACTACGGTCTGGACAAGGTGAAAGAGCGCATCATTGAGCAAATTGCCCTCATGCGCCTCTCCGGCAGCCGCCGGATGCCCATTCTTTGCCTCTGGGGTCCTCCGGGAGTGGGCAAAACCTCGCTGGGGCGCAGCATCGCCACTTCGTTGGGGCGCGAATATGTGCGTGTGAGCCTTGCCGGCATACACGACGAGGCCGAAATTCGCGGACATCGCCGCACATACGTGGCAGCCATGGCCGGACGCATCATGAAGGGCATCGTAAAAGCCGAGACGGACAACCCCGTGTTCGTACTCGACGAGATTGACAAGGTTACGGCCAATATGCACCATGGCGACCCGCAGAGCGCCCTTCTGGAAGTGCTTGACCCCGAGCAGAACAGCCAGTTCCACGACAACTATTTCGACTTTGACTACGACCTGAGCCGCGTGCTTTTCATCGCCACGGCCAACACGCTGCAGGGCATCCCCGCTCCCCTACTCGACCGCATGGAGCTCATCAACGTGGAGGGCTATCTGACTGAGGAAAAACTGGAAATCGCCCGCCACCACCTGATTCCGCGTGAGCTGCAAAGCCTTGGCGTGGAGAAGAGCCTGGACGTGCGTCTCGTTCCTACCGCTATAGAATACATAATAGAAAAGTACACGCGCGAGAGCGGCGTGCGCCAGTTGGCCAAGCAAATTAACAAAATCGTGCGCAAGATGGCCGTCGAAGCCACCGAGGCCGATGCCGACGGCATCCCCTCAGCCACAACCGACAAGCCCACCGCCCGCAAGCAGAAGGCCCTACGTCCGAAAGATGTGGAGCGCTATCTGGGCGTGCCGCCCTTCAATCGCGACATCTATCAGGGCAATGCCGATGCTGGCGTGGTTACGGGCCTAGCCTGGACAAGCGTAGGCGGTGAGATACTGTTTATCGAGACCTCGCTAAGCCGGCAGAAGGGAGCGCACCTCACCCTGACGGGCAATCTGGGCGACGTGATGAAGGAGAGCGCCATGCTGGCCATGGAATACGTGCGGGCACACTGCGACGAGCTGGGCATTGACTACCGAGTGTTCGACCAGTGGGGCGTACACATTCACGTGCCGGAAGGAGCCACGCCCAAGGACGGCCCCTCGGCGGGCATCACCATAGCCACAAGCATTGCTTCAGCCGTCACACAGCGCCGCGTGCGCAAGCATATCGCCATGACTGGTGAAATCACCCTGCGCGGCAAGGTGCTTCCCGTGGGCGGCATCAAAGAGAAGATACTGGCGGCCAAGCGGGCCGGCATCACCGACATCGTCATGTGCCGCGACAACAGGCGCAACGTGGAGGACATTCCCGCAGCCTATTGTTCCGGCCTGACATTCCACTATGTCGATACGGTGAGCGAGGTGTGGCAGTATGCCCTGCTTGATGAACGCGTGGATAACCCTTTGAATTTCATCATCGATGACGGCAACGCTGAGAAATAGCTGGCGGCCCGAGGCCGACTTCTTCCAACTGGAACACACCGACACGGGCTCCAGCGCACGAGCCGGACGCATCCATACCGACCACGGCGACATACTCACCCCCATCTTCATGCCCGTGGGTACGGCAGCCAGCGTGAAGGGCGTGCACCAGCGCGAACTGCTGGACGACATCAAAGCCCAGATTATCCTCGGCAACACCTACCATCTCTACTTGCGCCCCGGCACCGACATCATCCACCGCGCGGGCGGCCTGCACAAGTTCAATGGTTTCCCGCGCCCCATGCTCACCGACAGCGGGGGCTTTCAGGTGTTCTCGCTCACGGGTATCCGCAAGCTGCGGCGCGAGGGTTGCGAGTTCCGCAGCCACATCGACGGCAGCAAGCACTTTTTCTCACCCGAGAGTGTGATGGACATTGAGCGTACCATAGGGGCCGACATCATGATGGCCTTCGACGAGTGCCCGCCAGGCACCGCCGACCGCCAGTATGCCCGCAAGTCGCTGAACCTCACCCTCCACTGGCTGGAGCGTTGCGTGGATCGCTTTGTCCATACGCCCGAACAGTACGGCTACCACCAGGCCCTATTTCCCATTGTGCAGGGCTGCGTCTATCCTGACCTCCGCCGTGAGAGTGCGGAGCGTTGCGTGGAAAAAGAGGCCGAGGGCTATGCCATAGGTGGACTGGCCGTGGGCGAACCTGCTGAGCAGATGTACGAAATGATTGAGGTGGTGAACGAAATACTCCCCACTTCCCGTCCACGCTACCTCATGGGCGTGGGTACGCCCGCCAACCTGCTGGAAGCCATAGAGCGCGGCGTGGACATGTTCGACTGCGTCATGCCCACACGCAACGGGCGCAACGCCATGATATTCACGCGACGCGGCATCATCAACCTGCGCAACGCCCGCTGGGCCGACTGCTTTGAGCCCCTCGACCCCGAAGGCACAAGCCACGTTGATACCGCCTACACCAAAGCCTACATCCACCACCTTTTCAAAGCGAAGGAGCTACTGGCCATGCAGGTGGCCTCCATCCACAACCTGAGTTTCTATCTCTGGCTGGTGGGCGAGGCCCGTCGCCACATATTGGCCGACGATTTTGCCGCATGGAAAGCCGGCATACTCCCCGAACTCACCAAGCGCGTATAGGCCAGAAGATTACGTACTCCCTACGGGAAACGGTCCTACTCTATACTACAGGAAAAACTACTCTATACAATAGGAATCACTACTCTATACGACAGGAATCACTACTCTATACCACAGCGCAACCATGTCCCTACCCACACGCCTCTCCACCCTGTTGAACCGTCCCTTTCCCCATAAGAAGGGGGACGCGACAAGCCCCGCGAGCAAAGCGTCTGGGCGACAGAAGTGGCACTTCACATGGCTGGGTAAGATTGACTGGTACATCATCCGGCGCTTCATCACCACCTACCTCTTCCTGATTGCCATCATCGTCAGCATTGCCATACTGTTCGACTTCAACGAGCGCATCGACAAGTTCATTGCCAGCCCCGCCAAATGGTATCAGATACTGGTAACTTTCTACCTCAACTTCATTCCCTACTTCGCCAATCTCTTTTCGCCGCTCTTCATCTTCATTGCCGTCATCTTCTTCACCAGCAACATGGCGGGGCACTCCGAAATCATTGCCATGAAGTCGGCAGGCATGTCGTTCAGACGGCTTCTTCGCCCTTATATGGTGGGAGCGGCTCTCATAGCCGCCTTGAGTTTCGTGTTGGGCTGCTATATCATCCCTTACTGCAACGAAAAGCGAGTAAACTTTGACAATCAATATATTGCAAAGCGGCATACATTCTCAGAAGACCCCGTCAATATACAGATGCAGGTCGATACGGGCGTGGTGGCCTACATAGGCCGGTTCAGCAACAGCACCAAGATGGGCTACGAGTTCTCCCTCGACAAATTCGAGAACAAGAAACTCGTTTCCCGCCTTACGGCCTATAGCATCCAGTACGACACCCTGACCGACCATCCCTACTCCTGGACCATCAACGACTACCGCATACGTACTCTGCGTGGCAATCGTGAATACATCACCTCGGGCGCACGCCTTGATAGCACCATCCTTCTTCAGCCCTCCGACTTCTACTACGTCAAAGGGCAGCAGGAAACGCTCACCCAGCCCCAGTTACGCGAATTTATCAACCGGCAAAAATTGCGCGGAGCCTCCGGCGTAGCCATCTTCCAAGTGGAATATCACAAGCGAATGGCCGCCCCCTTTGCCGCCTTCATCCTCACGCTCATAGGCGTATGTCTCAGTTCTCAGAAACGTAAAGGCGGCATGGGCGCCGCCCTCGGCCTCGGCCTCGCTCTGGCCTTCGCCTTTATCCTGTTCCAAGGCGTGTCCGCCTCCTTCGCCACCAACGCAGGCTGTCCGCCCCTGCTGGCCGTATGGATTCCCAACATAGTATTCGCCCTCGTCGCTTACATCCTCTATAGGCGCACGCCACAATAGCCCCCTCTTAGGAAACCTCCATTTACTAATTCGCTAATTCCCCCACTTGCTAATTTATCCCTCATGTCCTCCTTTTACGATCTCCCCCTCTCCGACGACGTACTCGATGCCATCTACGATATGCACTTTGAAAACTGCACCCCCATTCAGGAAAAGTGCATCCCGCCCCTACTCGCAGGGCGCGATGTCATAGGCATAGCGCAAACCGGCACCGGAAAGACCGCCGCCTATCTCCTCCCCATACTCACCCTGCTCCAACAGGAACCTCACCCGCACGATGCCGTAAACTGCCTCATCATGGCTCCCACCCGTGAACTCGCACGCCAAATCGACCAGGCCCTGCAAGGCTTTTCCTACTACATGGACATCAACGGCGTAGCCATCTACGGCGGCAACGACGGCCAACGCTACGAGCAAGAACGCCGTGCCCTTGCACAAGGAGCCGACATCGTCATAGCTACACCAGGCCGCCTTATCAGCCATATCTCCCTGGGCAACTGCGACCTCTCGCGCACCACCCACCTCATCCTTGACGAAGCCGACCGTATGCTTGACATGGGCTTCAGCGACGACATCCTGCAAATCGTGAAATGCCTGCCCCGTGAACGGCAGACCATCCTGTTCAGCGCGACCATGCCCAAGGAAATAACCGCACTCGCTCACAGCATCCTGCAAAATCCCGTCGAAGTAAAGATAGCCGTAAGCAAACCCGCAGAAAACATCCAGCAAGGCATCTACCTTTGCCATGAAGTGGACAAGATGAAAATCCTACTCCACGTTTTCCAACAAACTCCACCCCAGCGCGTCATACTCTTCGCCAAAAGCAAGCAGGACGTCAAATTCCTCGCTTCCCAACTTGCACACAAAGGCTACAATTGCCACGCCATGCACTCCGACCTTGATCAAAAGGAGCGCGACGAAGTGATGAACGCATTTAAGGCCAGGCAAATAGACCTTCTCGTAGCCACCGACATCGTGAGCCGCGGTATCGACATCGACGACATTACCATGGTCATCAACTACGATGCCCCGCGCGATCCCGAGGACTACGTCCACCGCATAGGCCGCACCGCACGCGCAGGTCGCCAAGGCCAAGCCATCACCTTCGTGAGTGAGCGCGACCGCCCTGCCCTGCGCTCCATTGAGCGCCTATTGGAAAAAAAGGTGCCCCGTCTCACGCTCCCCGAAGGCATTGAAGCGCCCGCCGATACAGGTGCCTCCGACAAGCCCGGCCGCAGTCGCTCCAATCATCGCGGCGGCAAAGGCGGGCACCGCTCCTCTAAAAACAACAAAAGCAAGCATAACGCAGACAAGAAGCGCGAAGCGTCAGCTCAGGAAAGCAAAAATACGGCCCAAAGGGCAGAAAAGCAGAAAAAAACCGCCGAAAAGCTTGGCCAATCCGATAAATAGTCGTACTTTTGCAGTCGAAAAGGCAAAAGCCACTCCACGGGTAAGTGCTGTACGGCCAGCTCCCTTCGAATCCTCCAGGGCCTGACCGCAGCAAAGGTAGTTGGTTGTAGCGGCGCGATACAGAGAGCTTACCCACCCGCCTCTTTAGCTCAGTTGGCCAGAGCACGTGATTTGTAATCTCGGGGTCGTTGGTTCGAATCCGACAAGAGGCTCAAAAAACACATTTAGAGAGTTCTGCTTCAGGACTCTCTTTTTGTATCTCCTGCCCGCATACCAGACGTAAGTATTACGGTTCAGTGGAAAGTGTGTATACGATTAGCTCTCCTTTGTGAGCGTAAACAAATCCCTTCACTCGGAAATCCTCAAATAAATTTGGCTTTTCCCTTGCTTATTCGTAACTTTGCACGCTCAAAGATATTATATATAATGATAACACTCTCGAATATCGCCATCCAGTTTGGCAAACGCATCTTGTATCAGGATGTGAACATGAAATTCACCAACGGCAACATCTATGGCATCATCGGTGCCAACGGCGCCGGAAAATCCACGCTGCTCAAGGCTATCAGCGGTGAACTGGAGCCCACGAAAGGACATGTGGAAATGGGGCCGGGAGAACGCCTTTCGGTGCTCTCGCAGGACCACTTCAAATTTGACGACCAGACGGTGATGGACACCGTGATGCAGGGCCACACTGTGATGTGGCAGGTGATGCAGGAACGCACGGCCCTCTACAGCAAGGAGGACTTCACGGACGAAGACGGCATCCGCGTGGCGGAACTGGAGGATAAGTTCGCCGAAATGGGCGGCTATGAAGCCGAGAACAACGCCGCGGCCCTACTCTCCGGTCTCGGAATCAAGGAAGACCTGCACTACAAACTGATGAGCGAACTGCAGGGTAAGCAGAAGGTGCGCGTGATGCTGGCACAGGCCCTCTTCGGCGAACCGGACAACCTGCTGCTCGACGAGCCTACCAACGACCTCGACCTGGAGACCGTGGAATGGCTGGAAGACTATCTGGGCAACTTTGAGCACACCGTGCTTGTGGTGAGCCACGACCGCCACTTCCTCGACCAGGTGTGCACGCACACCGTGGACATTGACTTTGGCAAGGTTACGCTCTTCTCGGGCAACTACTCCTTCTGGTATCAGTCCTCGCAGCTGGCCCTGCGCCAGGCACAGAACCAGCGCCAGAAAGCGGAAGAGAAGCGCAAGGAACTGGAAGAGTTCATCCGCCGCTTCTCAGCCAATGTGGCGAAGAGCCGCCAGACGACTTCGCGCAAGAAGATGCTGGAGAAACTGAATGTGGAGGAAATCAAGCCCTCGACACGCCGCTACCCCGGCATCATCTTCCAGATGGAACGCGAGACGGGCAACCAGATTCTGGAGGTGCACGACCTGAAAGCCACGGCAGAGGACGGCCAGGTGCTGTTCGACAAGGTGGAATTCCAGATAGAGAAGGACGAGAAGGTGGTGTTCATCAGCCACGACCCCCGCGCCATGACGGCACTCTTCGAAATCATCAACGGCAACCAGGAACCCGACGCCGGCACCTACAAATGGGGCGTGACCATCACCACGGCCTACCTCCCGCTGGACAACACGGAATTCTTCAAGAGCGACCTTAACATGCTGGATTGGCTGATGCAGTACGGCGACGGCAACGAAGTATATTTCAAGGCCTTCCTCGGGCGAATGCTCTTCAAGGATGAAGAAATCCTGAAAAAGGTGAATGTGCTCAGCGGCGGCGAGAAGATGCGCTGCATGATAGCGAGAATGCAGTTGAAGAACGCCAACTGCCTCATCCTCGACACGCCGACGAACCACCTCGACATGGAGAGCATCCAGGCCTTCAACAACAACCTGAAACTCTTCCGCGGCAACATCCTCTTCGCCTCCCACGACCACGAGTTCATCAACACCGTGGCTAACCGCGTGATAGAACTCACGCCGAACGGCACCATCGACAAGCTGATGACCTACGAGGACTATATCCACGATGAGCGAATCAAAGAGTTAAGAGAAAAAATGTATGCTGGCACGGAGTTTGCTTAATTGCGCTCCGAAAACCAAATATAAAACCGGCAATGAGTAAAGACAAAAAGACACAAGAAGAACTGCCTGAAGAGCAGACAATCATTAACGAAAACGTTAACGAAAGCGAAAACGTTAACGAAAACGAAAACGTTAACGGAAACGAAAACGAAGACGCCGAAGCGGCTCCCAAAGAGGAAGAAACACCGAAGGAACTGACCGCCGAAGAGAAACTGGCCGAAGCCGAGGCTCTCATCGAGCAGTTGAAGAAGGACGCGCTCTACAAGGTGGCAGAATTTGAGAACTACCGCAAGCGCGTCATCAAGGAGAAGGCCGACCTCATCACGATGGGCGGCAAGAACCTGATGCTGGCCCTCCTGCCCGTCATCGACGACCTCGACCGCGCCGAGCAACACATCGCCAAGAGCGAGGACGTGGAAGCCCTGAAAGAAGGACTCCTGCTTATCAGCCAGAAACTGCGCACCACCCTGCAACAGCAAGGTCTGGAAGTGATAGAAGCCAAAGGCGAGAAGTTCGACACCGACCTGCACGAGGCCGTGACAATGTTCCCCGTGGAGGACGAAAAGCAGAAAGGCTGCGTCATCGACTGCGTGCAGCAGGGCTACAAGATGAACGGCAATGTAATCAGACACGCAAAAGTTGTCGTGGGACAATAGTGCAAATGGGAAAAGACTATTACAAAATACTCGGTGTGGAGCGCAATGCTTCGGCCGACGAGATAAAGAAGGCCTATAAGAAACTGGCCATAAAATACCATCCCGACCGCCAGGGTGACAAGAGCGAGGAGGAGAAGAAAAAAGCCGAGGAGAAGTTCAAGGAAGCCGCGGAGGCCTACTCCGTGCTCAGCGACAGCGAGAAGCGCCAGCGCTACGACCAGTTCGGCGAAGAAGGCGTGAACGGCGCCGGAGGCTTCGGTGGCTTCGGAGGTGGTGGCTTCTCGATGGAGGACATCTTCTCACAGTTCGGCGACATCTTCGAAGGTATGGGCTTCGGAGGCTTCGGCGGCGGCGGACGCAGCAGAAGCCGTGGACCTCGCCAGTACCGCGGCGACGACCTCCGCGTGAAGGTGCGCCTGACGCTGGAAGAAATCAACACCGGCGTGACGAAGAAGTTCAAGGTGAAGAAGGATGTGCAGTGCCACGAGTGCCACGGCAGTGGCTGCCACGGCAACAGCCGTCCCGAGACCTGCCCGCAGTGTCACGGCAGCGGCTATGTCATCACGGCGCAGAGGACGATGTTCGGAATGATGCAACAGCAGAGCCCCTGCCCCCAATGCCACGGCGAAGGCACCATCATCAAGGACAAATGCTCGTGCTGCCATGGTACCGGCGTGGAGAAAGGCGAGGAAGTCGTGGAGGTACGCATCCCTGCCGGCGTGCAGGAAGGTATGGTAGTGACTGCCAGCGGTAAAGGCAATGCTGGCCCACGCGGTGGCGTGAACGGCGACATCCAGGTGATTATCACCGAGGAGCCTCACAAGGACTTCGTGCGTCAGGATCAGAACATCGTCTATAACCTGCTGCTGACAATGACGCAGGCGATGATGGGTGCCAGCATAGAAATCCCCACCCTCGACGGAAAGGCACGCATCACCATCAAACCCGGCACACAACCCGGCACCTGCCTGCGCCTGCGCGAGAAAGGCCTGCCCGCCGTGCAAGGCTATGGCTATGGCAAGGGCGACCTCATTGTGAATGTCAGCGTATATATCCCCGAAAACCCCTCGAAGGATGTGCGCAAAGCCCTGGAGGGCATTGCCGAGGACAAGACAATGAAACCCGCCACCGACAGCGTGAAAGACCAGATATTCAGAGCATTCAAGAGATACTTCTGAGAATTTTGAATTAAGAATTAGGACGCGGAATATTGAACATCCCAACTTTTAACTTTTAACTTATCCCCATGCTGTCCTACCGCGAGACCTGCGACTACCTCTTCACGAAGACGCCCCAGTTTGAAAAGACCGGGGCATCGGCGTATAAGCCAGGGCTCGCCACGACTGAGGCTCTGGACGAGCATCTGGGACATCCACACCGCCAATACCGCACCATCCACGTGGCCGGCACCAACGGCAAAGGCAGCACCTGTCACACCCTGGCCGCCATTCTGCAAGAGGCAGGGATGAGAGTGGGACTTTTCACCTCTCCCCACCTCGTGAACTTCAGGGAACGTATCAAGGTAAACGGCGAAATGTGCAGCGAGGAATACGTGGTAGATTTCGTGGAGAAGCACCGCTGTTTCTTCGAACCGCTGCAACCGTCGTTCTTCGAGTTGACCACGGCAATGGCCTTGGAATATTTTGCAGAGAAGGAGGTCGATGTCGCCGTGATTGAAACTGGCCTCGGCGGACGCCTGGACAGCACCAACATCATACGCCCCGACCTCTGCATCATCACCAATATCTCGCTGGATCACACCGACCTACTCGGCAAGACGCTGGCAGAGATTGCCAGCGAGAAAGCCGGCATTATGAAACCCGGCGTACCCTGTGTGGTGGGCGAGACGCTGCCAGAGACGCTGCCCGTGTTTGAAGCGACGGCACGGCGCGTGGGATGCCCGCTGGTGAAGGCCGAAGAATACAAGGACAAGGTGCTGCAGGGAGAACTCCTCGGCGATTGTCAGGAAAAGAATATGCGCACCATCCTCACCGCCGTAGAGACGCTGCGCACCCTACCCCACTACGACATCACGCCGACAGCCATAGAGAGCGGCATCGCGCAGGTGTGTGAACTCACGGGGCTCCGCGGACGCTGGCAGACGCTGGCAGAGACACCGCTCACCCTCTGCGACGTGGGGCACAACCCCGGCGCCTGGCAGTACCTTGGGACGCGACTGAAAAGAATAGCGGCAGAAAGACGCCTGCACATCGTGTTTGGTATGGTGAGCGACAAAGACATCGACACCGTGCTGGGAATGTTGCCGCAAACTGCCGAATACTATTGGACACAAGCCGACAGCCACCGCGCCATTCCCGCCAGCGAGGTCTGCGCCAAAGCCCTACGCCACGGCTTGATGGGAAAAACCTACGCCACAGTCAAAGAAGCCTATGCCGCAGCGCGTGAAGCCGCTGCAGAAGAAGACTGCATCTTCATCGGCGGCAGTTGCTATGTGGTCTCTGACCTGCTTTCCTCTCTGCAAAAGACATACTAATCACACACATTATAATAATGCAATTTCGCCAACTCCCCTTTCTGTTGCTTCTCTGCTTCCTCCTGCCTGCTTGCGGAGGAAAACAAACAGACACAGAAGACACTGACAGCATTGCCGTAGCGGATTCAGACACGATAGGCTTGGACACGATTGAAACAGACAGCGTGCCCGTGGCCGCTCCGCCCAAGAAGGCCGACGAACTCTTCGACGACTTCGCCTATGCCTTTATGAGAAACAAGAAATTCCAACTTTCACGTATCAGTTTTCCCTTACGCAACATCGTGGACGGAAGCAATGAACCCATTAGCAAGCGGCAGTGGCGACACGACCCGTTGTATTCTGAACGCGACCTTTACATTACCGTAAATTCCAGCAGGCAAGCGACCGCCGTGGCCAAGGACACGAGCATCAACTATGTAGCCATATTGGAGATAAAGCCTGAGACGCAGACAGTGAAGCAGTACCACTTCAATCGCGTAAACTCCTCGTGGATGCTGACGGAGATTAGCCACGGATTCGTGGCCGATATGGCTGAGGAAAATGCCGACTTCCTCGATTTCTACTGCAAGTTCTCGGTAGATGGCGAGTTCCAGAAACACCATGTCGCCGAAATGGTGAACATCAACGTATTGGACGAAAGCACAGGCGAAAACATCGAGGGCAGCATCAATGCGGAGCAATGGCCTGACTTTGCGCCTGAGCTTCCGAAAGATGAGGTGATGTGTGTCAAATACGGACGTACTTTCCACAAGTCCAGTCAGCGCATTGTGAGTATCTCCGCTCCTTCGGGCGATGCCGGCGTAACGATGGTTTTCAACAAGCGCGGCAGCGACTGGCTTCTGACTTCTTACGAAAATTAGGCCTCTGACAGACATTTTCCGTCGTACCGCCGCCTACAGAATTACCTTACAACTATGACCAGACTTAGTGTAAATATCAACAAAGTGGCCACGTTGCGCAATGCCAGGGGAGGAAACAATCCCGACGTGCTGCAAGTGGCCCTTGACCTTGAAGCAATGGGTGCGGAGGGCATTACGGTGCATCCGCGCCCCGATGAGCGACACATCACCAAGATGGACGTACTGGCCCTCCGTCCGCGATTGACTACGGAGTTCAATATGGAGGGCTTTCCCGACGAGCGTTTCGTCAATCTTGTGCTGCAAGTGCGTCCGGCGCAGGTAACGCTTGTGCCCGACAGCCCCGAACAACTCACATCCAACCATGGTTGGAACACAACGGATGAGGCAAATTGCCGTTTTCTTGCCCCTCTGATTGCACGTTTCAAGGCGGCCGGCATTCGTGTCAGCGTGTTTGTGGATGCCCTTCCTGCCATGGTGGAGGGAGCTGCCGCTTTAGGAGCCGACCGCGTGGAACTTTATACCGAGCCTTACGCCTCTAACTATGCCTCCGACCGTGAAAAAGCTGTTAGGCCCTTTGTCGTGGCTGCGGAGCGTGCCCGTGAATTGGGCTTGGGCTTGAATGCTGGCCACGACCTCAGTTTGGAAAATTTGAACTACCTCTACCAGCAAATCCCTTGGCTGGATGAGGTCAGCATAGGGCACGCCCTCATTTGCGATGCCCTTTATTTAGGATTGCAAGAAACCATCAAGCGCTACAAGGAATGCCTCCAATAAAGACAGTTGCCCTGATTATCAGCCCCTACGCCAAGGCTGAACTGGTGGAACATATAGAGAAAGCTCTTGCTCTTAGCTCTCTTGAAGTGCAGCCTGAGAGTGAGGGTGCCGATGCCATACTCAGCATTGGCGGCGATGGCACGTTCTTGCGTGCGGCCTCCATGGTAGGGGCCTCCGGTACGCCGATTCTCGGCATCAACACAGGGCACCTTGGCTTCTTGGCCGACGTGGCACCTGAAAGCCTTGTCGAAAGTCTGCGCCTTCTGGCCGAAGGGCAGTTTATCGTTGAGGCACGAACCGTTATTGAAGTGATGACCAGTGGAGAGGCTTTTTCTGACAATCCATTCGCTCTCAACGAAGTGGCCATCCTAAAACAAGACAAGTCGGCCCTTATTCAAATAGAAACATATATCAACGGAGCCTTGCTCAACGGCTATCTGGCCGATGGCCTCATTGTTTCAACGCCCACGGGTAGCACGGGCTATTCACTCAGCGTAGGCGGCCCCATTGTGATGCCCGACAGCCATGCTCTCTGCCTTTCTGCCGTGGCTCCCCACAGCCTCAACGTGCGCCCTGTCATTGTGCGCGACGATGTGGAAATAACCTTGAAAATTCACTCACGTAGCGAACATTACCTCTTGGCCGTGGACGGGCGCAGCCAGAGCCTGAAGGCCGACACCGCCCTGAGCATCCGCAAGGCTTCGCGCACCGTCAATGTCATCAAGATAAGCCATCCCAACATCTTTGATACGTTGCGCGAAAAGATGCAGTGGGGAATCACTTCTCGCTGACAACACCCAATCTTTATTTCCCTACCGCCTGGCCCTTTCGGCAGGCTTTCGCTCCCCAAACACCTTCTTGCTATGCAGATACAGAGTTACGGAAACATCACACGCTGGCTGTGGAAAACATGGAAAGGCTACCGCACGCAAGCCTTCATCAATACGCTTGTCGGCATGATTGTCGTATTGACAGATTTGGCCTTTGTCTGGTGTACGAAGGTGGCCGTCGATATTGCCACATCGGGCTCGCGCCATGGCCTACAGCTTTGGCACGTCATGTTGATGCTGGTGGGCGTGGTGTTTGTGCAGGTCAGCATGACCGTTGCCAACCGATGGATTCGTGCCATCCTTGGCGTGCGCGGACAGAACCGTATGCAGGAGCATTTTTTTGAGCGCCTGTTGCGTTCCGACTGGCAGAAACTCCGTCACACCCACACGGGGCACCTCGTCAATCGGCTTGAACAGGATGTGAGCAACGTGATGGCTTTGCTCACAGAGCATATACCTACGCTTTTCACTACGCTGATGCGCTTTGTCGGTGCTTTCATTCTTCTTTTCTATATGGACAGGACGCTGGCCCTTGTGGTGGTGGCCATCGCTCCCTTCTTTGCCCTTTGCAGTCGTTTGTATATCAACAAGATGCGCCGCATAAGCCACGAGGTACGCGATGCCGAAAGCAATGTGCAGAGCATCATTCAGGAAAGCCTGCAGCACACTCTCATACTCAAGACGCTTGAACGCATATCCCTGCAATCCAGCCGCTTGGCGCAAGCCCATGCCTGGTTGCGTGCCCGGGTGATGGATCGCACCAAATACAGCAGTGCCTCGCTGGCCTTGATGAACTCCGCTTTTGCCATAGGCTATCTCATTGCCTTTTTCTGGGGCGTGTATGGCTTGCAGCAGGGACGCATTTCTTTCGGAGCCCTGATTGCTTTTGTCCAGTTGGTGGGTCAGGTGCAACAACCTGTGCGCACGCTGGCACGCTTCATACCCGTCATCATTTCGTCAGCCACGGCTGCCGAAAGGCTCATGGAACTGGAGGATTTTCCGCTTGAGGACATACAGTTGCAGCCCAACGACTCTCCTGTCCATGACGAGAACCAGCGCGTGCAACTTAGTGTGCAGGACATCTCTTTCGCCTATGCAGCCAGAGGCGATGACCCCGAAAAAGAAATCTTCCGCAACTTCAGCGTTGATTTTGAACCAGGCAGTATCACCGCCATACTGGGACATACCGGGTGCGGTAAGACCACATTGATCAGCCTCCTTCTGGGCTTGTTGCAACCCACAAAGGGAAAGATCATTGCTACGCCGGAGGGCGGTGGCTCCTACCGACTTGGGGCATCCACCCGCCATCTCTTCAGCTATGTGCCTCAAGGCAACACCCTCCTGAGCGGCAGCATCCGCGAGAACCTCCGCCTCGGCAACCCCAAGGCCACCGACGAGGAAATGTATGCAGCCTTGGACATGGCGCAGGCAGGATTTGTGCGCGAAAGTCCCGAAGGCCTCGACCGCCTCTGCGGTGAGCGTGGCGGCGGCTTGTCAGAAGGACAGGCGCAGCGTGTAGGTTTGGCACGTGCCCTCCTGCGCAAGTCGCCCATACTTATACTCGACGAGGCCTTTTCCTCGTTGGACAGCGACACGGCCACTATGGCCATGACCAATATCCTGGCTGCCTATCCCCACCGCACCATTATATATATAACGCACCGCGAAGCCCTTATGCCCTACGCTAAGCAAGTCGTCAGAATCTGACGGCGAGGCTTCTGCGCCTGACGTTGTACATTGCGTATCATATACGGCGCTTTCTGCATTTCCATTATCCATGTTTCGTTTCAAGCAGTTTGCCGTGGCCGACGACCGGTCTTCCATGAAGGTCGGCACCGATGCCGTCCTTTTGGGGGCATGGGCACAACTGCCTCCCACCGGGCACATTCTTGAGGTTGGTTGCGGCAGCGGCGTAGTGGCCCTGATGCTGGCTCAGCGTGCGCCCCAAGCCCAAATTCTCGGCATTGATATTGATGAGCCTTCAGTGGAGCAGGCCACTGACAATGCCGCCAATTCACCATTCCGCAACGTGGCTTTCAGCGTGGCCGACTTCCTGGCCTACGAACCACCGTTCCGTGTGGATGCCGTGGTGAGCAATCCGCCTTATCACACAGAGACTTTGCTCTCCCCTAAGGAGAGTCGAGCCAAGTCCAGGAGTAGTTTTTTCTTGCCCTACGACAGTTTTGTCTATCGCGCCGATAGTTTTCTGGCCGATGGGGGGACGTTGCAAGTGGTGTTGCCTGCGTGGTCGGAAACCGCCTTTCACGAAGAATGCAATCGGCGGGGGCTCACGCTCACACGTATCACGCGCGTAAAAACCACAGACGCAAAGCCTCCCCGCCGCGTGCTCATGGAATTTCGCAAAGGAGAGGCCGCCAGCATCGAGAGAAGTGAGATAACACTCCTTAATAACGACGGAACACGCTCCAAAACCTACGCAAAACTGTGCAAAGATTATTATTTATGACCTAAAACTGAAAAAAAAGGCGTTGAAGTTTGGCGCTTTCGGAAATTATTTGCAATTTTGCTACTTGAACATAACTATTCATTTCCATAACTCCTAAACTCAACGAAAATATGGATAACACAGTAGCATCGGTCAGCGGCTTGAAGCGTGCTGACTTCCAGAAGATTGTAGATGGAAAAGAGGTGGATCTCTTTTTCCTGAGAAATGAAAATGGCTGCGAAGTGGCCGTCACAAACTATGGCGGCAGCATCGTGGCCATTATGGTACCCGACCGCGACGGTAAGATGGCCAACGTCATCCAAGGGCACGACTGCATCGACGACTGCATCGCCTCCCCCGAGCCCTTCCTTTCCACCCTCGTGGGCCGCTACGGCAACCGCATCTGCCGCGGCACCTTCCAGCTCAACGGCAAGGACTACCACCTCGCCATCAACAACGGCCCCAACCACCTCCACGGAGGCCCCACAGGTTTCCATGCCCGCGTATGGGATGCCGAACAGGTGAACGACCATTGCGTAGTGATGCGCTACACCAGCGCCTACTACGAAGAAGGCTTCCCCGGCGAGCTCCAGATGAACGTGATGTTCACCTTCACCAACGACAACGAGCTCATCATCGACTATAAGGGCCACACCAACAAGAAAACCGTGTGCAACATGACCCACCACGGCTTCTTCTCACTTCAGGGCATAGCCAATCCTACCCCCTCCATCGAGAAGCAAATCGTAGAAATCAATGCCGACTTCTATGTGCCCACCGATGAAACGAACATACCGACAGGCGAAATTCTCCGCGTGGAAGGCACTCCCTTCGACTTCCGCACGCCCCACGAAGTTGGCGAACGCTGGGATGCCGACAACGAGCAGATCCGCTATGGTGCCGGCTACGACCACAGCTATGTGGTCAATAAAAAAGAGGTAGAAGCCCTTGCCTTTGCCGCCCGCGTTACCGAGCCCGTCAGCGGCCGTACCATGGAGGTCTATACCACCGAGCCCGCCGTACAGTTCTACACCGACAACTGGGCAGACGGCTACCGCGGTCAGCACGGTGCCACCTTCCCCCGTCGCAGTGCCCTCTGCTTCGAGGCCCAGCACTTCCCCGACTCCCCCAATAAGCCTCACTTCCCCTCCGTTGTCCTCAAGCCCGGCGAGGTTTACACCCAGAAGACCATCTATAAGTTCGGAGTAAAGGAGTAGTGGTTGCGCAAGCTATGATGATTTCTATGATATGATGATATGATTTTTATGATTTTATGACAGGCAACGATTACACGGACGAAGACTGGCTAAATGATTACGACATCAACTACCTCCACTCAAAGCTGACGGAAGGAATCATAAAAATCTATTATGAAGTTTACAACACTTTAGGATTCGGATTTCTGGAGCAGGTATATCAAAACGCGTTATACTTTGCCCTTATGAAAGAAGGATACACTTGCAAGGCACAATACCCCATTGATGTTTACTTTGAGGACCAACTTGTAGGCCAATATAAAGCGGATATCATCGTCAATGACACCATCATTCTGGAGCTTAAGGCATGCAAGACCCTCTCAAGTGCCCATGTAAGACAGTTGTATAACTATTTACGAGCCACGAACTACGAAGTTGGTCTCTTGCTCAATTTTGGTGAAGAACCACAAGTCGTTCGCCGCGTCGCCAAAAACAAAAAATCACACAAATCATCATAACGCCGGGGCGCTGCGCTGGCCATAATGATTACAATGATACAATATGATTCTTATGATTCCGCAGAAAAATCATATAAATCATAAGCAATCTTAAAAATCATCATAACGCCGTAGGCGCTGCGCTGGCCATAATGATTACAATGATACAATATGATTCTTATGATTCCGCAGAAGAAATCATTATCAAAACGCCGTAGGCTAGAAAACCTCAATCAATATATTCTACAACTCACTAAATAACAACTATTAATCATTAAACATTCAATCACTATGTCACAACAAACAAAACAGTGGGGCGCCATCATCGTTATGATAGCCCTGTTCGCAATGATTGCCTTCGTGACCAATCTGTGCTCACCTATGGCAACCATCATCAAGAACCAAGGAGAAATCTCCAATGTGCTGGCTCAGATTGGCAACTACGGCAACTTCATCGCCTACCTTGTCATGGGTATCCCCGCCGGTATGCTCATCGCCAAGTTCGGCTACAAGAAGACCGCCCTCATCGGCATTGCAGTAGGTATCATTGGCATTGTAATCCAGTGGTGCAGTGGATTGCTTGACGCTCAGGAAAATCTGGGCCTCGTCTTCACCGTTTACCTCATCGGTGCTTTCATCGCAGGTCTCTGCATGTGTATTCTCAACTGTGTTGTAAACCCCATGCTCAACCTCCTCGGCGGTGGCGGCAACAAGGGTAACCAGCTCATCCAGATTGGCGGTGTGTTCAACAGCTCTGCCGCCGTTTGCTGCTACATTCTCATGGGCGCTCTTATCGCCGATGCTACCAAGGCCAAGATTGCCGATGCTACTCCTGCTCTCTTAATAGCCCTCGCCATTTTCATCGTAGCCGAACTCGTAATCTGCTTCACCAAGATTGAAGAACCCGAGCAGGCTCCCGTTCGCGTGGACCTCATCAAGGGCGCTATGAGCTACCGCCACTTCGCACTCGGTGCGCTGGCCATCTTCCTCTACATGGGTATTGAAGTAGGTGTACCTAACTTTGTAAACCTCATGCTCGTAGGCGACGGCATACCTGCTGCAACGGTAGGTCTCATTGTGGCTGTTTACTGGTTCATGATGCTCATTGGCCGTTTCGTTGGTGCTGCCATCGGCAACAAGATCAGCGCCCGCGCCATGATTACTACCGTGAGCACCGCTACCATCATACTCGTACTTTTCGGCATGTATGCACCTGCCGATGTCCAGGTTAATTTCCCCGGTGTCGATTGGGGCAACTTGAGCGTCATTTGGCAGCCCGTAAGCCTCGGCATCTTCAGTTTCCTGCTCGTAGGCCTTTGCACCAGCGTGATGTGGGGAGCCATCTTCAATATGGCCGTTGAAGGCCTCGGCAAGTACACCGCCATAGCATCCGGCATCTTTATGACCATGGTATTCGGTTGTGCCGTTATGATGGCCATCCAGGGTTATGCCGCTGACATCTTCGGCTACATGAATAGCTTCTGGGTAGTCCTCTTCTGCGCCGCCTACATCCTGTTCTATGCCCTCGTCGGCAGCCGCGTCAGCAAGCGCGAAGAATAAGAATTCACCCAGGGGAGAGGAGTTTTCCCGATTCCTCGATTTCTCGAATCCTCGATTCCTCTCCCCTAATTTCCTAAATTACTAAATTTCCAATTCCTATCATGAAACTTACAATTGACGACGTTCGCAGCCGTTTCATCAAGCACTTTGACGGCACTACTGGCAGCGTGTATGCCTCCCCCGGCCGTATCAACCTCATCGGTGAGCACACTGACTACAACAACGGTTTCGTATTCCCCGGTGCCGTAGAGCAGGGAATGATTGCCGAAATCAAGCCCAATGGTACCCGCATGGTTGATGCCTATTCCATCGACCTCAAGGACCGCGCACAGTTCTCCCTCGACGACGAGAAGGGTCCCTCCGCCTCATGGGCACGCTACATCTTCGGCGTATGCCGCGAGATGATGGCCCTCGGCGTACCCGTTGAAGGCTTCAACACCGCCTTCTCCGGCGACGTGCCCCTCGGTGCCGGCATGAGTTCCTCCGCCGCACTCGAAAGCGTATATGCCTTCGCCCTCAACGACCTGTGGGGTGAGAATAAGATTGAAAAGATGGAGCTTGCCCGCGTAGGACAGCGCACCGAGCACAAGTACCTCGGCTGCAACTGCGGCATCATGGACCAGTTCGCCTCCATCCACGGCAAGAAAGGCTCCCTCATGCGCCTCGACTGCCGTAGCGGCGAATTTGAGTACTTCCCCTGGAATCCCAAAGGCTACCAGCTCGTGCTGGTGAACAGCTGCGTGAAGCACGAACTCGTAGGCTCCCCCTACAACGACCGTCGCCTCTCCTGCGAGCGCGTGGCCGAAGTCATCAAGCGCCACCATCCCGAAGTGGACAGCCTCCGCGACGCCACCTACGAGATGCTTGAGGAAGTGAAGAGCGAGGTAACCAGCGAGGACTACAGCCGCGCCAAGTATGTCATCGGCGAGGTGGTACGCGTGCTCACCGTCTGCGAAGCCCTCGAAAAGGGTGATTACGACACCGTAGGCGAGATGATGTATCAAACCCACTACGGCCTCTCCAAGGAGTATGAAGTAAGCTGCGAAGAACTCGACTACCTCAACGACATTGCCCGCGAGGAAGGCGTAACGGGTTCCCGCATCATGGGCGGCGGTTTCGGCGGCTGCACCATCAACCTCATCCCCGACGAGCTCGTAGCCCACTTCAAGCAAGCCGTTGTAGAAAAGTTTGAGCAGAAGTTCGGCAAGAAGCCCATCGTCATCGATGTTGTCATCGGCGACGGTGCCCGCAAGCTTTGCTAATCCCATTCACCGCAGGCAGGCATCTTGGCCTGTCCGTTTGACAAGTGAGGGCGTGTCAGTTACTTTTGACACGCCCTCCTTTGTTATGTTGTCCTGCTTGTGTGCCTGAAAGACACTACCTTGCTTCAAAGGGGCGTTGCCTGCCGAAATCCTTAATGACCTTAATGACAAATGACATAATGACCGCTTTTGAGTGAACAGTGAAAGCGTGAACAGTGAACAATGAGAGAGTCAAAAGCTTTGGTTGGCGCACCTGCGACCGTGCGGCAGAGCGACCGCAGGGTGCGCCGCCGCAGGTAGGAGACACTCACACAGTAGGATGACGCGCCGCCCTAAGGAGGATGACATACGCATTGCCGCGTTGCGGCGGACAAAGAGAGGTGCATACACCCAGGGCGGCGCTCCCTACGGTCGCTCTGCCCTGGGCTATACACCAATGGGCCTTCAGCCCATTTTCCCTTCCACAACATTGGCACCAAAACAATGAGAGAGTGAACAATGAGAGGGTGAAAAGTATTGGTTGTCGCACCTGCGACCCTGCGGCTAAGCACCGAAGGTGCGACAGATTGGAGGATAGGGCATCAGCCCTATCTTTTGGGTTTGATTCTTTACGGGAGCGCTGTAAGTGCGATATAATTACCACTTTTCTTGAAACGTGTCGCACTTGCAGTGCTCCCAAAGGAAAGGATGCTGGAGTGAGGTAGGGCTCACGCCCTACCCTCCGTTATACCGTCCTTTCAGGACTTTCAAGCTTTCCCGGACACCTATAGAATAAAATAACTGACAGAAGCGGACACTCCCCCTGCTTGGGACGCATCCGCTTCTGCCTTTATGTCGGACGAGGGCTACCAGGCGTCGCCGTAGCCTTCGTTGCCGGAATAGGCGTTTTCATCTGACGATACGCCTTCGTCAAGGTTTATTGTCAAGCCGTCAAGGCTGCCGCAGAGCATCTGCGCAGGATGCGCGGCGACGGTGTCGGCAAGGGGAGTGATATAGGTCTTTTTCATATTTATTCTTCACTGTTCACTGTTTAACTCTTCACTTCTTTAAGGCCTTCTTGCCGTTCCTGACGACGATGCCCCTGTAGCCGTCGTTCACGAGCATACCCTTCAAGTCATAGGTTGCGGGATTCTCCCCCTTGGAGGAGCTGGAGGGGGCTTTAATCCCCGTCGTGCCGGGTTCATCATTGAAGCGGAACTGCAAGGCTTTCACGCCAAGTGCTTCGTCAAGAGT
>JAGHRT010000051.1 GCA_018066245.1 Candidatus Equimonas faecalis | reverse complement strand
ACTTGAATCATATCGCACTTACAGCGCTCCCATAAAGGGGCATCCCCAACAGATAGGGCTCTCGCCCTATCCTCCACTCTGTCGCACCTTCGGTGCTCTCTCAGGCCACGTGAATTGGGGCGATGCCCCGGTCTGGAATCCCTAACGCCTTCGGCGTAAGAGAGGTATTGTTCACTGTTCACTCTCTAACTGTTCGCTCTTTTTTCGCGTCGAATGCGTCGAATGCGTCGCCTGACAAACGGGAGCAGGGGGACAACTGATTATAAGTGGAGGACTAGGAAAAACTATCGGCGGACTAAACGAAACTATCGGTGGATTAGTTCCAACTGTCAGAAGACTTTTTATAACTGTCTGGGGGATAAGACATAGGGGACTATGGACAGGGTACAGCGGAAGGGCGACCAAGGCCTTCCGACGGCGGGGCGGGAGAAAATGTCAGAACAGGGCATCCATGAACAGCATGGCCATGAAACCGGCCACAAGGGCGTAGGTGGCGAGTTTCTGATGGCCGTGGGCGTGGGTCTCGGGTATCATCTCGTCGCTTATGACATAGAGCATCGCTCCGCCGGCCAAAGCCAGCATGAAAGGCAGGAAATAGGCGGACAGGGCTCCCAAACCGTAGCCCAGCCATACGCCTATGACTTCGAGCAGGGCGATGAGCAGGGATATGACAAGGGTACGCACACGCGACACGCCGGCCAACAGGAGGGGGGCTATGACGACCATTCCTTCGGGTATGTTTTGGAGCGCAATGCCGAAGGTTACGGCCCACGCGCTCCCTGTGTCGGGCGCATTGAAGCCTACGCCGGTGGCTATGCCTTCGGGGAGCTTGTGGAGGGCCATGGCCATGACGAAGAGCATGGTCTTGCCGAGGTGGGCGTTGTGGCGGTGCTCTTCGGCATCCTTGCCCGTGAGGACATGGAGATGGGGCGTGAACACGTCGAGCAGGTTGAGGAACACTATGCCGCCCGCCGCCCCGAGGGCGATGAGGCCCCACTGCCCCACTCCGGCCTGCTCTACGGCGGGCAGAAGCAGGCCTACGGTGGCTGCGGCCAGCATCACGCCGGCGCAAAAGCCCATGATGGTGTCGTTGACCTTATGGGACACTCCTTTAATAAAGAAGCCGAGCAGCGCACCGGCTACTGTGGCCAGGGCCAGGCCTGCGGCGGAAATCCAAACTTGCAGCATAGGGAAACGGGGAATGGGGAATGATGTTTATGGGGCAAGGGGGCGTGCTGCCTCAACGCTTGACTGTCAGATCTGACTTATTGACTTTCAGCTCCCGGCGGGCGTATGCCTTGACTTGCGCCTACCGAGGATGAGCCCCAGGCCAAGGAAGATTAGGACGGCGGCCACGACGGTGCCGATCGTCAGGGTGGAGAGGCCTAAGCACAGGGAAAACACGGTGGCCACCACGGGCTGGAGATAGTTGCACGAGGCCACGACGGTGGGCTCCACCCGCTTCTGTCCGGCGAGGAGGAGGAGATAGGCCAGGAAACCGGAACACACGATGATATAGCCCACTTCCATCCACATGACTCCCGTAAGGCGGTGCCACTCCGTGGATAGGACACCGGGCAGGGCAAGCGGCAGGATGGCCACGGCCGACACCACGAACATGCCCCGCATCAGGGTGAAGGCGGAGTAGCGCTGAATCAGGCCGCTGAAAAACACGAGATAGACGGCTCCGAACACCTGACTGAGCAGAAAGAGCGTATTGCCCAGCACGGGATGGCTTACGTGCATCGCACTGTCGGCCTGGCCTCCCAGAACCATGAGCACCATGCCGCTGAAGCCCAGCGCCACGCCTGCCAGCTTCTGCCGCGAAAGCCGCTCGTGGAAGCATACCGCTCCCAGCAGGAGGGTAAAGAAGGGGGTTACGCCGCACAGTATGGTGCCGTCTATCGGACTGCTCCATTGCAGGCCCAGTATGATGGCGGTCTGGTTGCCGGCAATGATGAGGAGCGAGGCCAGCACGAGTTTGCCCCAGTCGGCGCGGGCTATGCGCTCCCTGGCCTGCGGATGGTGCGGGGCGACGAGGCACAGCACGCCCGTGAGGAGCAGGAACAGCAGGGCCGCCCCCACTATTTTGAGGCCTGCGGCCGTGAAGGGCTGGACGATGGAGGCGTTCAGAAGGTCTTTGCAGAGGGGGCCGTACAGTCCCCAGATGGTGTTGGCTGCCAGCAGAGCCAGCAGACCTGTGGCTTTTGTGTTGCGAGACAGGGGCATAGCTTTACAACTTGTCCTAAGAATGAGGGATTATTTTTCCTTGAGGCCGTGTGTGCGCATGGCTTGGAAATCGAGTTCCTCGAAACATTCGGACAGAGGCACGGCACGGTTGTGGTCGGTGAGGTAATGGCGGAGGGGCTTCTCCTTAAAAGCGGGTGAAGCGAGGGAAAGGCCAGGCTGGCCGTAGGGCGTGGCGATGCCGCCCAGCGTGAGGAGCGTGGGAAAGATGCAGTCGGTCTGCACGGCCTTGGAGCGGTGTGCCCTGAGCTGGGCTACGCGCTGCGGATAGGCGGCGGCGTAGGAGGGTGAAGTCCAGGCGACGAGAGGCACGTGGAGCTGATAGTAGCTGGGCGTGGGGGAGGCGTGGAGGTAGAGATTGCGCCGGTCGTCGTAGATGTCCTCGCCATGGTCGCTCGTATAGAGCAGGGCGGCGGGCCGTCCGCTGGCCTGCAAATCACGGACGACGGAAGCCAGGAAACGGTCGGTCAGGCGGATGGTATTGTCGTAGGCATTGATGAGGATATGGCGGTTGTCGCGCGTGGCCTTCACCACCTTGTCGGGCTGAAAGTAAGCCTGCCGGCGCGTATAGCGGTCGCTGTAGGTGGAGTGGGAGCCATAGGTGTGGACCACCAGCAGGGTGCGCCCACGGGAGCTCTGCAACTTCTGCCGAATCAGGGGCAGGAGGAGAGTGTCCATGGGGTCGCCCTCATAGGTGTCGCGCAGGAACAGCGCATCGGCGGCCTCCTCGCCCAGACGGTCGTTGAAGGAATGATTGCGGGGCTCATTGCTCAGAAAGACGGTATGGAAGCCGGCCTCGGCAAAGGCCCGGCACACGCCTTTCGACCGATAGAGCACATCGTAGTCCTCGGCCGTGGCAGGCGTAAGCAGGATGGGCACGCTCTTGTGGGTGGTGTTGCTCTGCGACAGGCAGTCGGAGTAGCTGACAACGCCGTCGAGCCGCGACAACTCGGGGTTGGTGGGGCGGCTGTAGCCGCACAGTTGCCAGTTGGCAGCGCGTGAGGTCTCGCCCACCACCATCACGATGACCTCGTCCGGCAAGGTGTCGGCGCTCACGGCTTCATAGCGGAAGTTGGCGCTGGTCTGGGGATAGCGGGTGCTGGCCACCTGCCGCTGTACGGCAAGCGTGAGGTTGTAGCACACGTTCACGGGGAACATGTCGTTCAAGAAGCTGTAGCGGGGTTGGCTCAGGGCGCCGCCCAACACGCCCAATCCTGCCACGCCGAGCAGGGCTGCCACAATCCGCTGCCTGACCAGGAACCGCCGGGCCAGGGGCCGGTAGCCGCGAATGACGCGCCATGCCGCATAGCTTAGGGCGGGGACGTATATCACCACCACTGCCACCACCGAGGGGTAGATTTGGCTGAGCATCTCGCCGGCTTCCGCGCCGCTTGTCGTGGCGAGGTTGAGCCACATGTCCACGGCTATCACGCCTTTCCCAAAGAGATAGGACAGCACGATATTGAACGCGCCGAGAAACAGCAGGGGAAGCAACAGGAGGTAGGTTCTGTGGACGAGCCGGCTCAGGCTCATCAGCAGCCAGTAGAGGGCGAGCGGCACAAGAATGAGGGCCGCCTTGCCTGGCGGCACGATGCTCTCCGTCAGGCAAAGGACAATGTTGGGAAGTATGAGGGTGAGCAGGTAGAAGTAGAAGGCAAGGACTTCTTCCCACCCCTTGGCGGATGACTGTCGTATAGCCGATTTTTCCATCTTTTATGGGCTGATTGGCGGGACGGGCGGGCTGGCCGGTCTGTCCCGCTTTCCGGTATTCCTACCTTACGATGGCCAGTTTGCCGGCCACGCTGGTGTTGCCGTCGTCGGTGGTAACGAGCACGAGGTAGGTGCCCGAGGCGCAGGGATTGCCCTGAAAGTCGCACGCGTCCCACTGGAGTTTGCCTCCCAGCGACTTGCCTCGGAACACGGCCTGGCCTCCCAGCGTCGCAATCTTGACTTCGGCATCCTGCGTCAGGCCCTGGATGCTGATGAGGCGGGGATGTTCGGGGCGGAGGGGGTTGGGATAGATGTGGAGGTTGGACTTGTCAAGCGTGGGCAGGGGTGCGGTGGCATCGCCGGCATAGCTGACGAGGCCGGCCGCCGTGGCGATATAGACTTCGCCCGACACGTCGTCGATGGCTACGCTGTAGATATAGTCGGAGGGGAGTGGTGAATTCTTCGTCGTGAAGTGGTGGATGGTCTGGAGCCCGTCTGCGCTCACGAAGTAGAGTCCGTTGTCGGCGGTGCCTATCCATTTGCGGTTGGCCCCGTCCACGGTGATGGCCGTAACGGCTACGCCGGACAGCAGGTAGTCGGCGTAGTTGGTGCCGTCGTTGCGGGGCACCTTGATTTGGAGCATGAGGAAGTCGTCGCTGAGATAATCGGCGGGACTTTCCACCACGAACAGGCCGCCGTCGGTTCCCGCCCAGATTTGGCCGTTCAGGTCGCAGGCCAGGGTATAGCAGGCTCCTATGGTGTAGGCCCTGCCGTCATCGTTGGTGAAGGAGGAGCGGAAGCGGCTCTTTCCCGTCTGGCGGTCGTAGCAGAAGATGCCTCCACGGTGTGCGCCCGCAAAGCGGCGGTCGGCAATCCACAGCCGTCCGTCGTGGTCGAAGACGATGTAGCCCACCTCGGTGCTGCCCTCCAGGTCGGCAAAGTAGTATTTCTTCCAAGTGCCGTCGGCCCTGCGGCACACCAGCAGGCTGTCGGTGCCGTTGTTGATCATCCAGAGGTTCTGCTGTTCGTCGAAGGCCAGGGCGGAGAGGCGTATGTAGTCGTTACGGCCAGACACGAGGCTGACCAGCGGCGAGTTTGTCAGGCCGTAGCGCGTCTTGAAGCGGCCTGCCTCATACTGCACCAGGCCCACGCTGCTGTAGCTCACGAAGAGGCGGCTGCTGTCGGCGGGGTCTTCAATCACGTCGGAGGGGTTGTCGAACCGGGAGGGGTCCATCTTCTCGGGGTCGGCAGAGAAGTCGGTGCCCATCTGCCTCCAGTCGTTGCCGTCGTAGGTCATGACGATGGCGGGGTTATGCTCCTTGCCGTTGCCGTCCACCTTTCCTGCCACGCTGAGCAGGCGCCCGTTTGTCCAGCGCATCTTCTGGTGCTTGTTGGAGGCGGGGCCGTAGGGCTTGAGGTTGGCCTTGAGCAGGGCGAGGGCTTCCTTGTTGTCGCGGGCGGAGCCAGGCAGTACGGTGCCGGCGGGCTTCCACTGCGAAGCGTCGAGCGGGTTGTCCTTCAAGGAGCAGCGCAGCACGTTGCCGGCCTGAAGCTGGACATAGAGGCTGCCTTCGTGGATGCGGGCCGCCTTTGAGGCTCCCACGGGGTAGTAGCCGAGCACGGTGGCGTTGGCCACGTCGATGTGTATCAGGCCCTGGCCGGTGCAAATCAAGGCCTGCGACCCGCTGCACCAGAGGCTGTTCAGGCTGAGGGAGGCATCGGGATTCTGCATATACTGGGGCATGTTTCGGATTTGCCCGTTGCGCGTGTCGAGCAGGTCGATGTCGCCGTCGTCGTAGAGGAGCACGAGGTTGTGGAGGTCGGGGCAGTAGTCGAAATACAGGACGGCTGTGCCGTGGAGGCCTGTGGCGCGGTTGAGGAAGCGCACTTCCTCCGTCTGCCTGTCGTAGGAGAGCAGGGAACCGCCTTCGTAGAGGCCATAGACGAGGGTGCCGCAGTCGGCAGCGTCGGTCAGGTTGATGTAGCTGCTGTGGTAGGTCCACTGCGCAGGCAGGCTGAGGGGGCTCAGGGAGGCGAGGAGCACGCCCGCTATATAAATAAGGAGTCGCTTCATGGGATATGGGATGAGCGGATTGGTAATTTAGGGAACAGGATGGCGGGAAGGCTTTCCACTACCGTATAGGCCGGGGAAAACTCGTCCGCCGATACGAAAAACTTGTCCGCCGACAGTTTTTCCTTGTCCGCCGACAGTTGAGGCTATACGGCAGAGGCGTGGATATAGGCGGCGAGTTTCTGCACGGCCCGGGCACGGTGGCTGATGCTGTTCTTTATGTCGATGCCGAGTTCCGCGAAGGTGAGGCCCTGCTGGCCGTCGGGCACGAACACGGGGTCGTAGCCGAAGCCCTCTGTGCCGCGCTCCCCGGTGGCGATGCTGCCTTCCACGATGCCCTCGAACAGGGTTTCCCGCCCGCCCTCGATGAGTGCGATGGCGGTGCGGAAGCGGGCTGTGCGGTCGGGCTGGCCCTGGAGTTCGGCCAGGAGCTTGAGGGTGTTGGCCTTGGGGTCGTGTCGGTCGGGATAGGCGTAGCGTGCGGTGTGTACTCCGGGCCCCATGCCGAGGGCCTTGACTTCGAGGCCGGTGTCGTCGGCGAACACGTCGAGGCCGTAGCGGTCGTACACGTAGTGGGCCTTCTGCAAGGCGTTGCCCTCAAGGGTGTCGGCCGTCTCGGGGATGTCGGCGTGGCAGTCGATGTCGGCAAGGGAGAGAATCTCTACGTCGCTGCCGAGCATCGCACGGACTTCGGCCAGCTTGTGGGCGTTGTTTGTGGCGAATACAAGTTTGCGCATGGTTTATTCCTTGAGTTGTGGTTCTTTGTCGCGCGAGGCTTTGTCGGCCTTCACCTTGATGGAGTCGAAGCCGTAGCCGAACACGCCGATGACCTTCGACTGGCTGACGAAGGCGGCGGGGTCGATGGTCTGTATGATGCGGAAGATGTTGTCGCTCTCCCGCCGGCGTGCCATGACCACCAGCACCTTGCGCTCAGCCTTGGTGTACCAGCCGGCGCCGTTGAGCATCGTCACGCCACGCCCCGTGCGGTTGATGGCGGAGGCGATGTCGTCGTACTTCTCGCTGAAGATGAGGAACTGCACCGACTGGCGGCGCTTATCGACCACATAGTCCAGCGTGATGCTGCTTATCATCAGCGTGCAGAAGCCGAAGAGGAGGTTTTGGATGGTGAAGCCCGGCACGAGCGCGGAGGAGGTGATGACGAGCAGGTCGCAGAGCATCATGACGCGGCCCAGGCTCACGTCGCGGTACTTGTTGATGATGGCCGCGATAACGTCGGTGCCGCCCGTGCTGCCGTTGTGGGCGAACACGTTGCCCACGGCAAAGCCTTGCAGGAAGGCTCCGAAGATGCACGACATGAAGGCATCGGGCAAGTACTGCGGCAGGCCCTGCGGCGAGGTGGCCAGTTCGGGGTGGGCGGCGGCATACTGCAGGCTCACGTCCTTACCGACGCTGAGCAGTATCGTAAGGACGCAGACGGCGTAGATGGTCTTGACGCAGAACTTCCAGCCGAGCGTCTTGATGGCCGCACAGAGGAGGATGGCGTTGATGCCGAAGTAGGTGTATTGGACAGGGAATCCCGTGCCGTAGAATATAATGGCGCCGGCACCGGCCACGCCGCCGGAGGGAATCAGGTGCGGCAGTTGGAAACAGGTGAAGGCTACGGCATAGATGAGCAAGCCGAAGCCGATGATGACGTAGTCGCGGACTTCATCGAGGAAGGAACTGCGACGAGTGTGAGCAGACATAGGCGTTTATTTCTTGAGCACGAAGTTCACGATGCGCCCCGGCACGGCCACCACCTTCACCACCTGCATACCTTCGAGGTACTTCCGGGCTTCGGGGGCCGCCATGGCTATTTCCTGCATCTGGGCCGACGTGGCGTCGGCGGGGAAGTCGAGGGAGAAGCGCACCTTGCCGTTGAACTGCACGCCGAGGCGCACGCTGTCCTCCTTGAGATAGCTCTCGTCGCACTGGGGCCATTGGGCATCGCACACCGATGAGCCGTGGCCGAGCAGGTGCCACACTTCTTCGGCGAAGTGGGGGCAGAACGGGGCGAGGAGCACGCACAGCCGGCCCACCACCTCGGGGCTCTGGCATTGCTGCTGCCGCCACTCGTCCACGGCCACCATGAAGGCGGGTATGCTGGTGTTGTAGGAGAAGGCTTCGATGTCGTCGGTTACCTTGCGTATGAGCCGGTGGAGCGTCTTCAGATTGTCCTTCGTCGGGGCGGGCTTTTCGCAGGCCGCCGACAGTTCGCCGCAGGCCGCCGACAGTTTTTCCTGTCCTATAGGGCAGTTTTCACTCTCCTTAGGGGCAGTGGCGGCTTCTATGGCCGACTGGCACAACGCCCACGCCTTCTTGAGAAAGCGGAAGCAGCCGTCGATGCCGTTGCTGTCCCAGGGCTTCGACTGGCTTATGGGGCCGAGGAACATTTCATACAGGCGCAGGGTGTCGGCACCGTAGCGTTCCACGATGTAGTCGGGGTTCACGACGTTGTACATCGACTTCGACATTTTCTCCACCGCCCAGCCGCACACGTACTCGCCCTGCTCAAGGATGAACTCGGCGGTGGCATATTCGGGCCGCCAGTTGCGGAAGGCCTCAAGGTCGAGGCGGTCGTTGCTCACCAGGTTCACGTCCACGTGGATGGGCGTGGTGTCATACTGGTCCTTCAATCCGAGGCTCACAAAGGTATTGGAGTTCTTCACGCGATAGACGAAGTTGCTCCTACCCTGAATCATGCCCTGATTAATCAGCTTCTGGAACGGCTCTTCGCTGCACGACACGCCCTTGTCGCAGAGGAACTTGTTCCAGAAACGGGAGTAGATGAGGTGGCCGGTGGCGTGCTCGCTGCCGCCCACGTAGAGGTCCACGCTCTGCCAGTAGCTGCCGGCCTCCTTGCCCACGAGGGCGGCGGCGTTGCTCGGGTCCATGTAGCGCAGGTAGTAGGCTGAACTGCCCGCAAAGCCGGGCATGGTGCTCAGCTCCAGGGGGAACACCGTCCGGTTGTCAATCAGGCTGCACGCCACCACCTCGCGCTTCTCCACATCCCAGGCCCAGTCGGCGGCATTGCCCAGAGGGGGCTCGCCCGTCTCGGTGGGCAGGAAGCGGCTCACCTCGGGCAGTTGCAAGGGGAGGCACTCGGAGGGTATCATGCGGGGCATCCCGTCCTTGTAATAGACGGGGAAGGGCTCGCCCCAGTAGCGCTGGCGCGAGAAAATCGCGTCGCGCAGGCGGTAGTTCACCTTCACGCGGCCCAGGCCGTGGGCCGTTACAAACTTCTTGGTGGCCGCTATGGCCTCCTGCACGGTCAGGCCGTTCAGCTCCAGCCCTCCGCACGCGCAGCCCTGGGCGGGGCTGTTCATCACTATGCCCTCCTTCGCGTCGAAGCTCTCCCGGCTCACGTCAGCCCCCTCGATGAGCGGCACGACGGGCAGGGAGAAATGGCGGGCAAAGGCGTAGTCGCGGCTGTCATGGGCGGGCACGGCCATGATGGCACCGGTGCCGTAGCCTGCCAGTACGTAGTCGCTAATCCAAATAGGGATGGCTGCGCCGGTGAAGGGGTTGAGGGCGTAGGAGCCGCTGAACACGCCCGACACGCGGCGGTCGCTGATGCGCTCGCGCTCCGTGCGCTTCTTCGTGGCCTCAAGATAGGCTTCCACGGCGGGGCGCTGGGCCTCGGTGGTCAAGCCCTGCACAAGCTCACTCTCGGGAGCGAGGACGCAGAAGGTTACGCCGAAAATCGTGTCGGCGCGGGTGGTGAAAATAGTGAAGCTCTCGGGGCGCGGCAGGGCGGCGGCCTTCTCACCTTCGGCGAGGGGAGCCACGCGGAACTGCATCTCGGTGCCCTCAGAGCGGCCTATCCAGTTCCTCTGCGTCTCCTTGATGCTCTCACTCCACTCCACGGTGTCCAGCCCGTCGAGCAAGCGCTGGGCATAGGCGCTCACGCGCAGACACCACTGCTTCATCTTCTTCTGCACGACGGGGTAGCCGCCGCGCTCGCTCACGCCGTCCACCACCTCGTCGTTGGCCAGCACCGTACCCAGCTGCAGGCACCAATTCACCATGGTCTCGCCCAGATAGGCCAGGCGGTAGTTCATCAGCGTCTGCTGCTGCTCCACCTCACTCATGGCCTGCCACTCTCCGGCGGTGAAGCTGAGTTCCTCGGAGCAGGCGGCCTGAAGGCCCTCGGTGCCCCGCTCCTCGAAGCGGCTCACCAGGTCGGCAATGGGCTGCGCCTTCTGAAGGCTCAGGCTGTAGTAGGAGTCAAACATCTGCTGGAAGGCCCATTGCGTCCAGTGGTAGTAGGCAGGGTCGCAGGTGCGCACCTCACGCTCCCAGTCGAAGGAGAAGCCAATCTTGTCCAGCTGCTCCCTGTAGCGGGCAATGTTGGCCTCGGTGGTAACGGCGGGATGCTGACCCGTCTGGATGGCATACTGCTCGGCGGGCAGGCCGTAGGCATCGTAGCCCATGGGGTTCAGCACGTTGAAGCCGTTCAGACGCTTATACCGCGCGTAGATGTCGCTGGCGATATAGCCCAGCGGATGCCCCACGTGGAGGCCCGCCCCGCTGGGGTAGGGGAACATGTTCAGCACATAATACTTCGGACGCGTGGAGTCGGGCTCCACATGGTAGGTCTTCTGCTCCGCCCACTGCTTCCGCCAGCGGGCCTCAATCTCTTGAAAATTGTATTCCATATCGAAAAGTATAATTATTCGGCAACCGGCCGCAAGGGGCGTACACCCCCGCAAGGCGCAAAGATACACAAAATTTTTCAACCGCGCACACGTTACGCGTAAAAAAGGGCCACTCCGCCCTCCCCTGCCCCTGCAACCTGCAACTCGGCAAGGCAAATCCCCGCGTCCCACACGTCCGTCCCGCCTACCCCCGCGACGGTTTTTCCCACCCCCTGCAAGCGCTTTTCCTACTCCATACACCGGTTCGCACTACTCTATACACTAGTTTTTCCTACTCTATACACTCGTTCGCACTACCCTATACACCAGTTTCCCCTACCCTATACACCCGTTTTCGCCGTCGGCAGACGGGCATCCCCAAGGCCATACGCCCGTTCACGCCCGCCCTGCCCCACGATCCGCTCTCCAAGCCCAAGTACGCAGAAAAACAGCCCCAAAAGCCCCCGAAAAGACAGAAAAACAGCCTTTTTTATACAAAAACGAAAAAAAGTCCCTCAAAAATTTGGAACATATCGGTAGCTTTCTGTAAATTTGCAGCGTCGGAGAACATACAACCTCCCCAAGAGCACGAACCATCAACCCTTTAACTTCTAACAATAGTATTATGAACAAGACTCAGCTCATCGAGGCCGTTGCCGCCAAGGCCGGCATCACGAAGGTAGCCGCCAAGGCTGCCGTGGAAGCCACTTTTGAAACCGTCAAGGCCGCCATCGAGGCTGGCGAAGGTGCCCAAATCTTCGGCTTCGGCAACTTCAGCGTGAACGAGCGTCCCGCTCGCATGGGCGTGAACCCCCGCAACGGCGAAAAGGTCCAGATTGCCGCTAAGAAAGTGGTTAAGTTCAAGGCCGCATCTGCCTTCAACATCTAATCCGTCAAGGCCTAAACCGTAGTCCTAAGAAGAGGACCGCACACCTGCCGCAAGGCTGGCGTGCGGCCCGCTTTTCGCGTAACCTCCCACCTGCACAACAGACTTCACCATGCCTGGAAGAAAACGCATCATAGGCGGCTTTAGCCGCATCACCGCCTGCATCAGCACCACCATGGTACTGATACTCCTCGGCACCGTAGTGTTCTTCGTCAGCGTGGCCGACAACCTCGGACGTTCCCTGAAAGAAAACTTCAGCGTCGAAGTGCTCCTTTCCGACAGCATATCCCACCACGAAGCCTACCTTACACAGAGCTTCCTCAAAAAGCTGCCCCCCGTCCGACAAATAAGCTACACCTCCAAACAGGAAGCCACCCAGCAGCAAGCCGAAGTGCTCGGCTCCGACCCCGAGGAGTTCCTCGGCCACAGCCCCTACCCCGCCTCCTTCGAACTCCTGCTCAAGGCCGACTACGCCGACAACGACTCGCTCGACAAGTATATGGAAGTGGTGCGCCGGCGCCCCTACGTTACCGACGTCATATACCCGCAGGACCTCATGGAGGCCGTCAATAAAAACGTGAAGACCGCCTCCATCGTCCTGCTCTGCATCGCCGTGCTCCTGGGCTTGGTTTCGTTCACCCTCATCAGCAACACGATGCGCTTCTCGGCCTACGCCAACCGCTACACCATCTACACGATGCGCCTCATCGGAGCGCGGCGCAGCTTCATCCGCCGCCCCTACCTCTGGCAGGCCTTCTGGATTGGCCTCGTGGCGGCCCTGCTGGCCATACTCGTACTCAGCGGCTGCCTGCACGCCCTCCTGTCGTGGGACGACGGCATCCGGTCGCTCATCACGCCCCGCGTGGTTGCCACGACGGGCGGCACGGTGCTCGTGGTGGGCATCCTGCTCACCGTGCTGTGCGCCTTCTTCAGCGTAACCCGCTTCCTCCGCCTCTCAGGCGATAAAATACATCTACAATGAAGCACGATTTTGCATTTTCCCGTATCAACTTCATCCTTCTGGCCGTAGGCATGGCCATCGTCATCCTCGGTTTCCTGCTCATGAGCGGCAAGGGCACCGACCTCACCCACTTTGAGCCCGCCATATTCGACGCCCTGCACATACGCGTCGCCCCCCTCGTAACGCTGGCCGGCTACCTGTTCATCATCGTGGCCATCCTCTACCGCCGCAAGGCCGGCAAGGGAGCAGCCTCCCACCTTGAAGGCAACGAAACCGAGAAGAAGTAATGGATACCCTACAGACCCTCATCATTGCCATAGTGGAAGGCCTCACGGAGTTCCTGCCCGTGTCGTCCACCGGCCACATGATTATCACGCAGAACCTGATGGGCGTGAAGCAAGGCGACCCGTTCATCCATGCCTTTACGTTCATCATCCAGTTCGGAGCCATACTGAGCGTTGTCTGCCTGTACTGGAAACACTTCTTTCAGGTGCGCAACCGCCAGGAGTGGCAGGAGAAGAAGCGGTTCTACGGCCTGCTCATAGTGGGCGTACTGCCCGCCGTCGCAGTAGGCCTTGCCGCCAAGAAGAGCGGCCTTCTGGACTGGCTGCTTGACAGCGTGTGGGTCGTAGCCCTGACCCTCGTGCTGGGCGGCGTGTTCATGCTGTTCTGCGACCGCCTGTTCTCGAAAGGCTCGGAGCAGACGGAGCTCACGGCCCGCCGCGCCCTGTGGATAGGCCTGTTCCAGTGCCTCTCGGTCATACCCGGCATGAGCCGCTCCATGGCGACAATCGTGGGCGGCATGACCCAAAGGCTGACGCGCCGCCGTGCAGCCGAGTTTTCCTTCTTCCTGGCCGTTCCTACCATGGCGGGAGCCACGCTCCTCGACCTGATAGACCTGTCAAAGGAAGGCTTCGGCTGGGCTACGCCCGAGAACGTCACCACGCTCCTGCTGGGTTGCGCGGTGGCCTTCATAGTGGCCATAGCCGCCATGAAGTGGTTCGTAAACTTCCTCGCCAAATACGGCTTCCGCGCCTTCGGCTGGTACCGCATCGCGGTGGGCGGCATCATCCTCGCCCTGCTGCTGTGCGGCGTACCCCTGAACATGGTGGACTGACCCTATAGACCCGTAAAAACTATCGTATAGGGCAGGGAAAACTATCCCGCCGACAGTTTTTCCTGCCGGCGGACTAAGAACGCCTGCCCCACCGCCAACCCTCAACACCCCACCGCCCCTTGCAGCCCGACTACCCCGCCGGCGAAATACTCGCCTTCGACAAGCCCCTCGGCATGACCTCCTTCCAACTCGTAGGCCGCGTGCGCTGGCTCCTGTGCCGCCACCTCGGCGTGAGGAAGCTCAAGGTGGGCCATGCCGGCACACTCGATCCCCTGGCCAGCGGCGTGCTCATACTCTGCACGGGAAAGGCCACAAAACGCATTGAGGAGCTGCAAGGCCACGAGAAGGAATACCGGGCCACCCTCCAACTCGGCAGCACCACGCCCAGCTACGACCTCGAGCACCCCGTCGATGCCCACTTCCCCACCGGCCACATCACGAGCCAGCTCCTGGAAGCCACGCTCAGCCAGTTCCAGGGGCCGCAGATGCAAGTGCCGCCCGCCTTCTCGGCCTGCAAAATCGACGGGCACCGAGCCTACGACCTCGCCCGAAGCGGCCACGACGTAACGCTCCAGGCCAAGCCCATCGTCATCCACGAGATAGAGCTGGAAAGCTTCACGCCCGACACCATGCAGGCCACCCTGCGCATACGCTGCTCCAAGGGAACCTACATCCGCTCACTGGCACGCGACATCGGCCAAGCCCTCCACTCCGGCGCCCACCTCACGGGCCTGCGCCGCACACGGGTGGGCAGCACCGGCGAAGCCCAGTGCCTCACCCTCGAAGCCTTCGAGCAGCGCCTCGCCAATGAGCCGCGACCCGAAAAGCCCCACACACCCCAGTAAAACCTAAAGCAAAATATGAAACTCTCCCAATTCAAGTTCCAGCTCCCCCACGAGCAAATAGCCCAGCACCCCGCCGACCAGCGCGACGAGAGCCGGATGCTCGTGCTCCACCGCAAGAGCGGCGAGTTGGAGCACAAGTCCTTCAAGGACCTCCTCTCCTACTTCTCAGCCAACGACGTGTTCGTGCTCAACGACACCAAAGTGTTCCCCGCCCGCCTCTACGGCAACAAGGAGCGGACCGGCGCCGTCATAGAAGTGTTCCTCCTGCGCGAACTCAACGCCGAGCTCCGCCTCTGGGACGTACTCGTGGAGCCAGCCCGCAAAATCCGCATAGGCAACAAGCTCTACTTCGGCGAAGACGACAGCCTCGTGGGCGAAGTCATCGACAACACCACCTCCCGAGGCCGCACGCTCCGCTTCCTCTACGACGGCCCCCACGAAGAGTTCCTCAAGACCGTCCGCTCCCTGGGCGAAGCCCCCATACCCGACTATCTGGAACGCAAGTCGGAGCTCCGCGACCTGGAGGACTTCCAGACCGTTTATGCCCGCCATGAGGGCGGCGTAACCGCGCCCGCCGCCGGCCTGCACTTCACCCGGCAGACGCTCATGCGCATGGAGCTGGCCGACATACGCCCCGCCTACCTCACCCTGCACTGCGGCCTGGGCAACTTCCGCGACACCGACGTGGAAGACCTCTTCAAGCACAAGATTGACTCCGAGCAGCTCATCGTGGACGAAACCTGCTGCCAAACCGTCAATCGAGCCAAAGAAGGCGGCCACCGCGTAGTGGCCGTGGGCACCACCGTACAGAGAGGCCTGGAGTCCGTGGCAGGCCCCGACTTCCGCATCAAGCCCTACGACGGATGGACCAACCGCTTCATCTTCCCCCCCTACGACTTCAAGATTGCCACCGACATGCTGGTCAATTTCCACCAGCCCTACTCCACCCTGCTCATGCTCACCACGGCCTTCGGCGGCTACGAGCCCACCATGCGGGCCTACGACGCCGCCCTGAAGGAAGGCTACCGCTTCGGCTGCTACGGCGACTGTATGCTCATCACCGACTAAACATCCCCCTCCCCCCTTGCGGGAACACCACACATAGGAAGCCCCCTCCGCAGCCTCCCGTCAGAAAAAACGGCTGCAGAGGGGGCTTCCCCGTAGTCTATACGACAGGAGTTCCTATCCTATACGGCAGGCGCTCCCAGTCCGCCGACAGTTTTCCGTGGTCTATAGGCCGGGATTGCCGGACAGGGCGGGCAGACCTTACTGTCCACGGTTGCCATCCTCCCCCTTTAAGGAGGAATCAGAGGGGACTTTGAACAGAGCGTGCCACTCCCAAAACCGCGCGGCGCAATGCTCCCCAAAGCGGCGCAAGCTCTCCGCCGTCTGCTCCGGCGTGCGGGTGCGCTCCGGATGGCTCTTCGAGTAGAACTTGTCGGCGTAGCACACAATCTGCTCCTCCAGCGTCTCAGGCTCAAAACCGGGCAGCCCCGTGCCCGTGTGCCGCTCACAGATACGGGCCACAGGCTCCAGCTCCGCATCGCCCAGCTCCCTGAGCATACGAGCCCCCAGAGGCCCGTGCTCAATGTAGGGGCGCGAACCGTGGCAATGTATGGACGGCGCATCACACAGCCCGATGCCTATGTCGTGCAGCAGGGCGCCCCGTTCCAGCAAACCGCGGTCCACCGCAAACTCAGGATGGCAGTCGGCCACCAGCAGGGCACGGTCGCGCACTTGAAGGCTGTGATGCAGCAAAAGATGGCGTAAATCAGCCTCGTCGGCATAAAAAAAATCAATAATTTGTAATGCAGTCATAAGTTTTTCGCCTTTACGCCTGCAAAGTTAAGGAAAAATGCGTAATTTTGCGGCACCAAAGACCATAAATCCGTAAAAACACCATGCTCATCATCGGAATAGCCGGCGGCACCGGTTCGGGAAAGACCACCGTCGTGCGGAAAATCGTAGAGGCCCTACCCGAAAACAGCGTTTCCGTCATCCCCCAGGATTCCTACTACAACGACCAGAGCCACCTCCCCCTGGACGTGCGCAAACTCACCAACTTCGACCACCCCAGCGCCTTCGAGTGGTCCCTGCTGGCCCACCAGATTGAAGAACTGCGGTCAGGCCGAGCCATAGAGCAGCCCACCTATTCCTACATCACCTGCACGCGCCTGCCCGAGACCATACACATAGAGCCCTGCGACGTTATCATCGTCGAAGGCATCCTTGCCCTCTACGACCGTAAACTAAGGGAACTCATGGACCTCAAAATCTACGTAGAGACAGGTTCCGACGAACGCCTCATCCGCGTAATAGAACGCGACACCGCCGAGCGGGGACATCCCCTCGAAATGCTGATAGCCAAATACCGCAACGTACTGAAACCCATGCACGACGAATTTGTGGAACCCACCAAGCAATACGCCGACATCATCATACCCAACGTGGGCGACAACAGCTCCGCCGTGGAAATGATGCGTGCCTACATACAAGGCTTCATGCGCGAGAAAAACAGCAAACCCTCCCAAAAATAATACCAAAGCCCAAAATGAAAGACTACATCCTGCAAAGCAGCAAAATACGCTGTGCCGAAATCTATGCGCGGCTCCTACGCACACTCACCAAAGACAAATACTACCTCTCACCCGACGTTACGGCAGCCAAACTGGCCCAGCAGATAGACTGCACCCCCCGCTACATCTCCGCCGCCGTACAGATAGCCACTGGCCACAACTTCAGCGCCCTGCTCAACACGCTCCGCCTCCGCGAAGCCTGCCGCAGGCTCGCCTCCCCCACCTATGCCCAGCGCACCGTGGAAGAAGTGGGCATGACCTGCGGCTACCGCAGCCGCCAAGCCTTCTACACGGCCTTCTCACGACACCTCGACTGCACGCCCCTCCAATGGCGCAACCAGGCCAGCTCAGGCAAGCGCACGGACATACCCTCCAGCCTCAAGGACCCCACAGCCTAAAGACCCCGAAAAACTGTCGGCGGACTAATTTTCCCTGTCGGCGGACTGCGAACCACTCCCCTATACACTAATTTCACCCACCCCTACGAGGCCTCCACCCCTCGGAGGACAGAGGGCACCCGCAGGGGGTAACAAGAGAACTACTCCCTGACGCAGAGAAAAAAAATCAAGCAAAAAACCGCAAAACACTTGCTTAGTTCAGCCAAAAGCCGTAACTTTGCAGGCTGAAAACCAAACCCCCAAAAACAATTAAGCAATGAAAGGACTAAAATTCACAACCATCGCACTCTGCCTGAGCCTCATCCTCAGCAGCTGTAACATGAACAACATGGCCAAAGGCGGCCTCATCGGCGCAGGCGCAGGCGGCGCAGGCGGCGCAGGCATCGGCGCACTCATCGGCGCACTCGTAGGCGGCAGCAGCGGCGCCAAGAAAGGCGCAGCCATCGGCGCAGCCGTAGGCGTGGCAGGCGGCACCACCGCAGGCCTGCTCATCGGCAAAAAGATGGACAAGGCCAAGGCAGCTGCCGACGCTCTCGCCGCAGCCCAGGCCGAAGAACTGAAAGACGCCAACGGCAACACCATGGGCGTGCGCGTAACCTTCGACGGCGGCCTGCTGTTCGCCACCGGCAAGAGCACACTCACAGCCACGGCCCAGAGCAACCTCACGCAGTTCGCCCAGAACGTCGTAACCCCCGATATGGACATCGCCATCGTGGGCCACACCGACAACGACGCTTGGAAGGGATGCACCGCCGCCGAAAGCGCAGCCAAGAACCAGACCCTCTCCGAGCAGCGTGCCAGCGCCGTCAGCCAGTACCTCGCAGGCAAAGGCATCAGCTACAGCCAGATTCGCACCGTCGAAGGCAAGGGTGAAACCACTCCCGTGGCCGACAACAGCACCGCCGCAGGCAAGGCACAGAACCGTCGCGTAGAGGTGTACATCCTCCCCTCACAGGCCATGGTCAATGCCGCCAACGCCGGCACCCTGCAGTAAGCCGACACACACAGATTACGCTATGCAGCGTCTTTACCAAAAGACTGACAAGCATCTCATTCCCGCCCTGGAACGCTTCTCGTTTCCAGGGCGGATTGAGGTTATACAGAGCGAGCAGGAAGCCTGCCGCGCCATCAGCGTGCTGCGCCGCCACGACATCGTAGGCATCGACACCGAGACGCGCCCCACCTTCCGCCGGGGAGCCATGCGCCCCGTGGCCCTCCTCCAGATAAGCACCCTCGACATCTGCTTCCTGTTTCGCCTCAACATGATAGGGCTGCCCACCTGCGTGGCCGACCTCCTCGAAGACCCCGCCATACGGAAAGTGGGCCTCAGCCTCATCAACGACGCACAGGCCATGAAGCGCCGCAGCCGACCCCTGAAGCCCGCCGCATGGATAGACATCCAGCCCATCGTCCGGCAAATGGGCATCGAAGACCAAAGCCTACAGAAAATCGTGGCCAACGTCCTCGGCAAGTACCTCTCCAAGCGGGCACAGCTCACCAACTGGGAAGCCGACGTACTGACCGAGGCCCAAAAACTCTATGCCGCCACCGATGCCTACGCCTGCCTCGTGCTCTACCACCGCCTGACCGACCTCCAACAAAGCGGCGACTACGTGGTGGAGAAACCCGAAAGCCCACAATCATCGAATTAACCGTGAAGAGTGAACAGCAAGCAATGAAGATTTGAAGAGAATGTCTGAACATTCATCACTCCCCGATCTTTCACTGTTCACCCTCTGATTGCTCACTGTTCACCCTCTGCACCCCTCACTCTCCCAATGCCCTATCCCACCCTACACCTCAAGCGCGGCAAGTCCGAAAGCCTGAAGCGCTACCACCCCTGGGTGTTCTCCGGAGCCCTGCAACCCACGCCGCCCGACCTCCAGGAAGGCCAACTCGTCGATGTAGCCGACGACACAGGCCACTACATCGCCACCGGCCACTGGCAAATCGGCTCCATCGCCGTGCGCGTGCTCACCTTCCGGCAGCGAGACATCAACCGCGACTTCTGGCTACGCCGCCTCCAACAAGCCCACCGCGTGCGCCAGGCCATAGGGCTCATACGCCCCGACAACAACGCCTACCGCCTCGTCCACGGCGAAGGCGACCGCCTGCCCGGCCTCGTCATCGACATCTACGGCGACACCGCCGTCATCCAGGCCCACAGCGTAGGGATGCACCTCGAACGCCACCTGCTGGCCGACTGCGTCCGACAGATAGCCGGCGTACACAATATATATTATAAGAGCGAAACCACCCTCCCCTACAAGGCCGACCTCCATCAGGAAAACGGCTTCCTGCTGGGCGGCGCACCCGGCCTCGACACCACCGCCCTCGAAAACGGCCTGCGCTTCAACATCGACTGGCTCCGTGGCCAAAAAACCGGATTCTTCGTCGATCAGCGCGACAACCGCAGCCTCGTGGAACACTACGCACGCGGCCGCCGCGTCCTCAACATGTTCTGCTACACGGGAGGCTTCAGCGTCTATGCCCTGCGCGGCGGAGCCGAATGTGTCCACAGCGTCGATAGCAGCGCCAAAGCCGTGGAACTCGTCAAGGCCAACGTAGCCCTCAACTTCCCCGACGACACACGCCACCAAGCCTTCTGCGACGATGCCTTCCGCTTCCTCGACCACGCCCCAGCCCCCGACAGCAGCTCCGAAGCCTACGACCTCATCATCCTCGACCCGCCCGCATTCGCCAAGCACAAGGACGCCCTGCGCAACGCCCTGAAAGGCTACACCCGCCTCAACGCCGCCGCCTTCCAGAAGATAAAACCAGGCGGTCTGCTCTTCACATTCAGTTGCTCACAGGCCGTCAGCAAGGAGCAATTCCGCCTGGCCGTGTTCACAGCCGCCGCCCAGAGCGGCCGCCACGTCCGCATACTCCACCAGCTCCACCAGCCCGCCGACCACCCCATCAACATCTACCACCCCGAGGGCGAATACCTCAAAGGCCTTGTCCTGCAAGTGGAATAAAAGGCCCTCTAAAGACCCTCTGAATCTCCCTTAAAGGGAGACTTCCCTTTTGCTAATTTGCCAATTCCCCAATTCGCTAATTCGCTAATCCCCCCACACCCCATGCCCCACCACTTCTTCGCTGCCGACCTCGGAGCCACCAGCGGCCGCACCATACTCGGCACCGTCAGCCAAGGACAAGTCCAGCTCACCGAGCTCACCCGCTTCTCCCATCCCCTCATCCAGACGGGCGGCCACTACTACTGGGACATCCTCCACCTCTACAACGAAATCCTGCGCGGCCTCGGCGAAGTGGCCCGCCAAGGGCTCACCATCCAGAGCATAGGCATCGACACGTGGGGCGTGGACTGCGCCCTCTTCGGACAAGACGGAGGCCTGCTGCGGGCACCCCGCTCCTACCGCGACCCCGCCACCTTCGCCGCCATGGACGACTACCTCACCCACGTCCGCTCCCGCCGCCAGCTCTACGACGTAGCCGGCACCGAAATCATCAACTTCAACACCCTCTTCCAGCTCCACGCCATGCGCCGCGAAGGCGACTCCGCCCTCGCCGCAGCCCACACCATACTCTTCATGCCCGACGCCCTCGCCTACCTCCTTACCGGCCAGCGCGTCTGCGAATACACCATCGCCTCCACCTCCGGCTTCCTCAATGCCCGCACCCGCGAACTCGACACCGACCTGCTGTCCACCGTCGGCCTGCAGCGCAAGCAGTTTGGCCGCATCGTCATGCCAGGCAACCCCATCGGCACACTCACGCCCGAAGTGCAGGCACTCACAGGCCTCGGCCCCGTACCCGTCGTCGCCGTGGCAGGCCACGACACACAGGCCGCCATCGCCGCCATCCCTGCCTCCGACGAAAACTTCGCCTACCTCAGCAGCGGCACATGGAGCCTCATGGGCATCTGCGCCCCCGCGCCCATCATCGACGACCGCAGTTTCAACCTCAACTTCACCAACGAAGGCGGAGTGGGCGGCACCACCTGCTTCCTGAAAAACATTTGCGGCATGTGGCTCCTCGAAAGCCTGCGCCGCGAAAAGGCCGCCGACAGCCGTTGGAACGACTACGCCACCCTCATCGCCGAAGCCCAGGCCGCACCCGCCTTCCGCAGCCTCATCTACCCCGATGCCCCCTGCTTCGCCGCCCCCCAGAGCATGGAACAGGCCATTCAGGACTTCTGCCGCCGCACGGAGCAGCCCGTACCCGCCACCTGCGGCGAATTAGTGCGATGCATTTTCGACTCCCTCGCCCTGCGCTATCGCCAGGTGTTCCACCACCTCAAAGAGTTCGCCCCCCATCCGCTCCACCGCCTACACATCATAGGCGGAGGCAGCCGCAACGCCTTCCTCAACCAACTCACAGCCGACATGCTCGGCGTGCCCGTAGTGGCCGGCCCCAGCGAATGTACCGCCCTCGGCAACGTGATGATACAAGCCACCGAAGGCCACACCGGCCCGTTCCCCTTCACGGAAAACCAAGGAGAGACCGCCCAAATTTACCAGCCCAAAGCCACCGAAGGCGGAGATGCCGCCTACACGCGCTACCTGCAAATTTGCGAGTAGCAACTGCCAAAACCACAGGCAAGAATCCCATTCCCTGCAAAAAACAAGCCCAAAATTTGGTCAATTCAGCAGAAAGCCGTACTTTTGCACCTGCTTACGAGGTAAAAGCCCCGAAAGTTTGAACGCGGAGTGGAGCAGTTGGTAGCTCGCCAGGCTCATAACCTGGAGGTCGCCCGTTCGAGTCGGACCTCCGCAACCAAAAACGCCACGCACCTTGCAACAACAGCAAGGTGCGTGATTGCTTTATATACGTCCCCTGCCGCCCCACGAAATTTCCAATGAGCCCCACTATTATTCCAACCTTAAATCAACTTATTTGACAGGAAAATCCTCCTTAAATTTTGTTGTTAAAAAATAATTATGTAATTTTGTCCTCAAATGTTCTTTGACATATTGATTTGCTTGGAAATATATCCCTCTAAAACGTTAGCAACAACTAGAATGTTTTAGGGATGTGTGGCTCTGCTGTTGTGATTTGCTTGGAAATATATCCCTCTAAAACGTTAGCAACAACAGGCAAACAAGCAGTACTCTATGCCAATGTGTTGTGATTTGCTTGGAAATATATCCCTCTAAAACGTTAGCAACAACTAACGGAGGTTCGATTCCTTCTCCCTTGTCGTTGTGATTTGCTTGGAAATATATCCCTCTAAAACGTTAGCAACAACTCAATTACAGCGAGAACATCAGCCTGCGTGTTGTGATTTGCTTGGAAATATATCCCTCTAAAACGTTAGCAACAACATTCAAGTGGTGATGATGCTGGTCAGACAAGTTGTGATTTGCTTGGAAATATATCCCTCTAAAACGTTAGCAACAACAGGTGTGAGTGGTTGTTACTCATATATGTGTTGTGATTTGCTTGGAAATATATCCCTCTAAAACGTTAGCAACAACCATTAGGTAGCGACTC
>JAGHRT010000017.1 GCA_018066245.1 Candidatus Equimonas faecalis | reverse complement strand
CCTTCAAGTCATAGGTTGCGGGATTCTCCCCCTTGGAGGAGCTGGAGGGGGCTTTAATCCCCGTCGTGCCGGGTTCATCATTGAAGCGGAACTGCAAGGCTTTCACGCCAAGTGCTTCGTCAAGAGTGAGATATGCCTTGTTGGCACCGATGGTCTTGCCGTCCCACAGGTAGAAGCCTACGCCGCGCTGTCCGAGGGAGAGGGCGTACTGGCCGGCACCGAGGGTGATGGCGTCGTCCGTGCCCTCCAGTATGTTGCCGGTCGAGGCGTTGAGTTTCTTGCAGGAGGGCATCAGCGTGATGTTCTTTTGGCTACCGCGCACGATGACGGCCTCACCGCACGGGATAACGCCTTCCACGGCGCTAAGGGAGAGGATGTCAATACCTTCCTCCTCGCCGTCCTCAATAGTGCCGGTGTAGGCTGTGGCGGTATTGGGCACTTTGTAGGCACCCACGCCGGTGAAGAAGGTGGAGTAGTAGTGGTCGGGGCGGTCGGGGTCCTGATTGGCCTTGAGCTTGAAGGTGTGGGCGAAAGAAGTCTCCAACGGATTGGTCTCGTTAAGGGAGTAAGCTGTTTTCTCTCCTCCTTTTCCTGCAATGTCCAATATCATCGTATCATCTTCCTCGAACGTGACGGTCGCAACGGTTACCGTTTCCTCTTCCGAAGGCAGGAGCATAAAGCTGTCGTCTATATCCTTTCCTTCGTTCATACCGATAAGAATGGCGTCGGCATCATACTTGGCCTTTACCGTCTTACCGGTGATGTCGGTATTGCCGCAGGCATCGGCATAGTCCTTGCCGCAGGCTTCGCAGTGCCAGTGGTGGAGGATGCCCTCCTCAATGACTGACGCATTCTTGCCGGCCACCTCCTGCAGTTTGCCGTCATGATTCTTGGGGTCGATGTCGGTAGCCACATTGTCGCCGGCTATTGGGGTCTGTCCCTGTTCATCAGAGAAACAATGCCTACAGGCGTTGCAATACCAATGCTCTATGTTGCCCTTGCTTACGCAGGTGGCAGGCACGGCATCCACTTCCGTCAGCGCTACCTTATGGTTCGTTGGATTGATGTCGGTAGTTACGTTGTCATTTTCTATGGGTGTCTGGCCCTGATTGTCCTCGAAGCAATGCTGGCAGTCACTGCAGTACCAATGCTCTCTGCTGCCCTTGCTTGCGCATGTGGCAGGAACGGCTTCCACTTCCGTCAGCGCCACTTTATGGTTTTTAGGGTCAATCTCCGTGGCAAGCTCTGCCATGTCGGTTACCTCGTCGGTGCAATCGGCATCGCTATAGATTTTGCCGCATACGCACTCCCAATATGCTGCCCTGCCTTTTGTCTTGCAAGTGCCGGCCACGGCCTCATGGGGCGTTGCTCCATAGCATACGTGGTAGTAGGTTACAGTGATTGAAGTAACCTTGGTAATATCCGTTTCCATGTTGCTGAATGTGATGGCAGCGTAATAATTGGAATCTTCGCTGTCCCGTACCCATTCTTTTCCATATTGGATGAGTTTGTCGCATTCGTCCACATTGTTATAAGAACCCGTTGTTTCAAACGCCACTCTCATGACATAATAGCCTTGCTGCGCATTCAGTTTGAGATTGTTGCCGTTTCTAACCAACCAGTAGGGCGTACCATCTGCGCCGTCAGAACCCAATTGAGCCGCCACCGTGATAGGAGAAGTGTTGGTGCCACCACAGGTGATTGTAACGGTTTCCGTGTCGTAGCTCCATGCACTTACTGCCGTACAGAGCATCAGTAATGATAATAAAATCTTTTTCATTTCTTGTTGGTTTTATTTTGCTAATTTCCTAATTCTCGTTCACCTTTATATATTCCACCTTCTTCGGCGCGTAGAGGATAATCTCGTTGTCGTCCTTGTCGGTAACGATGATGGCAGGGCCGTTCTGCTTGGTGCCGAGGGAGCCGAGGGCTTCTTCTTTGCCGTCTTGGAAGATATTGATTGTGCCAAGAATCTGTGCCTTTATATTATCAATCTCCTGTGTCGCCTCCTGACCACATTTTTGAATATCATTAATGGCGTCATCTATCCATTTGTTGATTTCGGTGTTCTTAATGCCTTGCCGAGCGGATGTTATTTCTGCAATGGCTTTAGACTTGACCAAGGCAAAAGCAATATCTGTCAATGCTTTTGTTTTAATGACGAAAATAGAGATTTCGTTTGTGGCATTGTTAATGTTTGTGATTGCCGTATAGGCGATGTCAAGAACGTCAGTATAGGTAATGTCCTTGACAGCGCCATTGATTTCGGCAATGGCGGCAGTCTTAATAAGAGTTAAATCTTTTTCTATCTTTACATATCTCTTTCCATCCAAACTGCTTGCGAGGTCACGACCGTCATTTTCAGTCACAGTTTCAGGAGGATTGCTACTATCGGCTTTTATTATGCGGTCAGTTGCTATAAAGATATTTTCTGAAGAAGAGCCAGACATGTAACTTTCCTGTCCTCCACCGATACCGGTAGTACCGATTGCTCCTCCTCCATTTGCCGTAACCGTACCGCCATTGATAGTGATATTGCAGCCCCTGCCATATCGTCCTCCACCGATACCGGCACCCGCAGCTCCGCCTGTTGCCGTAACCACACCGCCATTGATGGTGATGTTGGAGCCCATAGCATTATCTCCTCCACCGATACCGGCACCCGAACCTCCGCCCGTTGCCGTAATCGTACCGCCATTGATGGTGATATTAGAGCCCGAAGCTTGATATCCTCCACCGATACCGGCAGCATCACCAAACGGAACGGATGCAATGAGTTCCCCCGATTGACGATCTTGGCCGTAGATAGTAAGAGAGGCTGTGCCCGTCACCCGAATACCTGGAGTTTTTCTGTCACGATCTCCCTTTGCGATGAGTTGAGCCTTATCGGCAAGGATAAGGTGAACCTTGCCTGTGCAGGAGAGACCTTTAGGGAAGCTGATTTCAGAATTGGAGGTAACGACATACCAACCGGTGCCTATGTCACGTTGGGTGTCCTGACCTGTCAGTACGGTAGCGGTTACCTCTGCTTTTTTCCACTCTTTGATGCCGCTGGTAGGGACACCATCGGTGTTATAGACAGGGTAGAGATAAGACACAGTTTTTTGGTCTGCCCACAGTCCTGTGCTTGTCATCACAATGGCTGCGAAAAGTAAAAGAAGTTTTTTCATAATTACTGATTTTCTAATTCGCTAATTCGCTAATTTGCTAATTGTCTAATTTGCTAATTTCTCATTCACCCTTATATACTCCACCTTCTTCGGCGCGTAGAGGATAATCTCCTTGCCGTCCTTGCCGGTAACTTTCACGGCAGGGCCGTTCTGCTTCGTACCGAGGGAGCCGAAGGCAGAGGTCTCGCCTTCTTCCTTGGCGGCTATATACGTGTCCATTACTCCTTTGAGTATCTTGACAGCAACGTTCCGGCTATCGTTTATAGTTCCAAAATCTGTGGCGTTGATGATGGCATCCACTTGTTCTTTCACAAGGTCGTTCAGATACTTACTGTCCGCGTTGCCCTGCATGGCTTCCTCTATGGCGGCAAGGGCTACTTTTCTTGCTGGGTGCATTGCCATAATGTCAAGGGCTTCTTTTTGTGGCGTGTATATTTCACCCAAAGAGGTAGCATTGTTTATGCGGGCCATCTTGCCATTTATCACCGTTTGTTCTTCTTCAAGCAATCCGTCGCTTGGTATGGCTGGCCTGATTCCGGCAAGGGCAATAACTTTATGGGCGGCCAATTCGTTTTCATATATTACGAGTTTCAGGTTTTCCACCAATTCCACGTTGGTTTCATAGTTTTGGAAAGCTTCAGCCATTTTATCTGTACAGCCTTTTATAGCCGCTTCGTCTTCGTCCGAAAGTGCGACTCTGTTTGCAGCAAGCGTGATGGCTTCAATAATGCTTTTATAATAGGGCTCGGGATTATAAGTTAATTCTATAAAATCAAATACAAAATGGAAAAAATTGTCAAGCACTTGCCTATAGCTAGGTTGATCAATACATTTTATCGGAAAATCCTTAGAATTTGGGATAGCCGATTCGCCCACAGTAGGAACTTTGGTAGGATAGAATACCATTTCTTTCAAATTACCACACCCCTTGAAAGCTCCCTTGCCAATAGACTGCACAAAGGCACCTATGGTAACAAATTGCAATGAGTTACAGCCTTCAAAAGCATAATCTCCAATGGTGGAAACTGAATTGGGAATGGTGATTGAGGTTATCGTGGCATTCCAAAATGCCGAAAGCCCTATGCTCGTGAGTGTGTACTCTTTACCTTCGTATGTAATGACGGTTGGCAGTGTAACGTCTCCAGTTGCATCTCGTCCGTCACCTAAATAAGCGGTGTTGTCGTCGTATAGGGAGTAGATAATGCCGTCTTGGGTTACTCTGGTAATTTCGTCGGCAGCGAAAGACGTTTGCGCAAAAAGCACGGCGAAGAGCGTGATGAGAAGTGAAAATGTCTTTTTCATATCGTGTCTGATTTCCTAATTTCCTAATTCTCTTTCACCTTAATATATTCCACCTTCTTCGGCGCGTAGAGGATAATCTCGTTGTCGTCGCTTCCGGTTACTTTCACGGCAGGGCCGTTCTGCTTCGTGCCGAGAGAGCCGAGAGAGGCGAGAATATCTTCTACGGGAACTGTATATTCGCAGTTGAAATATCCGCCATGCCAGGGGGTTGCACTATTGACCGGCTTGTCGTTTACCGGCCAGAAGAAAGGCAGCTTAAGAGTTACCGGAGATTCCGCTGTGCCAAACCCGTTGAATATATTATTGAGCACCATGACCCCTGAGAATGTTACAGACGCCACATTGGGGCAATTGACGAAGGAACTGTTTGCTATATTCATCATCGCATTGCCAAACTTGATAGAACGAAGACAAGAACAACCGTTGAATGCCTGTTCTCCAATAGCGGTTACCGTGCTTGGAATGGCTATCTCTGACATTGCGATACAATTATAGAATGCTCTATTCCCAATATCCGTTACACCTTCCTGCAAATCGACGGAGCTCAGCTTGGGACAATTAGCGAATGCTATTCCTCCTATACTTCCTGCTTTTACAGTGAGTTTGGTCAGGTTTGGCAAACCATCGAATGCCTGTTCTCCAATAGTGGTTACCGTGCTTGGAATGGCTATCTCTGACATTGCGATACAATTATAGAATGCTCTATTCCCAATATCCGTTACGCCTTCCTGCAAATCGACGGAACTCAGCTTAGGGCAATTAGCGAATGCCATTCCTCCTATACTTCCTGCTTTCACGGTAAGTTTGGTCAGGTTTCTCAAGCCATCGAATGCCTGTTCTCCAATAGCGGTTACCGTGTTTGGAATGGTCAACTCTTCTATTCCGGCACAATTTTGGAATGCTCTATCTCCAATACCCGTTACGCCTTCCTGCAAATCGACGGAACTCAGCTTAGGGCAATTTGCGAATGCTATTCCTCCTATACTTCCTGCTTTCACGGTAAGTTTGATCAGGTTTGGCAAACCATAGAATGCCTGCATCCCAATTTCGTTTACCGTGCTTGGAATGGTTAACTCTTCCATTCCGGCACAATTTTGGAATGCATTTTCTCTTATACTTATTACGCCTTCCTGCAAATCGATTGAATTCAGCTTGGAGCAACCTGCGAAAGCAGATTCTCCGATACTTCCTGCTTTTACAGAGAGCTTGGCCAGGTTTGGCCAACCGCTGAATGCGAACCCTCCAATAGCCGTCACCGTGCTTGGAATTGTCAGCTCTGCCATTCCTGTACAACCGTAGAAAGCCCATTCTCCAATACTCGTCACAGTGCTTGGAAAAACTATCTCGGTCAAACTTTTGCAATATTCGAATGCCTCTTTTCCAATGGTCGTTACATTGCCGTCAAAGGTGATTACGCCATAATCGGCTTCGGCATCGTACACATTATCGGCATCATTGTAGGTCGCGCCAAAGACCTCAATGTTATGCGGCGTTATCTTCTCATGATTAGCCGACCGGTACACGATTTGGTTGTTGCTGGGTGTGGGCAAGGTGTTTGAACCTGTGTTCTCTTGCGCTTGCCCTTGTGCCATTCCTAAGCTCAGCATCAGGGCGGCGAAAAGTAAAAGAAGTTTTTTCATTAGTTTTATTTATTATTACGCAGCATGGAAAACATGGCGCACATCATTTTTGCAAAGGTACACATTTATTTCTTACATACGCGCGTGAAAAGGGCGAGATTTCCGATACCGCGCCCGCTTGCATCCTAAAATGCAAGTTTGAGATAACAAAGAAGGTGTGCCAAAGTCCGATTGGAAACTTTTGGCACACCCTCACTCTGTTATTCGCTCAGCGCTAAATGCTGCGGGGAGGAATGTCGGTGGTCATCCACAAGCCGTGGAGATTGCAGTATTCATAGACGGCCGTAACAGGCATCAGCGCATCGCAGCACAGCGCTTCGGGCGTGTCGCCTGCTTTGAGGTAGTGGACATCCAGTCCTTTCTCCGTCTCTACGGCTACGAAGCAGATGTGATGTTCCGGCTGCATGGGATGGGGCACTTCGCCCACCTTGACAAGCAGTTCGCCCGTCTCCCGGCGCGTTACCACGGGCAGGTGCTTCTCGGCGGCACCGTCCTCTAAATGAGGGTCGAGGAGCTGCATCGGCTTGCCGCAGCAGACGGGGACAACCTGTGAATCGACGTGCTTCACAATGACATTGCCGCAAATGGGGCACTTGTAGAATTTTGTTGCCATAGTTGTTAATGTTGTTAAAGGTGAAACAATAGGAGGGGTGGTTCTGATGATTTCTGACGAATCTCAGACGTCCCTATGGCAACTGCAAAAATGGGGCATCGGTGCCGTTTTTCCAAACTTTTCGGTTCTTTTCGCTTGGCTTTTCTCTTTTTTTTGGATTTCGCAGCGGCATCCGTCCACTCGAAATAGCACATTCTTATTCAAAGTGAACTGTAAGAGAGTGAACAATGAGAAGATGAATCGGAAACGACAGCGGGTAATCGGAGGGTATGGCACACGGATGCTTCTCCACTCTTAATCGTTCACTGCTCACTCTTAAACTGCTCACTCTTAAACTGCTCACTGTTCTCTCTTACATTATTCACTTGCATCGTCTTGCACCTGGCGTGCAATTCCTTGTAGAAAGGATGGCGGGTGAGAGTGGCGGAATCGCCCACGATGATGAGCTTCATGCGGGCTCGGGTCATGGCCACGTTCATGCGGCGGAGGTCGGAAAGGAAGCCTATTTGGCCGTTGTCGTTGGCTCGGACGAGGCTGATGCACACCACGTCGCGCTCCTGTCCCTGAAAGGCATCGACCGTGTTTACCGTGATGCTGCGGCGGATGGGCTTCAGCTGGCTGCTGTGGCGCACCATGTGGCGAAGCGTGGCCACCTGGGCGCGATAGGGGGATATGACGCCGAAGTCAAGGCGTTCGTCCTGTATGCGTTGAAATCCCACACGGCGGCAGTAGGCCGTGAGGGCTCGTAGCGTGAGCAGGGCTTCGTCGGTGTTGAGGCGGCCATTGGTGGCTCCCACCGCCTCCTCGCTGCTTTCGCTTTCCACCCACACCAGCGGGTCGTCAATCAGGGAGAGGATGGAGCGGTGGCGAACTTCGGGAGCTGCCGTGAGCTTGCCTTCGTAGAACCATTCGGAGGAGAAGCGCATGAGGGTTTCGTTCATGCGGTATTGCACGGTGAGGAGCCGGACGGCCTCCGGATGGTGCTCCGCAAGGCTCTCCATGAGTGTGCGCCCCAGCCCTCCGCGCATGGCTTCGTAGCACTTCACGGTGGGCGGCAGCTGCCGGTGGTCGCCGGCCAGTATGACGCGGTCGGCTTTCTGCAAGGCTATCCAGCACGCGGCTTCAAGGGCCTGCGCGGCTTCGTCGATGAAGAGCGTGTGGAAGTGCTGCCCCATCAGCGTGGCGTTGGCGCTGCCCGCAAGGGTGCAGGCCACGACGCGGCAACTGTTGAAGATGTCGTTGCGTATGCCCAGTTCCAGTTCATCGGCACGCTCACGCAAGCGGGCGATTTTCTGATGGCGGGCATCGGCGTGCTTGCACCCTTTCGAAGCGCGGAGCTGACTGAGCGTGTGGCGGATTTGCCAGAGTGTGGCGTAGTCGGGATGGTCGGCAAAGCGCCGCTCATAGGTGCAGGCCAGCATTTCGTCGGTTACGCGGGCAGGATTGCCCATGCGCAGCACGGGGATGCCGCGCCGGCTGAGCTGCAAGCTTATCCAATCCACGGCTGTATTGCTCTGTGCGCACACCATGACCTGTGCTTCACGGCGGAGCACTTCGTTGATGGCATCGACGAGAGTGGTGGTCTTGCCCGTGCCGGGAGGGCCGTGTACCACCATCACGTCCTTGGCTCGGAGCACCTGACGCACGGCGGCTTCCTGCGAGGCGTTGAGCCACGGAAGGCTGACGGGCACGGCGGGTTCTGATCCCCAGCGCACGGGTGTGCTTCCGTGGAACAGGTCGCGCAGTTCGGCCAGGCGGTCGCCTTTGGCGGCCATCACCTTGCGCAGAGCCTCAAACATAAGCTGATAGGTCGTCTCGTCGAAATTGAGCTGGACGCCCGGGCGACTGAGGGCGTGGAGGGCAGCAAGGGCTTGCTCCGAAGGGAGGACCACCACCATACGGGCACCGCCGGCAAGATTGGGGTCGCTCTCCACATAGCTTATCGTGCCCACAAAGTTGAGGTACTGAAGGCTGCCGTCGGCATTCTCCTGAAAAAAGCACACGGGGCGCCCGTATTCAAAGGCGTAGTCGTCCTCCGTGTTTTCGGTGCGCAGCACTTCCACCACGAGGCGGTTCAGGGAATTGTAGTAGGAGCGGCCCAAGGCGACGGGATACCACGCCTCGCCGCGCTTCACCTTGCGGGCAATGCCCTGCACCTCGGTGGCATGGCGGAACTCCTCCTTCTCGTGTTCGTATTCAAGGCGGAGGAGATGGAGCTGCTGTTGTAGGGATATTTGGTTCATCGGTTCATTTCAAAATGGAGGCGGCGGGCTTCCATGAGTTGCTGATGGGTGATGCGGTAGCCGCCCAGGGTTTTGCTGCCGAGGCGGACGCGGCTGACGCGGTCGCTCTGGGAGGCATCGGGGGCGGTGATGACGATGTCGCCGCCGGGGACGTGGAGCGTGGCCTTCTCGAATACGGGAGCCGTGAGGGTGTAGTAGGGCTGGCCGGGGCAGTCGGGATAGAGGCCGAGCATGGAGAACACGGCCCAAGCCGACATGGTGCCGGTGTCGTCGTTGCCGGGGATGCCGTCGGGGGCGTTGCGGAAATGCTGGCGGAGAAGCTGGCGGGTGAGACGCTGTGTGCGCCATGCCTCATCCGTCCAGCGGGAGAAAAGGTAGGGGTAGGCGATGTCCGGCTCATTGGCAGGGTCGTAAAAGCCTTGGTCAAAGACGCTCTGGAGGCGGTTCACGAACTTCTTCTTGCCCCCCATCAGGCGGCAGAGGCCGGGGATGTCGTGCGGCACGTAGAAGGTGTAGTTCCAGGCATTGCCCTCGTGGAAGCCGGGAGAAGGCTCGAAGTTCTCACCCTGACGGGGATTGAAGGGCGAAAGGAAGGTGCCGTCGGGCAGGAGGGGTCGCAGCGTGCCGTACTCAGGGCTGTAGTAATGCTTGTAGCCGAGGGAACGGGCTCGGAAGAGGCGTGCGTCATCTTTCTTGCCGAGGGAGTCGGCCAGTAGGGCAAGGGCGGCATCGGCCACGTAGTATTCCAGGGCGTGGCTCACGCTGTTGTCATATTGTTCCAGCAGGGGGCAATAGCCCAAGCGCACGTAGTCGTCGTTGTCGGGGCGCAGGGGGTTGTCCTTGCCGGGCGTGACGGCGCCCTTGCGCATGGCCGCGTAGGCTTCTTCAATGTTGAAGTCGCGCAGCCCTTTGAACCAAGTGTCCACAATCACGGGGATGGCGGGGTCGCCCTCCATGGTGAAGGTTTCGCGGCCGTAGAGTTCCCATTTGGGCAGCCAGCCGCTTTCGCGGTACATCTGCAGCATGGAGCGCACCATGGCTTGTTGCCTTTCGGGCCAGAGCAGGGTGAAGAGCTGGTGGGTGCAGCGGTAGGTGTCCCAAAGGGAGAATACGGTGAAGTGAGACCCCCTCAAAGCCTCCTTAGACCCCCTCTTATCCCCCTTAAAGGGGGAGGAAGCGTTAGCCTTTTGGGAGAGGTTGCCCACGCCCTCGTTTTCCATAAGGGGGTAGTCGCCGTTCACGTCGTTGAGGATGTTGGGGTGAATCAAGGTGTGGTAGAGCGCGGTGTAGAACACGGTTTGTTCATCATGCGTTCCGCCCTCCACTTCCACGATGGAGAGGGCTTCCTTCCACCGGTCGTGGGCCGCCTGCCGGAGTTGGTCGAAGGTGGCGGCGCCCTGCTCCGCGTCAAGGTTGAGGCGGGCGCCCTCCACGCTCACGAAACTCACGCCTATGCTTACTTCCACCTGTTCGCCCTCCTGAAGGTCGTAGGACCAGTAGGCTCCCACGTCGTCGCCGGCCAGGTCGCGGCGGTATCCCTCATAGAGCTTGTAGCGTCCGGCTTCGGGGTTCCATTCCTTTTCCACGCCGTAGGCTTCGCGCTGGTGCTTCCAGAAGCCACGGGCGGAGGGATTGCGGCTTACGCGCACGACATAGTAGATGGGATAGTAGGCTCGGGGGGAATTGTAGCAGAAGTTGCCCAGCATCTTCTGCCCCTCCACCTCCGTGTCGCTGACGTAGCGCACCCATGCCCCGCTCTCGTTGGTGAGGCCTTCGCCGAGGTTGAGCAGCACGTTGGCCTGCCCTTTCGGGAAAGTGAAGCGTGCTCGGGAGGTGCGCAGGGTGGCCGTGGTTTCGGCCTTGATGCCGTATTTGCCAAGGCGGTTGGCGTAGTAGCCGGGGCAGGCTTGCTCATCGGTGTAGGTGGAGCCGTAGTTGTGGTAATCCACGTCGAGAGAGCCGGAGGTGGGCATGAGCAGCAGGGAGGCGAGGTCGGGACAGCCCACTCCGGAGAGGTTTACATGGGAGAAGCCCGTGAAGTAGCTGTTGGTGTTGTCGTAGGGCGTGCTCCACCAGCGGGCATCCTTGTCGTAGTGGTTGAGGTCGCTTCCCATGACGTTGAACGGCGTGGCCGACATCATGCCCTGCGGCACCACGGCTCCGGGATTGCAGGTGCCGAAGTTGGTGGTACCTATGAAGGGATTGACAAGCTCTGTCGGGTCGAAGGCGATGGCCGGCGGAAGGGCTGCGGCCAGCGAAAGGAGGAGGAAGAAAAGGCGTTTCATGGCGTAGTTGTACTTTTTCGCTGCAAAAATACAAATTATTCGGCAGATTTTCGTACTTTTGCAACGTGAAATCCCAATTATCCACCCGACTGGAGGCCCACGGCATACGTCCGACGGCCATCCGCCTGCTGGTACTCGATGCTCTCGGCACGGACGGACGAGCCTACTCGCTGAGCGAATTGGAGGCCAAGCTGAGCACGGTCGATAAGAGTTCGGTGTTCCGCGCCCTGACGCTGTTCAGTGCCAACGCGCTGGTGCATTGCATCGAGGACAGCAGGGGTCAGACGCGCTATGCGCCGTGCCACGACGAATGCCGTTGCCACGAGGGCACGGGCGATATGGCCGACTTCCACCCTCACTTTGAGTGTGAACGCTGCGCGAGGGTGTGGTGCCTGCGCAGCGAGCACTTGCCCGTGGTGGAACTGCCCGAAGGTTTCCGTCCCCGCTTTGCGTCGTATGTCGTAAAGGGCCTGTGTCCCCAATGCAAGGCTCACCGCCGACTTCCCAAGCGTCCCCTCTAACTCCCCCATAAGGGAAGCGGACGAACTCCAAAGACGAGCCGGAACTTCCAAAACCTCCGGAACATCTACCCTATACACTAAGGAAAACTACCCTATACACTACGAAGAACTACCCTATACACTAAGAAAAACTACTCTATACACTAATTTCCCCTATCCCTATCGTAATTCCCCCTCACTGGAGGATGGAGGAAGGCTTCCCCTCCGACAGAGAGGAGTGGAATAGTGAACAATGAACAGTTGCACAGCAGATGCTCGAACAATACCCCTCCAAGCTCCTCGAACGAGCCGTCGATGAAATGGCGAAGCTGCCCGGCGTGGGACGCAAGACGGCCCTGCGCCTGGTACTCCACCTGCTCAAGCGCGACACACCCGAAGTGCTGGCCCTCACCCAAGCCCTCGCCACGCTCCGTCAGGAAGTGCGCTACTGCAAGTGCTGCCACAGCATCAGCGACACGGAGCTCTGCCAAATATGCGCCTCACCCAGCCGCGACCGCACGCTCCTGTGCGTGGTGGAAAACCTGCAAGGCGTGATGGCCATCGAAGCCACGGGGCAGTTTCACGGGCTTTATCACGTGCTGGGCGGCATCATATCGCCCATGGACGGCATAGGCCCCGGCGACATCGAGGTGGAAAGCCTCGTGGAACGCGTGGCCGCCGGCGGTATAGGCGAAGTCATATTCGCCCTCAGCCCCACCATGGAGGGCGACACCACCAACTTCTACATCTCACGCCGCCTCCGCCCCTACGAAGTGAAGCTCACCACGCTGGCACGCGGCGTGTCGGTGGGCGACGACCTGGAATACACCGACGAGGTTACCCTCGGACGCTCTCTGCTGGGGCGCGTGCCGCTGGCGTGAGGCCAATGAACAATGAATAATGTATAATGACTAATTTATAAATCGCCATGACGAAATTTCTCCAGCGCCTCCAGCTCTGCCTGTGGGCCGTGGCCATCATACTGGCCGTAGCCATCCCCCTGTTCACCAACTGGGAAAGCCAACTCAACGGCCTGCCCGTACTGGCCACCTACCTGTTCAACCTGTTCAGCGTAGTGATGCTCCTCGTTTCGGGCTACTGCGTAATGATTCGCCGCAAAAACCGCGTACTGAAACTCACGATGGTGAACATTACCATCCTCTTCACCGAAACGCTCTACTTCATGATGCGCCCCGGCGCACAAACCATGCTCTACATCTTCCTCATCGCCCTCCTGCTCTCCATAATAGCCTACCCCCTGCGTGAGCCCAAGAAACCCGAGGAAGCCCTCCCTGCCGCCGACGCCGCCGACACCGCACCCGAGCCCCAGCCACAGGAAGAAGAAACCCTCCCCGCCGAGGAACCCACCGAGGCTTAACCCCACTTCCCCCAACATACGTTTTTCATCCCACACCCAACCAGCCCGTGTTTCCCCTGAACTACCTCCAATCCTTCGGCGAATACCTCCAACTGATGGGCCGCACCTTCAGCCGACCCGAGCGGCTGCGCATGTATATCAAGCAATACATCCACGAGATGCAGGCCCTCGGCACCGACTCCATAGCCATCGTGCTCCTCATCAGCTTCTTCATAGGCGCCGTCATCTGCATCCAAATCAAGCTCAACATACAGTCGGCGTGGATGCCGCACTGGGTGAGCGGCTACGTTACCCGAGAGATTATGCTGCTGGAGTTCTCCTCCAGCATCATGTGCCTGATACTGTCGGGCAAAGTAGGCAGTAACATCGCCTCCGAGATAGGCACCATGCGCGTAACCCAGCAACTCGACGCCCTGAAAATCATGGGCGTGAATCCCGCCGCCTACATCATCCTGCCCAAAATATGCGGGCTCATCACGATGATGCCCCTGCTCGTCATCTTCGCCACGGCCAGCGGCATAGGCGGCGCCTACGCCACGGCCTACATCATGGGCATCATCACCCCCGCCGACCTCACCGCCGGCCTCCAGCACGACTTCCACCAATGGTTCTTCTGGATGGGAGTCATCAAAAGCCTGTTCTTCGCCTTCATCATAGCCAGCGTGAGCAGCTACTACGGCTACCGCGTAGAGGGCGGCTCCCAGGAAGTGGGCAAAGCCAGCACCGATGCCGTGGTGGCCTGCTCCATGCTCATCTTGTTCAGCGACGTTGTACTCACCTCCCTCCTCTCATGATTGAACTCAAAAACCTCTGCAAATCCTTCGACGACAAAGAAGTGCTGAAAGGCATCTCCACCACCTTCGCCCCGGGCAAGTGCAACCTCATCATAGGACAGTCAGGCTCCGGCAAGACGGTGCTGATGAAAAACATAGTGGGCCTCTTCACCCCCACCAGCGGAGAGATACTCTACGACGGACGCAATTTCGTGCAGATGTCCAAGCGTGAAAAGGCACTCCTCCGTCGGGAAATGGGAATGATATTCCAGAGCGCAGCCCTCTTCGACTCGCTCTCCGTACTGGAGAATGTCATGTTCCCGCTCGATATGTTCAGCGACGACAGCTACAAGGATCGCGTGCGCCGAGCCATGTACTGCCTTGAGCGCGTCAATCTGAAAGACGCTGCCCAGAAGTACCCGGGCGAAATCAGCGGCGGTATGCAGAAGCGTGCCGCCATTGCCCGAGCCATTGCCCTGAATCCCACCTACCTCTTCTGCGACGAGCCGAACTCCGGCCTTGACCCCAAGACAAGCCTCGTCATCGATGAACTCATCCACGGCATCACGCAGGAGTTCGGCACCACCACGGTGATGAACACCCACGACATGAACAGCGTGATGGGCATAGGCGAACACATTATCTATATACACAAGGGCGAAGCCGCGTGGGAAGGCACGAAGGAAGAAGTGATGCACTCCGACAACGAGCGCCTGAACTCCTTCATCTTCGCCTCCGACCTCTTCAAGCGCATCAAGGACAATAATTAGAAAATGTAAGAATTTGCAAATTAGCAAATGCCCTGCGGACGGCCAAACTCCCTCATTCGCTAATTTGCTTATCTGCTAATTTGCTAATTTACTAATCACCATGTTTACCATACAACTCAACGAAAAAGGCACCCACCACCTTGAGGTGGACGACCGCCACTTCCAGACACTCCGCGACTACGCCCTCTTCCGCGACCTCGTGGACAGTACGGGCTACGTTACCGAGCAGACGCTGGACAAGCTGAAATGCAACGTGCGGGCCCTCATTCCTACAGCCGACGACCCCAAGCCGCTCATCGACCTCTGCTATGAAATCATCTACCACCCCAAAATGAAAAGCTACGGCCTGCGCCACCTCATTCTGGCCTATTTGGAGTGGGAAAAGAAAGCCTATCCCCTCACACCTGCCGAGGAACAAAGCGCAGAGTGAAAGGTGAAGCCCCCTAAATCCCCCTTTGGGGGACTTCCCGACCCAATCTACAGCTCTCCCCCAAAGGGGGAGCGGGGAGGGGGCCCGCCTTCCCATACGCCCCAAACCACAATGCTCCACATGCTGAGACATACCCTCTGTTTGCTCTGCGCCCTTGCCCTTTGCCAGACGGCCACAGCCTATAGCCCCGCCACTCGTCAGGACAAAGCGGACGGCCAAGACTTCGTGAGCGTGAAGGATGGCCGCTTCTGCCGCAGGGGAAAGGACTACAGCTTTGTGGGCACCAACTTCTGGTACGGCCCCATCCTCGCCTCCGAAGGTCAGGGCGGCGACCGCCCCCGCCTGAAACGTGAGCTGGATGCCATGCAGAAAGCCGGCATCCGCAACCTCCGCATCCTGGCCGGTGCCGAGGGAAGCGACAAACGGCTCACCCACATCCGCCCCATCCTCCAGCCGAGCCCGGGCGAATACAACGACACCCTCCTGCGTGGCCTCGACTTCCTGATTGACGAGCTGGAGCGGCGCGACATGACGGCGGTCATCTACCTCAACAACGCATGGGAGTGGAGCGGCGGCTTCGGTGCCTATCTTGAGTGGGCCGATGAAGGCGAAGCGCCCGAGCCGTCCGACTGGCAGGCATTCCTCGACTACCATTGCCGTTTCGTGCAAAACGCCAAGGCCATGGAACTGGCCACTCGCCACGCCGAGCGCATCGTCAGCCGCATCAACTCCATAACAGGCAAGCCCTACACCCAAAGTCCCGCCATCATGGCCTGGGAACTGGCCAACGAACCCCGCCCCTTCAGTCGCCGCCCCGAAGTGAAAGAAGCCTTTCTCTCATGGGCGCAGCAACTGGCCCGCCGCATCAAGGCCCTCGACCCCAACCACCTCGTCACGACAGGCAGTGAAGGCTACTTCGGCTGCGAATGCGACATGACGCTCTTCCGACGGCTTCACACGCTTCCCGAGATTGACTACGCCTGCCTGCACCTCTGGCCGCACACTTGGGGGTGGATGGGCAAGTTCGTAAGCCCCATGCCGGAGGCACGGCGCGTCAATGGCAGCGACGGCACCGCACGCGGATTCCAGAGTGCCTGCGAGGAAAGCCGCAAATACATAGAAGCGGCATGCAACGCACTGAAAGGCAGCGGAAGGCCTGTGGTGATTGAGGAGTTCGGCTACCCCCGCGACGGCTATGCCACAACTGCGACATCCTCCACCGCCCACCGCAACGCCTATTATGCCTACATCTTCCGCCAAGCCCAGAACTTCAAGGAGCTGTCAGGTTGCAACTTCTGGGGATGGGGCGGCGAGGCCCAGCCCCTACACAACCGCTGGCATCCTGCCGACCCCTACACCTGCGACCCCAACCACGAGGAACAGGGTCTCTACTCCGTGTTCCGTACCGACTACGGCACGCTGAAAGCCGTCAGCCGGGCCGCACAAGCCCTCTACGATAAAAAGCAAGCTCTACAATAACCAAAGAACAAAATCTAAGTATGAAAAAATTCATTCTACTCATGGTCGGCCTTCTAAGCTGGTCGGGCACGGCTTTCGCCGACGAGGACAACGCCCTCGTGCAAGAGCCCGCCCCCGCCCCCACAGAGGAACTAACCGAAGCGGCGACTGAAGAACTGACAGTTGCCGAACCCATGCAGACACCTCCCACCCAAGAAGACTCCATAACGGTTCCCACTGTCAGCCCCCTGCCTTCAGCACTCAATACCGGCCCCACCACCAAGGCTTCCGTGCCCCTGTCAAGGTGCCACTACAACTTCAAGCGCGACTTCTCCTGGATTCCCCTGCCCATCATAGCAGCAGGTTTCATCGCCAAGGGCCAAAAGAAAAACTTCCGCTCCGCCCGTCAGAAGTTCCAGCCCCACTTCAAGCACCACCTTGACGACTACCTGCAATTCTCCCCTCTGGCCGTGGCCGTAGGCCTGAAACTGGGCAAAGTGGAAGGGCGCAGCGACTGGCCCCGCTTTCTGGTGAGCGGTGCCATCTCATACGGCATCATGGCCGCCGTCGTCAATGGCATCAAGTACTCCGCCAAGGAGATGCGCCCCGACGGCTCCACCGCCAACTCCTTCCCCTCCGGCCACACCGCCACCGCCTTTGCCGCCGCCACCATCCTGCATAAGGAATACGGCATGACGCGCAGCCCGTGGTACAGCGTGGGCGGCTATCTCGCCGCCACCACTACGGGTGTGATGCGCAGCCTCAACAACCGCCACTGGATAAGCGACATCATGGTGGGTGCAGGCATTGGCATACTCTCCACCGACCTGGGCTATTTCGTGGGCGACCTTATTTTCAAGGACAGGCACACGCGGCTGGGCGAACTGGAAGGGCTGGAAGACTACCCCGCCTATCCCTCGTTCTTCTCCGTGCAGATGGGAGCCGCCTTCATGCCTAACATCCCGCTCCCCGACTTGGGCAGTTGGGAAATCTCCATGGACCAGGGACACCCCGAAGACTTTTCCGGCCAATATCCCACCGACGACGGCCTGCTGCGCATCGGCACGGGCACCTCGGTGGCCGGCGAAGGAGCCTACTTCTGGGGCAGGTATATAGGTCTGGGCGGTCGTCTGAAAGTCATCACAGCCCCCGTGCGTGCCAACGGCATGAGCAGCTACGACCTCGCCGGCAACGTAACATCAGGCAGCAAGAGCGACATCACCGACCGGCTGGCCATGTTCTCAGCCGATGCCGGCGTGTATCTCCAATGGCCTGTTTCCCACCGCTTTGCTCTGGGTACAAAAGCCACCTTCGGCGGACTGTTCACAAGCGACATCACGCTGCAAGCCACCGAGCAGCAGCAGGAAGATTTCCAAGGCTACGGCGACTACCTCTACGCCCACTCCATCCGCACCACCAAGTGGGGCACGGGCGTGTCGCTGACCTATGCCATGCGGGGAAACCTCGCATGGAAACTCAACATCGACTACGATTTCTGCCGCGTGCCCTTCAGCCTGGACTACCAGCCCGACTTCAAGCATTCCGACAATTTGGACTACCGCATCCTCCACACCAAAATCAAGCACAACATGCACACGCTCACGCTGGGTGCTTCCATGGCAGTCAGGTTCTGAACGAAAACTCATCATACCTAATCCATAACCAAGAACCTAGAACCAAGAACCTAGAACCAAAAAACTAGAACCAAAAACCTAGAACCAAGAACCTATGAATACACGCATAGCCCTTTTTTCCCTGCTCCTCCTCGTCTTCGCTTCGTGCAGTAAGGACGAGAGCAAGCTCGTCGTTGGCGGCGACTCCATAAGAACAGACGGCGCAACCGACATCACCGCCACAAGCGCCGTAGTAAGCGGGTACTACAACTTCTTCGGCGAAATGAACGAATACCTGCAAGGCACCGACTACACCCAGTTCAACGAGAGCGTAGTCCTCCACCGCAATGAAGTGGCCGAGTTTCTGGATTTACTCGACATCAAGGCCGAAGTGGTTATTCCTGCCGGATGTCCCGACAGCGTAGTGCTGAACTTAGCCGCCTCCGACCTCGATTTTATGGGTGCCGGCGTATGCTACGACAGCATTCCGCAATTCCTCACCCCCCAGTACGTCAGTTCCGCGCAGACAAAAATCAAGCACTACAGCGAGAAACTCAGCCCGCTGAAGCCCAACCGGACGTACTACTACAAGACGTTCATCAAATTTCGCATGGAGTGCAGCCTGAATTGCCCGCAGATACCCAGCATACACTCCAACAGAGTGGATCTGGGCGATACATACGACTACTACGTCTATGGCGAAACCCGCTCATTCCAAACCCTAAAATAGCAGCCTTCCACACGGCCACAACACTTTCATTCCCTAATTTACTAATTTACTAAAAACATGAAAAGTAACTTACCTGCATATTTACTTTCCGCAGTACTGATGATGTGCTGCATGGTGAGGGCGAATGCACAACTCGGCACGCCACCTGACGATGAAATCTGGTACACTACGACCGACGGAAAGATATGTGAGCTGTTCTATGACAAAGGTTTTGGAGCAAACATCACTGAGCACAAGTATGAAAACGGACGCGGAACGATTAAGTTCGACGGAAGCGTTACGGACATTACTTATAATGCTTTTTATCAGTGTTCCAACTTGGCTTCAATTTTCATACCAGGCAGTGTAACGGCAATTAGACATGGGGCATTTGAGGAATGTTCCAATTTGACTTCAGTATCCATTCCAAGCAGTGTGGCGAGTATCGAATACCAAGTATTCAAAAAGTGCCTCAACCTGACTTCAGTATTCATTCCTAACGGTGTAACCAGCATTGGTAACGGTGTATTCATGCAGTGTTCCGGTTTGACCTCAGTATCTATTCCAAATAGTGTAACGAAGATCGGATATAATCCATTCTATCAATGTACTAATTTGCGCGACGTATTCTTTGGGGGCAACAGTGATATAACATCAGGGGGCAGTGTATTTGAAGAGTCCCAACCCACAATCTATGTAGCAGACACTAAAAACTTTTCTCCGACATGGGACGGCAGGCCTATATGCTCTTGGCGTTCGGGCAAGGGCAACGGCGCAAAAGAAAGTCCATACGAGATAGAGAACTATATCAACCTCTACGGATTCTCGCTTGAAGTACAGCAGGGCAACACAAGCCTCTGCGGCAAGCTGACGGCTGATATTACGGCCAACACGGATGTGCTGGACAACGACGGGCACCTCAACAGCGGAGCTTTTATAGAGTGGATGCCTATAGGCAGTTGGGCCGATGACTACGCGAAGGGCTACAGGGGCGAGTTCGACGGTGGCGGCCACACCATCAGCGGACTTTACTTCAACAATGAAACCAGGTCGGCAGTCGGACTGTTCGGCATGGCCAACGGTTCTACAACAGATTTAAGTCCTACTTGTACTGACAGGGCCTACATCCACGACATCGGCGTGAAGGACAGTTATTTCCGAGGTAAGAGCCATGTAGGCGGTATCTGCGGCGACTTGGCAAACGGACGGCTGGAGAACTGCTGGAACGCGGCAACCGTTGAGTCATCCAACGATGTCACTGGCGGCATAGCCGGTTCATGCTATAAATATGCTGCCATATCCAGTTGCTACAACATAGGCAATGTGTCGGAAGGTCAAGAATACGGCGGCATTTGCGGAGCGGTGTATGCATCGCAGATTGCCGACTATTCCCTCAGCAACTGCGTATCGCTGGACACAAAATGCAGCAAGGCGTATTCGCTTAGCACAGACTGCCCGATATATAAAATCAGCAATGTCTTTATAAAGGATGCCGCAGCCTTCGCAAGCGGAGAGGCATGCTGGATACTGAACGGCAACCAGAGGGCAACAACATGGCGGCAACAGTTAGGGACGGACAATTACCCTATGATGACAGGCGACCTCCTTATATATTATGACGACGATAACAGAGAGTACCTCAACGAGACTATATGCGAAAGTACAACGAACCACCTGCATAGTTTCGTGAAAGATATGATGACGCAAGGCGGCAGCACGATCAGCTATTGGCATTGCACGGGGTGTGGAAAGAATTATCAGTTCTATGACAGAGCGAATGAATTGGCGAAAACAGAATGCGCCGAACCTGCAACGGGCGACGGCTCAAAAGACAATCCCTATCAGATTGCCACGTTAGGAAACCTGCTGTGGTTTGCCGATTACGTGAACAGCCATAATGCACATGCGTCTGCCTGTGCTATGCTGACGGCAGACATCACGATGAACGCGAGTGTGTTGAATGGCAGCGGAAGGCTTAACAGCGAAGATTGCATAGGCTGGACACCGATAGGCGGACATAGCGTGGATTTCTCTGGCGAGTTCAACGGCAACGGGCATACCATCAGCGGACTTTACTTCAAAAATACAGATGTGAACAACGTGGGCCTTTTCGGCAAGGCTGCCGGCAATGCCCATATCCACGACCTCGGAATCAAGGACAGTTACTTCTATGGCAAGAACCACGTGGGTGGCATCTGCGGCGACTTTGCAAGCGGAAGGATTGAGAACTGCTGGAACGGTGCATACGTAATGGCTCACGATTATGATGCAGGTGGAATCTCCGGTTCTTGCTATGTCAATGCATCCATTGCCAACTGCTACAATATCGGTATTGTATCGACGTATGAGGAAAAGGGTGGAACTCAAGACTCCCGTTTCGGCGGTATCTGCGGCTCAGTGTATTCAACTACTACCGCAACGTATTCTATCGACAACTGCTACACACTGAAGTCCAGATCCATACCGCACGATGGTGACCCTTATGAGGGGCTGCCGAATGTCAGTGGCGATTGCGAAAAAATCTATGGAATGCTGGTGGCAGGTTGCCCAGCATCAAAAATCCATGATTCTCACGTAATGAAAGCCGAAGCCTTTGCTGGCGGAGAAGTATGCTACCGTCTTAATCGTGGTGTGACGGACGGCAGCCAGAAATGGTATCAGACATTGGGGGCCGACCTTTCACCGGTACTCAATAGCAGCCGAGGTGCCGTGTTCTACGGCTATGATGGGGATGTGTTGAAGTATTCCAACACACCGATATCCGTTGGGGCCACCCATCGCAACAGCTGTGATGCCACCTGTGTTGCCCGTGGCTACACCCGTGAGTGCTGGGAAGACACGAAGTCAGGCAAAATCTACGCTGAGGAGGCTTGCCTGAACGAACTGAATGCAGCAGCTATTGTCTCTTACTTCCCTTCGACAGACGACCCGACCGATCAAATCAATCAAGGTGATGTGACCGAATGGACACAGGAAGTAAACGAAACATACGACGGCGTGAACTTCGGCTATGCGGCAGTAAAAGTGTTTAAGGATACTGACGGAACAGAGGACAACTACTGCGCAGACGAATGGGTATCATTCCAAGTGGCAGAAGACAAAGCACAAAATGTCCGCCTCAAGTGGAGCTGGACGGGAGACAAGACAAAGCAATCGAATGGACGCTACGGAAGTTGCGACTTATATTATAAGGTAAACAAGGGCGCTGAGACAGGGATAATCCTTTCAAATGCGTCATTCGAGGTTTCACCTGATGTATATGTCCTTAATTTGGCTAACTTAAATAAAGGCGATGTGGTAGAATTCCACATAAAGAATTATCACAATACTTGCAAAACCCCAAACGAAGTGACATGGGCGGTAACACTGGAATATACTTCAAAGCACAATCTGCAACATTACTACTCAAAGGCTGCTACCTGTACGAAAAAGGGCAACAAGGAATACTGGTACTGCACGAAGTGTAAGGCTTATTACGCAAATGCTGAATGCACGACGGTGATGACTGAATGGGAAATCCCTGCACTCGGCCACAGCGCAAAACACAATGCGCAGAAAGATGCTACCTGTACGGCTGACGGAAATGTTGAGCACTGGCATTGTACGAGATGCAATCTGAACTACAGCGACGAGATTTGCACGAGCCAGATAACAGGCAGTGTGATAATACCTGCCATACATCATGCGAACAAGAAACTTATGCCATATAAGGCTCCGACTGCTGATGCTGAAGGAAACATAGCCTACTGGCACTGCCCTGACTGCGGGAAGAACTTCGAGAACGAAGGTTGCACCAGAGAGATTGCAGGCACCGACTACGTTCTGGCCAGGCTGCTCAACGTGCTGCACATTGACTTTACAGGCAACAATACCCCAATTGAGAAGGAACACTATGTGGATGCCACGGAATTTGGATTCAACGAACAGGGCAATGTCGTCTTCACCGTCAATGGACAAACCGTAACCTATCCAGCAAGTATGATAATAGAGATGGGCTTCTTCAATGGCACGCCGGCTGTACAGTCTCAAGCCAACAAAGATCCACTCAATCAAAGCGATTACTATACAACCTTCTACAGCAGCTTGGAGGCATACACCATCCCTGAAGGTGTGAAAGCCTATACCGCCACGCTGGATGAAGAAGCAGAATGCCTTCATCTCATAGAAATTAAGGAAGGATTTATTCCTGCACAAACAGCGGTTGTGCTAAAATCCGCAAGCGGCAATTACAAGCTTGGCACCTGTGGCTACACGGAAGGGGACGCAGATAATGTCCTGCAAGGTACAGACGTGCAAATCCCGACACCTGCCAACTGCTACATCCTCTCAGGCACAGCCAAACTCGGTGTGGGACTCTATCCGTGGGCAGTGGGAAAGCCACTCGCTGCCAACCGTGCTTATCTGCAACTGACAGGGTCTTCATCAGCCAAGGCATTCAGATTCGTGTTCGATGACGGAGAAATAACAGGAATTAACTTTGTTAACGAAAACGAAAACAGAAACGAAAACGAAAACTTGTATAACCTGCAAGGCATACGCGTGAAAGGCGGTTACAAGGGCATAGTGATCAAGAACGGAGAGAAAAGCGTGATAAGATAAGAGCTGAAAGTTTCACTTTTTACAAATATCTTCCTCCACGCACTGATTTACTAAATCACAAAACATGAAAAAGAAAACCTATACAATACCTTGCATAGAGGTAGTAACAACATCGCCTGCGTTTTTATTAAGCGTAAGCGATGGGCAAAACATTGACATATTCAATGAAAAGGAAACGGATGACCTCGAAGAAGAGTACTTCCAATGGTAATAGCCCATCAAATACAGGCAGTCAATGCTGTGTAAGCCGAATGCAATGCCTAATTAAAAGCGTGATTGGCGCGGAGCTATCGCCTATTAAACTAATCATAAATAAACGAAATATGAAACTAAAATCAATCCTCAGCGCTCTTCTGCTCATGGCCAGCACCGTGGCCAGCGCACAGTATCTCAACGTGAAGTTGGAAGACGGATCCGTCCGCAGTTTCAAGACAACCCCGAACATGAAGGTGTCGTTCGGAAATAAGGCAGGTGCAGAAGTGACGGAATCTACACAGACAGTAACAGTCAATGGACATACCGTGACGGTAAAACTTGATGAAGAACAGTATCCGGAAGTGAGGAATGATGTGCTATTAGGTTCAGTGAAGGTGGAAAATAACAATGTTATTATAGAAGCCTTTTCTAAGTCACAGAAAAAACTTGAATATGATCTTGACGGTGAGGCTTCTTGCACAATCTCAAGACCATGGTTCTTTGATTATCAAACTAATCTAGACAGAGTGATTTTTTTGTCTCACATATTCACCGTTTCGGACATTTCCACGGATGTCACGGCAACAATAGGGTATCTAAGGCCGGCCTCTATAAGCCTGTCCCTGTCAAACCATACTACTTATGCCGGATGCACATTCAAACTCAGCGCAACGGTGTTGCCGGCAGATGCTTTTAATAAAAAATTCACTTGGTCAAGCAGCAACGCTTCCGTAGCAACCGTGGATGAAAACGGCAAGGTGACGGCGATGGCAGAGGGAGAGACTGATATTACGGCAACGACTGAGGTGGGAGAGCAGGTTGCAATCTGCAAGACCACGGTAAAGCCCTTTACACCTAGCCTTCCCGGTGAATTTTCCGTGGGTCCTGCGGAGAATTGCAAGACCGTCTGCTTCTCACGGGGCAATCTTAAATATACAACCAACGCGGATTCCTGGTGGTTCTTTAACAATCAGTATGAGTATGACCACACTTCGGAACAATTATCACTGTTTACTTGGGGGTGCCAAGAAAGGGGTGATTTTGTTGATTGGGGCAGTAATATCGGCGACGGGCACACCTGGCGCACTCTCACCAAAGATGAATGGAAGTATTTGTTCGACAGCAGAAAAAATGCGAGAGACAAGTGCGGGTATGCGACGGTATGCGGTGTCAAGGGGCTTATTATTCTGCCTGATGTATTCACCGACCCCATGAAAAGCAAGGGTAGCGAAGCATTCGCACCTTTGTCGGCAGCCCCAAACAACAATCCTCAATTTACCGACAACGAATATACGGCAGGAGGAAACTGGGAGGCAATGGAAACTGCAGGAGCGGTGTTTCTCCCTGCGGCGGGCCGTATTCTGTATGAAGACGGTGAAGGCCGTGGAGAATACATCAGCAAAGGAGAAGAAGGCTTTTATTGGCACTCTACAGCCATGGGTGCGAATGAGGCGTACTACACAGCTTTCATTTCTGATACCTTCTATCCGTCTAGGGCAAAATACCGCTACTATGAACAGTCTGTCCGTCTTGTCAGAGATTGTACTCAATAATAAACAACGAAATATGAAAATAAAATCAATCCTCAGCGCACTTCTGCTCATGGCCGGCACCGTGGCAAGCGCACAGTATCTCAACGTAAAGATGGAAGACGGCACATGTCACAGTTACAAGACCACTCCGAACATGAAAGTGTCGTTCGGAGATAAGAAAGGGACTGATCCGACAGAATCTGAACAGACAGTCACAGTCGGAGACAATAAAGTGACGGTGAAACTGGCAGAAAACACTCCTGCAAGCGAGGTCGTGTTCAGTACAAATCTTGAAGGAAATGCAGTGAAGATAAAGGCTGTTTCCGTGGGTGGCTATGGACTTGAATGTATTAAGGATAATGAAGTCCTTGCTCCTGATGTTGCCAATGGATTCCATACTTTTACCGTTTCCGACATCTCAAATGATATGGTCGTAACTATCGGGTATATCACTGTCAGTTTTGACTTGAACATAACGGATAATTTTAAGGCTAAACCAGAGGACATACGGATTGGATACAACTCAACCGTCCCACTGACTTACGCCTCTGCAGAAAAACATGGTTTCCGTGGATGGTACACGGACAAAGAATGTACAGAGGCATGGAACTACTCCACAAGAGTAACACAAAGCCTGACCCTTTACGCCAAGTGGGCGGAAGACCCGGCAGAAAATAAAATCAATGGTCATGATTTCGTGAAACTCGGCGGCTACTATTGGGCAACCGAAAATGTAGGTGAAGTCAAAGACATGTACATAGGCTATGATGCCACCTATGGCTACTACTACAACTATGCAAATGCAATTGAGGCTGCAAAGACATGGAACAGCGGAAGCGGTGGTGGACACACATGGACTCTTCCGAGCGCGGCACAGTGGCAGGCGCTTATTGACTATTGCAAATGGGAGTGGACTACCGATAATAAAACAAAAATGAACGGCTACTTGGTAAAAGGTAGGGATGATACCTATGAGTCTGGCAACAGCGTGTTCCTACCTGCTGCCGGCCTCTGCGACGCCGGCAGTGTCGGCGGCCAGGGCAACAACGGGCACTACTGTTCTTCCACGCCTCATGGCAGCAGCACTATGTATTACCTGTACTTCTATTCGGGCGGCCAGTACGTGAACATCAACGACCACAATTTCGGCTACTCTGTCCGCACGGTGCTTGCGGAGTAACTTGAAAGGTGCATATCCCTTCCCAATCCAAAGACAGCACCAATATCACCGCCCCACCATTTATATTCTGTCGGGCTCCAGCGCACCCCAAGGTGCGCCCAAGCCCAGAAGAGCGTCAGGGGGTGGGCAGGTACGTCTGACTCACTTTAAAAGACAGGTCTGTTCCTTTGACACCTTAGAAGACGATTCTTCGACAGACTCAGAAACGAACGAAAACAACGCAATTATGAAAATAGAATCAATCCTTAGCGCACTTCTGCTCATGCCCGGCACCGTGGCGGGGCAAGAGTCCGCTCCCCTTGCGGGGAGGGCTAATTTGCTAATTTGCTAATTTACTAATTCACTAATCCCCCCAACCCTATGCAATACCGTATCAAACTCATTTGCGAAGAAGTCGATGGCTTCCTCCGCGAGTACCTTATCGACAGCGAGGCCACGTTCCTCGACCTCAACAATCTCATCCTCGCCTCCTGCGGCTACAAGGATGACATGACCTCTTTCTTCCTCTGCGACGACGAGTGGGAACGCCACCAGCAAATCACACGCGAGGACTTCGGAGAGAAAATCTACGACGAAGACACCTACGCCATGGCCGATGCCCGCCTCTCTGAACTTGTCGATGAGGACGGCCAGAAGCTGGAGTTCGTGTTCGACCCCTTCAACGAGCGTTCCTTCTACCTCAAGTTGCAGGAAGCCGACGAAGATTCCGACGACGCGCCCTGCACCATCCGCGAAAAAGGAGAAGCCCCGCAGCAATTCCTCGCCATAGATACCGACGACCTCATCAAGACCATCACCGACGCAAAGAGCAAGGCGGCCAGCCAGGAAGACGATGACGAAGGCTACGACCCCTACGGAATCGGCGGCAATACCTACAACACCGATGAACTCGACGCTGAAGGCTATGAGTTCAATGACGGCCCCGACTATTAGTTGGGCGTACCCGCCAAATTCCCCTTTTCCCCCATCAACCAATCACTCCAACCATGAGAATCCCACGGCTCATACTTTTAGGCCTGTGCGCTGCCTTGGCGCAGGGCCTTACGGCTGGCGATTCCTCCACGACATTGGTCGCCTTCCTCAACCGCATCGGTGGAGAGGGAGCGGCCAACCGCTTTGTCGTAGAGGTGGAACCCGGCCTCAGCAGCTCATCAGCCGATGTGTTCTGCATCACAGCCAGCGAAGGCAAGCCTTGCATCAAAGGCAGCAGTACGCTGGCCGTAACCACTGGCGTAAACTGGTACCTCAACCACTACGCCCACATCAACCTCAGTTGGAACCAACTGACAACTGACCTTACGGCAGTGCCCCTTCCCCTGCCCGAAGCGGAAGAGACACACACCTGCACGGCCGACTACCGCTACTACCTCAACTTCTGCACCTTCGGCTACTCCATGACAACGTGGACATGGGAACGCTGGCAGCAGGAAATCGACTGGATGGCCCTGCACGGCATCAACATGCCCTTGCAAATCGTGGGACTTGAGGAAGTGTGGCGACGCGTCCTCGTGCAATACAACTATACCGACGACGAAGCCAAGGCCTTTGCCGCCGGCCCTGCCTTCACCGCATGGTGGGGCATGAACAACCTCGAAGGCTGGGGCGGTACCACCGACAGCGCATGGTTCAGCCGCCAAGCCAAGTTGGGCCGCCAGATTGCTGACCGCGAACGCGAACTCGGCATGAAGCCGGTTCTTCCCGGATTTGCCGCCACCGTGCCCAGCGACTTCACCAAGAAGAATCCCGCCTACCCCACAGAGAGCCAAGGCAACTGGGGCGGAGCCTTCACGAGGCCCTATATCATGGACCCCTCCGCCGACAAGTTCCCCGAGGTGGCCGAACGCTACTACAAAGCCCTGCACGAGGTGCTGGGCACCTCCGACTACTACGCCATGGACCCCTTCCACGAAGGAGGTTCCATACGCAGCGGGAAGTATGCCGAAGGCTACCGTGCCATCTTTGACGCTATGCAGGCCAGCTGCGGCGACGGGAGCAAGTGGGTCATCCAACAGTGGCAATGGGCCGGCTATCAGGCCACCTCGCTCACGGCCGTGCCCGAGGGACGCTTGATTGTGCTCGACCTTTTCAGCGACGGCAAGCCCTGCTTCGACACTTACAGGGGCTACGCCCCGCAGGAGGCCATCTACTGCACCATTCCCAACTTTGGCGGACGCACGGGCATGATGGGCCGCCTCGCCACTGTGGCCAAGGGCTACTTCACCTATAAAAAGAAATACGCGGGCGTGCGCGGCATAGGGGCGGCACCTGAAGCCATAGAAAGCGTACCCGTGTGCTACGACCTTCTGTTTGAACTGCCCTGGCTCACCGCCGCGCCCGACGTGGCCGGCTGGGTGGCCGACTATGCCCTAAGCCGCTACGGGCAGGAGAACGCCGATGCCGCCCGCGCTTGGGACATTCTGCGCACCACGGCCCTCAATGAGACAGGCGGCGTACAGGGCCCTCACGAAACCGTGATGTGCGGACGCCCTGCGCTCACAATGAATGCCGTGAGCAGTTGGGGCAGCAGCAAGGTGTTCTACAATCAGCAGAAGTTCACCGGCGCCGCCTTCGACATGATGCACGCTGCCGCCACAATAGGCACAAGCGGCCACGCAGGAGCTATAAACATGAGCTACGACCTCACCGACGTCGTGCGCCAGACATTGAGCGATTATGCCCAATCCCTGCTTGCCGCCATACAGACAGCCGGTGCCGACCTCAATTCGCCGCTCTTCCAGGCACGCAAGGACCTGTTCCTCCGCCTGATTCTCGACACCGACCGCCTGCTGGGCACCAACCGCCTCTTCCGTCTGGGCAACTGGACGGAGACAGCACGCCGGGCAGCAGCCGAAGTGGAGGGAGCCACCACTGCCACAGCCGACTGGCTCGAACTGGACAACGCACGCACCCTCATCACGACCTGGGGCGACCGCACGGCCTGCGAATGGGGGCTGCGCGACTATTCCTACCGCCAGTGGCAAGGCCTGCTGCGCGACTACTACTATCCGCGTTGGAACTACTACTTCAACCACCAGCCAGGCCTGCTCTCAACGCCGGCAGCCGGTTGGTTCTACAGCGAATGGAACTGGGCGCACGAGCTGCAGGGCGAATGGGGAGCCGCCGCCAAGGGCAAGCAGATCAAGGCAGAACGCACTTTCTACACGCCTGAACCCGAAGGCGACACCCGCACCGTGGCTGCCGAAGTGCTGGGACGCTACATCCTCGCCTTGCCCAAATCGGCCACATCCACGACCTACGCCTACCGTGGCACCGACAACAACTACCGCAACTCCCTGACCGTTACAGCCACCCAAGGCCAACTCACTTTCCCCCCTGTGGTCAATGCCAGCGAAGTGGAGAGCCTCGCCATCGACTTCAACAACGACGGCACCCTCAGTAGCGCTGAGACCACCAGCCGTTCTCTCAGCATAGATGTGCCTGCCGACTGCGCCGTTGCCAAGGTGAAAGGCACGCTCACACTTACCGACGGCACCACCGTCATCTTCGGAGCCGACCTCAAAACGGCCTTCCCCGATGGCCTGTCTGCTCCCCGTTCACAAGTTGCGCCTTCCGCCGCCACGGCTATCGACGGAAGGCCCCTCTCCCCCACCCTTTCATGTCGGGCTGCGCAACCCTGCGTCCGCATAGAAGCAGGACGCAAACTCCTTGCCAGGGAATGAGCACCCTCATTGTCATACTCGGCCCCACCGGCGTGGGCAAAACCGCGTTCAGCCTGCAACTGGCCGAACACTTCGGCTGCCCCATCATCAATGCTGACAGCAGGCAGATTTACCGCGACCTGCCCATCGGCACGGCTGCCCCTACCGCCTCACAAATCGCCCGCGTCCCACACTACTTCGTGGGCACCCACGCATTGGACGAGAACTACTCCGCCGCACAGTTCCGCACAGAAGCCCGCGAGGTGCTGCACAGGGAGTTTCTCAGACGCGACGTAATGATAGTGAGCGGCGGAGCCATGCTCTACATCGATGCCCTTGTACGCGGCATCGACGACCTGCCCACAGTCAGCTCCGAAGTGCGCCAACTCCTCCAAGGCCGCCTGCAAGCCGAAGGAGCAGAAGCCCTCCGTGCCGAACTGCGCCTCATCGACCCCGCCTATTACAGCCGCTGCGACCTCCGCAACACAAAGCGCATCGTCCACGCCCTCGAAATCTATTACCAAAGCGGGCACCCCTACAGCAGCTTCCTCACCGCTCCGTCCGGCATATCGCAAACCGACGCGTGGCACACCGTGCTGGTAGGGCTCAACCGTCCGCGCGAAGAACTGTTCAGCCGCATCAATCGCAGGGCAGAGGAAATGGTAGAGGACGGCCTGATGGACGAATGTCGCCGCGTGCTTCCCTTCCGCGCCGAAAACAGCCTCAACACCGTGGGCTACAAGGAAATGTTCCAAGTGTTGGACGGTGCGTGGGAGCTGCCTTTCGCTCTGGCCCGTATGCAGAAGAACACACGCGTATATGCCAAGAAGCAGCTCACATGGTTCAAGCGCGACACCGCCATACACTGGTTCCATCCCGACCGGGCAATGGAGCAATTTCTCGCTCTATGGCCGCAAGTGTCGGGCGAACAATAATTGGATACATTGTGTGCTACATTACCTGCACCTCCTACACCTCCCACACACACAGAGGGCGTTACATCTTCAAGAGAAGAAGTCGGGATTGGGTTCGTAGAGATAGGCATTGCCGATGCGTCGGCGGGTGAGCCGTCCTTTCTGCGAGAGCGCAAGGAGGAGCTCTCGGGCGCGGGTCGTACACACCTTGGCCAAGCGCTCAAACTCGCGCACGCTGATGCTGTGGTTCAGCAGGAAGTATTCCTTGAGGAGAAGCATGGCGTGGGCCTCCTCCATTTCGTGGCCATGGTAGCCCTTGTGTTGCTTAAAGCTGATTTTTGCCTTGATTTCCTGCTGCATACGCCGTGCAGGCGTGAATACGACACGCTTGAACGTAACGTCCTTGCCACTCACCTTGTCCCCCTCAAATTTGGGCGTGTCGAAATGAGGCACGATGCTGAACGTGCCTATGCCGTCCAGATGGACGCGTCCGCCCTGCGCAAGTTGGTCGATGAGATAGGTGCCCACTGCGCTCAGGGCAGCTTTCAGGTCGTGGGTCGTCAGGGTGGTGGCATGTTCCTGTTCAGACATCATCTGGGCGCTGCTGTAGCGGTTGGGAGACACGAGGCGCGGATGAATCGATACCTTCCCGTCCTTGCGGGGAGGGCTCTTGTAAATGTCAAATAATGCGGGCATAATTAGAATAGGTGTTAGTTTATTACTTTTTGTAAGTACTATTTGTTGCGCATTTTGTAAGTGCTACTTGTTGCGCAACCCGGGTCGTGCAAGCGCACAACCAAGGTCGTACATACGCGCAACCCGGGTCGTAGGCTTGCGCGACCCGGGTCGCGCAACAGCTAAAAGAGGATTAAGAATGAGTATTAGATGACTTGGAGAGAGCATCTCAGTAGGGCGGAAATTTGTTGTAAGCAGATGGTTCTTAAAGGTTTTTTCCTTGTTTTCAGCTTCGTAAAGCAGAAGCGTTGCATCACTATCCTTCAAAAAAACCGTCGCAAAGTTACAAAAAAATCGCCGGCGAAGCAAGCAGAACACATAAAACATTCAGCACCCTGCCACACTATGAAGGCTATTCTTACGCACAGCCGCAAACCCTTCTATGGCAGGGAACCCGCCACCCTGCCGACTGCCCGCCACATTTTCCACGCCCTCCACCGGACGTTTCCCGCCTCACCTCGGCATACGTCGCTGTATATTGGAGACAATGCCATAATTTCTATTGAAAATTTGGAGGATTGTTCACTTTCTCATTGTTCACTTAGAATAAAATGTGCTATTTCAAGTGGACGGATACCGCTGCGAAATCCAAAAGTAAATAATGACATAATGACCACTTTTGAGTGAAGAGCGAATAAGTGAACAATGGAGAAGATCGTCGGAGCCTCCCCGCTAAAAAAGCCCTTAGCTCTGCTCCTTCTTCCTAATTACGGCACAACGATTGGCAATTTGAGCCAATAGATAGTAGGGCTTTAATGTATTTTCACCAAATTTGCTTTCTGTATATTGCATTTGTATCTGGGGGGGGGGGGCAATTCGTCATTTTTTATAAAATGAGCAAAAAAAACACTATTTATATTTGGCTATTCTGATATGAAGCCCTACTTTTGCACCGAAAACGCTAAAACGTATGTCAAAAAAAGAAATTACCCTTTGTGTCCTTGCCCTGGCAATGGCTTGGGACACCGCTTTTGCTCAAAACATCAATTGGAGACGGCGATTTTATTACGACCTGGACAAGGCTGTAATTCGCTACGACCTGCGCACAAACCGCGAAGTGATGGACAGTACCGCCACAATGCTCACGCAGCTGATGGCCGACACCACTGTACGCAATCTGCGTATAGAGGTATCTTCAAGCTCGTCGCTTGAGGCAAGTGATGCTTACAACTCCCGACTCTCCGCAAGCCGCACGGGAGCTTTTCTGTCCGAGCTGAGGAAGCGGATAGAAATCCCCTATAATATATTGTATGTCTATGACAGCACTTTTGACTGGAAACAGCTGGAAGAGCTTACGAAGTGGAGTGCCTGCCCCATGAAGCAGGAGGCTCTTGACATTATCTGCCACACCCCGTATGTCGTGGACAGCAATCGCAACGACAATCGCAAAAAGATTGAGCTCCAGAAGTTGGGCGGCGGTGCCACCTACTCATATATGGAGAAATACCTCTTCCCTGATATGCGCAACACCGTGGTTTCCATTACGGCCGACCGCCCTGTTCCTGCTCCGGAGCCCCCCGTCTATGAACCACAGGTAGTGGAAGAGCCGCCGGTCATCCTCCCCGCAAAAAGGCATTATATCGTCGGTGTCAAGACCAACGCCCTCTACGACCTCGCCATGACCCCCAACATAGGGCTTGAGTTCTATGCAGGACAGCATTTCAGCGTGGGCCTCAATTGGGCCTATGCCTGGTGGAAGAATGACAGCAAGAGCTTCTACTGGAGAATGTATGGCGGCGACATAGAAGCACGCTACTGGTTCCGTCCCTACGACGTTACCACCGATGATGTCCGTAAGGGATTCACAGGACACCACATTGGCGTGTACGGCCTCATGACGACCTACGACTTTGAGTTTGGAGGCCATGGCCAGCAAGCTCCCAAATGGAGCTACGGCGCAGGCATCAGCTATGGCTACAGCCTCGGCCTTACCCGCAGGCTCAACCTCGACTTCACAATTGGCCTCGGCTGTCTCTACGGCACATATTACAAGTATGAGCCCTCTCCCTCCGTCGCAGAAGACTACTACTGGATTTCCACAAACGAACGCAAATACTGGGGACCCACCAAAGCCGAAATATCCCTCGTATGGAAGATTGGCCGCTAACCTCTAATCCACCCAAAAGAAATGACACACCATCTCAAAACCATAGTCCTTGCACTGATGGCAGCCATCTGTGCAGCATGTGAACACAAGCCCCTCATCCAGCCCAACGGCGAATATGCCCGCATACGCATTGAATTTGACTGGCAGGATGTCAATCAGAACGAAATCCCCGAACAGATGACGCTCTATTTCTACGACAACGAAGGAAATACCGTTGTACGCGACGTTGCCACGCAGCTCGACGACCACTACGTCATCCTTCCCCGGAGTATCTACACTCTCATCGCCCACAACCGCGAAGAAGAGAGTACGGTCATCAACCCAACCGTCCCCCAGAAGCACACCATTAAACTTCTCGAAGCACCTGATGACCTCGTCGGCACAATCTTCGGCAAGACCACGGTTCACTATCTCGCCCCCACCGACTATCCCTCCCCCCTGTCAAAGACGCCCCACCGGGTGGTAGCTGCCGAAATCACTACCATAAACCTTTGCGAGACGACGGAAGATACCGTCATTACCATACGTCCCCGCCGCATTACTGCACAATACGACGTTATCATCAAAAACCTCAACATCGACCGCACGGCCACCAAGGCATGGGCAGGCGCCATTACCGGCATGAGTGCCACCCTTATGCCACAGCCTACTCTCCACACCGACCGTTGCGTAGCCAGTGCGGATGCAGGGCTTACGACCATACCCTTCCCCATCAACTGGCCGGAAACTTCCACCACAGCCACCGCGACCTTCTTTACTTTCGGCTCTCCCAATGACCAGCAGTCGCATCTGCTCAAATTCTACATCTGGAGCGATGCCCAAAGCCGCCTTTCACGCACATACGACGTAACCGACATCATACGCCAAGCACCCAACCCGATGCATGTGGAGATTATTATCGACTTCAATCACGAAGGAACCGGCCAGCCCTTCTCTCCCGACGTAGATAGCTGGGAAGACATCGAAGAAACCATTATAGCATAACCCCAAAACATTAAACACAAACACCTCAATGAAAAAGCTCCTTTTCCTTGCAGCCGCAGCAACACTCGCGGCATGTACCAACGACGAACTCACCGATCAAATCGCAGAACCCGCAGAGATAGCCTACGCTCCTGCCGTGTCGGTTCCGACCACCCGTTCAGTCATCACCACCGAGAACATCTCCGAGTATGTCGTTAACGGCTTCCTGACCGCCGGCAACAAGACCACCCACTACATCAGCAACAACATCTTTACCAAGACTTCCGGCGAATGGAACAGCACGGCCACACACTTCTGGCCGCATACCGGCTCCATTGATTTCTACGCCCTCAGCCCTGCTTCCGTAGCAAGCAAATTGGACTTCGGCGCAGATGCCCCTGCCGCAAAACGCCACGTTACAATCAAAGATTTTGAAGTGAGCACCACGACCGACGAGAAAACCGACCTCGTCTATGCCCTCACTGCTGACCGAAGCCACGAAAACGGCAGCGACCTCGTGGCCGTGCCCATCAACTTCAAACACGCCCTGAGTCAGGTTGTATTCAACGTAAAAAACACGAATAGCGCCCTCATCATCGATGTGGACCAAATTGAGATTGCCAACCTTGCCAGCAAGGGTTCCTACACTCTCCCTCAGACTTCCACCACCCTCGCTGGAGGAGCTACCGGCACTTGGGCACTCGACAAAAAGATTAATGGCGGAAAGACCTACAGCACCTTCATCAAGAACGTGACCGACATCACCCCCGCCTCTGGCACCGTCCGTCTCACTTCCTCTGACGAGGGCGCTCTCTTCCTTTTGCCTCAGGAAGCTACTGCATGGGATCCCAAGAACGACGCCGAAAACCTCAACGCAGGTTCCTATATCGCTGTGCATTGCCGCGTGTGGGCAGTCAACGGAAACGACCGTGTACTGCTTTGGCCCAATGTAAAGGACACTTCCGGCACCATCCCCTATCACGACGTTGCCATCCCCGTTAACATCAAATGGGAAGAGGGCAAAAAGTACACCTACACTCTCGTGTTCGGCGAAGGCGCAGGCTACATTCCTCCCACCGACACAGAAGGCGGAAGCACGGTGGACATAGCCGGCGAACCCACCCTCAAGACAATCTCCTACAACCTCACTGTAGAAGACATCGTAGAAACCACCGAAAACACCCTCTACGGCAAGGACTAACGCCATGTTTTGGTCCGTGTACTCCAAGAGGAGGCATAGCTACTGGCCATCGGTGTGGTAACCAATATCTCCGCCAGTAGAATCAAACAGGAGGTAAACGCTAAAGGCGTTTACCTCCTTCCTTATTATATATAAAAGACGGCTATATGATTTTTCCGTCCCAGAGGTCTTTCAGAAAATCCAGTGCGGGTAGGACGGCCACGCCGTTAAGTTTGCGTTTGTATTTATCAAGAGATACGATGTAAAGCTTAGCCTCGGGGAAGTCTTCGCTGAACGCTTTCAAGCCATGCGCGTGTCGTGACTGCACTTCTGTGGAAGACTTGATTTCAATGGCTACGCGTCCCTCACCAATGATGGCATCAACCTCGTAGCCACTGGCCGTACGCCAGTAGGAGAGTTTTTCGCTTGAATGCGTATAACCGAGGTAGGCGATGATTTCCTGTATAATGAAATGTTCAAAAGCATGGCCGAAGTCAGCGGATCCCGGTTGCAGGTTGCTCCGATGAAGGAGGAGGTTGACCAGCCCCACGTCAAATAGGTAGAATTTTGGTGAAACAATGGCCTTGCGCTTTTTTGATGAAGTGAACCCTGGTATAAAGTAAGCCAGGAGCGTGTCTTCAAGAATCGTAAAGTATTCCTTGACAGTGCGCACGTCGATACCGCAGTCCTGTGCCACATTCTTATAGACCAGCATCTCCCCATCGGATTTGGCAGCAGCCTCCAGAAAGTGTGAGAAAGATGTCAGGTTGCGTGCCAGTGCTTCCTGCTGGATTTCTTCGTCGAGATACACGCCGACATAGCCTTGCAGGCGCCTCTGGGCATTCTGTACCATGTAGTGACGAGGAATCATACCGTTGTTGACGGCGCGTATGAGGTCAAAGTCTGGAATCTCGGCGCTGACGAGCGGATACATCTGTACCTTGTAAGCTCTTCCGCCCAGGAGGTTTGTGCCAAGTCTTCTCAGTTTACGTGCACTGGAGCCGCTAAGTATAAAGCGTATGCCTTTGCTTTGAATGAGATAGTGGACCTCGTCAAGAAGTTGTGGAAGCTTTTGTATCTCGTCAATGATAACCGTGTCCTCTTCGCCCATGTCGTCCAATTCTTGCGAGAGGAGTTCCGGGTGGGCTAACAGCCTGTTGAACTCCGCAGGCCTCAACAGGTCATAGTATCTGCATTGAGGGAAATTCTCTCTTAGCCATGTTGTTTTTCCAGTTTGTCTGGCTCCCCATACGAAAACGCTGTCTCCGTACTCATTTTCAATGTTTAATTTACGAATATACATACACATTATGTTATTATATTATGATATAAATACATTTCGTGCTGCAAAAGTACGGATTATAATTCAATACAGCAAGTGTTTAGTGTGTTTTTTGCATTTTTTGTCGTTTTTGTTTATGTTGCACACGGAACAAGCGATTTCCGTGCAGAAAACGAGACATTCACCTTCCGAATATTAGTATCCTTGTCAATAATAGCCGTAACGGCCACTATGGGGTGAGGACGCTCCCGATGACCGACAAGGTACGACTGCCCCTGTACGTCCTTCACCACAAACGCGATATCCTGCGAGCTGGGAATCTCGTCCGTAGTGCGGAATTGGAGCGTAGTTTTCTCAAACGATACGCCGTTGTTATATTCTGTTTCCGCTTCACAAGAAGAGGAATCAAAATGGGTAACTGGTGTTACGGCGGCGAATATGCCCACAGGAACACCGGCGAGGTGTTTCAGGATAATGTCAGAAGAAAGCAGGGAACCCGCCACCCTGCCGACTGCCCGCCACATTTTCCAAGCCCTCCACCGGACGTTTCCCGCCTCACCTCGGCATACGTCGCTGTATATTGGAGACAATGCCATAATTTCTATTGAAAATTTGGAGGATTCGCATAAACTTCGTACCTTTGTGCCGCAATTATTTAGAGCAGAGCCATCTCTGCTAAGGCTGTAACCGCAAAACTGCCCATATAATGAAAAAAATCACACTTCTTTCTTGCTTCCTGTTGGTGTCCTGTATGCTGAGTGCTCAGGGCATCAGAATCTATAAGACCGACGGCACCTCCACCGATATGCCCATCGGCGAGATTGACCGCATAGAGTGCATTGAGGACCTCCGCTTTGACGAGACGGATTACTCCAAGGAGGTCTTGAGTATGTACGTCACGAATCTCGGCTATACCCTGCCCGGCGACCGTGAGCCGCGAAATGCCGTCGGCGTCAAGCTGGTGGACGAGGCCGGCCGGGAGGTCATGCAGGCCGAGGGCGGCATCAGGGTGAGAGGCAATTCCACAAGTACCCTCGAAAAGAAGCCCTGGGATCTGAAACTGAACGAAAAGGCTTCCTTGCTCGGAATGCCCAAGGACAAGCGATGGGTGCTGCTGGCCAATTACTGGGACCGCACCAACCTGCGCAACGACGTGGGCTTGGAAATCGCCCGCAGGGCGAAGGGTATGGCATGGAATCCCCGCAGCCAGTTCGTGCAGCTGTACATCGACGGCAAGTATGAGGGGCTGTACCTGCTCTGCGAGAAGATAAAGTCTGCCAAGAGCCGCGTGAACATCACGGAGATGGATGCTTCCGCTACGAAAGAGCCCGAAGTGACGGGCGGCTATATTCTGGAGTTCGACTACACCGACGACGAGAAGACCTACCGCACCTCCACATACGGATATGACGTGAAAATCAAGGAGCCCGACGGGGCGACGAAGGAACAGGAAGAATACATTATGACGTACCTGAACACTCTGGAGCAGGTGATGAAGAATCCCAGCCAGGTGAAGCAACAAGGCTACGGGAAGTTTATCGACGTTAGCTCCTTCATCGACTTCTGGCTCGTGGGCGAACTCGTGATGAACAAAGACTTCAACGGCCCTGCCAGTTGCTATATGTATAAGGACCGCGGCGGCGTGCTCTTCGCCGGCCCCGTGTGGGACCTCGACCTCTACACCTTCTCCGCCAAGGTACACAACGTAAACAGCTTCCTTCTCAAGGACTACTGCCTGTACTACAGGGAACTGTTCTCCGACCCCAATTTCGTGAAGCAGGCCAAGGAGCGTTGGAAAACGCTGAAGTCCAGTTTGGAGGACGGCTACTCCATCTATGACTACATCGACGACCGCTGCCGGCTTATCAGCGATGAAGTGGCAGACGACGACGCGGCCTATCCCCACCGCAAATACGGCAACACGCTGGCAGGCGATGAGAAAGTGTCTCACGCCGAAGCGGTAGGCATGATGAAGGACTTCCTGACTGCAAGGATTTCCGCCCTCGACAAACTTATTGGCAGCTTGTAACGCAGCAGAGCTTACGCTCCTCCTTAGTTTTTTTTACAGTTCCCTCCCATGAACAACACACAGAAGCAGCAGGCCGCTGCCAGCCAATTTGCCGCAAGATGGAAAGGCCGCGGCTACGAAAAGGGTGAGAGCCAGACCTTCTGGCTTGAGCTTCTCCGCGATGTGCTCAACGTCCCCGACGCCTTTCAAATCATCTCCTTCGAGAGCCAGGTCAAGCTCTCCCACACGTCGTTCATCGATGCCTACATCCGCCCCACGCGGGTGCTTATCGAGCAGAAGTCCATCGAGAAAGACCTGCGTGCCGGCATCCGGCAGAGCGACGGCTCCTTCCTCACGCCCTTCCAGCAGGCCAAGCGCTATGCCTCGGAGCTCCCCCTGTCCAAACACCCCCGATGGGTGGTGGTGAGCAACTTCCGCCAATTCTTCATCTACGACATGGAACAACCGCAGAGCGAGCCCGAGGTCATAGAGCTGGAACGCTTGCCGCAGGAGTGCCACCGCCTGCGCTTCCTCGTGGACGACGGCAGCCAGCTCCTCCGCCGCGAAATGGAGGTCAGCATACAGGCCGGCGAACTCGTGGGACGCATCTACGATGCCTTCCTCGCCGAATACGGCTCCAACCCCACGCCCGCCGACCTCCACGCCCTCAACGTCCTGTGCGTGCGCCTCGTGTTCTGCCTCTACGCCGAGGATGCCGGAGTGTTTGAAAAGGACCAGTTCTACCACTACCTCCAGTCCTTCAGGCCCGAGAACATGCGGCAGGCGCTCCAGCAGCTCTTCCAAACCCTCGACACGCCCGTAGAAGCCCGCTCACGCTTCCTCGAAGAAAAGCTCCAGGCCTTCCCCTACGTGAACGGATCGCTCTTCCGCCAGCAACCCGGCGAGGACATCCCACCCGTGGCCCCCTCCACCGCACGGCTCCTCCTCGACCGAGCCTCCATAGGTTTCGACTGGAGCGAAATATCGCCCACCATCTTCGGAGCCGTGTTCGAGAGCACGCTCAATCCCGAGACGCGACGCTCCGGAGGAATGCACTACACCTCCATCGAAAACATCCATCGCGTCATCGACCCTCTCTTCCTCGACCGCCTCACAGCCGAGTTCGAGGAACTCCTCGCCCTGCCCCACGGCAAGACGCGCACCACGCGCCTCGAGCAGTTCCAGCAGAAACTCGCCTCGCTCCGCTTCCTCGACCCCGCGTGCGGTTCGGGCAACTTCCTCACCGAGACCTACATATCCCTGCGCCGACTGGAAAACCGCGTCATCACCGTCCTGCTGGGCGGAGAGGCACGCCTCGGATTCGACATCGTGAGCCCCATCCGCGTCAGCATACAGCAGTTCTACGGCATAGAAGTGAACGACTTCGCCGTAACCGTGGCTACCACGGCTCTGTGGATTGCCGAGGCGCAGATGATGAACGAAACCGAGCGCATCATTTCCTTCACCGACGACTATCTCCCCCTAAAGCCCTACCACAACATACGCCATGCCAACGCGCTGCAAGCTCCGCCCACCCTATCGCCCACCCCATCCGGAAGTCCTGCGCCTCCTATAGACCACGGCGAACTGTCGGCGGACAACGACAAACTATCGGCGGACCACGGCGAACTCTCGGCGGACTACGAAACGCCCCTCCACCCCTGGATGCTCCCAGGCGGCCTTTTCCCCGATTTCATCATAGGAAATCCGCCGTTTGTGGGAGGTATGCTCATGAGCAAAGAGCAGAAGGAAGATACCCTCCGCATTTTTGGGAAAGACGTAAAGGGCGTGGGTGAACTCGACTATGTGGCCTGCTGGTACAAACTGGCCACAGACCTCATGCTGCAAGCCGCCGCATCGGGTTGCACGCTCCGCACCGCTCTCGTAAGCACCAATTCGATTACTCAGGGCGAGCAGGTGGCCACGCTTTGGGAGCCTTTGATGGCCGCAGGCGTACACATCGACTTTGCTTGGCGCACCTTCCGTTGGGACAGCGAAAGCACCCTGAAAGCCCACGTCCACTGCGTTATCATCGGCTTCTCCGTCATGCCCAACTCCCAGCCCCGCCGCCTCCACCTGAGCGACGAAGTGTGCAAGGAAGTGGAGAACATCAACGGCTACCTTACAGCAGCCCCCAACGTGTTCATCCACAATATGGGAACCCCTCTATGCGATGTGCCGCCCATGAACTTTGGCAATATGCCGCGCGATGGAGGCGGCTTCATTCTCTCGGAAGAGGAAAAAGAAGAACTGATACAAAAAGAACCGCTTGCAGAGAAGTGGGTACACTTGTTCCCAGGAGCAAAAGAGTTCCTCAATAACGGTAAGCGATATTGCTTGTGGCTACAAGGAGCCAACCCCGCAGAGTTGCGGAACTGCCCTACCGTGATGCAGCGCGTGGAAAGCATTCGCAAAATGCGAGCTGATAGCAAAGCCGCCAGTACACGCAAGATGGCCGACACGCCAACCCTTTTTGCGCAAATTACTCAGCCTCTTGGCCAACCTTTCATTATTGTTCCTCGGCACTCTTCCGAAAACCGCAGATACATTCCGCTTGCTTTCATGGGGCAAGACGTAGTGGCCAGCGACTCCACGCTCATCATCCCCTCCGCCACCCTCTACCACTTCGGCGTACTCACCTCCAACGTTCACATGGCATGGATGAGAGCCGTTTGCGGACGGCTGAAAAGCGATTATCGCTACAGCAAAGACATTGTCTATAACAACTTCCCGTGGCCCAGCCCCTCCGAAGAGCAACGAGCCAAGATAGAACAGACAGCACAAGCCATACTCGACGCACGCGCACTCTACCCCACCAGCAGCCTCGCCGACCTCTACGACGAAGTGGCCATGCCGCCCGAACTCCGACAGGCCCACCAGCAAAACGACCGAGCCGTGATGCAAGCCTATGGCTTCAAGCCCGGCCCCCTGTTCGCCGAAAGCGACTGCGTGGCCGCACTGTTCCGCCTCTATCAAGCCCTCATCACAAAGTCATAGGCCAAGAAGCAATCGTCCGAAGCCCTGCCACGCCACAACAAGCCCTCGCCTATTCGTACTCTGAACTGAGTTCCAAGCCACTTTAGCTCGGAAAAGCAAAGAAAAGCTTCGCTCTCCTTTGCTTTTCCCTCGCTTATTCGTACTCTGAGCTGCGCTCCAAGATACTTCCGCTCGGAAATGCTCAAATTTCGCTGCGCTCATTTGGCTTTTCCCTCGCTTATTCGTAACTTTGCACCTCAAAATGCCAACCACGCGCTCCTATATATATAGATAAGGAGTGCCCAATCATACACAGCTCTATGAGAAAACTCACCCTCCTGCTTGTGGCTCTTGCCACCACGCTGGCCCTGACGGCCGCCAAGCCCGTTGAAAAAAAGTATCTGGCCGGTGCCGTGCCCGAAGTGGACGGTCAGGTCATCTTCCAAAAAACCTATACCGTGCCGGGCAAGCCGGCTGCCGACATCCTCGCCCTCGCCCAATCCTACGTGCAGAGCCAGCTGGTGGAAGGCCCCGAACATGGCAATCAGGCCCGCATCACCGAGATTTCGCCCGACGCCGGGGTCCTGGCCGCCTCCATTCAGGAAACGCTGTGGTTCCTTCGCAAACCCATGCGCAGCGACTTCTGCCAGTTCTACTATCAGGTGGTGTGCGAAGCCAAGGACGGGCAACTCATGCTCACGCTCCGCAACCTGCGCTACGTCTATGAGCTCACCGAGCGGGCCGAGGACATTGCCACGTTCCGGGCCGAAGAGTGGATTACCGACAAGGAAGCCCTCTCCAAAAACGGCACCAAGCTGGCCCGCATGACGGGTAAGTTCCGCAAGGCCACCATCGACCGCAAGGATGACATAGTGCAAGGTCTCGGACAGGCCCTCGGAGCCACGCCGCAGGCCAAAACCGTCATCGTGGAGGAGTATTAGCCCCAGCGCCCGTCCATGAATGGAGAATGGGAAATGTATGATGTATAATGGAGAACGCTTGATGTCTAACACCAATAAAGGCGGCAGTAAAGACGCTCGTACCCTTCGCCTTCACATTCTACATTCTACATTTTACATTATACATTAACAGTAATGATTAGCGTAGAAAACCTTTCCATAGAGTTTGCCGCACGCCCGCTGTTCAGCGGGGCGCAGTTTGTCGTCAATCCGCGCGACCGCATTGCCCTTGTGGGCAAGAACGGCGCAGGCAAGAGCACGTTGCTCAAAATGCTGGCCGGAGAGCAGGAACCCACGGCCGGCACGGTGGCCGTGCAGAAGGGCATCAGCGTGGGCTATCTGCCGCAGGTGATGGTACTGACGGACGACGTTACCGTGGAGCAGGAGGCTGAAAAGGCTTTCGGCCACCTCCACGAAGCCGAGGCACACCTCCGCCAGCTGGAGCAGGAACTGGCCGAACGCACCGACTACGAGAGCGAGGCCTACCTTGACCTGTGCCAGCAGCTCACCCTGGCGCAGGAACGCCACCAGATGATGGGAGGGGCCGACTACCGCGCACAAATCGACAAGACCCTCACCGGCCTTGGCTTCCTGCCTTCCGACCTGACGCGCCCCACCCGCGAATTTAGCGGCGGCTGGCGTATGCGCATCGAACTGGCCAAGCTCCTGCTGATGCGCCCCGACGTGCTCCTTCTCGATGAGCCTACCAACCACCTCGACATAGATTCCATACGCTGGCTGGAGCAATACCTCACACAGGTGGGCGGAGCAGTGGTGCTGGTCAGCCACGACCGGGCCTTCATCAACAACGTAACCAACCGCACCCTGGAAATCAGCTGCGGCAAAATCATAGACTACCGGGTACGCTACGACGAATACCTCCAACTCCGTGCAGAACGGCGCGAGAGCCAGTTGCGGGCCTGGGAAAACCAGCAGAAGGAGATTGCCGACCTGAAGGACTTCATCGAGCGCTTCCGCTACAAGCCCACGAAAAGCAACCAGGTGCAGAGCCGCATCAAGCAGTTGGAGAAAATCGTACCCGTTGAAATCGACGAGGTGGACAACGCCTCGCTCCACCTGAAGTTTCCGCCCTGCCTGCGCTCCGGCGACTACCCCGTCATCTGCGACGAGGTGGAAAAGATCTACGGGGCGCACCGGGTGTTCAGTCGCGTGAACCTTACCATCAAGCGTGGCGAGAAGGTGGCCTTCGTGGGAAGGAACGGCGAGGGCAAGAGTACCCTCGTGAAGTGCATCATGCAGGAAATCACTCACGGCGGCTCCCTGAAAATCGGGCATAACGTACACATCGGCTACTACGCCCAGAACCAGGCGCAGCTGCTGGACGAGAGCCTCACCGTGTTCGACACCATCGACCACGCCGCCACCGGCGACATACGCCTCAAGATACGCGACATCCTCGGAGCCTTCATGTTCGGCGGCGAAGCCTCCGACAAGAAAGTGAAAGTGCTCAGCGGCGGCGAGCGCAGCCGCCTCGCCATGATACAGCTCCTCCTTCAGCCCGTCAATCTGCTCATCCTCGACGAACCCACCAACCATCTGGACATGCGCACCAAGGACGTGCTGAAAGAAGCCATACGCACCTTCGACGGCACAGCCATTATCGTCAGCCACGACCGCGAGTTCCTCGACGGGCTGGTGGATAAGGTCTATGCCTTCGGCGGCGGAAAGGTGCGCGAACACCTCGGCGGCATCTACGACTACCTGCAGACGCTGGAAGCCGTGCAAGCCCCCACGATGGCCCAACCGCAGTCTTCCTCTGTACCGCAGGCTTCCTCAACCCAAGGCGCACAGTCCTATGCCGAACAGAAGGAACTGGCCAAAGCCCGCAAGCGCCTGGAGCGTGCAGCGGAAGAGGCCGAGGCCCTCGTCGGCAAATTCGAGGCCGAAAAGGCCACCCTGGAAGAGCGAATGGCCGGCGGCGAGGCTTCCTCGCAGGTGTTTGAGGAGTATGCCGCCGTGCAGCACAAGCTCGAAGCCGCCGTGGAAGAATGGGAGAAAGCAATAGAAAACTTAGGATAATGAGAAAGAGAAGGATACTTGCTGTACTGTCATTGAGCATTACCATCCTGACGCTCTCCGCACAGCAGTTATTTATTGGCACCTACAACATCCGCAACAACCACAACAACGATGCCCGGGAAGGCAACGGCTGGAGTGAGCGCGTCGGCCGCATCTGCGGGCAGATAAACTTTGAGCAACCCGACATCTTCGGCACTCAGGAGGGGCATATCAACCAGTTGCAGGATATGCTGGCCCTGCTTCCCGGCTACGCCTATATCGGCGTGGCCCGCGAGGACGGCAAGAAGAAAGGCGAACACTCCGCCATCTTCTACCGCACCGACCGCCTTACGCTGAAACATCAGGGCAATTTCTGGCTTTCCGAGACGCCCGAGGAGCCCTCGCTGGGATGGGATGCCGCCTGCCGCCGCATTTGCACGTGGGGCGAGTTCAAGGACAGGAAGAGCGGTAAACGCTTCTTCTACTTCAATCTCCACATGGATCACGTCGGCGTGGTGGCCCGCCGCGAGGCCGCCAAACTCGTGGTGCAGCGCATCAGGGAGATTGCTGGCAACAAGCCCGCCGTGCTGACCGGCGACTTCAACGTGGACCAGGCCAACGAGATATACGCCATCTTTACCAGCTCCGGCCTCCTCTTCGATTCATACGAAATTGCACGGCAGCGCTTCGCTGAGAACGGCACCTTCAACGTCTTCAACCCCGACCTCTTCACGCCCAGCCGCATCGACCACGTGTTTGTTACCAAGCAGTTCGCCGTGGAGCACTACGCCGTGATGACCAACAGCTATTGGTCTTCCGAGGCCCTCGACGACGAACAGCTGAAAAGCACTACGGCACCCGCCGAAATCTCCTTTGAACGCCACGCCCGCCGCCTCCCTTCCGACCACTATCCCGTGTGGGCCAAAGTAAAGATGCAGTAATCAAAATGAGCAAAATCCCCAATTTGCCAATTTGCTAATTTACTCATTTGCTAATTCCCAATTTGCTAATTCCCCAAAATCCTAACAACAACAATGAAACTCAAGATTTTCTTCCTTTCAATGGCATTGGCTTCGTCAGCTTTTGCACAATTGAACACACCTTACGACAAGTCTGCCATGGACTTGACGAAAAAGCCGGGCAATGACTTCTACGAGTATGCCGGCGGCACATGGATGAAAAACAATCCCCTTGATGCCGAGCACTCACGCTACAGTATGTTCAACAAGCTTCAGGATGACAACGAAGTGCGCCTGCGCGACATCATCCTCGGCCTCGCCGCACAAAGCCCCGCCCAAGGCACGGTGGAGCAGAAAGTAGCCAGCCTCTACCGCCTCGCCATGGACTCCACCCGCCGCAACGCCGAGGGAGCCCAGCCCATCATGCCTCAGGTGGAGCGCATCCGTGGCGCACAGAGCAAGACGGAACTCTGGGTCATCACCGCGCAGCTCTTCCACGCCGGCGTACCCACATTCATCAACATTGGCGTAGGAGCCGACGAGAAGATGGCCACCCGCAACATCGTGCAAATCGCGCAGAGCGGCCTGACCCTCAACAACCGCGACTACTATCTGAACGACGATGAAATAACCAGGAATGTACGGACGAACTTCAAGAACTACGCCGCCGGCGTGCTGAAACTCGTGGGCAACTCCGAGGAAGAAGCCACCCGCAAGATGGAGCAGATGATGGCCATAGAGACGCGCCTTGCAGGCCCCACCTTCAGCAAGGTGCAGTTGCGCAACCCCGAGGGCAACTACCACAAGATGACCTACGCCCAACTCCTACAGGAATATCCGGGCATCGACTGGAGCACGTTCTTCATGCAGAACTCCTTCCCCGCATTCGGTGAAGTCGTGCTCGGCCAGCCCGCTCCCATCCACGAGGTAGAGAAAATCCTGGCCGAATGTTCGCTCGACGAACTCAAGGCCTACGCCGAGTTCAAGCTCGTGAACGATGCCGCCAACTACCTCAGCGACGATTTCCGCGCCCTCTCCTTCGCCTTCTACGGCTGCACCATGAGCGGCACCCAGAAAGACAAGCCCCGCTGGAAGCGTGCCGTAGCCACAGTCGATAACGTACTGGGCGAGGCCGTAGGACAAATCTACGTTAAGCGCTACTTCCCCGAAAGCAGTAAGGAACGCATGATGAAGCTCGTGCGCAACCTCCAGACGGCCCTCGGCCAGCGCATCGACGCGCAGGACTGGATGAGCGACGAGACCAAGGCCAAAGCCCACGAGAAGCTGGATGCCTTCTACGTCAAGATTGGCTATCCCGATAAGTGGAAGGACTACAGCGACCTCCAGATTGACGAAAGCCTCTCCTTCTACGAAAACATGCAGCGAGCCGCCCTTTGGCACAGCGACTATGAGACCCGCACCAAAGTGGGAAAGCCTGTCGATAAGGACGAGTGGTTCATGACACCCCAGACCATCAATGCCTACTACAACCCCACCACCAACGAAATATGCTTCCCCGCCGGCATACTCCAGCCCCCCTTCTTCGATGCCGAGGCCGACGATGCAGCCAACTACGGTGCCATCGGCGTAGTGATAGGCCACGAAATGACCCACGGATTCGACGACCAGGGCTCACAATACGACAAGGACGGCAACCTCAACAACTGGTGGACCGAACAGGACCTCAAGAAGTTCCAGCAGCGCACCGACCAACTCGCCGCCCACTTCGACAAGATAGAAGTCCTGCCCGGCCTCCACGCCAACGGCCGCCTCACCCTCGGCGAAAACATGGCCGACCACGGCGGGCTCACGGTGGCCCTCCAAGCCTTCCGCAACGCCACCGCCTCGGCACCCCTCCAGACCGTGGAAGGCCTCACGCCCGAACAGCGCTTCTTCCTCTCCTACGCCTTCGTGTGGGCAGGCCAGATTACTGAAGAGACGCTCCGCCAGCTCAACGCCATGGACCCCCACAGCAACGGCCGCTGGCGCGTGAACGGCACCCTGCCCCACATCGACGCATGGTACGATGCCTTCAACATCAGTCGTAAGGACAAGCTCTACCTTCCCCCCAAGCAGCGCGTAAAGTGCTGGTAAACGCACACGGGAATAAATGAGGGAGCCTCGGCAATCGCGCTGAGGCCCCCTCATTTCAGTACTCACCCCATCAGGCTTTACAGCAAGAACAAATTCAAAGCGCTGATTCTTAAATCACCAATTATTCAGCTCATCAAGCGTTGTATGCGATTTTAATGCGTTCTAAAATCCATAGACTGCTCCGTCTGCTTCTATTCTGCCACCTCTACCTCGCAATCTTCTGCCCGCATTGCATTATTTTTTACGCCATAATCATTATTAATATATTGGGGGGAGGGAGAATGGAGTTTTTTAGTAAATTTGGCGGCAAATTGTGGAGGTTATGCCCCCATACGCTTAAAAACTAAATTATACATCTCCTATCACAATGAATAAACCTTATCGAAAGCCTCTCGCACGTTTTGTGCTATTGTCGTCCGAGGCTATGTTGGCGGCCAGTGAGTTTACTGCCACCAGTGAGAGTTTCGGCATCGAAAATCAGTATGGCAGCAGCCAAAGTGCTAACAAAGTCTTCAGCGAGAGTATCTGGGGCGGTGGCGGTGCGTCGAGCGAAGGCTTCACAGAGAAGAATATCGGCGAATAGTCCGCGCCGTTTTCCCTTGCCCTTTTTGTTTATCATAACCTACCTAAAACAAATATCCATCATGCAAACTAAAATGTATGCTTTGCTCGTTGCCTTGCTGGCTTCCGCGGCCTTCGTGGGCTGTACGAGCGATGAGGATGCCACAGGCAGTGGCACATTGAAACAACTCTCCTTTTCTGCCGTTGCCGACGCAGGCCGCCGCCCTTCCTACGTGTCCGGGCGTATGAAGACGCAGTTGCACCCCAATGAAGGCAACAGCGTGACGTTCTGCTCCGGTGATGCTATCAGCGTGTTCGACGGCACGACGTCGCAGAACAAACGCTTTGCTACCAAAGAGTCTGGTGCAAGCGTTACCTTCTACGGAGCAGCCCCCGAGAGTGAGACCTACACGGCGCTCTATCCCTACCAAGAGGGCGCATCGATTAGCGGTGGCGTAATCTCTGCAGAACTTCCTGCGACGCAGTATGCGCAGTCTGGCACGACGTTCGACCCGCAGGCTGTACTTAGCGTAGCTTCTACGACGAACACGGAGATGACCTTCGGCTTCAAGAATGTGTGCGGCTTGGTGAAGGTTACCACCACGGAGCCTTTGGCAAAGATTGTCTTCAAAGGCAATAATGGCGAGAAGGTGGCAGGCAATGTGAGCATCACTGTGGCCGCTGCGCCTACGGTTACAGGCGGTGCCGAGTCCATAGAGCTCAAGCCAATCAGCGCAGCCACCTCTTTCGCTGCCGGCACTTACTACATCTCCGTGCTGCCGCAGGCGTTTGAGGACGGCTTCACGCTGGAGGCTTACAAGACGAGCAGCAGTGCTACGGCCGATTACGCGCTCAACATCGATACGCCTGTCGAGGTAGAGCGTTCTCAAATCCTCAATGTGGGCAAGATGTCTGAGTTTCCGACTGTGGATGCTAACGGCCATGAGTATGTCGATCTTGGCATTGAGATTGAAGAAGGTGGCAAGACATACAAGTTGCTTTGGGCTACGATGAATGTCGGCGCAAGCGCACCCGAGAAGTTTGGCGACTACTTTGCTTGGGGTGAGACGGAGCCTTATTATGACACTGAAGCTGGCTGGTCAATCGGTGGCAGCATGGGTACTGTATTTAATTGCACGTGGAAGACAACTCCCAAGGATTATAAACGCTATGGTTATAATTGGGTGATCTACAAGTGGTGTGAAGGAACAGACAAGACCCTCACCAAGTACAACAATAACGCGACTTATGGCACGGTTGTTGATAACAAGACCCAACTCGAACTCGATGATGATGCTGTCCGTCAGAACTGGGGCGGTGATTGGGTGATGCCTACGAAGGCCGAATTCCAAGCGTTGATAAATAACACGACTTCTGTTTGGAGTGACAATTACAACAATACTGGCGTCAAAGGATACGTGTTCACCAACAAATCCGATGCGTCGAAATCCATTTTCTTACCCGCTGCGGGCTGCATCTACAAATCTGCTTTCACAGGTATACTCCACTCGACCGACGAAACCCGCGACAACGGCTACTACTGGTCGTCTTCGCTCCGCACGGAATATTCGCCGAACGCGTACTTCTTTCGTTTTGAACTCTGGCGCAAGGCAGGCTACTCGCTTCCCTCAGTGGTCTTAGCCCCTGAGTACTCTGACCGTTACTATGGGAGAACCGTGCGCCCTGTGCTCAGAGTGGCGAAGTAAAATGTAAACGTTAATAACGAGAGTGCCTGCGGGGCTGCACGATTGGCAGTGTCGCAGGCACTTCGTTTTGTATGGGGGCGGCTTATTGCGCCTAATCGTGCTTAGCGCAGGACTTTACGCCCGTTTTGCAGGAACAGGCCGTGGGCTTGCTGACGGTTTGGGGCAAGGCGGCGGCCCTGTAGGTCGAGGAGGATGCCTCCCTCCGAGGGCTGCGTCGCGGTCTCGGGGGCATTGATGGCGGCGGGCAGAGGCTCGTTGAGTCCCAGCTGTATGTCGGTGCCGTCGCCCATAGCGGCGAACACGCTGTAGGCCTGCTTGCGGAGTGCGGCGGGCAGGGTGAAGCTGGTTTTGTTGGCCAGATAGCTGAGCTTGCCGGCTTCGTCATAGACCTTGATGCCTACGAGCCCTTCGGCTCCTGTGCCGCGTATGGTGATTTTGCCGCCTGAGGTTACGTTGTAGTAGTAGCCGTCGGCCTTGGGGCGGTAGGTGTCGCGCGTGTAGCCGCTGATATAGTCGGTGTACTGGCCGTAGTCGCCTGCGCTCACGCCCTCGCCCACCTGATCGTCGCTGCGGCGCTTCTTGGTTTCGCCGGCCTTGTGTCCCTCGTAGGTGGCGGGCACGGGCTTGATGCGGTCGTCGAGGAAAAGGAGGTTGCCCATCTTGCGCGGATACTGGCGGAGAGCGGCAAGGGTCTCGTCGATGTCGGCCTGCGTAGTATTGACGGTGTACTGGCCGTAGTCGCTGACGGCGCGGTCGGTGCAGGGCACGAAGAAGCCATAGGCTTGGAAGAGTTCGGTGAGGTCTTCCTGTGCCACTTCGCAGCAGTAGCGTGCAAACTTGAGGCAGTCGCCCGTGCCGCGAATGACGGAGGGGGTGGCGCTGTGGCGGTCGAGGCCGTCTTCACGGAACTTTGCGAACAGCTGGGGGAAGAATGTGGGGCAGTTTTCCTGCACGACGTAGTGGAGATAGAGCTGATAGTAGAGCTTGGTCATGGTCCAGATGTCCTGGTCGTACCACGAGGTGCCCTTGGCGAAGGCATCGAACAGCGTCTGGGGTGCGGCTGCGCGTTCCGTGGTGCGTCCCTGATGATAGACGTAGGCATTGGCAAACATGTTGTTGGAGGCTTCGGTGCTTCCCACCAGATTGAAGAGGGCCTGGTGCAGGTGGCCTATTTCGTGCGACGGCCCCCAGACGCCTCCCTGCTGCAGCTGTTCGAGGTTCATTATGGTGGGCAGCGTGGTGTCGTTGAAGTAGCCGCCATAGTTGGTGGCGTGCATGTAGCCGGTGTAGGCGTCGTCGCCGCTAAAGCAGTTGTAGATGTTGTTGAAGCGTTCCTCGATGTTGGGGATGTACTGGTTGTTGAAGCCCAGCAACTCGCGGTCAAGCCCGATGGTGCCGTCCCACACGGCCAGCACGCCCTCCATGTCGCTGGGGCAGGCCTTCTTCACGGCGGCGGCATTGAAGGCAAACACGAGGTTGGGGGTCTTGAGATTAAGCACGGGGCTTTCTTTCAGCATGTTGGCCACCATGTATTGCCAATCGGCGTTGGTGTGGCCGCGCGTCAGGTCGAAGCAGCCGTTCACCGCGCCGCCTTCAATGTGGACGTTCACGCGTGGGAAGTCGCTCAGGTTGCGTGTGATGGAGTTGAGCTGATAATAGACGTAGGTCAGCACGTCGTTGGCAAAGGTAAACACGTTCATGCCCTTCTTCAGCGTGTAGGTCGTGCCCGAGTAGGCGGTGCCCTGCACGGCTTCCAGTTGCAAGGTGGCTCCCGAGGGGGCTGCGCGGTCGCAGAACACCACCAGCATGTCGCCGGCGTGCGCCACGATGCCCGTGGGGTTCGACAGGCGGCCGTAGGTGTAGGATGTGCCGGTGGTCTTGGGGTTGTTCACCGCCGCCCAGCTGTCCCCCTTGGAATAGGGGCCGTAGCTGGCCACGCGGAAGCTCTGCTCGTAGGGTGCCCAATCGGCATTCTTCACCCTGAGGGCCACTTTCTGCAAGTATTCGGGGAGGCCGGCGGCAGCCACGGCGGCGGTCAGTTCGGCATCGCTCATCTGCTTGTAGTCATCCTGCAATTCGGAGCATGAGCCGTCCGTGAAGAACTTCATGAAGGCGAGGCTGTATTTCGTCTGGTTGGCGCTGAGGTCGGCATACAGGGCATAGTCGCCCTGCTCCTCCCGTATCTGCTCCTCAGTCAGGCTGCTCTTCACAAAGAGCCACTTGCAACGGGCATCGGTGGTATTGCCGTTAATAATGTTGTTGCCGCCCGAATTGTAGAAGCACACGCCGCCACACGTGATGTTATAGTAGCGTTCCCACGTGCTGCTGACTTCGGCAATGGTAATGAGGGGCTTCTGCGTCAGGGTCGTGAACAGATAGCCGTTCTGCCCCGACACGGCCATGTAGCGCAGCGTGCGGGCATTCTGTAGGGTGAACTTGCCGCCCGAGGCCGCCGTCACTTTCCAGCATTGCGCCAGATTGGTGGAATCGTCGTAGGCGCAGGTGAGGCCGTTGTCGTCGGGGCGTTCCGCGATGTACATACCCGTCACGCCGTTGCGTATTCTGACATATTGGCCGTCGGCAGGTGCGCACAGGTGGCCCACCTCCTCAAAATGTGTGCGAACGGCCTCTAAGTCGAGCCCCTCCACGGCCTTCACCTCCCAGTCGGAGCAGGGATTGGCATCGGAGGAGTTGTTGGCGTTCCAGTTCACCACGTTGTGCGAAGCGTCGTCGTGCAGGCAGGTGTAGTCGCTGTAGTCGCCCGTAGTGCTTATGATGACGCGGGGATGGGCCGTGCTGCTTTTGGGCGATGCCTTGATAAAGAATGTGGCCTTGCCCGCCCCTGTGGTGTAGGTCTTGTTCACGCCATCGGTGGCCTGTAGATAGCGCCCTGAGCCTATGTTGCGCAGGGTATAGCCGTTGCTATAAGGCTCCACCACCCACTGCCCGCTGGCCGCATCGGCCTTGCCCGTCTGGCCCTTCACGGTGTGGGTGCCTGTCTCTGCCAGCACGTAGCCCGTGCCTCGGCGGCTGCCGAAGGTGAATGCCCCGCCGTTTTTCAGCAGGGTGCCGATAACGTCGGTTGTCTGTGCGCCGGCAGGCAGCATCAAGCTGACAGCCAGCAGCATCAAGAAGAAGGATGAAATGCGCTTCATGGTTGAGAATTTATGATTTGACGGCACAAAATTAGCAAATTCCCTGCAAATGGGCAAGACTTAGCCTCTAAAATATGCTGTCGGCGGCAGGCGGCGAACTACTCCATACACCAGGAAAAACTACTCTATACACCAGAAAAAACTATTCTATACACTAGAAAAAACTATTCTATACACTAGAAAAAACTAGTCCATACACTAGGAAAAACGTCCCCTCGGCCTCTTTCTCCCGGACGGAGGATTGCACGGAGCGCAGGGCTTGGAAAAGACACCCGTCCGCCACTGCCACACCCCGGAATCGCAGAAAAACGGCATTTCTCTTGCTCAAATGCCCGTTTTTCCGTAATTTCGCAGACGCAACTGTATATCGCACGAAAACATGACGCTCAGAAAACTTAGCCTGTGGGCGGTGGCCGCCGCCCTCGTCCTGCCTGCCGCAGCCGGCCAGCGCAGCGAAAACGAAATGATTGGAGCAGCACGGCAAGTGCTCGGCCAGGCACGCCGCATCCCATCCGTAGAGAAGCACACCGCACAGCCCCAGACGCTGACCACCCTCAGCCGGATGAGGCAGATGAGCGTGGTGGGAAGCAACGCCAGCGGCTTTGCCCTCGTCAGCCACGACGACCGCCTGCCCGCCGTCATAGGCTATGCCGAAGGCTCCTTCGCCGAAGCCAATGCCAACGCCAATTTCCAAGGCTACATCTCCGCCCTCGATGCCTACCTCCAGCACTGTGCCGACACCCACACCGCCCCCCAGTTCATCGGAGCCTCCGCCACCTACAATCCCTCAGGCGTGAAGGAACTCATGAAGTGCCGCTGGGACCAGGGTGAGCCCTACAACCTGATGTGCCCCACCCTCTATCAGAACGGTGAGGACAGGCGCTCGGCTTCCGGCTGCGTGGCTACGGCCCTGGCGCAGATTCTCTACACCCTGAACCAGAAGACGGGCTACCCCACCCGCGCCCGTGGACAGAAGCGCTACTTCTATCTCGACGGCACCTACCACATGGCCTACGTTACCGCCAACCTGAGCGCCTTGCCCATGGATTGGGCCAACCTCCGAGCCACTTACAGCAGCTCCTCGCCCTACAAAAGCCAGATGGCCGTGGCCCGTCTGATGTATGCCTGCGGCGTGGCCTCCGAGATGTACTACGCTCCCGGCAACTCCGGCACCTACACATCCTCCTGCACCGAGGGCGTGAACGCCTTCTTCGAGGGCATCCACTCCGACTTCTCCGGCTACGACCTCAGCGCCTACGAGCAACGCATCTACGACGAGTTGGACGCAGGCCACCCCATACTCATCAGCGGCAACAACGGACAAGGCAACCATGCCTTTGTGGCCGACGGCTACGACAGCCAGGGCCGCCTCCACCTGAACATGGGATGGAGCGGCGGAGGCAACGGCTACTACACCATAGCCAATATGAACGGCTTCTCGCAAGCACAGACCGCCAACTTCTTCGCCCCAGACCCCGACGACCAAGTCCGCCTCAGCGACGACGCCCCGCTTGAAGAATTGCGCGGGCTCTATGCCGCAGCCGACATCTTCCACCCCGTTACGAAATTGGAGGAAGGCACTTGGTACGTCCTCTACAACGCCGGTCGCTACTCCGCCGCCCACTCCTCAGGCTTGGGCAAGACCGTGCAGAACTCGCGCTTCGTCATTGGCGGCGAGCCCACCGAAGTGGGAGCCCCCCAGCTGGTGCGCTTCATCGCCAAGGACAAGAAGGCCGGCACATACTACATACAGACAGGCACGGGCGACTACTTCGGCGCACTCACCAACGGGGGCAACGCCGGCTCAACCGCCCAGCCCACAGCCGCCTACACCGTGGGGCAGATGTTCCCCGACAAGGCTCCCCAGTACTTCTGGCTGAAGCAGGACGGCACCGTGATGGACTGCAACGAACCCGGCTCCCAGGGCATAGCAGGCTGGGGAACGGCCACACCGGCCGACTCTCTCGGCCACGCCTGCTGGATGATACTCCCCACCCGCCTAAGCACGGAGCAGGGCGACTGGAACACCCAGACGGAGCTCTTCAATCCTGAGCACTACTACACCATGAGCCTCTGGGAAGACGGCAAGGCCTTCCCCATGCAAGTCAAGGTGAGCTCCGCCCTTTCCGCCACGGGCGACCCCACCCAACTGCAAATCCTGCCCCACGCCGACGGCTGGCAGATGAGCGTGGCCGAGGGTACGGGCATCGTGAGCGCCAAGAGCACGGGCTTCAAGACGGGCAACGGCTCCGCCACCTCCGACACGCCGCTCACCCTCTACATTGAGCCCACCTCCCTGCCCGTTACGACGGGCGATGCCGACTTCCGCGCCACCTCGCGCATCTGCCGCGTGCGCTGCGAAGCGGGCTACTTGGGCTGCGACAAGGCTGCCAACCTCGCCACCGTGTTCTGCAACAAAACCTCCCACGCCGACCACACCCTCTGGCTTATAAACGACCGCACGGCCTACCTGCTGCGCGTCGATCCCGAAGGCATTGCCGCCGCCCCCGCTACGCCGGACAAGGGCAATCCCCAGACATTCGACCTTCAAGGCCGGCCCCTCGCCACGCCCTCTTCGCTCCACATCGTCGGCAGCAAGAAAGTGTTGCGTTAGGCCCTGCCGAGGCACACGCGCCCACTAATAAGAAAGCCTCCCCGCAAAGGGAGGCTTTCTTTGTATGCCGGGCGCTTGCAACTCTACTATACGGAAGGAAAAACTGTCCTATAAGGGAGGAAAAACTGTCGGCGGACTAATTTCCCCTGTCGGCGGACTATAAAAAAGCCGCCTCGCCGGCACTCTCGCTTTAAGGGAGGATGGGGGAAGGGGCTTTATACGGCAGGAAAGGCTCCTGCATAGGCCGTGGCCCGCAGGTGGCAGAGGGGCCGTCAGCGCTTCACCGTCATGATGGCCTTCTGCTCCAGTTGGAAAAGGGCAAAGGGCAGCCGCTTTTTGCCGAGGCGGTCGAGGCGCAGGGCATGGTAGGCTTCGTCCAAGGTGGTGCGGATTTCGTCCTCCTGCTCCTCGGTGAGGAAGTCGGAGCGGCGCAGTTCCTGCATTTCGCGGTAGATGCCGAGATAGTTGTTCCAGCAATGCTCCTCGCAGAGGCGGAGTATGTCGTCGTCGCAGCCGTACTGCTCCAACTGGAGGCGGAGCGACATGTTGGCCCGGAGGAACATGAGGCGCGAGAGGCCGTACTGGTGCGTGGCGCTGGCCGCGTGCTGGCGGTAGTAGTAGATGCCCTCGGAGCGGGCCACCTTGCGGGAGTGGAGGTAGTGGATATAGGTGGTGTTGTCGTCGGAATAGAGGCGCGAGGAGGTGTCGAAGGGGAACTCCTGGTGGAGTGAGGTGCGCACGGCGTAGAGCCCGTGGAGCTTGCGGCTGAGCGTGTAGGCACAGGCCTGCGTGCCGGTCATGATGACGGGCAGCTGCGACGGGTCGTTCCACTCCTGCTCCATCCCGTCGCCGGCCACGAGGCGCAGACGCATGGGCACGGCGTCAATGTCGGGGGCGGAGGTGTAAGTCCGCCAGATTTGCTCCAGGCAATCGGGGGCCAGCCAGTCATCGGCATCGACCATGAGCGTAAGCTCGCCCACGGCGTATTTCAGACCCAAGTTGCGGGCTTCAGCCTGCCCGCTGTTGTGCGGCGTATGCAGCACGAGGACGCAGTTGTCGCGTACTTTGGTATAGCTTTGTTCCACCTGAAGGGAATCGTCCGTAGAACAGTCGTCAATCACTATAACCTGCAGGCTCTGCTCTGTCTGCTGGAAGAGCGAGTCGAGGCAGCGTGGAAGATACTTCTGGGCGTTGTAGGCGGCTACAAGTATGGAGAATTTCATCTTTTATAGGAATACACGGAATAGGCCAGCGAGAGGGCGAAAAGCCCGCCGCCCACGGTGCAGCGCATCACGAGGGAGGGCGCAGACAGGCAGAGGGCAAGCGTGGCCGCCAAGAGGACGGCTTGAAAGGCGGCGCGGAGGAGCGTGGCGCGTTCAAGGCTGTATTTATAGCGGTGGTGGTAGAAGGTCCACAGGGCCAGGAGGTCGAGGGCGTTGGCCACCGAGAGGGCCACGCCCGTGCCCGGCAGGCCGAAGAAGGTGTAGCCCAGAATGACGAGCAGGCAGAACACCACGTCGTAGCTCAACTCCATTATAAGATATACGCGCGAGTGGCCGGCCGCCAGGGGGAGGTAGGCCATGGGGGAATATACGGACTTGAACAGCATGTAGCCGAGAGCGAGAAGTACCATAGGTTCGACCGCCATAAATTCAGGGGCGTAGAGCACCCGCACGGCGACAGGCAGCACGAGGGCAAAGAGAATGAGGAACGGAGCCATCATAAGCACCAGCACGTCTATTTGCCGATTGACGGTCGCCGAGAGAAACGTGGGCGAAGTAATGGCAGCGGAAAGTCGCGGGTAGTAATCGGCATCCATCGCTGAGAAAATGATGCGTGCGTAGCTCACTGTGAGCGTCAGGCCTGCGGCATAGAGACCTGCGTCGGCGAGGGAACCGTGGGAAATAACGAAAGAACGGATGACCATTTCGCTGCCGCTGCCCAGGATGCCGGCACTCACAAGGGCCAGCCCCATGGCCAGTACGCTCCGGCTGCGGCGGAAGAAATCCCTGCGGGGACGGAGCAGGGCCAGCGGGAAGTTTTGGAGTGTGCTGCGGAGCGTGAGCAGCCACACCGTGGCAGACGACAGGATGAGCACGGGAATGATACCGCGCATACCGAAAGCCGTGTAGAATGCAGCGGCGTAAGCGAGCGTGGCTACGGCGCTGAGTGTGGTGTTTACGGCAATTTTGCGAAGTTGCTGGGTAGCCTTGAGTATGGCCGTTTCGCCGGCAGCCAGCGTAATGAAAGCCACCATTGCGGCCAGTTTCCAGAAACCCGGGGTAATGCTGCTTCCGCCCACGCTCCAGCGGCTGAGGAGGGGGGCGGCCACAAGGCACACTACTGCACCGAGGGCGGCCAGCCAAAGGGTGAGCGTGCGGATGAGCCTGACGTAATGCGCACATTCCCGCTGGTTGCCGGCTTCGTGCATAGCGGCAAGGCGGCGTACCGAGGAGATGCCTATGCCGAAGCTGGTGGCTTGCGAAAGGAAGTCGGCCGTGCGGCTATACAGGTCGGCGAGGCCCATGCCCGCCGCTCCGATAAGCACAGCCGCCAGCTTGTTGCGGACAATGTTGATGAGGATGGTGAGCACCTGCACGCCGCCCATGAGCGACGTGGCACGGAAAACGGATTTCTTCGTAGGCGCAGTCATCAGCGAGGGAATGTGAGTAGGAACTAATGGGCAGACAGACGAATCGGAGGGAGGGTCAAATTACTCTTCGTGCTACACTTATCTCATCTACTCCCTTCCAGAGTGGCCGAAGCCCCCCGCACCGCGCTCGGTGTCGGCGAGTTGTTCCACGGGGCGCCATTCCACCTGTTCGTGGCGTGCCACGACGAGTTGCGCCACCCGCTCGCCGTCCTCAATGGTAAAGGGCTGCTCCGACTGGTTGATAAGGACAACGCCCACTTCGCCACGGTAGTCGGCATCTATCGTGCCCGGGGCGTTGAGCACCGTAAGGCCATGTTTCAGGGCCAGGCCGGAACGGGGCCGCACCTGCGCCTCATAGCCGGCGGGCAGGGCGATGAAAAGTCCTGTGGGAATGAGGCGGCGCTCCATGGGCTGGAGCGTAACGGGAGCTTCAAGGTTGGCCCGCAGGTCAAGGCCGGCACTGAGCGGCGTGGCATAGGCCGGAAGAGCGTGGTGTGAACGATTGATTACTTCAATGGTCATGGTCGTGAAAGGGGCTTTACACATTCTATAACTCTAAAAAAGCTTAAAAATTATGCCGGCGCACCGATTTTTTTGCGCAGCCTCCCTTTCGTGGCGGGAGAAGGCAGGAGCGGAGCGTTTGGCAGAGGGCTGCTCGGCAGAGGTCTATACCCCTGATTTCAAGCCCTTACCGACCACACGCCCTACTCTATACACTAGAAAAAACTAGTCTATACTCTAGAAAAAACTAGCCTATACTCTAGAAAAAACTAGCCTATACACTAGTGAAAACCATCCAGCCGGGCGCCCCTCCTCGCCGCCGGAGAGGGATGAGCATCGGGCAGATGGAAAAGCGAAAAGCAGGAGGAAGCAAGGCTTGAACAGGCGAAAAAACGAGGCTCGGCGCAGTTTTTCTTCGAAAAAGGGGAATAAGTGCGAGAAAATGCTTAACTTTGTAGGCTCAAACCGGATTACGCAAATGAATTGGCAGCAACTCATATCGTCGAAGCGCCTTGGCAAAGAAGGCGTGAAGGCCGGCCCTACAGAACGCCGCCCCGAGTTCCAACGGGAATACGACCGCCTGATTTTCAGTTCGGCCTTCCGCCGAATGCAAAACAAGACGCAGGTTTTTCCCCTGCCCGGCAGCGTGTTCGTCCATAACCGCCTGACGCACTCCCTTGAGGTGAGCAGCGTGGGGCGCTCCCTTGGCAACGACGTGGGCAGCGAACTTCTGCGCCTCCACCCCGATCAGGCTCCCGAAGCCGACTTCCAGAGCATCGGGGCCATCGTCAGTGCGGCCTGCCTCGCCCACGACATGGGCAACCCCCCCTTCGGCCACAGCGGAGAGCGGGCCATACGCAGCTACTTCAGCGAGGGCAAGGGACAAATCCTGAAGGGGATGCTCCCCCCGGCGGTCTGGGCCGACATAGTGAACTTCGACGGCAACGCCAACACCTTCCGCCTGCTCACCCACCAGTTTGCAGGACGCAGGAAAGGCGGCTTCGTGCTCACCTACAGCACGCTGGCCAGCATCGTGAAGTACCCCTACAGCAGCAACCTGTGCGGCACGAAAAGCAAGTTCGGCTTCTTCACCGCCGAGCGTGAGGACTACCTCCGCATAGCGCGTGAACTGGGGCTGACGGAAATACAGTGCAATGCCGACGGCGTGCGCTTTGCGCGGCACCCGCTGGTGTATCTTGTGGAGGCGGCCGACGATATTTGCTACGAGATTATGGACATCGAGGACGCATTCAAGCTCCGCCTGCTCTCCTACGACGAAGCCAGCCAACTGCTCCTCGACTTCTTCCCCGCCGACGTGCAGGAACAAATGAGAAATGCCTATCCCGGCTGCACCGACCTCAACGACCAGATGGTCTATTACCGCTCATGCGTCATCGGAGCCCTGGAGTCGGCGTGCGTGAAGCTCTTTATCGACAACGAATCCCTCATACTGAGCGGACAGTTCCAAGGAGCGCTCATCGACCACCTGCCCGAGCCTTTGCAGCAAGCCTACGCCCGTTGCCAGAAAGTGGCCGTCAGCCGCATCTACAACTGCAAAGAGGTTACCGACATCGACCTTGCGGGCTACCATATTATATATACGCTCCTCGAACAGGTAACCGAGGCCGTCACGCACCCCGACAAGGCTTACTCGCGCCTGCTTCTGAACCAAGCCTCCAGCCAGTACGAGCTGCGAGCCGACGACCTCAGCACACGGGTCATGGCGGTGCTGGATTACCTCAGCGGGATGACGGACGTTTACGCCCTTGACCTTTACCGCAAAATCAACGGTCATTCGCTCCCGATGGTATGATGCTCAGAAAAGTCGCCTACATACTGCTGGCCCTCGTAGCGCTGACGGCTGTGGCCGGCAGGCCTGCCCTGCGGCAGTCCGCCCAGGAGCGCAAGAGCCGGACGGAAAGGACCGACACGGTGCTGAGTGCGCTGTACATGTCGGCAGTATGCCAGCGCATGGCGGGGCATCCCGACGCCGCCTTTGAGCTTCTGAACGAATGCCTCCGCATTGCGCCCGACCACACGGCGGCCCTCTACGACATGGCCAACCTCAAGCTGGCAGCATCGGCGCTTATCGACAGCGCCTGGGTGGCAGAGGGCGACTCGCTCCTGCGCCGGGCCTACCGCACCGATACGGCCAACGCCACCATCCGCGAGAGGCTGGCCGACCACCTGCTGAGCCGTGGCGACTACGCAGGGGCTACGCGCCTCTACGAAAGGATTTGCCGCGAGCCGCGCCCGGGCTATGGCGATCTGGGCCTGCTTGTGCAACTCTACAAGATACAGGCGCAATACCCGCAAGCCTTGGCCACGGTGGAGCGTATGGAGCAGTTGGACGAGCCCGACGCCATGACGGCGTGGGAGCGGTTTGAGATTTACGACTGCATGGGGCGGCGCGAACTGGCTGAGGCCACCTACGACTCTCTCCTTGTGAAGGCTATGCCGGACCCCTCCACGCCCGAACGCATTAAGGAGAAACTGAAAGGCACGCCCCGCTACTACGACAAGGTGAAGGCCCTGCGCCAAGCCCTCATAGCGACCATCAGGCTTTCCGAACAGGCAGTGGCCGACACCGCAGTCATGGACGACACCCTCGCGCTGGAAACCGACACGGTCATTGTGGACACTGTCAGCCTCTGGACGGAGGAGCAGGAACGGGAGCAGTCGCAGCAAATCGTGAAGCTTTGCGCCGAAGGCGAAGCCTTTGAGCCCGACTTCCTGAGCTACTACTTCTACGAAGCCCTCGGCCACTTCAGCCTCGGCGACACGCTGAAAGCCCTCGATGCCTGCCAAAGGGGCATCAACACGGTGCAGCTCCCGTCCGACGACCCCATGGCTCCGCGCCTCTACGGCCTATGCGGCGACATCTACACCAACCTGAACAACACCGAAGCCTCGGTGGAAGCCTACGAGACGGCCATCCAGATGGACTCCACCGACGTGATGATGCTCAACAACTACGCCTACCAGCTCTCGCAGCTGGGGCGCAACCTCCAGCGTGCCGAGGAACTGAGCCGCCGCACCTTGGAGGAAGAGCCCGAAAGCATTACGTTTCTCGACACCTACGCCTGGATTCTGCATTGCATGGGGCGCGACCGCGAAGCCCTGCGCTACATCAACCGGGCCGTGGAGTTGAGCGACGTCCCCGACGAGGAACTCTCCGAACACCAGCGCCTCATCCGAGAGGGGGCGGGAAAGGGCAAACCGCCCCGTTCAAGAAAGAAATGAAGTGAAGGACTTCAACAAACTCATTCATAGGAGAAAGAAAACCGCACAAGGGAGAGAAACTCCAGCCCTAAAGACCAAGAGAAATTATCCTATAGACTAAGCCGCACTGCCCTATACGACAGGAAAAACTATCGGCGGACTAAGAACAGCCACCCTATAGACCACGAACAACCATCCCTACCCGACCATGAAGCACACCCTATACCTCCTCCTCGCCGTCCTGCTGATGGCCGGTTGCCACGGAAGCCAAAACGCCACTTCCCCCACGACAGGCGGCACAAGCCCCGCCGACGTCGTGTCGCTGCCCGAAGCCGTGTCGGCTCGGGCAGGCGTGGAACTCATCGGCGAAGACCTCAGTTGCTCCGGCAGGCTGAGAATGCTGCGCGACGACGTGGTGCAGCTCAACCTCGTACTGCTCGGCATGAATGTCGGCACGCTGGAGTTCACGCCCGACACGGTGCTGCTCATCGACCGCGTGAACAAGCAATACGTCCGCGCCCCCTATGCCGACATCGCCGCCCTCAGCGAGCGCCAGATGGGCTTCAGGGAAATCCAGGCCCTGTTTTGGGGCGACAACATGGCGGGGCGCACCGACAGCCAGTTGAGCTGGACCTACTCCGCCTTCGGCAAGGTGAACCGCCACAAGATTCCCTCCAACCATCAGGTACGCTTCCGCACAGCCTCCAAGGAAGCAGGCTTCAATATGTCGCTCACGGAAATCAGCAACGAAAGGCAATGGGCCACGCGCACCGAGATAGACGAGACGAAGTATAAGAAACGCGATGCCAACGCCCTGTTTAAGGCCCTTCTCGCCCTGTGAACCCACACTCCCCCACCCTTCCATGAAACGCCTCTTACCCACCATCGTCGCCTTCCTGCTGATAGCCCTGGCCGCACCCGCCCAGAAGGTTACCAACAAGAGCATCCAGAAGCTCCAGCAGGAGCAGGCTGCGCTCAAGTCCAAGATTGCCGAAGGCGAACAGCTGCTTAAAACCACGAAAAAGGACGTGCAGTCGCAGCTGTCCAACCTCATGCTCATCAACTCCCAGATTAGCGACAAGCGCAAGTACGTGGCCGGCATCCAGCAGCAGGTCGATACGATGCAGCGCGAGGTGAACGCACTCGAAGTCCAGCTTGCCGCACTCCAAAAGGAGCTGGACGAATGCAAAGCCAAGTTCCAGAAGGGAGCCATCTATATGTTCCGCAATCAGATAATGCAGAACAAGCTGGTCTTCATCTTTTCCGCGAAAGACTTTCGGCAGATGTATTTGCGTATGCGGTACATGCAGGAATACGCCAAGTACCAGCGTGCGCAGGGTCTCATAGTGAAGGAGAAAGAGAAGGCCGTGGTGCGCAAACGCGAGGAGCTGGTGCGTGCCAAGTCGGCCAAGGAGCAGATGGCGGCGCAGGGCCGCGCCGAACAGAAAGTGCTGGAAGAAAAGCAGGTGGAGCGGCAGAAAGTCGTGGACGGGCTGAACGCCAAGAGCCGCCAGCTGCAAGGAGCCATTGCCGCCAACAAAAAGAAAGCCGCCAACCTGAATGCTAAAATCGACAAGCTCATTCAGGAAGAAATACGCCGCCAGGAGGCCAAGCGCAAGGCTGAGGAAGCACGACGCAAGGCCGAGGAAGAACGCGCCCGTAAGGCTGCCGAAGCCGAAGCCGCCAAGAAGGGCAAAAAGTCGAAGGGCAAGAAGTCGGAAACCGCCCCTTACGCCAGCGGCAACAGCAACAAGAAAGGCAGCTTCCGAGCCGCCGACAACGTGGACCGGCAACTCTCGGCCAACTTCGCCAACAACAAGGGCCGCCTGCCCGTGCCCATCACGGGGCCGTACAGCATTACGGGCCACTACGGGCAGAATGCCATCGAGGGCCTGAGCGGCGTGAGCATCCCGAACAACGGCACGAACTACACAGGGCAGGCCGGTGCGCAGGCCCGTGCCGTGTTCGACGGCGAGGTTACCGCCGTGTTCTCCTACGGGGGCATGACGAACATCATCGTCCGCCACGGCAGCTACATGAGCGTGTATTGCAATCTCTCGGGGGCTTCCGTGCGCAAGGGGCAGAAGGTTACCACCAGGCAGGTGCTGGGCACGGTGGCCCGCGATGCCTCGGGCAACTGCACCTTGCAGTTCCAGCTCCGCAAGGAGACGGCCAAGCTCAACCCCGAAGCGTGGATTGCCCGCTAAGGCAGGAGGAGGCCGCACCCGCCCAAGACCCCTGCGCCCTGTCCGCAAAAGAAAAGAAACTACCCTATACGACAGGAGAAACTGTCCTATAGACTACGGAAAACTGTCCTATACGACAGGAAACACTACCCTATAGACTACGGGAAACCCTCTCATAAACATGCAACGACAAACCCATACACACATGAAAAGCTTACGCTTTAACCTTATCAGCCTCCTGCTTCTGGTCGCAACCGGCGCGACGGCACAAGCCCCTGAAGGCTACTACACAGATGCCAACGGCAAGACTGGCGCATCGCTCAAAACGGCCCTGTTCCGCATCATAGGCCCACACACCAACATCGGCTACGACGGCCTGTGGGGAGCCTACAAGAAGACCGACCGCCGAGCCGACGGCAAACTCTGGGACATGTATTCCTGCACCACCAACTACGAGATTGGCGGCTCGGCCCAGGGAAAGAATTACAAGCAGGAGGGCGATGCCTACAACCGTGAGCACTCCGTGCCCCAAAGCTGGTTCAATGAAGCCTCGCCGATGAAGGCCGACATCTTCCACGTCTATCCCACCGACGGCTACGTAAACAACCGCCGCAGCAACTATCCCTTCGGCGAAACTACCGGCGACAAGTACAAGAGCGAAGGCGGCTTCAGCAAGCTGGGCCAGAGCACCCGCAAGGGCTACAGCGGCATCGTGTTTGAGCCGAACGACGAATACAAAGGCGACTTCGCCCGCACTTACTTCTACATGGCCACTTGCTACGAGGACCGCATCAACGGTTGGAGCGGCGAGGTGTTCGGGCACGGCTCCTACCCCGGTATGGCAAGCTGGTGCGTGGATATGTTTCTGGAGTGGGCCGAGAACGACCCCGTGAGCCAGAAAGAGATTGACAGGAACAACGCCGCTTACGCGGTGCAGGGCAATCGCAATCCCTACATCGACTTCCCCGGCTTGGAGCAGTACGTCTGGGGCGGCAAGTACAAGACGGAGCAGTTCAGCTCCACCGACTACAAGAACCCCTACGACCACAAAGTCTATCCGGACACCATTCCCCCCACGCCTTCCGATACGACCGACCTCCCCGACGTGCCCGACCCCATCGTGGATGAGCGGGAATACCGCCTCGTAATCCGTACCTCCGACCTCACGGAAGGCGCACCTCTGCTCATCGTGTGCGGCACAGCCGGCACGGTCATGAGCGAGCAGGGCAAGGACATCCGCGCTGAGGTCGATTTGAAGGCCGAAAACGGAATCATCATCACCGAGACGGGCACCCACAACAAGCCCTATGCCGTTACGCTCGGCACTTCCGGCACCCACTTCACCCTCTATGACTCCGTGGGCAAGGGCTATCTGGCCCTGACGGGGAGCGCGAACAAGCTCTACACCATTGAACAGGCCGATCAGGACGCGCTGTGGGACATCAGCTTCGATGGCGAGGGCAATGCCGACATCCGTAGCGTCAGCCGCAGCAACTATTCCATCCAGTACAACTCCGGCGCCCCCCGCTTCGCCTGCTACAAGACCGAGCAGACCCCCGTGCAAATCTATCAGGGGAAAAAGCCTGTGCCTGAAAGCGTCAGCACGCTCCCCCTCGGCGACAGCCACCGCCACTCCCTGCGCGACCTTACGGGCCGCCCCGTCCACGACCTGCAGTCGGCACGCGGCATCTACCTGCAAGCAGGCCGGAAAATACTCGTCCGCTGACCGGCAAAACTATCCCGCCGACAGTTTCACCTACCCTATACGACGGTTTCACCTATCCTATACGACAGTTTTCACTCCTTTATACGACAGTTCACACCCGCCCCCCTGTCCGCGAATCCACCCCGACGAAGCGCAAAAGGGGCACCTAAACCCCATCACCCTTGAACACACTCTTAGAAAAACTCGACGGCCTCCGCTCACGCTTTGCCGAGGTCAGCACACTCATCACCGACCCCTCCGTCATAGCCGACCAGCAACGCTTCGTGCGCCTTACCAAGGAGTATAAAGACCTGGAAGACCTCATGGCCGTGCGCAAGGAATACGCCGACCTCCTGGGCAACCTCGAAGAAGGAAAGGACATGCTCATCAACGAGTCAGACCCCGACCTGAAAGAGATGGCACGCGAGCAAGTGGCCGACTGCGAAGAGCGCCTCCCCGCCCTGGAAGAGAAAATAAAAATCCTGCTCATCCCCAAAGACCCCGAGGACAGCAAAAACGCCATCCTCGAAATACGCGGCGGCACAGGCGGCGACGAAGCGGCCCTCTTTGCCGGCGACCTGTTCCGCATGTACACCAAATACTGCGAGCAGAAGGGCTGGCACCTCGAAGTAAGCAGCTACAGCGAGGGAGCCGCCGGCGGTTACAAGGAAATCGTGTGCAGCGTTACGGGGGCCGACGTCTATGGCACCTTGAAGTACGAGAGCGGCGTGCATCGCGTGCAGCGTGTGCCCGCCACCGAGACCCAAGGCCGCGTCCATACGAGTGCTGCCACCGTGGCCGTCCTGCCTGAAGCCGAAGCCTTCGATGTGGTCATCAACGAGGGCGAAATAAAGTGGGACACCTTCCGCAGCTCCGGCGCGGGCGGCCAGAACGTAAACAAGGTGGAGAGCGGCGTGCGCCTCCGCTACAACTGGAAAAACCCCAACACCGGCGAGGTGCAGGAAATCCTGATTGAGTGTACCGAAACGCGCGACCAGCCCAAGAACAAGGAGCGTGCGCTGGCACGCCTGCGCACGTTCATCTACGACAATGAGCACAGGAAGTATGCCGAGGACATAGCCAATCGGCGCAAGTCCCTCGTCAGCACGGGCGACCGCTCCGCCAAGATTCGCACCTATAACTATCCGCAAGGCCGCATCACCGACCACCGCATCAACTACACCATCTACAATCTCGGAGCCTTTATGGACGGCGACATCCAAGGCTGCATAGACCAGCTCATCGTAGCCGAAAACGCCAACCGCCTGCAAGAAGCCGAACTGTAGTCCGCTCCCGGCAATACACATTATATATAATATAGCATGACATACACCGACCTCGTTTCCGAAATCCGCAAGAAGGAAAGTTTCCTCTGCGTGGGGCTTGACACCGACCTCAAGAAGATTCCCGAGCATCTGCTGGGAGAAGAAGACCCCATCTATACGTTCAACAAAGCCATCATAGACGCCACCGCGCCCTACTGCGTGGCTTACAAGCCCAACCTCGCCTTCTATGAATGCTTCGGCTTGAAGGGTTGGCAGGCCTTTGAGAAGACCATCAAGTACATCAGGGCCAACTATCCCGAGCAGTTCATCATTGCCGACGCAAAGCGGGGCGACATCGGCAACACCTCCGCCATGTACGCCCGCGCCTTTTTCGAGGATTTGGATGTCGATGCGCTGACCGTCGCGCCCTACATGGGTGAAGACTCCGTCAGCCCCTTCCTCAGCTATCAGGGGAAATGGGTCATCCTCCTCGCCCTCACGAGCAACAAGGGCAGCCGCGACTTCCAGCTGACCGCCGACATGCGCGGCGAGCGGCTGTTTGAGAAAGTGCTGACCACGAGTCAGCTGTGGGGCGACCTGTCCCAGATGATGTACGTCGTAGGTGCCACGCAGGGAAGCCTGTTTGCCGACATCCGCCGCTTGGCTCCGCGCCACTTCCTGCTGGTGCCTGGCGTGGGAGCGCAGGGCGGCAGCCTTGAGGAGGTGTGCAAGTACGGCATGACCGCCGATTGTGGCCTCTTGGTCAATTCCAGTCGCGGCATCATCTACGCCGACCACAGCGAGCACTACGCCGAAGTGGCGGGAGAGAAGGCCCGTGAACTCCAGCAGCAGATGAGTGCGCTCCTGCCCTGGAAGAAGTAAGCCATGCGGGCAGTAGTGCAGCGCGTGAAGCACGCGAAAGTGGAAATCGGAGGCCGGACGCACGGCGAAATCCGGCAGGGGCTGCTCATCCTCTTGGGCATCTGTCCCGACGACACGCCCGCCGATGCCGACTGGCTGGCGCGTAAGGTGGCCGCCCTCCGCATCTTCGACGACGAGCGGGGCGTGATGAACCGCTCCCTTACCGACATTGGCGGCCAGGCCCTCGTGGTGAGCCAGTTCACGCTGATGGCGAGCTACCGCAAGGGCAACCGTCCGAGCTACATCGGGGCGGCCGGGCACGACATCGCCGTGCCGCTCTACGAGCTCTACGTGGAGAAGCTCCGCCAACTGACCGGCCGCGACGTGCCCACGGGAGAGTTCGGAGCCGACATGCAAGTAACGCTCCTCAACGACGGCCCCGTAACCATCTGCATGGACAGTAAAAATCCCGAATAAGCCTGAAGTGTTCCGCAAAAGCCAAGAAAAAAGCCTTTGCGGAACACTTTTTTGGACGCGTCGCGTAGCAAACGGCACCAGGAAAGCGTCTTAATTCGCAGAAGGCACGGCCAAAGTGCCTGACCCTAACACCACACATTATGACTCAACAGGAGAAAGACTTCACCCGCATGGTGAAAGAACAGAAAGGCACCATCTACACCGTGTGCCTTATGTTCTCCGACAGCCCGGAGGAGGTGGACGACCTCGTGCAGCAAGTTCTCATCAATCTCTGGCAGGGCTACGCAGACGTGCAGCAGAAGGACCGGCCACGGTCGTGGGTATGGCGCGTAGCCATGAACACCTGCATCAGCGCCGACCGCCGCGCCCGCCGACAACCCGCCACCAACTCCCTCGAATCCATCGGCCTGCACAGCGCCGACGTGGCCAGCGACAATGCCGACGACCGCCAAATCCGCCTGCTCCACGACCGCATCCACCGGCTGGGGCTTTTCGACCGCGCCATCGTGCTGCTCTGGCTCGAAGACCTCAGCTACGAGGAAATAGCCAGCATCGTGGGCATCTCGGCCAAGAACGTAAGCGTGCGGCTGGTACGCATCCGCGAACAACTCAAACACATGAACGAAGCTCCCGAACACTAACACCCCTCAGCCATGACTAACGACACCCATTCCCCCGAACTCGAAGAGATGCGCCGCCAACTCGCCACCCTTCAGCAACGCCTCGACAGCCAGGCCGACTTTACCGACAAACAGATGCGCAAGGCCGTAAAATCCAGCGTAGATTCCCTCCACGCATTGGGCAACAAGGGCCTGGCCGTGTGCCTTTTGGCCCTCGTACTCGTGCTGAGCGTCTCCTTTGAACAAGGCATACGCCCCTATTTCCTAATACTGACCTTCATTTTCCTTGCCGGAAACGCCGTAAGCGCCTACTTCCTGCGCATGGAAAAGCGGCAATGCAGCACGCAGGCCGACATGCTGGCCACCGCCCGACGCGTGGAGCGCTACAAGCGGCTCAACAGCCGGCACATCCGCATAGGGCTGCCCATCACCCTGCTGTGGGGCGCAGGCTACGTCTATGAAGTAACGCGTGCCATGGGCATGACCAGCGTGAAAGAAATAGCCTCCATGGGGCTCTGCGCCCTGATAGGCGGTTGCATCGGCGGACTTATCGGCTGGACCTGCTTCCACCGCCCCGCCATGCGCGAAGCCGACAAAATCCTCGCCCAAATAGAAGAACTTGAAAGCCTGTAAGAAAGAAGCGGCATAGCCTACGCGTTTCACTACTCCATACACTAGTTTTTCCTACTCTATACACTAGTTTGCACTACTCCATACACTAATTTTTCCTACTCTATACACTAGTTCGCACTACTCCATACACTAGTTTTCGCTACTCTGTACGACAGGCCTTACCGATACCGCAGAGCGAAATCCCTCTTTTGCAGGTCAGGCACGCTTTAGCCGCCGAAACGCAGGCCCAACAAAGCAAAACAAAGCGTCCCCAAAGCTTTTGAGCGAAAAAACAGCAGGAAAGCTTGGCCAACTCACAGGAAAGCGCTAAATTTGCAACGCTTTTGCGCACATTGTGCCGCAAGCAGATAAAATCAATCAACCAATTAACCAAAACATCAAAACAATGATGAACAATTACGAAACCGTCTTCATCCTTACTCCCGTTTTGTCTGAAGACCAGATGAAGGAGACGGTAAACAAGTTCAAGACTCTGCTCACCGACAAAGGGGCTGAGATTGTGAACGAAGAGAGTTGGGGCCTCAAAAAGATGGCTTACACCATCGACAAGAAGAGTACCGGCTTCTATCAGCTCTTCCAGTTCAAGGCAGAGCCCGAAGTAATCAATCAGCTTGAGGTTGGATTCCGCCGCGACGAGCGTGTGATTCGCTTCCTCACCGTCAAACTCGACAAGTACGCCGTGGCTTATGCCGAAAAGCGTTGTCACAAACAGCAAAAGGAGGATTAAATCATGGCACAAAGCGAAATTCGTTACCTCAACGCCCCCGCAATCGACGTTAAGAAGAAAAAGTATTGCCGCTTCAAGAAGAGCGGTATCAAGTACATCGACTACAAAGATCCCGAATTTCTGAAGAAGTTCCTCAACGAGCAGGGCAAAATCCTGCCCCGCCGCATCACAGGCACATCCCTGAAGTACCAGCGCCGCGTGGCACAGGCCGTGAAGCGTGCCCGCCACCTCGCCCTGCTACCCTTCGTAACCGATTTGATGAAATAACTAAAGGAGGAACAAGCATTATGGAAATAATACTGAAAGAAAACGTAGTCGGACTTGGCTACAAGAACGACATCGTTACCGTTAAGGACGGCTATGGCCGCAACTACCTCATTCCCTCGGGAAAAGCCGTCATTGCCTCCCAGAGCGCCCGCAAGCAACTCGCCGAGACGCTCAAGCAGCAGGCCAAGAAGATTGAGAAGCTCCAGCAGGAGGCTCAGACGCTCCAGCAGCGCATCGAGGCCATCAAGGACATTGTCATTTCTGCCAAGGTAAGCGCTACCGGCACCATCTACGGCAGCGTGAACAACCAGCACCTCGCCGAAGAGCTCCAGAAGCGCGGCATTGAGTTGGATCGCAGGACCATTGCCGTCAAGGACGTGAAGAGCGTGGGCAACTACATAGCCACCGTACAGATCTACAAGGGCGTAACCGCCGAACTCCCCTTCACCGTCATTGCAGAAGGCGCAGAAGCTCCCGTAGAGGAAGCTCCCGCCGAAGAAGCACCCGCAGCCGAGCCCGCTCCCGCAGAGGAAGTTGAAGCACCCGCTGAAGAGGAAGCCCCTGCCCAAGCAGAAGAATAATCCCTTTTGAACCAAATTCTACAACTCAGACACAAGCCGTTCTCACCATATTGGCAGGAACGGCTTGCTCTTTAATTAAGCACCATTATCCTTATGCCACGTTTCATCAGACAAGCCATGTTGGCACTCATCGCCCTGATGGCTCTCACCACCCAGGCGCAAGTAACCACTTCCGCTATCAACGGCGAACTTACCGATGCCGAAGGCCAGAGCATCGTAGGAGCCAACATCATCGCCGTGCATCAACCCACCGGTACCCGCTACGCCACGACGACGAACACCAAGGGTAGTTTTCTCCTGAACGGCCTCAAGACCGGCGGACCCTACACTCTTACAGTAAGTTATATAGGTTACAAGAAAGTATCGGTAGAAGACCTCACCTTGCAATTAGGAGCCCCCGTTTCACTCAAGCTGACAATGGACGAAAGCGCCACAGGACTTGACGAAGCCGTAGTGAGTGCCGTGGCCAACCGTGGAAATATGCGCTTCGAGCGGTCGGGTACCCTCACTTCCGTCAGCCAAAAGCAAATCCAAGAGCTGCCTACGGTTACCCGCCAGTTCGACGACTTACTCAATCTTACCCCGCAGGGCAGCGCAGCGTGCGGAGCCTTTGCCGTGGGCGGCGGAAACTTCCGCCAAAGCAGCGTTACGGTGGACGGAGCGCAGTTCAACAACTCTTTTGGCCTGGCTCAGTCCTCCATACTCCCCGGTGGCGGCCAGCCTATTTCGCTGGATGCTTTGGAGCAGGTTAGCGTAAGCAGCACGCCCTACGACGTGCGTCAGAGCGGATTCAACGGCGCTTCCATCAATGCCGTAACCCGTTCAGGTTCCAACGACTTCCACGCCACGGCCTACGCCTATATGACAGGCAACCGGCTACGGGGCACCCACGTTGGGGGGCAGGAGAAGTTCTCTCTCGACAAGGGCTACAGCCGCACCTATGGCGTAAGCGTGGGTGGCCCTATCGTGAAGGACCGTCTCTTCTTTTTCGTAAACGGCGAATATATGGATAATGTTACGGCCGGCCCCGTGGCCCGTGCGACTGGCGGCGACAACGGCAAGTACACCGACACCAACCGCCGCCCCACGCTGGATCAGCTTAATTCCCTGAGCAAATACCTGAACGAACACTACGGATTCCAAACAGGCCAGTGGCAGGGCTTCGACGTAAGCACCCCCGCCTATCGCCTCCTTGCCCGTTTGGATTGGAACATCAACGACCGCCACAAGCTGAGCGTGCGCTTCACCCACAGCGAGAGCAAGGAGAACAGCGACGCGTCCAACAGCCGCAGCATCGGAAGCAACCAGAGCACCTACATCTACGGCGGAAGCAACACCACCTACGGCTCCAAGAGCTACTACGGCATGACCTCCTTTGCCGCCCGCTACTTCAAGCATTACAACTTCACCTCCGCTGCCGCCGAACTCAACTCGGAGCTGAGCGACCGTTGGAGCAACGTGCTGCGTGCCACCTACTCTTTCCAGGATCAGCCGCGCAGCAGCGAGTACGGCAGCCAACCGACCCTCGAACTGGTAATGAACAACGGCCAGGGCATCTATCCCGCATGGTCCTTTACCGGAAGCGACCTCTTCACGGTGGGCAACCTCGTACAGGCCAAGAATGCCGTGGTAACCGAGGAGCTGACGGGCAAGCTGGGCCGCCACGACCTCATCCTGGGCCTGCAATACGAACTCACGAAGGCGGCCAACGGCTACACACAGGCCGGAGCAGGCTATTTCGCCTTTGAGGTAACGCCCGAGCAGGCGGCTGCCGGCGACTGGGCCAGCGTGTTCGGCCAAGCCCCCCGCGTGTTCGGCATCGGCTACGGCAACAACGCCGACCATTCGCAGTACACCTCGCACCTGTCGCTCCACAACCTCTCGCTCTACGCCCAGGACAACTTCAAGGTGTCCGACCGCTTCCGCCTGTCCTACGGCGTGCGCTTCGAACTCCCCCTCTACCCCGCCCTGCACCCCAGCCAATCTGCCGTCAGGGACTTCCCGTGGAGTTCATCCTTCACACCGACACCCGCCCCGCCTGCCTACAACGAAGGCTTCTATGCCATCGACTTCGGCGGCCAGCACTACCGCACCGACCAGACGCCGAAAGCCAAAATCAGCGTAAGCCCGCGCGTAGGCTTCAACTGGGACGTATTGGGTAACCAACGCCTTGTGCTGCGTGGCGGCACGGGCCTGTTTGTGGGCCGCCTGCCTTTTGCCTGGCTCGTAAGTGCCGTGCTGAACGACGGCCTCGGACAGACCACCACCGTGCTGCGCAGCGCCAAGGGGCACACGATGCCGCAATACGCCAACGGCTCCTACTTCACCACCGACCGCGGCGAAATGCTGCAAGCCATAGGAGCCACCAGCGCAGTCAGCATACCCAGCGGCCCCACCATACTGTCGCGCAATCTGGAAATGCCCATGACGTGGAAGAGCTCCCTGGCCGCCGACATCGTGCTGCCCGGCGGAGTGGATTTCACGCTGGAAGGCATCTACAGCCGTGAGCTCAATCCCGTGGTTGTCAGCAACCGCGACATCTACTGGGACGGCACGTCCACCGTTACCCTCAATCCCTACGACACGCGCCGCTCCTACGCCTACTACGATGCCAATCACAGCTGCTACGTGCTGGAAAATGCAGGCCGCAAGGCTTACTATTGGAGCCTGACGGCCAGCCTGCGCAAGCAATGGGGCTTCGGCCTGGCCCTCTCTGCCGCCTACACCCACTCCGCCGCCCGCTGCTACAGCGAGGGCATAGGCGACCAAGTGTCCGGTGCCTACAATTACTACCGCAACAGCGTGAATGGCGTGAACGACAACGAGCTGGGCTACGCCACCTACGTCCAGCCCAACCGCGTGCTGTTTACCGCCGCCTACACCATAAACGAGGGTCGCCACACCAACAGCGTGCTCAGCCTGATGTACGAGGGCGGAGAAGTAGGCGTGCTGAGTGCCGCCCAGTTCACGCGCTACAGCTACATCTTCTCCTCCAATGTAAACAACGACGCCTTGGCTCAGGGCAACCTCATCCGCGTGCCGGCCAGCCGTGCCGAGCTTGACGAATGGAACTTCGTGGACAACGGCACCTACACCGACGAGAGCGGCCAGAAGCAGACCTATACCGCCAACCAGCAGCGCGACGACTTCTGGAGCTATATCAATCAGGACAACTACCTCAAAGGCCGCAAGGGCAAGTACGCCGAGCGCGGCGGAGCCCGTATGCCCTGGCATCACCAGCTCAACTTCAAGTTTGCGCAGAACATATTCTTCGAGCAGGCCAACGGGCGCAAGCACACCCTCACCCTGGGTTGCGACATCACCAACCTGCCCAACCTGCTCTGCCACAAGTGGGGAGCCTACAAGGAAGTTACCTCCAACGCCCTGTTGAACTACGCCGGCGGCAACTACACCTACAACCTCGTGAACGGCAGCCGCCACCTCACCACCACGCAGAACTACTCCAGCGTGCTCAGCACCTTCCAAGTGCTCTTCAACGTGCGCTACACCTTCTAAATCCGCCCCGAGGCACCGCCTTCCTGCGGACACGTTTTCCCTTCCCGCCGAGAGCCCAAAGCCCTCGGCGGGATGCGTTTTCTTACCCTATACAGTAGTTCCGACTACTCTATACACTAGTTTTAACTACCCTATACAGTAGTTTTAACTGCCCTATACACTAGTTTTCCTTGCCCTATACGGCAAATCCCACTCTCTTATAGAAGGCAAAAAACGTGCGTAAAGCTAGCAAATCCTATCCAAAGGATAGATATGCACGCCCAAAGCCGCGTCCGCATCCTCAAAAGTGCCGTTTTCGCTTGGCCAAGACAGAAAGAATTTGTAACTTTGCAGGCAAGAATGAGCCTGCGCTCCTTCCCCACCCTCCCTAACGACAAAACCAATCCTTACTAAAAATACAATGAACAAAAGCGCACTTCAGGTAGCCCGTGCTGCCTATCAGCCCAAACTTCCCAAGGCCCTGCAAGGCCCCGTTACCGCCGTCGAAGGCGAAGCCACCCAGAGCGTGGGCAATCAGGACGAAATCAAAGCCCTCTTCCCCAATACCTACGGTATGCCCGTAGTAACCTTCACGGCAGGCCAGCCCAAGGAATGCGAACCCACCAACGTGGGCATCATCCTCAGCGGCGGTCAGGCTCCCGGCGGCCACAACGTCATCAGCGGCCTGTACGACGGCGTGAAGTCCCTCAACAAAGACAGCAAGCTCTACGGCTTCCTGATGGGCCCCGGCGGCCTTGTGGACCACAAGTACGTAGAGTTCACCGACGAGTTCATAGACGAATACCGCAACACCGGCGGTTTCGACATCATCGGCAGCGGACGCACCAAACTGGAAAAGGAAGAGCAATTTGAAAAGGGTATCGACATCCTGCGTAAGCTGGGCATCAAGGCCCTCGTCATTATCGGTGGCGACGACTCCAACACCAACGCTTGCGTCCTGGCCGAGTATTATGCCGCCAAGAACTACGGCGTGCAGGTCATCGGCTGCCCCAAGACCATCGACGGCGACCTGAAGAACGAGCAGATTGAGACCTCCTTCGGCTTCGACACCGCCTGCAAGACCTACGCCGAACTTATCGGCAACATCCAGCGCGACTGCAACTCCGCCCGTAAGTATTGGCACTTCATCAAGCTTATGGGACGCTCCGCCAGCCATATCGCCCTCGAATGTGCCTTGCAGACACAGCCCAACATCTGCCTGATAAGCGAAGAAATCGAACAGAAAGAAATGAGCCTCGACGACGTAGTAACCTACATCGCCCAGATTGTAGCCGACCGAGCCGCAGCAGGCCACAACTTCGGCACCGTGCTCATCCCCGAAGGCCTCATCGAGTTCATTCCCGCCATCAAGAAGCTCATCCGTGAGCTGAACGAAGTGCTCACCGACCCCGCCACGGGCGAGAGTCGCGTCTTCGCCGATGCCGAGGAGCAGATTGCTTTCGTCAAGGGTAACATCGCACCCGAGAACCTCGCCATCCTGGAAAGCCTGCCCGCCGACGTGGCCCGCCAGCTCTGCCTCGACCGCGACCCCCACGGCAATGTGCAGGTTTCGCTCATCGAAACTGAGAAGCTCCTGAGCCGCATGGTGGCCTCCAAGCTGGCTGAATGGGAGAAGCAGAAGAAGTATGCCGGCAAGTTCAGCGCCCAGCATCACTTCTTCGGCTACGAAGGCCGCTGCGCCGCCCCCAGCAACTACGATGCCGACTATTGCTACAGCTTGGGCTACAATGCCAGCCGCTTGATTGCCAATGGCAAAACGGGGTATATGAGTGTGGTGAAGAACACCACCGCTCCCGCAGCCGAGTGGATAGCCGGCGGTGTGCCCATCACCATGATGATGAACATCGAACGTCGCAACGGCCAGAACAAGCCCGTTATCCGCAAGGCTCTCGTAGAACTGGACGGCGCTCCCTTCAAGTACTTTGCTTCTAAGCGTGCCGAGTGGGCCAAGGAGACGTGCTACATCTATCCCGGTCCTATCCAGTACTGGGGTCCCACGGAGGTTTGCGACCAGTGCACCCGTACTCTCGCACTCGAACAGGCTTAACCCGCACGGAGCACTTCCATGGCCAGGCAAAACAGCAGCCGCAAACGTGGGCAGCGAGGCTTTATGTCTCGCTGCCTTCAGTGCTTTCACAAGCCCGGCTGCCTGATTGCCTTCATTCTGGCGGTGGCCGTGTACGCCTACCTCTGCTGGACGTTCCTCGTAGCCCCCTACAACGTGCGCTGGCAAGCCCGCTACGGCAAAGTGGAACTGCCGGCAGGCTACAGCATCCACGGCATAGACATCAGCCACCACCAAGGCGACATCGATTGGGAGGAACTGAGCAAGGCTACCCTTGGCGACGCGCCCATTACCTTCGTGCTGATGAAAGGCACCGAGGGGCAGAGCCTGCTGGACGACTGCTTCAACGACAACTTCTATCAGGCCAGTCAGTGGCGCTATATCCGCGGTGTCTATCACTTCTACGTGCCCACGGCCGGCACCGCCCGCAAGCAAGCCAAGTGGTACTTGAAGCAGGTGCATCTGGGCGATGACGACCTCCCGCCTATTCTCGATGTGGAGAAGGTCGGGAGTCTGACGAAGGCTCAGGTGAGGAGCGAGGTGAAAGCCTGGCTGGACGAGTGCGAGAAAGCCTACGGGCTGCCCCCCATCATATACACGTATTACAAATTCAAGGAGCAGTACCTCGACGGCCCCGAGTTCGACCGCTACCCCTACTGGATAGCCCACTACTACGTCAAGCAGGTGGGCTACAAGGGCGAGTGGAAGTTCTGGCAGCACACCGATTGCGGGCGGGTGCGGGGCATCCGGGGCGACGTGGACTTGAATGTTTACAACGGGTCTATGTACGACCTCAAAAAACTCTGCATCAACTATGAAGAATCCGACGATTAGCGATGCGGCCCTGCGTGAAGCCGCTGCCTCGATGGACAGTTTCGTGGCCGCCGTGGTGGGAGCCATAAGCGAAGCGGCGGGCGGCGAGCTCACCGCCGAAGCCCTCGGGCAGCTCAAGCCCGACCAAATCACCCTGTGGGGCTACTGGCTCATGCGCGAGGAGCTGATGGACGGCGGCTTCGTACAGTTGATTCACAACGGCCTGGGCCCGTTCATCTTCCTCAACCCCTTCGCCAAGGCCCTCCGCCTGTGGGGGCTGCACGACCTGAGCAAACTCGTCTATAAGGGCCGCAAGCTCTACGAGGCCAAGCGGCAGATGATAGAGAGGGAGCTCACCGACGAGGAGTTCATGGCCCTCTACGAGCAGCTGCCCGAGTTCGACGACCTGGACGACGCTTTCCTCGTCGATGAGGAAGCTTACACCGAGCAGGTGGCCCGCTACGTGGACGAGCACCTGACTGACTTTGTAGAAATCGTATGAAAAAGAAAACCACCGTCAATATAAAAAACAAGCGTGCCCAACACGACTACCTCGTACTCGACACCTGGACGGCGGGCATCGTGCTGACAGGCACCGAGGTCAAGAGCATACGCGACGGCAAGGCCGGCCTTGTCGATACCTTCTGCTTTACGCTCAACCACGAAGTATGGGTCAAGAATATGTATGTGGCTGAATATGTGAACGGCAGCTACAACAACCACCAAGTGCGCCGCGACCGCAAGCTCCTGCTCAACCGCAAGGAAATACGCCACCTCGAAGCCGAGACGCGCACCCCCGGCCTGACCATCGGGCCCCTGCTTCTCTACATCGACGAAAACGGGCGCGTGAAACTGGACATTGCCCTGTGCCGGGGCAAGCGCGAGTACGACAAGCGGGCCAGCGTGAAAGACCGCGAAGGCCAGCGCGAAATCGACCGCATCCGCAAGGGACATTCATACTGACCACACCCCCGCGCAAACTCCCCCAAAGAGGGAGAACACTACCCCTAAGGAGAGGAAAAACCGTCCCGCCGACAGTTTCCCCTACTCCGCCGATAGGAAAAATTAGTCCGCCGATAAGAAACGCCACTCTCCAAGAGCCTCCTCCCCTCAAGGGCGGGAGGGAACACAGCCCTTACGACCAAGCCATGCAAAACCCCTTCAAAGAAGAACTGAAATACACGCCCTTCGACCGCATCACTCCCGACAACATCCGCGAGGCCATAGTCCAGGGCATACGCGAGGCCGAAGCCGAGATAGAAGCCATAGCCGGCAATCCCGCTCCCCCCACATTCGCCAACACCATACTGGCCATCGAAGAAAGCGGAGCCATGCTGGAGCGTGCCTCCACGGCGATGTACAACCTCCTGTCGGCCTGCACCTCCGACGAACTGCAGGCCCTGTCGCAAGAAATGGCCCCCCTCCTCGCCGAACACTCCAACAACATCGCCATGAACGCACGCCTCTTCCAGCGCGTGCGGCAGGTGAAGGAGCAAGCCGAGGCCGGCCAACTGCCCGAGCTGAGCGAAGAAGACCTGCGCATGACCGACGGCACCTTCGAGGGCTTCGAGCGCAGCGGAGCCTGCCTGCCCGACGACAAGAAGGCACGCTTCCGCGAAATCTCCATGCAGATGAGCCAGCTCAGCCTGCAATTCTCCGACAACAACCTCAAGGCCACCAACGACTACCAGCTGCACATCACCGACGAGTCCAAGCTCAGCGGCCTGCCCGACACCCTGCGCAAGCAGGCAGCCGCCACCGCCCAGGAGCGCGGGCTGGACGGATGGGTGTTCACCCTCCAGAGCCCCAGCTACGGCCCCTTCATGACCTACGCCCACGACCGCGAACTGCGCCGGCAGATGTACTACGCCAGCATACTCCGCTGCACCGAACATTCCCCCTACGACAACACCGAAACCGCCCGCCAGCTCATCAACCTCAGGCAGGAAACGGCCCAACTGCTGGGCTACCCCTGCTACGCCGACTACGTGCTGTCGCGGCGGATGGCGGGCAGCACACAGGCCGTGTACGACCTGCTGCACCAACTCATAGGCAGCTACCGGCCCGCCGCCCTCGCCGACGTAGAAGCCATACGCCGGCAGGCACGCAAGATGGAGGGCGACGACTTTGAGCTGAAGCCCTGGGACTTCGGCTACTACAACCACAAGCTGCAACTGGAGAAGTACAACCTCGACAGCGAGATGTTCCGCCCCTACCTGCCCTTGCAGCAAGTCATCGACGGCGTGTTCGGCCTGGCCACCCGCCTCTACGGCCTCACCTTCCGCCCCAACACCGAGTGCCCCCTCTACCATCCCGACGTCCAAGCCTTCGACGTGCTTGAAGCCGACGGCACACCCCTCGCCCTGCTCTACGCCGACTTCTTCCCCCGCGAAAGCAAGCAGGGAGGCGCATGGATGACATCCTACCGCGACCAGTGGACCGACGACCAGGGACAGCGCCGGCTGCCCCATGTGAGCATCGTCATGAACTTCACGAAGCCCACGCCCGATGCCCCCGCCCTGCTCACCCTCGGCGAAGTAGGCACCCTGCTCCATGAGTTCGGCCACGCCCTCCACGGCATGTTCTCCAACGTGCGCCGCCGCAACATGGGCGGAACCAACGTCTATTGGGACTTTGTGGAGCTCCCCTCGCAATTCATGGAGAACTACCTCCTCGAACCCGAGTTCCTCCGCACCTTTGCCCGCCACTACCAGACGGGAGAGCCCCTGCCGCAAGAACTCATCGACCGCATGGACCGCGCCCGCCACTACAACGTGGGCTACAGCTGCCTGCGCCAGGTGAGCTTCGGCCTGCTCGACATGGCCTACTACTCCCTCACCTCACCCTTGCAGGGCGACCTGCGGCAGTTCGAAACCGAGGCCTGCGCCGAAGCCGACGTGATGGAACACGCGCCCGAGGCTTGCACCAGCGTGCAGTTCGGCCATATCATGAGCGGCGGCTATGCCGCAGGCTACTACTCCTACAAGTGGGCCGAAGTGCTCGATGCCGATGCCTTCGCCGCCTTCAAGGAAGAGGGCATCTTCAACAAAGACACCGCAGCCCGCTTCCGCCGCGAGATACTCGCCCGTGGCAACACCCGTGAGCCGATGGCTCTCTACGAGGCCTTCCGTGGTCGCAAACCCTCTATCGAAGCCTTACTCCAACGCGATGGAATACGAAAATAAGTCCAACACCGCAGCGCCCTCTCCCACAGAGCGTTGCAACACCTCCAAGGAGAGTGCGAACTACTCCGCCGACAGGAAAAACTACTCCACCGACAGTGCGAACTACTCCGCCGACAGAAAAAACTACTCCGCCGATAGTAACGACGGCCCCGGCAGCCCTCTCCCTTTAAGTAAGAGCGGGGAGAAGAGCGCCGCCGACAAAGAGCGCAAGTTCGACGAGCGCTACCTCCGCATGGCCGACATCTGGTCCGAAAACTCCTATTGCACGCGCCGAAAGGTGGGTGCGCTCATCGTAAAGGAGAAAATGATCATCTCCGACGGCTTCAACGGCACCCCCTCAGGCTTTGAAAACGTGTGCGAGGACGAAAACGGCCTCACAAAGCCCTACGTACTCCACGCCGAAGCCAACGCCATCACCAAAATCGCCCGCTCAGGCAACAATTCCGACGGAGCCACGCTCTACGTTACGGCCTCGCCCTGCATAGAGTGCGCCAAACTCATCATACAGTGCGGCATCAAGCGCGTGGTCTATGGCGAGCACTACCGCCTCACCGACGGCATCGACCTCCTGCGCCGTGCAGGCATACAAGTGGACTATATCGACAAAACAAAGCTATGACCACCAGACTCAACACCATACGCCTCGTGCCCATCATCCTGGCCGTGGGAATCGTGTTAGGCATACTGATTGGAAGCTTCTACGCCAACCACTTCGGAGGTCGGCGGCTGAGCATCATCAACGCTTCGAGCAATAAGATAAGCGACCTGCTCCACCTCATTGACGACCAGTATGTTGATACCGTCAATATGGCCGACCTCGTGGAGAAGTCGCTCCCGAACATCCTCCGTGAACTCGACCCGCACAGCACCTACGTCGGAGCAGCCGACGTGGAGATGGAAATGCAAGGACTGGAGGGCCACTTCTCAGGCATCGGCATACAGTTCTACATACTCCGCGACACCGTGAACATAGTAAAGGTCATCGAAGGCGGCCCGTCCGACGGCAGCGGACTGCGACCGGGCGACCGCATCGTGGCCGTGGATGGCAAAAACTTCACAGGCAAGGACATCAATGAGGAAAAGGCCCGCAAAGCCCTGAAAGGACCCAAGGGCAGCACCGTGCGCCTGACAGTGGCCCGTCCCTCCGCCGGAGGAAAAGCCCACCAGATTACGGTAACGCGCGGCAACGTGCCCGTGGAGAGCATCGATGCCGTGTATATGCTCGACGACACGACAGGCTACATCAGCATAAGGACATTCGCCAGCACCACCTACAGCGAATTTATCAGCGCACTGGCCCAACTGCGCAGCGAAGGCTTCGAGAGGCTTATTCTCGACCTGCGCGGCAACCTCGGCGGCTACATGGAACCAGCCGTACAGATGGCCAACGAGTTCCTGCCCGCAGGACGCCTCATCGTCTATACCGAGGGCCGCCGCTCTCCCCGCGAAAACTTCAGGAGCGACGGCAGGGGCACCTATCAGCACATGCCGCTCGTCGTCCTCGTCGATGAATACAGCGCATCGGCCAGTGAGATTTTCGCCGGAGCCATGCAGGACAACGACCGCGCCCGCATAGTGGGACGCCGCACCTTCGGAAAGGGACTTGTCCAGGTGCCCATCGAATTTCGCGACGGCTCCCTGCTGCGCCTCACCAAAGCCCGCTACTACACGCCCTCCGGACGGTGCGTCCAAAAGCCCTATCAGCACGGCGACCCCGAGGACAGCTACAGTCAGGACCTCATCAACCGCGAACTGGGCGGCGAACTCTTCAACGCCGACAGCATCAAGACCAACGGAAAGGTGTATCGCACCGTGGCAGGCCGCAAGGTGTATGGCGGAGGCGGCATCATCCCCGACGTGTTCGTGCCGCTCGACACGCTCGGCTTTACGTCATATCTGAAAGAAGCTTCGATGCGCGGCCTCATCCAAGAATTTGCCTACGCCTACACCGACAGCCACCGCGACGCACTCGAAGAAAAGGACGACCTCGCGCAGTATCTCCTGAAAGCAGGCCTGCCCGACCAATTCGCCACCTACGCCGAACACAAGGGCCTCCGCCGCCGCAACAACCTCCTCCGGCAGAGCTACGCCCTGTTCAACCGCTACATCATCCGATTCATCGTGGACGACATACAGGGCACCGAGGCCGCCATACGCTTCTACAACGAGCAAGACCCCGCACTCAAGCAAGCCTTCCGCCAGTAAAGGCAGCCCCCGCAACAAGGAGGCTGCTGCACCCGACCGCCTATGAAAAAAGGACTGAGCCCAAGGACAGCTTTTCCCTTCCGCCTCATGGCGGTCGTATGCCTGTGCGCCATTGCCCGCCCAGCCTGCGCCCAAATCAACGTGGAGACCGCCGTCAATCTCGGGCGCTCCTCCCTCTACTACGAAGACTACGTTACGGCCATCCAGCACTTCAACGACGTGCTCTTAGTCAGGCCGCGCAAGGCCGAGGTCTATTATTACCGCGGCTATGCCAAGTATGCCTTGGAGGATTACGACGGAGCCGAAAACGATTGCAGCAAAGCTATAAGCTTAAACCCCTTCAGGATTGAGTTTCAGCAGCTTCGCGGACTGTGCCGCATCAACAGGAAAGACTACCGGGGAGCCATAGACGACTACTCCCACGTCCTCCGCCAGATGCCCGACGAGCAGAACTCGCGCTACAACCGTGCGCTCTGCCACATGGAACTGAAAGACTACGGAGCCGCCCGCGAAGACCTGAACTACACCCTCCAGCGCTGGCCGCAGTGGGGACGCGCCTATCTGGTCAGCGCACAGCTCTCACTGGAGGAAGCCGACACACTTGCCGCCATAGCATGGGCCGACACGCTCCTCGCCAAGCACCCGCACGACCGCGACGCGCTCTCACTGCGTGGCCGCCTGAGCCTGTGGCAAGCCGATGACCGCAAGGCCGACTCCCTCCTCTCTGCCGCCATCGCCTGCGGCGGACGCACTGCCGACAACCACATCGCCCGCGCTCAGGCCCGCCATGCCATGAACCGCTACAACGACGCCCTGGAGGACTACGACGCCGCCATCCAACTCGTACCGGAACACTTCGTGGCACACTACAACCGAGGACTACTCCGAGCCCTGATAGGCGCCGACAACCTCGCCATTGAAGATTTCGACTTCATTCTAAAACTGGAGCCCGACAACACCCTGGCTCTCTATAACCGGGCCCTCCTCCATGAGCAAACCGGCCACTTCGCAGCAGCCGAGAGCGACTTCACGGCCCTAATTCAGCTCTATCCCACCTTCTATGCCGGCTACGCCGCACGAGCCCGCTGTCGCCGCCGGCAGGGAAAAACGGCCTTGGCCCTACAGGACGAGACCGTGGCACGCCGGGCCGACCTCGACATAGCCTTCGGCACCACGCGCCGCCAGCCCATCAAGCAAGTGCGCCGCCGCTCCGAACACGAACTGGACCACTATCAGGAACTCGTGGAAGCCGAAACCGATACCACCCGCTTCTTCATCAGCGAAGTGGCCGGCCACATACAAAACCGCACCGTGGAGCAGACCCTCCTCCCGCCTTTCGACAACGGCGACGTGCAACGCCTGCTGGCCGAACTGCCCGACGATGCCGCCGCCCGGGCCAGGCTGCGCTACAACAGCGGCTGTATGCACGCCGACATAGGGCTGACCGACAGCGCCATTGCCGATTTCACCGAAGCCATCCGCCTGTGGCCCCGCCTCGGACAGGCCTACTACAACCGTGCCCTCCTCCACATCCGCGAGGGTCGCCGCACCGAAGCGACCTCCGACCTGTCCCGCGCCGGCGAGCTGGGCATCTATCAAGCCTACAACATTCTGAAACAAATCAGGGAGTAAGCCCCCGCCCCATGTGCCGCAGCTATGCTGATACGGCGTTAACGCCGTAACGATGATACAGAGACAAGAAATGTCCGCCGACAGGAAAAAACCGTCAGCGGACATTTCTTTTATATTCAGCAAGCCGCCATACGCCCATGCCCCCGCAGAGGCAAGCGCAGCGCCTTGATGATTTGTTATTTCAGCACTTTCTTGCCGTCCACGATGCGGATGCCGCGCCCGTTGCCGGGCACACGGATGCCCTGCAGGCTGAAGATGCCCCGAGTGGCTTCGGGAGCAAGCACGGTGCCTATGCCCACGGGATCGTCCTCGCCTCCTGCATAATTGGCGTTGTAGATGTAGTTGAAGCTCCAGGCGCCGGTGCCGGGACGGAGACCGCCAATGCTGCCGTTGCCCTGGCCGTTCATATATTGGCCGTTGGAGATGAAGCGTACCATAAGTTCGTTGACCTCCTTCTCGATGTCCACGTAGAGGTCGTCGAAGCCGCTGATGGAACCGTAGTTCTCATCCTCGGGGCCGGCGATTTCCCATACATTGGCATTCTCTGCATCCACGAGGCTGAAGTTACCGCCGGCAGCGCAGGAGAGGTAGCCCTCACCTTCCTCAAGGGATTCAAGGCGGAGGAGATAGCCTCCCTCTGTGGGGATGACTTCGAGTACTTCTGATGCCTCGGGGGCACGGGCACCTTCAAGGGTATTGTCCTCGGACACGGTGCCGAGAGGCGTGGCGCCGGTAATGTAGTTGTTGCCTGTGCGGGTCACGCCGAGAATACCGATGCGGGCATAACCGGCAGCGGCCTCAGCGCGAAGCTGATCGGCATTGAAGTACTTGGTGGTGGTGTCGTACTGAGGCTTGGGTTCTTCGCCGCCCAGTTTCACAAGGGCTTCGTAGGTGGTGAGGCCTTCAAGTTCGTTAATGACGAAGGTGGAACCGTGGTCGTTCCACGTCCAGTTGCGCACGGCAGTGCGGGCTTCGTTGGTAACGATGCAAGCCCAGTATGTACTGTTGTCGGACATGCCGCCACCTGCGTGGAAAGAGAAAGTGCCGTCGCCATTTTCGCGGATACCGTCAAGAGCGGGGGTGTCTTCAGAAAAGAGATAGTCGCGGTTTTCACGGGTTACGAATTGCTTGGCTCCGAGGTTGTAAAGGTAGTAGTTGTCCTCAAAGAGCACAATCTGCCACTGGCCGCTGGGACTGCTCTTTTCGTATTCAGCGTGATAGGCTTCCTTGGCGGCAGCATCGGCCACGGCACCGCTGCCGTCGTTCTTCACGCCTACGATGCTGAGGTAAGAACCGTTCACATCTTCGTTGTAGCAGAGATAGCCTTCATCGTTGCTGCTATGGATGGCGTAAACCTTACCGTTGTCGAGTTCTGCGAGGCTTGTGAGCTCTTTGCCCATCGTAGGGTCCACCACAGGCTCGTCCTTCTTCTCCATGAACAGGCCTTCGATATACACTTCGCCGCCTACCATCACGTCGGCAGGGAGGGTGAGGCAACCTTCGGAGTCAAACTTCTTGGCGGGGAACTCGTTGATGATGTAGTTGGGGTTGAGGCCGGTGATTTGCTCGCCGTCAACATTGTAGCCGCTCTTTACGATTACGCCGCTGAAGGTAAAGCCGGGAGCGGGATCCATCTTGATGGTGAAGGGCTGGCCGTAGGCGGTGGTGTAGTTGTCGAAGTGGTTGCCTTCGGCGTCGAGCACTTCGCCGTTGAGGGCGCCCTGGCTGACCTTGACTTCGTCGCCGTGGATGTCGAGGAGGACATCTACGATACCGCCGCCGTTGTGGAGGATTTCGTTGCCGGAAGCTGTGTTGCCGGCGGGATCGATGCAGTTCCAATCGACTTTGTAGCGCATACGGTAGAGGCCGGTGGCCATCTCGGCGGGCAGGGTGAAGGAGGGAGAGGCGGACCCAATGAGGTTGCCACCGCTGACGTTCTCGCCGAGGCTGTTGCGGAAGGAACCGGTGGCGTCGCTGTACTGATAGCTGACGATGTCGCTGCCTTCGCCGGGGGTGCCGTCGGCATTCACGCCGAAGGAGAACTTACCGTCGTTGCCGAAGTCGATATAGGTGTCGGTGTTCATCCAATTGCCGTTGTAGCCATAGGTCGGGGTGAGGGTGTCGCCGGGCTTGGCGCTGAAGATGGTAGTGGTGGTGAGGTCGTAGTAGTGATGATCCTTGGTGAGGGTCTTTGTCTGCGGGCTGATGGTGCCGCCGGTGAGGCCCACGCTGGTCATGAAACGGTCGCTGCGCTGGTTGCCTACGCTCTTGTCGAAACTTACGGCATAGGTTTCGGTGGAGAAGCGCGTCTCGTTGCTGTCGTCGATGACGATTTCGTCGATGTAGCAGGCGAAGTCGGCGGCGTCGGCATGGGCGCTGCGCACGTCGGGCACGATGACGAGGGAGTAGATATCAATGCCGCCCTTCCCGGTGTCGGCATAGCTGAAGCCGTTGAAGCCGACAACTACATCTACCCATTTGTTGGCGGCCACGGGGCCTGCGCTGATGGCCCAGAACTGCTCGGCGGTGCCGTCCTGCCAGGACCAGGCTTCCTCGGTACGCTTGCCGAGGCCGATGACCATGACGCGGCTCTCCACGGGCTTGTTGATCATAACGTGGGCATAGCGGTTGTTCTTCGTGAGGCGGAAGGGCTCTTTCAGGTCAATGCGCACGCCGAAGAGGTTGCCGCCGAAGCGCGAACGCTGCACGGCGAGTATCTTTGCAGAGGGGTCGGGAGCCGCGCCGAGGACTTCGTCCACCTGGTTGAGATGGTTGTTTACGACGGCGGCATTGCCCTTGAGTTCGCCGGTGCGGAAGGGGGAACCTTCCCAGGCGTCATATACGCCAACGGCCTTATAGTCGTCGGTATCGAAGGTGATGGTCTGTGCCTGTGCGCTGAGCGTAGCAAACAGTACAAAGGCGGAAACGATGGAAAATATCTTTTTCATTTTAGTGTCCTCCTTTCTTTAATAGATACTGATGGTGTGAAGTGCAGGGCAGGAGCGGCTGCTCTCGATGGTCACGCGCACTGCCTTGGCGCTGTAGCTCTTGCTATAGCTGTTGGAAGTGCTGCCGTTGAGGGGAAGGATGCGCTTGTAGCCCACAGTAGTAGTCTGCACGGCGCCGCCGAGCTTCTTCCAGGAAGAGCCGTCGGTGGTGTATTCCACCTTGAACTTCTCGATGCGCTGGCCCAGGCGAATGGGCTCCTGCAGCATAATGTAGCGGATGTCCTGAGGCTCGTCCCACGTGAACTCGATGGTGGCGGTGTTGGTGCCGTCGTTGGTAGCCCAATAGGTATCCTTCTCGCCGTCGGTGAGGTTGGTGGCGGCATAGGTGCGGGCACCGCCGGCGGTGCGCTCCTCGCTCACGGTAACCTGTGCCTTCTTGGCAAGGTCGTTGCCCAGGCGCGTCTGCATCATCTCGCCGAGTTCGGCGAGGCGGTTGACGGTGGCAGCGGGCAGGTGGCCCGTCTTGTCGGGCGGGCAGTTGAGGATAAGCGTGGCGTTGCGGCCTACGGTCTCAAGGTACATCTGGAACAGGCGCTCGGCAGAGAGCACGCCCTCGCCGTTATGCCAGAACCAGCCGCCGGTAGTTGCCTTGGCATCACTCTCGCCGGGGTTCCACTGCCAGCCTTCTTCCTGACCGGTCTGGCGGATGGCGTTGCTCGAGGTGCTCTTGTCCAGCATCGCCCAGTTGGTCTCGCCTGCGTAGCCCTGCTCGTTACCGATCCAGCGGGCTTCGCCGCCTACGCCCCACATCACGCAGTTCTTGCAGATGCGGTGTACGCGATCGCGGAGGTTGGGCACGTCGTAATAGTAGCTGGCATCGATGTTGATGGTCTTGCTCTTGCCGCCGTAGTAGCCGTCGCCGCCGTTGGCGCCGTCGAACCACATTTCAAACTGGTCGTCGCCATACTTCGCAAGTTCCTCGCACTGCTTCAGGAACACGTCGGTCACGTAGTTATCCTCGCCATAGAGGCCGCTGTTGCGGTCCCACGGAGAGATGTAGAAGCCGTACTTCATGCCCAGCTTCTGCGCAGCCTTGCCGAAGAGCTCGGGGATATTGGCCTGACCGTTGGTATTGCCGCAGTTGGCAATGGAGTGGGTGGTGGTGGAGGTGGGCCAGAGGCAGAAGCCGTCGTGGTGCTTCACCACGGCAATGCCGCCCTTCATGCCGGCAGCCTTGATGGCGGTGAGCCACTGTTCGGGGTTGGGCATCTGGGTGGGAGCGTAGGTGGATTCTTTCTCGTTGCCGTAGCCCCACTCCTGACCGGTGAAGGTGTTCATGCCATAGTGGAAGAAGCCGTAGAATTCCGTCTCATTCCACAGAATCTGACGCTCCGTGGGCACAGGCTGTACGGCCACGGGCTCATTGTCGGGATTGGCAGGGGCCTCGTTAATGAGCGTAAACTCACTCTGGGCCTTCATACCGCTTGCTGCCAGCGCAGCAAGCCCCCAAAGAAGGATTTTGTGTGACATAGTTGGTTTTTTCGTTGTTTTAATGGATTGAATGCACAGAACTTAACTTTTACGATGCAAATTTACACAAAAAATCGCAATCCCCAAACAGAAACAACAAAAAAACAACGCAATTTCACACGTCCAGAGTAAAACACGGGGTCGACCCATTGATCAATGGAAGATAGTTTCTTTCGGGCCATAGCTTGTACCCATTTGGGACATAAGCCCATCTCTTTCGTCCACGTGAACGCGGCAAGCCCTCGTAGCATTGTTATACAAAAAAACCGGGCCGCAATCTTTTCCGCAGAACCTCGCCCCCCTCCCGTCAGTCATCGTACATGAATCAAGCCCCCCTGATTCACGAAAAAAAATCGGTAGCACGGTAACACGATTACTGAAAAGCCTCCCCTCCAGCTCTCCCTTGGGGGGAGAGCCTCATTACACATTGTTCATTATACATTGTACTTCATTATAAAGTGATTTCCTGCGCCTGGATGTTGTCGCCTGCAAAGAGGCTGGCCTGCTGGCTGAATTTCGCGGCGCTTTCGGTGGTGAGGTAGCGGCACGTGCCGCCACGGGCTAACCGGGTCTCCATGTCGGGATGGCGGAGGAGATAGTTTTGGAGGGAGGGGGCCACGTGGTCACCCTGTGCCACCACTCTGACGGTGGAGGGTACGTACTTGTGGATGAGGGGCAGGAGCAGGGGATAGTGGGTGCAGGCCAGCACGAGTGTGTCTATCCGGGGGTCGGCGGCCAGTATTTGACTGATGCTTTTCCGGACGAAGTAGTCGGCACCGGACGTGGTGTGTTCGCCGCATTCCACGAGTGGCACCCAAATGGGGCAGGCCATGCCGGTAACCTGTACGTCGGGAGCGAGTTTGGCCGTTTCCAATTCGTAGGAGCGTGAGGCGATGGTGCCGGATGTGGCGAGGATGCCGATGTGGCGCGTCTGGGTGAGGCTGCCGATGGCTTCAGCCGTGGGGCGGATGACGCCGAGCACGCGGCGATAGCTTTCCCAGCGGACAAGGTCGCGCTGCTGTATGCTGCACAGGGCTTTGGCCGACGCGGTGTTGCACGCCAGTATGACCAGGGGGCAGCCCTGACGGAAGAGTTCTTCGACGGCCTGCAAGGTGAAGCGATAGACGACGTCGAAGGAGCGGGGGCCGTAGGGCGCACGGGCGTTGTCGCCGAGGTAAATGTAGTCGTATTGCGGCATGAGCCTGCGCATCTGCCTGAGAATGGTGAGTCCGCCGTAGCCGCTGTCGAAAACGCCTATGGCTCCCTTCCCGGTCTCGTCCTGAATGGGATGGGATGAAGCTGGTGTCATGGCTTTATTGTATTAGGAAATTGGCAAATTGGTTTAGCCGCTAATTCTCACATTCGCTAATTCTCACATTTTGTTGTCGTATCATGCGGGCTATCACGCGGGCAGTGATGTCGTCGAGGGTGCCAGGGTTGGCGTAGAGGGGGGCGTGGGGAAAAACCAGGGTGTAGTGGCCTTCGCGGCCTTCTTCGCGTATGGCGGCTTCTACTTCTTCGCGTATGGGCTGGAGGATGTCGTGTTCGGCTTCTTTGAGGAGCTTGTCGCAATCGCGGCGGAAGGCGAGTCCTTTTTCCAGGGCGTCCTGCAAGTCGCGCTGGCGCTTGAGGAGAATGGCTTCGGGGAAGTCTTTCTGGCCTTCGAGAAACTCGGAGAACTGGCGTTGGAAGGCTTGTTCGTTGTACAGCACTTCCTGCTCGTACTGACGGCGTAGCATGGCGAGTTGCTTTTGAGCATCGGCATAGGCGGGCAGTGAGCGCATCACGCTGTCGGCATCGACATAAGCGAAGCGCACCTCCTGTGCGTACAGATTGCTGCACAGGAGGAGCGCTAGGATTGTGAACAGTGTATTCTTCATTGGCTTGGAATTAATGTTGCTGAGCCTGCGGCTTATGGCCGAGGGCCGGCTGTCGCCGCCAGGGCTCGGTAAACATTGGGGGCCGGGGGCTACTTAGAAGAGGCTCTTGCCGAAGAGGAAGAGCAAGCTGTAGCCTAATGTGAGGGAGAGGACGCCCACGATGAGGCCGGCCTTGGCCATCTGCTTGGTGCTGACGAGGCCTGTGGAGTAGGCTATGGCGTTGGGGGGCGTGCTGATGGGGAGAGCCATGGCGAAGGAAGCGCTCAGGGCGATGCCGACTACCAGAGTGGTGATGCCGCCGAAGGGTGCGAGCTGCTCGCTCATGCCGGTACCTACCGTTACGAGGATGGGCACCATGAGGGCTGCGGAGGCGCTGTTGCTGATGAAGGTACTGAGGAGCCAGCAGATGAGGCCTGCGCCGATTACGACGGCGAACACGTTCCATGTGCTGAAGGGGATGCTCGTTACGAGGGCTTCGGCCAGTCCGCTTTTTTTCATGCCGGTGCCGAGGGCGAAGCCGCCGGCTACCATCCAGAGCACGGGCCAGTCCAGACCTTTGATGTCTTCGCCGGAGGCCAGCCCGAGTGCCGTGAAGGCTGCCACGGGGAAGAGGGCCACGACGTAGGAGTTGATGCCGAAGGCTTTTTCACCGCACCAGAGGATGATGGTGAGGGCCAGAACGATATAGACGGCATAGGTCTTCCAGTTCTTTTCAGCACGGCCTTCTATCTTGATTTCCAGCTCTTTGCTCTTGAAGGGATAGATAGTGAGAAGTACCACCCAGCTGACTAGGAGGATGACAATCATGAGGGGTGTCATGACCATGGCCCAATCGAGGAAACCGATGTTGATGCCGGCATCCTTCAGAGCACCGAGGGCGATGCCGTTGGGGGGGGTGCCGATGGGGGTGCCTATGCCGCCGATGTTGGCTCCGATGGGAATGGCGAGGGCCAGGGCGATGCGGCCTTTTTCATGCGTAGGGAGTTCGCGGAACACGGGGGCAAGGAAGGTGAGCATCATGGCTGCGGTGGCCGTGTTGCTGATGAACATGGAGAAGATGGCCGTTACGAGCATGAAGCCGAGCAATTGCACCTTGGGGCTCTTGCCGAAGCAACCGAGGATGGCACGGGCAAGGGTTACGTCCACTCCAAACTTGGAGGCCATGGCTGCAAGGACGAAGCCGCCGAGGAAGAGCATCACGGTGGGGTCGGCAAAGGCGGACATGATGTCCTTGTAGCCGATGATGCCGGTCAGCTGCTCCACGCCTTTGTCATTGACGGTGGTCTGGCCGGGGTAGTTGGCCACGTCGATGAGCGAGGCGATGGCCGAGTCGCTGACAGTGAAGAGCATGAGCACGATGATAAGCACGGAAGTTACCCAAGCGGGTACAGCCTCCAGAATCCACATCACGGCGGCGAAGGCGAAAATGGCAATCATGCGCTGCTGGATGACGGTGAGCCCTTCGATGCCGAAGCTATCGACAGGCATCAGCCACAGTGTGAGGGTAACAATCGCTACGATGAGGAGCTTGATTGTCTTAATGAGGTTTTGTTTGGACATATTAATTGTATTAAGGGTTTTGGCTGTTTTGGCAACTGACTTATCCAATCTTTCTGCGAAATTACACTATCTTTCGGACTTACCCAAACAAAAAGCGCCCAAAACACACTTAACTCAAAAAAAAACTTTAATTTTGCACTCACAAGTTGGCATATACCACTGCCAACGGATAATGATTACCGATTATGAGAAACGTTGCCATAGTACTTGCAGGCGGTGTAGGCTCACGCCTCGGCATAGGCACCCCCAAGCAGTTTTTCAAGGTGGCCGGCAAGACGGTCATCGAGCATACGGTGGAAGCCTTCCAGCGCAACGCCCGCATCGACGAAGTGGCCATTGTGTCGAACCCCGCCTTCGTGGGGCAAGTCGAGGAAATCCTCTTGCGCAATCCGCATTGGACAAAGGTGAAGCGCATACTCAAGGGCGGGCAGGAGCGCTACGACAGCAGCCTCTCCGCCATTCGAGCCTACGAAAGCGAAGCCCAAGCCGGAGAGATTAACCTCGTGTTCCACGATGCCGTGCGGCCCCTCGTGTCGCAGCGCATCATCGACGATGTATGCCAGGCTCTGGAACAATGGGAAGCCATCGACGTGACGCTGCCCGCCGTCGATACCATCATAGAGCACAAGGACGGCTGCATCAGCCACATCCCCGACCGCAACCGCCTGCAGCGCGGACAGACGCCGCAGGCCTTCCGCCTCACCCTCATCAGCGAAGCCTACCGCCGAGCCCTGCAAGACCCCCACTTCAAGGTTACGGACGACTGCGGCGTGATGGTCAAGTACATGCCCGAGGTGCCGGTTCACCTCGTCCGCGGCGAGGAGAGCAACATGAAGCTCACATATCCCGAGGACACCTACCTCCTCGACAAGCTCTTCCAGCTCCAGACCACCGAAATGTCCGCAGGAGGGGGAAGAGCGGGAAGTCCCGAAGTTCCCGAACAAGCCAGTGCCCACAGAAGCGAAGCCGCCCTTGCCGGCAAGGTCGCCGTTGTGTTCGGCGGCTCCTACGGCATCGGTAAGGACACGGCCGAAATGCTCCGGAAGGCCGGCGCACGCACCTACACCTTCTCCCGCTCGCAGAACGGCACCGACGTGAGCCTGCCGGGCACAGTGGAGAAGGCCCTCGGCGAAGTGGCCAAGGCCGAGGGGCGCATTGACTATGTGGTGAACACGGCCGGCGTGCTCCACCGTCAGCCCCTCGTGTCGATGGACTACGCCGTAATCCAGAACGCCATCGCCGTAAACTATACCGGCTGCGTGAACATCGCCCTGGCCGCCTACCCCTACCTGAAAGAAACGCACGGAAAGCTCATCTTCTTCACATCGTCCAGCTACACCCGGGGCAGGGCCCTCTACAGCATCTACTCCAGCACCAAGGCAGCCATCGTGAACCTTGTGCAGGCCCTTGCCCAGGAATGGGAGAGCCAGGGCATCAAAGTGAACTGCATCAACCCCGAGCGCACCAAAACCCCCATGCGCGTGCAGAACTTCGGCGTGGAACCGGACGACACCCTGCTGAAGCCGGAACAAGTGGCGGCAGCCACCGTGCGCACCCTGCTCAGCGACTACACGGGACAGGTGATTGACGTGCGCCGCTCAGCGCCCACGCATTGAAGGGCAGCCGAAAAGCGCTCCCCGCCATCGCTTGAAACGGCAGGAACCCACACCCGTGCACGTCTATATATAAATAAGGAGTACAGCCCCCAACGACAGTGAAAACGGGCCTATACAACAGGAAGAACCATTGTATAAGCCCGTTTTTCGCAGTCTATGGAATGCAAGTGGCCAACGGAGGGGGAGGATACGGTTCTCATTCCTCGTGTGGATTTACGGGTAAATTTTAATGTAACTGCTGCCGGAATTGCCGTTTTTGATGATGCGAATCTGGGTGGTGATACGTTCGCTCATCGTATCGGTGTGGCTGATGACGCCCACCTTCTTGCCTTGAGATGTCTGGAGCATGGCCAGCGAATCGATGACGTGGTCAAGCGTGTCAGGGTCAAGCGTGCCGAAGCCCTCGTCGATGAAGAGGTTCTCGAAGCTGATGTTACGCGAGGACAGGGCTGAAAGGCCCAGTGCAAGGCCGAGGCTGACGATGAAGGTCTCACCACCGGAGAGCGAGGTGGTGTCACGGACATCATCGGCACGATCATGGTCGATAACACGAATGCCAAGTGAGTTCTTCACCTGCTGCAACTCGTAGCGGCTGTTGAACTTGCGTATCTCCACGTTGGCATGCTCAATGAGGAAGCGAAGCGTGTAGCATTGTGCTATCTTGCGGAGCGTTTTGCCGTCGCCGCCTATGGCATCGGCTATCTGCTCCCATTCCTGTTTCAGTTGCTCTGCCTCCTGCTTCCGTCCGTACATCGTGCCCATCTGCTGTTTAGCTGCCTGGTGACGCTGCAGGCGAGCTTTGGCATCCACAAGTTCGGTGTTTGACATGCCCTCCAGTTCTGTCTTACGTGCAAGCAAAGTCTCCTTCTCCTGCTCCGGCCGTTTCTGCTGGTGATCTTCGTGGGCCTTCCTCTCGTTGCCGAGGGTCGTCTCGGCCGAGGTATAAGCTTCTGCCAACTCCTTCTGGCGGTTGCGAATGGCCTCCCAGTCGTCGGTGGAAGCGTAGAGCAGGGCAATATCCTCCTCCGTCAGACAGTGGGGATTGCTGGCATTGTAGGCCGTCAGCCAGCAGGACAACTTCTGCTGCTTGTTCTGACGGGTTGCCGATTCCTTCTCCATCTGAGTCTTGGTGGCCGCCTCTTTGCCCTTCACTTCTGTGAGCTGTTCGCGCATGGCGGCGATGGCCTCATTCTTTGTTCTGACGGCATTGTCGGCCCTGGTCTTGGCCTCCGTGAGCGCCTTCTCGAAGGCATCGGGATCCTTGTCGCCGATTTCCAACTTCAATGCCTCGGCCTTTGCCTTTACTTCCTCAGAAGCCTTTGCAAGCGCTGCATCGGCATTGACCAGGGCTTCCGTCTTCTCGACCTGCTGCGACTTGAGGTTGTCCGTTTTTCCCTTTTCCGTCTCTAGCTGAGTATTGGCAGCCGTCACGAGATTGTCGGACTTCTCCATCTGCTTCTGCGCCTCGTCAGCATAGTCGCGGATGGCTGTATTGGCTTTGTTCTTCTGGACGTTCAGCTGGTCAAGCAGTTCCTTTGTCTGGTTGTAGCCCTTCTGCTGCTGTTGCTTGTCTTTGAGCTTGAGGCTAAGCTCGTTCTCCACCTGCAACAACGCGCTTTGGTTGGCGTATGGATGGTGGGTGCCGCCACACAGCGGACAGGGTTCGCCCTCCGTGAGATGGGCGCGATGTTCCTCCCAGTTCTCGCTGGTCATCAGCGTGTAGGTGCGCAGCAGGGCCTCAACGTCCGCATTCAGCTGATTGATGTCGAGATGCACAATCTTCGCTTCCTCTGCGGCCATTTTTTCCTCAATCTTTGCCAGCGCCTCATTCCTCTTCGCCTTCTCCGCCTCGATGTCTTTCTTCATGCGGCTCTTTGCTTCTGCGGCTTCCTGTAGCGCGAACGTGGACTTTTCTATCGCCTCTCCATTATCAGTCACATCTTTGTCGGCCTTGTCCTTGGCTTTTTGGGCTTCAATCTTAGCTGCCGACTTCTCACTCAGCACCTTCTTCAACCCCTCCAATTCGGCTTTGATCTCACGTGCCTTATTGATATGAGGCTTCTGCTGCTCCAGCTCGCCGGTTGCCTTCTCGGCCTCCTGCTGCAGTTTGGCCAGGTTATCCTCAACCTCTTGCTTCAGCCCCTGCTCGTATTTGGCAATGCTCTCGCCGAACAGCTTCGAGGTCACGCCAAGATGCTGGAAGTTGTCCTCAGCCATCTTAGCTTCTTTATAAAAACCGATGGCAGGCAAGGTGGCATCGTGCAGAGTCAGGCGATCCGTCTGTTCACGTTGCGCCTCACGCTTCTCTTTAGCTTCATTGAAAGCGGTTTCATACTTGACGATGTTCTCCTGGTGCTTCTCGTCGGCAGTGTACCAGGCGATGGCCTCCGTCACCTTCAGCAGTTCCTCTTTGGTTTTCTTCTCAAGTACCTCAAGCTCGGCAATGCGCTCACTGAGCACACCCAGCTCTTCCTCGGGAATGATGTCCTTTTCCTGAGCCGAGAAGGTGGCCGCTATCTGGTCGTACGCCTTGACGGCTTCGTCCTTCTGCTGCTTTATCTTGGCGGAAATGCTGACGTACATCTCCTCGCAGCCTATCAGCTTCTCAAGCAACTCGTAGCGTTCGTTCTCCTTGGCCGTAAGAAAGTTGGCAAATGACCCCTGGGCGATGAGCACTGTACGCAGGAACTGTTCGTAGTCAAGGCCGATAATTTGCGGCAGCTTGTCCCATTCAACTTCTTCCTCTGCTTGAACGCCATCTTCCTGCGTTATTTTATATAAGGAGGTACGCGCGTTTTCATAGTTCTTGGTCAGTTTGCGAACCGCCCATTCAGCACGATAGACGTCGCCATTATTGGCGAGGAAGGTAAGTTTGCTATAGCCTTCTTTCTTGCCACGAGTCAGTATGTTGCGCGAATCTGTTGGAGCCAGACGATTCTTTTCGCCCTCTTCCAGTTCTCCGAAGATTTCGATATTCTGATTTCTGTCACCCTTCTTACGTGGATAACGTGGAGCACGATTGTAGAGTGCTAGACAGATAGCGTCAAGAATAGTTGATTTGCCACTGCCAGTTGGCCCGACGATACTGAAAATGGTGCTGTCGCCCAGAGCGCCGGCTTCGAAATTTATAGTTTCGCCCCCCTGACGGTCAAGTGACGCAAGATTCAGTATTTCCAGTTTTATGAATTTCATAGTTTTCAGTCTTCTTTGTTAATATCTTCAAGTAAAGTTTTCAACATCTGCTGCTGATGTTCAGTCATCTCCATACCATGCTTCACGGCAAATGTCTCTCGCAGTGTATCCAGAGGATTCCGGTTCAGAATGTCATCAATACTCTGTATCTGCTGATGCCCTGTGATGGTGCTTAGGTCAAGTTCCGGTAGTATTTTCTGAATCTTGCAGAGCACGGCATTCTTCGTGCCTATAAGAGCCTCCAATTCTTTGATATCATCGTTACTCACTTTCTCCAGTTTTACTTTCAGAACCAGATATACAAAGTCTTCGCTCGGTGTGCCGTCCTCGCTTTTGTCGGGCAGTTCCGATCGTATCAGCTTCTGCAGTTTCTTCGGTGTCAGTTCCTCACCGCCTTCAGGCAGTATGCGCAACTTGTGCTGAGGCTCATACTCCAACAACTCCACCTCCGGCTTGGACTTGCCATCAATGGTTACAAGATCCACACCATGGCAGTAATTAATTTCGGCAAACGACATCGGTAAAATGCTACCCGTGTAGCGAGCCCAATCCGTATTCCAAATGTGCTGACGCTTGTGTATGTGGCCGCAGGTCAGGTAGTCGGGATGCTCGTTCCAACCCTCCATGTTTACCTCCTCCTGTCCGCCTATCACAATCTTCTCGCTGGCATCGCGTGTAGCAATATCGGCCCCCTTGGCATACATGTGGGCCATCATCACAAGCGGTGTGCCGGGATGCTTGGATCTTGCCTTCCGGGTCAGCTCGCGCAGGAAATTGTTTACGCCAGCCGAGTAGCTCGCATTCTGCACCACGTCCGTGCGGAGGAAAGGCACTGCCAACACCACAGCCTGTATGCCATCTCCGCCAGTGATAGGAATCATCAGGTCGTCATAATCAACCTCCCACGATCCGCCATTCTCATTCTGTATCCAGTTGCGATGTACCGTACCGCGTATCTCCACCTTGTGCCGTGTGAGTAAGGCACGAGGTGCCTCCAGACGACTTGCCGAATCGTGATTGCCTGCCGTTACCACTATCTGCATGTTGGGACACGCCTGTGTGGCATCAGCCAGAAACTCATAGTAAGCCGCCTGAGCTGCTGCAGAGGGATTGCCATTGTCGAAGACATCGCCAGCCACCAAGAGGGCATCCGGTCTTTGCTCCTCTATCTGCGTGAGGAGCCACCGGAGGAAATGCCTGTGTTCCGGCAGGCGGTCGTTGCCGTGAAAGAGATTGCCGATGTGCCAATCGCTTGTCGTTAGTATTTTCATTTTGACGAATTTTGATGTTAGCGGATGCAAAGGTATAAAAATGATGCTGTATGACCGCTGCAATTATACGTATATTTTTGGCTCTACAGATATTGTCCGTATTTCAAGATGTTTATTAAATGGCAGTGTTTTTTTGTTAATAAATATCGTTTCTGCTGCAATTGTCTGTAATGGAGGGGTCTTGATTGTAGGGGGAGGCCTTGCAGCCGGGCCTGTCGCTATTGGGGGAGAAGCACACGGGCGCAGGGGCGGACGAGGGCTTTCCTGAAGGTGAGGGGACGGCTGAACAGGAGGGTATTGGCATCGGCTCGGAGTTCGATGACGTTGCCGTGGGGCTCGGTGCGCCATGCGGATTCGGCCTCGCTGAACCAGGCGAGGTCGGCCTGGGTGGCGCGGAGGGTGAGACGCACGGATTGGCCGGGTTGCAGGAGAGGGGTCTTGGCATAGCAGAGGAGCTGGGTGCGGGGCTCGGAGGGTATGGTGGGGTTGCTCCAATAGACTTGCGCGACTTCCTTTCCGGCGCGGGAACCGGTGTTGGTGACGGTGACATGTATGGTGATGTCCTGCCCGTGCTGCCGCACGCTGAAGTCATCGAAAGCGAAACGGGTGTAGCTCAGGCCGTAGCCGAAGGGGTAGGAAACGGGCACGCCGGCGGTGGTGAAGTGGCGATAGCCCACGGCGAGGCCCTCGGCATAGTCCTGGTAGTCTACGTCCTTCTGCTCGTAGATGGGGTGGTCGGAATAGTGATAGAAGGATTTGTTCTTCCCGTCGAAGGGGAGGCCGAGGTTGGCGAAGTTGGCGGCGCTGGGGTGGTCGGAATAGGCACGGGCGAAGGTCATGGGGAGCTTGCCGGAGGGACAGACGGCGCCGGAGAGCACGTCGGCGATGCTGCGTCCGGCTTCCTGTCCGGGCTGCCAGGCGAGGAGGATGGCGTCGGGAAGGGTGTCCCTGTCGGCCGTGCAGACGGGGCCGCAGACGCCCAGCACCACGGCCACTTTCTTGCCCTCGGCGTGGAACGTGCGGCAGACGGCGGCGATGAGGGCGTGCTCTTCGGGGGTGAGGGTGAAGTCGCCTTCCAGGGCGCGGTCGTTGCCCTCGCCGGAGCGGCGGCCGATGGTGATGACGGCGGCATCGCTCTCGTGGACGGAGAGGGTGATGAGGGTGTCGGTGACAGAGCGGGGGAGTTCGTCCTTGAGCTGGGCGCCGTACCACCATCCGCGCTTTTTGTTGATGGGGGCGAGACGCTCGTCCTCGGCGGCGATGTGGGCGGCGTAGGCCTCGGCCACGGGGGCGGAGAGTGCAAAGCCGGCTTCTTCCAGACCTTGGTTGAGGCTGACGACGTAGGCCTTGTTCACGTCGCCGGCACCTGTGCCTCCGGCGATGGTTTCGTAGGAGGTGACGCCATAGAGGGCGATGCGGGCTCCCGGAGCGAGGGGGAGCGCCCCGTCGTTCTTTAGCAGCACGCAGCCTTCTGCGCCTGCCCGGCGGGCGATGCGGGCGTGGCCGGCGAGGTCGGGATGCTGCGAGGGACGGTGGCCGCGGGCTTTCGGTGTCTTGTCGATGAGGGTGAGCATACGCTCCACGCTGCGGTCGATGTCGGAGGGGGAAAGGCGGCCGTCGCGGAGGGCGTCGCTGATTTTGGCATAGGTGCTGCGGCCGCCGGGCATTATGTTGTCGTTGCCGGCATGAATCTGCGCGACGGGGTCGGTGCCGGCTCCCCAGTCGGTCATGACGAGCCCCTTGTAGCCCCAGTCGCCGCGCAGAATATCCTCGGTGAGTTCATGGCTCTGGCTGGCGTGCTGCCCGTTGATATAGTTGTAGGCGGTCATGACGGTCCACGGCTGGCCTTCGCGTATGGCCACCTCGAAGTTGCGGAGATAGAGTTCGCGGAGGGTACGGGTGCCTACGCGGCTGTCGCTGCTGCAACGGTTCACCTCTTGATTATTGGCGGCGAAGTGCTTGACGGCGCATCCCACGCCGTTCTCCTGCACGCCCCGTATCACGGCTGCTGCCGTGCGGCCGGAGAGGATGGGATCCTCGGAGTAGTACTCGAAGTTGCGGCCGCAAAGGGGATTGCGCATAAGGTTGATGCCGGGGGCGAGGAGCACGTCCACGCCGTATTCCAGCACCTCATTGCCCATGGCCTTTCCCACCTCCTGCTGCAAGTCGGCATCCCAAGTGGCGGCCAATGACTCGCCGATGGGGAAACCCGTGCAGAAGAAAGTGGAATCGGTGCCCGATCGGCGGGGGGCGATGCGAAGGCCGGCGGGGCCGTCGGCATAGATGAGCGAGGGGATGCCCAGCTGCGGCACGGGGTAGGTGGCGGCGGCGCTCCCCGGTACGGCATTCGCGGCGGAGGCCATCATTTGGCGGTTTTTGTCCTCGTTGTCGGAACCTTGCCCACTGCCGATGAGGAGGCGCACCTTCTGTTCGGGAGTGAGCTGGCGGATGAGGGCTCTGTGGCCGGTCGGCTGGCAGGCGGCCAGCAGGAGAAGGCAACTTGCTGCTCCCAGGCGCCGTAAGGGGGTGGGAACTTCAAGGAGGGGCCGGGGGAGAGAGCCCCTGACTGTGTTTTTGAGGTGTGTGAAACGTGTGCAGATTAAATTCATCTTCAAAATACTTTGTCAAAAGCAAGCAGGGGGAAACTTTGCGTACTTGTGTGCGTGCAAAATTAATACAATGTTTTCACATTCGCGCAAGGAAATGCAAAAAATGCGTAAAAGACCTGATATTTTGTGCCTTCCCATTTTGCAACACAGGACGAAGCACTTGTTTTACGGCATTGTACATATCTTCCGATTTACCCTATCCAATATACCTGTCAAGCCCAAGTTTCAAGCATTTTTACGCCATATAATATATATGGACATAGTTGCCTAACGGCCTGTAAAAGCACCTTCCGTAGGCTAAAACAACAAAAAAGTGCAGAAAAATTTGGAGGAAATGCAGGAAAACCGTACTTTTGCACCGTGATATTAAAATGATATTACGACGAAGCTCTTTCAAGAAAGGGCATGAAAAGCCACTCGGAACGATGCAACTATCTCAAAAACAATACAAACAAAACCAACTTAAAACCCCAACATTATGGAAACGAAAGAAAGAGATTTTACGGGAGGTTCACTTAACGGCTTCTTGATGATTGGCATCGTCATTGCCATTTTTGCCGCCTGCCTGTGGATGTTCGTGACAGGCATCATTACTGCCGAAGAAGGCGGAAGCAGCGGTTGGCACTTCGTAGGCGCTGCCCTGCTTTTCATCTGCTTCATCTTCGGCTGCAAAGGCTACACGATGCTGGAGCCCAACGAAGCCAAGGTGCTGACATTCTTCGGCAAGTATTGCGGCACTTTCCGCAAGAACGGCTTCTACTGGATTAACCCGCTGATGAGCACCAAGAATGTGAGCCTTCGAGCCCGCAACCTCAACGCCGAACCCATCAAGGTGAACGACAGGACGGGTAACCCCATCCTCATAGGCCTCGTACTCGTGTGGCGCTTGAAGGACACCTACAAAGCCATCTTCGACATCGACACCGAGGTGAATGCCGCACAGGCCGGCAACATGGCTACGGCCCGCATGAACCGCTTCGAGCGCTACGTGGCCGTGCAGAGCGATGCCGCCCTGCGCCAGGTGGCCGGCCTCTATGCCTACGACGACGAGGACGGCAAGGGCGAAGGCGTGACGCTCCGCAGCGGTAGCGATGAGGTGAACGCCGTGCTCACCGAGAAACTCAACGAGCGTCTGGAAATGGCCGGCCTGGAAGTGGTGGAAGCCCGCATCAACTACTTGGCCTATGCCCCGGAGATAGCCGCCGTGATGCTGCGCCGCCAGCAAGCCGCTGCCATCATCACCGCCAGAGAGAAAATAGTAGATGGCGCCGTGTCGATGGTGAAGATGGCCCTGAGCAAGCTGGAACAGGAAGGCGTCGTGGACCTCGACGAAGAGAAGAAAGCCGCTATGGTGAGCAATCTGCTCGTAGTACTCTGCGCCGACGAACCCGCACAACCCGTTATCAACAGCGGAACGCTGAATCATTAAGAGACTATGATAGTCGTGATTATCGGCACAGCCGTGCTGTGCGTTTCAATGATGCTGAAATAATCTATGCGTAAAGAGATTAACGAAACGCTTCCCCGTGCAGAGGCTTTTTCTATTGGCACTGTCATTAGTGTCATTATCCTTCTCGTTGTTGGTGTGCTGGCGGCTATACACTGGCCTTCCACGCCGGAACTCGCACCGCTGTTGGGGAAAAAACCGGACGGAGAGCTGTGCGGGCTCGTGCCGCGCTTCTGGACTTGGGTGTGCTATGCCTTTGCCTGGATAAGTTTAGGCTTGGCAGTCATGTTGGAACATTACCCCCGCCTGTGGTATCACCCCACGGAACTCACCTATGCCCACGACAACGACCTGCGCGACGAATACGCCGAAGCGTTGGAGAAAGCCCGCGAGGAAGAACGGCTGGCCCGCGAAAATGGCGGGAAGTTGAGCGTGGAGAGCCGGCGCATCTTGAAAATACAGAGTCTGCCCTTGCTATCGGAGAAACTTTACGAGGTGGCCTTTCAACTATGCATGTCGTTAAAAGCAACTGTGTTGTTCGCACTGTTGTCTATGGTGCTTGCAGCCACGGATTGGATGGACGAACCTATCCGCTGGATGACCATGATAAACCTCCTGTTCATTGTGGAGGTCTATCATCTCATAAAGGCCATCCGTCGCTTGCGGAAAGGGCGCTGGACCTTGAAGAACGAGAGAAAGGAACGCGAGGCTACATTGCTTCAATACAGGTATGACAACAGTTGGAAGAGCGTCCGTGATAGGTCGTGGCTCAAAATAAAGTTTTTCAGCGTAAAATAAGGAAAAATAATGCCTCAGACGAAAGACACCGGGAATACCTCACGCTCAACGACCAAGACCTTCGTCCTGCGCGTCGATGCCGAGACGATGGCAGCCGTGGAGGCGTGGGCGGCCGATGAGTTCCGCTCCACCAACGGCCAGTTGCAATGGATTATTGCCGAAGCCCTCAAAAAGGCGGGCCGCGCGAAACGGCGTCCGAAACAGGGCTGACCTTCAATCGGGGAGAGGGGAGATTGACGGGCAAGTAACATATATTGGCTTGAAAGTCCTGAAAGGACGGCATAACGGAGGAGGCGTTTATCCGGCAGCATCTCCTTTGTCGATGCAACCGGTTAATAAGATACTGGCTTCCAGCCAGAACGGAACTTGCGAAAAGTTGAGTTATTTTATCCCATTAACAACAACCAGAAAAAGAAAGACAAAATAAAATGAATACATCAACAAAAAACACAGAGTCAGAAAATGCCGCCATCGTAGCAGTCGTCGTTCCAACCGCCGAAGATGCCCTTCAGTCGGCATCCCGTCCACACCCCACCCTCAGTTTAGAATCCGTCTGCGAGTATGCCTGTCATGTTCCCGATGACCAGGAAGCCAATGTCATCACCCAGATGCTCATGAACCAGTATATGACCCAGGGCCTGAGCATACCATCACTTTGTTCCCTCATTCTCGGCATACCCGAAAAGCGCAAGCAGATCAAGCTGGAAGAACGGTGGCGAGCCCTTCATCCCAAGGGCACACTCAACACCGACGCTCTGCCCCCCAATCTCCGCACCCCTGCCGCCATCGGCATCTGGCAGGCACTCTATGCCGAATCGCTCATCGACGAAGACTGTAACACCCTCCGTTCGCGTACCGAATCAGGCCTTATGGCCGCCGCCATCGCCAAGCGCCTTGGCATACGCGAAGTGTGGAAGACCTTCGAAGAGCTATGGGGCATGCGCAACCTGAAATCCGCCAAGGACAAAGCCTTCGACTACCAGAACGGATGGGATTTCCAGGAAAAGCTTAATCATCTAATCGTTTAATCATCTAATCGTTAAATCGATAATCGTCTAATCGTCAATCGATTAATCGCCACCCGTACCCACAACGGCACCCACACCAGCACCCATTGGAGCATCCAGTGGGTGCTTTTTTTTGTCCGTACCTTTGCCGGCGAATTCGAATTCAAACAGAATATTAACAAAAAAAAGCAAAGACAACTATGAACAAGAGAAATTATTCACAAGTAGAACTCAGCTGTGTATATCAGCAGGTTCAGGACATCAACGAAAACCAGTGCCTCAACGGCATCATATCCCGCCAGGGAGACGGAAAGTTCCGTTTCGAGGAAACCATCCGCAAGGGCCGTGCCCCCCGTAATCCAAAGCTTTACGACGGCACCTACGTCTCCATGG
>JAGHRT010000050.1 GCA_018066245.1 Candidatus Equimonas faecalis | reverse complement strand
TGTACATTCATAATGGCAAAAAAATCTTTCTAAATAAGAAATAAATGGTAAAGAAATATTTTAGACCTCAAACTGAACTTGTAGATTTCATTTCAGAAAATCTTATGGCCACAAGTCCCATTTTCCCAGGCGGAGATGATGAAGAGGCTGGCACCAAGCACCAAGACTTCGGTGAATTCTCAACCTGGGATAACTCCGACTCCGGCTCCGACCTCTAACGATTAACCTCGTACTGAATATAAGCGGCTTCGCCAGCAATTGGCGGGGCCGCTTTGTTTGGGCACGCTCTACTCACGAATAGGCAGGAAGCCTCTACTTTGAGGATTTGCCTCGGTCGCTCTGCCGCAGACTATACAACGTAGGGCTTTCAGCCCAAGCGGTTCTGATGATTGAAACGCCGATGCATAGCGCTTTTGGGGTGGCTCGTTTGGCCGTGTCGGCAGAAACTTGTATTTTTGCAGAAAAGCAGCGGAAAGCCGTGAAGAGCGCAGAGTTGCGGATGTGGCGACTATGCGGCTGAACGGGCTGCCTGCGATACCTTAACCTTTTGAAACTTTAACCGTGAGCCGACTTTCTCCCCTGACGTGGATAGCCCTTGTGGCGGTGGCCCTCATGCTGGCAGCCGAAGGGCTGTGGCACTGGTCGCTCCAGGAGCCTACGGCTGAAGCTGCCGTGGGTACGCGCCGCGTGGTGCTGGAGGAAATGCCGCGCCTGCGCAAGAAGACGTGGACGGCACGTGCCACCCTCATTGGTCCGGCTGCCGACACGCTGCACGGGCGCAGCATCATGCTCACAGCCATGCCCCAGGAGGCTACGCCCTCGGCGGGCGACGTGCTCCTGCTGCACTGTGCCCTGGAACCTCCCCGCGACACCCACAACCCGCGCGAGATGGCCTACGGCACCTGGCTCCGCCGCCACGGCATCTGTGCCACGGCTTTCTGTCCTGCCGGCCACTGGCGAAGGGTGGGGACATACAGTCCGCTACCGCTTCGGCTCCGTCTGTCGCGCTGGCGGACAAGGCTTGTGGACCTCTACGCCGACCATCTGCAAGGCACCGGGCTGGGCGTGCTGGCGGCCATGACGCTGGGCGACCGCCACCTGCTGGATGCCGATACGCGCCGCGACTTCGCCGCCGTGGGAGCCAGCCATGTGCTGGCTCTGTCCGGCCTTCATCTCGGCATACTGGTGGCCCTGTACGTGTGGAGCGTGCTGCGCCTCGTGCGCCGCTGGCGATGGGGACGGGCCATGGCCGTGGGGGGCGGTCTGGTCCTGATGGCGACCTTCGTACTTCTGGTGGGCGCACCGCTCTCACTGGTCCGGGCGGAGCTGATGTTTATAGTGGCTCTTATTTGCAGCCTGATGGAGCGGCGCGGCCTGTCGCTCAACAATCTGAGCCTGGCAGCCCTCCTCATTCTCCTTTACGATCCGCGCTCGCTTTTCGATGCCGGTTTCCAGCTCTCCTTTTGCGCTGTGGCGGCCATTGTGGGGGTCGTGCCCCTGTGCCGCTTCCCCCGCCGTTGGGCCAGGCACTTCCCGCCGGTCCTCCAGCTGAAGGATGCCGCATACGAAAGGCTGGCCCGATCGAGAATGCGGGCGGCCTTGCTGGCAGCCCCCGACGTGGCGGCGGCTCAGCGCATCCGACTGGCCGACTGCCTGCCCGACAGCCTGCCGTGGCCGGTGCAGTGGCACATCAGGCTGCGGGTGGCCGCCGGAGAACTGTGCCGCTGGCTGTGGGGGCTGGCGGTGATGAGCCTCGCCGCCCAAGTGGGCACGCTCCCGCTGGTGGTGTGGCATTTCCACACGCTGCCCGTGTGGGGTCTTCTGCTGAGTTTCGTGGTGATACCGCTGGCCTATCTTATCCTGCTTTTCGCCGTACTGTTCTTCGTGCTGGTGCCGTTGCGTCCCCTTGTGGCGATGGCCTTGAAAGGTCTGCTTGCCGCCCTCGTGGGGAGCGTGTCGGGCGTGGCCGGCCTGCCTGGCGGCCATTTACGCTGGGAATGGGAGGAGATGCCGCCTTTTGTCATTTATTCCCGCCCTGCGGCACCGGAAATCTACTGTCCCGAAGGCCAGTGGCACGGGGCGTTGCTCTTTTCGCCCTACGGGCGGGTGGCACGGGTGGACGGGCGCAGACCCGCAGGCCGTCCGCACCGCCCCATCGGCGTGGACTACCTCTGGCTTTGTCGGGGGAGTAAGGGCTCTTTGGCCGATTGGCTGCACTACTACGCCCCCCGCACGGTGGTGCTGGACGCTTCGCTCACTCCTTATTACTATGCGCGTTACCGCCACGAGGCCGATTCGCTCCGCCTACCCCTCTACGACGTGCGGCGGCAGGGCGCGTTGGCGGTGAGAGAGAAGGTGCAGGCGCGGGGATTATAGAGCCGCGAGGACGTCCATAGAAGAAGCGCATCGCTCCCTGTGAAAAGGAGCGATGCGCTTGCCTGTCTGTAAACCACGTATGGGGGGAAGCCGGTTGTCCGGACAGCCTGGAGCGCCCTACCTCGGCAGGTTGAAGCGCAGACCGGCGTAGAGCATCCAGCCCTTCACGGGTCCCCACACCATGGTGGGGTCGAAGCGGTTGCTCCAGGGGGCGTCGGCAGCGACGATGGGGTGCTTCTGCGTAAAGTTGGTGAGGTTCTCGCCGCCCAGATAGACGGACCAGCGGCGGAAGTTGCGGGTGATTTGCGCCGAAAGCTGCGGAAAGGCCTTGTAGTAGTCGTCCCACTGCTTTTCGCCGCCGATGACCTCGGGCCGGGGCAGGCGGCCTTTGCCGTTCACCGCCAGAGTGGCATCAAATTGCCAGCGGGCCTGTGGCATCTTGTACTGGAGGGTGAGCAGGGCCTTGTAGCGTGAGGTGAGGGGCCGCTCGCGCAACACGCCTCCGTAGGTGCAGCGGGCATCGGTCCAGCGGAAAGCTGCCGTGGCCGTGAAGCCCGTGAAGAAGGGATAGGAGAGTTCCAGCTGTGCCACCTGGGAGTAGCTGCGCCCGTCCAGCTGATAGATATGTATGGCGTGCGGGTCGCGGTCAAAGTCCATGACGGCCTGCTTCTGGAAATCGGTGTAGGTGTAGTCGGCGGTTATTTCAAGTTCGCGGTCGCCTATGTCCAGCTTGAACTGAGCCGACAGGCCGGCGTTCCAGTCGCTCTCGCGCAGGGCCTCGCCGTCGTGCAGCACCACCTTGCGGCTGCCGGAGAGCAGATAGCTGTTCTCATCGAGCACAAAGGCCGTGCGGTAGCCCTTACCGGCGGACAGGCGGAAATTCATGTGGTGGGAGGGCATGTACTTCAGGTGCATACGGGGCGTGAGGAATGTGCCCCACAGGTTGCTGTAGTCGAGGCGCACGCCCGGCTGTATGAGCAGGTGCTCACCCAACTTGAAGGCATACTGCGCGTAGAGGCCGCCCACGGTTTCGTGACGGCGGGGCATGGGCTCCAACGCGGTGCCGGGAGCAGGGCTGAGGGAGTAGGGAATGAGGGCGGAGCGCTTCAGGCCGTCGTAGTTGAACGATGCGCCGGCCGAGAGCGTGTGGCGGTCGTCGTTCCATCCGCCTTCGTACATCAGCGAGGCATAGAGGTTGGTCTGCGCCACGTCGTAGCGGGTCAGCCGGAAGGCTTCGTGGCCGTAGGCGGCATCTTGGTCGTGGTAGGAGCCGGAGAGGATGAGGGCCACGTTGCAGCCGTGATTACAGTCGTGCTTGTAGGCATTCTTCATGAAGCCCTCCACGCGGCGGCTGTCAATGTTAATGAGGAAGGGCGATGCGGACTGACTGCCCGACCCGCCGAGTTGTCCGCTGCGGCGCTTTTCGTCCAGAAACCTGACCCCCGCCTGGAACTCGTAGTGCTCCGTCTTGTAGTGCCAACGGTTCATCACGTTGTATTGCTGCACCTTCGGCATATCGGCAAAGCCGTCGCCGTTCACGTCGTGGTGGCAGAGGTCCTTGTCGTAGTGCATGAGCAGCGTGGTGCCCCAGCCCGAAGGCAGCTTGAAGGTGGCATCGGCATTGCCCTCGATGCGGCCCTTGGAATTGCCGTAGAAGTTCACGGCCAGATAGTCGGGGTCGTGCTGCTGAGGCTTCTTGTACTCCACGTTAATCTGCCCCGTCATGGCCTCGTAGCCCTGCTTGACCGAAGTGATGCCCTTGCTCACCTGAATACTCTGCATCCAGGGGCCAGGGGTGTAGTTCAAGGCATAGGGGGAGGCCACGGTGCGGAAATTGGGGATATTCTCCGTCAGCATCTGCACATAGATGCCCGACAGTCCCAGCAGGCGAATTTGCCTGGCTCCCGTGGCGGCGTCGGAGTAGTTCACATCGACCGAGGCCGAGTTTACGAAACTCTCGCCCAGATTGCAGCAAGCTGCCACACGCAGGCCTGCCGTGGTGATGAGTTCCTTGTGTTCGGCTGAAGTCCAGTGCTTTGTGGTGGACTTCCGTGTGCCATGCACGCCAGCCTCGTGGAGCTCCTGCTCCTGGCCGTACTCCGCCACGGCAATGGTGTCCTGCGCCACGGCCGGCAACACTGCACCGGCCAGCGCCATACACGTACAAACAATGAGTTGCGTCATAAATGCGAATCTTTATTATCTTGCCTGATGCAAAGATACGCATTTACTTCCGCAACTCATTTGCAATGTGATGCACGGCCCTGCCTTATAGGACAGTTTTTCCTATCGGCGGCCTGGCATTTCCTATCGGCGGACTTGTTTTTCCTGCCGTAGGGGATAAGGCGCACCCCTCTCTAAAGAGGGCAAGCGAGGGGCTTGGACGCGGGGCAGGCGCTTAGCGCAGCACCTTGTGCCCTGCGCTGATGCTTATGCCCTTCTGCACGCTCTGGAGGCGGCGGCCCTGGAGGTCGTAGATGGGCTGGTCGGCAGCGTCGGCCTTGAGTGTATGGATAGCTTCCACAATCTGGTCGAAGTCCAGAGAGAAGGCCGACACTTGGTTGGTCTCAGCCAGCCAGATGGCCTTACCCTTGGGATAGACTGTGCCGACGTAGGGGCAGAACACGGCCTGACCGCCAGAGAGACCGAGCACGTAGGGGTTGTGGCCCGTGAGCTCAGCAGAGCAGAGTTCCGTGGCATCGGTGTTGGCGGTGGAACCTATGAGCTTGTTGTCCTCGATAGCGTCAGGTGTGGCTGCGGCAGGGATGACGGTCTTGGGTGTCTTGACCTCTTCCTCGCTCTGGCTATAGAGAATGTAAGCACCGGCGGCCACGGGCTGATCGCCCGCATTGGCCAGTTCCAGCTTCAGGCTGACCTGACCTTCCTTCTCCTGCTTCTCGATGGCGGCGTAGGCCTCCACGCCTTCGGGCATCTGCATGGCGAAGGGCAGATAGACGGTGGCAAATGCCTCGCTGTCCTCCTCGCTGGGCTTGACGAGGGTGGGATGGTTGTAGTCGTAGGTAGCCTCCTCAATCTCAAGGGCGGTGGTGAATGTGCCGTTTAAGAAGGGGCAGTCAGCATTGTCCCACGCATGATTCGCCTCCTTAATTATGAGAACACCCTCCTTGTTGGGAGAACCACTGCTTCCACGCTTCTTGGCAATCATATAGACAGTGCCGAAACGCTCCTCGGAAGTAGCCGTGATATAATCGTTGCTCTTACCTACCATAGGCTCGCAGAGAAAGTCGCACTTTTCTGCTTCATAACCAATGGCAGAGGTAGTACCCTGATAGTGGAGGTACTTGTTATCGTTGGTAGTGAAGATGTAAGGATGTGTGCTGTCGTTGGACGTGCCGCATACGAACACGGTGGCTTCCTCCTTGGTGGTGGTAACGGTATTGTCCTTTACATACCACTTCTTGTCGCCAGCCTTTGTGCGGAAGGCAATGGTGTAAGCCTTGCCGGGTACGGGCTTATTCACTACGGTGAGATTAATCACGGCATCGTAGGCAGCCTTAGCAGCCTCGTAATTAGTAGCATCTACCTGTTCGGATATGATGTAATTGAATACATCAGTGATGGCCTCTTGATTGGCTTCGGCCTCCATATCGGGGTAACCCACTTCGCCATTGTAGATATGCTCGAACATTTCCGTTATCTTGTCCTGAAGCTCTTGGTAGGGATCAGATACGGTCTCAATGATAAAGTCGGTAGTCCACTCGTTGTTGGTGGTGTTTACTCTGCGCTTGTCGTTGTAGCGGCCGCCGCCCACGGTGCCATCATTCTTGACGGCATAGGTGTAATCCTTGTCCAGAAGGGTGTAGGTACCAGAGGCCAAGCCCTCAACATAGGAGAAGGCATAGCCCGTCGTGGCAACGTTGATACCGTTTTGTCCACCCGTGTTAGGTTTCAGGTAGTGAGCAGTGTTCTTCTGGTTTTGGAAGTAGCCTTCCTGAGTAAAGGTCCAAAGTCCGCTGTTATCAGCAGGAAGCGTAGTCTGAGCTGCGGCCTTCGTGCCGTTGTCATAGACATAGTAGGCCGTATTGGCATCGCCCCACACTGCCTTGATGGTGTAGGCCGTTCCTACTTGGAAGGGCACCATCTTAGCCTGTACGGCAGCCATCTGCTCCTGAGACAGTACGGCATCGGCGACCTCAATACGGAGGGAGTTACCCTCATCGTTTAAGTCGTTATAGTGGGTGATAACCTTGGGAGTGAAGGCCGGACTAATGCCGACATGATGGCCATCAATGCTGAGTACCACGGGATTGGTGGCCTTTGAACTGTGGGTACTCTCCAAGAACTGTAGGGAGATGTTGGCCGGCACGCCCTCGCAGGCAACGGCGCGATTATTATTCTCATTCTTACCAGTAACTCGGATAAAAGCCTGTGCACCTACATTGTAGAGGTAGTAGAGGCCGTTGCGCTCCACGAATAGGAACTGCTGGTTAGGATCAGCCGCATTGCGCGTGGAGGCTGCCGTCAGGCCGGTAGAGGAATAAGTGAAGGTGCCGCGCGTACCACCGGAGGTAATGGTATAGGTCTGTCCTTGCTGGATGTCACCAAGAGTCTTTATGACACTATTGCTTTGGTAGTCCACTTTGATAACATTGCCTGTAATGGAGATAGTGGGCTCATACTGGCTGATGTGGGCTCCCGTCAAAAGAGAAGCCTCAAGTCCAGGGGCAGCCATGAACTTCGCTCCGTGGCCGTAGATTTGGCCACCGTAACTGAGACCGCCCGTAGTGATACCTTCCGGAAGTCCAGTAACGCTAACGCTATATTCCACGGGGCTGATGGTCTCCATAGTGATTTCCCACTGCGTGGAGGTGTTGCCTTTTTCCCAGCCTACAAGATTGTTGCCGGCATCGATATGGCCGTATTGATAGCCGCCTCCACCCACGGGCCTGAAGGCAATGCAGCCGTTGTCAAGCTTTTCAAAGTCAAAAATGGTGGTGTTGTCGGCTGCCAGTGCAACAGCTTTGCTTTGGAGGATGTCTCCCATGAAGGTTCCTGTGCCTACGTTCATGAGCATGAGGCCGCCTGTGCCGTTGTCCTTCACATACCACAGTGTGCTGGCACTTGTGTTTTGCGCAATGCTTTTCACTTGACTACCTTCAGCGTTCAGGTACCTGCCGAAGTTGTGGTTGCGCAGACGGATATATTCACCGCCTTTCACCACGGTAAGAGTCTCCTGAATGGCGGCATTCAGCTTCTCATAATTCTCACGAGAGGGGGTTGCCTTGTAAGCGGCAGCCAAATTCTGTATGTTGGTGTCGGAGGTGTAGTGCGTGGTGAAGTAGGAATCCACACCGGCACTGAGGTAGTCGTCCTTTTCTTCAGAGGTGAGCTCGCTGTAGGTATAGGCTCCGTCTGTGATACCTTCGATGTCGAATTCTTTGAACACCATATCGTAGCCACCGCTCTTGGAATCCTCCTCATAGAAGAAGGCAATGTGGCCATTGTCCATCTGGCACATGGTGCTGTAGGCGGAGGTGGTGGTGCTTATCGGGAAGAGCGTCCAATCGTTCGGTGCGAGTTCTGCCGCCGTGCGGTATTTGGAGAGGTCGGTGAGTTCCTTGTAGTAGATACCCACGTTGCGGCGGTCGCTGGCAGCGGGGATAGACTGCAAGAGGAGGTAGGTCTTCTCGTTCGTAGCCTTATTGAGCACGGGCACAATCAGTATCTCGCCGTTGCAGTCGGCGCCGAATGTGCCGCCGTTGGCTTGGTTGGAGTTTGTCTGTGAGCCCCAGTAGCCTTCGCCTTTCTCTACGTTGGTGTAGTGCCATATATTGTAGATACGGCCTCCGCCTGTACGGCTGCTGATGAGTACGCTGCCGTCGGGCAGTTCATCGGCCTTCGGCTCGTTGCCACCGTCTATGGGGTTTTTGTTGGGAGTGCCGAGCATTTTCCATGTCTGTCCGAAGTTATCGGAGTACCATACGAAGTTCATAGTCTGCTCCCCTTCTTTTGTGCCGTTGGGGCTGACACGAGTGAGGGATGCGCAGTAGAGACGGTAATGTGTGCCCACCTTGATGGTTTTGCTCTGGCTGATTTTGCCACTACCTATAAAGAAGGATGCCAATATAACGTTGGTGCGCTGGTCCACCTGATTCATGACTTGTTCGGACTGGTCCACCCAAGGCTTGCTCCAGCTGTTGCCATTGTCATCGGAGTACCAGCGTGCCCAGCCCTGATGATTGTCGTGGGTACCGCTGGGATAGCTCACGTTACCGCTACAGGAGGTTACCATCACCTTGCCGGTCTCGCGGTCACACACGATGCAGGGGTCGCCAAAGGCAGTGAAGGGAGCGGTGGTGATGCACTCTTGCAGGGTTTCTACGTTGCCCCAGTTGCCGCTTTTGTCGCGCTTGCGGAAACGCAGGTCAAGTTTGCCGTTGGTAGCCATGCCTATGTCCTGACCAGAGTAGCGGTAGTCGCTCACGAAAATAAGGTCGCCATTCTTGGCTTGGGCGACAGCGGGAATGCGGTAGGGTACATTGTCGGTGGGTGTATTAAACACCACCTTCTTGTCCAGTTCCACTCTTTCCTGTGGGGCGTACTTCAACGTCACAGTAAATTCGTAGAGTAAGGTACCGTTATTTGCGCCCGAGTTGGCGAAGGTTACTTGACGCGCTTCAAGGCCACTGACGTTCACCGTGGCCTCATTGGTGGTGCTGCCGGAGGTGTAAGTTTGGCTGTTAATGGTCCAAGTCTGCGTGTCATTGGTGAGGCTATGGAGTTTCAAGCTGAAACCCGTGATGACGTAGTTATCTGCATCGATAGCGGCCAGAGTGTAGGTGGCGTTGCCGCCCTTGCTACCGCTGCGGGCATCAAGATAGGTTCCGTTCCACTGCATGTTGTTGTCACCGCAGGAGAACTTCAGCATGTTGTCTGAGCTCTTCCATTCGCTGGCAAACTGAGTGTTGTTGATGGAGCCGCCGCGATAGAGATTGCCGTGGCTCTTGTCCACCGTGACGGTGGTAGTCTGCGCCCACGCTGTTGCGGTGAAGCCCATCAGCAGGGCGATGGCCGCAAAGAGGGCTTTAAGTTTTTTTGTTTGCATAAATGATTGTTTTTGTTGGTTAGGATGGGTTGTTCGGGAGGGTTGGTGGATTGTTCCTTGTGCTGGGTTTGTAGCGTTGCGCACACCATATTATTGTTTACGCGTGCGCGAGGAGGAAATAATCGGCGCAAAGTTACAAAAACCTTTCAGATAGGCTGTGCTCTTTTCTAAAAAAACGCTAAAAACTGCTGTGATATAGAATGTTTTGCTATCTGAGAGATTGCAAAAACAAGGGTGCAAGTGTGCTTACTTCTGGGGGAGCCTTGCCTGCCTCTTTTGGAGCGCAAACGACCCTATACGATGGTTCGTCCTGTCGTATAGGGTCGTTTGACGCGGTGTATAGGATAGTTTTTCCTGCCGTAGGGGGTAAGGCGCACCCCTCTCTAAGGAGGGCAAGCGAGGGGCTTGGAAGGGGACGCTTAGCGCAGCGTCTTGTGCCCTTCTGCCAAGTTGAGGCCTTTCTGCACGCTCTGGAGGCGGCGGCCCTGGAGGTCGTAGATGGGCTGGTCGGCAGCGGCGGCCTTGAGTGGCCGGACGGCGGCGGCATCGGTGCGCTGTACGTCGGGGCCGTATATGGTGGCCCAGTCATCGCGCATGGAGACGGGCACCCATCCGTACTGCTCGCAGGCGTTCTTGCACTTTTCGGCCTTGGTGGGGTTGCCCAGCTCGCGCGTGGTGTCGTCGCAGAGCTGGCAGAAGGAGATGTGGGGACGCGGATTGTCGAGGTTGGTGTGGTGGAACATGGGGAAGTCGCCCGTGGAGTTGCCCCATGAGAGGATGGGCTTCTGGCCCAGTTCGCGCCGCATGGTGATTATTTTGTTGGCTGCCGTACACATCTGCTTGAAGTCGCCGCGCTCGATGCGCTCGCCGGGGGTGTAGTCGTAGCTTTCCATATTGGCCTTCTCGGTCCACTCGCCGAGGGCGGATTGTCCTGCGGTGACGTAGTGAATGTCGGAGGTCATCATTTGGTAGGGCGGTATATCGTAGATGTCCTTGGTCAGTATGCGGCACATGTCGCGCTCTACGCCGGAGCAGAGGAACACTTTGAAGTCGTTGGCCGTCAGGTAGGAAATGACTTCTATCATAGGCCAGTAGAGGGCTGTGCCCCATTTCAGGTTGGTCAGTCCGCCCACGGGTTCGGAGGCGAGGAAGGCTTCGAGATAGGCGGCGTATTCCTCTTGCGTCATGCCCCGGAAGGCTTTTTGCTGGAGGAAGGGCTGTATTTCGCCCCACTCCGACCGTGAGCCGTGGTTGGCCAGTATGTAGTCCTCCATCTCCTTCATGAGGGCTTTGTCCTCGGCTGAGGGCGTGTAGCTGCTGTCGTGGAGGTAGCGGTGGCAGGTGAGCATCCAGTTGAGGTAGTAGGGTGCGGTTTCGCAGAGGAGTGTGCCGTCCACGTCGAAGGTGGCTATGCGGTCCTTCACGGGTACGAAGTTCGGGCTCTGGGGGTCGGTTACTTCGGCTACAAAGGTCTTGAGGCGGGCCAGTGCGGGGGAGCCGGGGTTCCAATACTTGAAGTTTCCTTCCTTGCCTACACGGATTTTGGCGAGGTCGGCGCGTGTGGTTTCTGCGACTGCGGCGAAGGCCGAAAGCAGGAGGAGTGAGAGGCAGAGTGCCAGTTTCAAAAGGTTTTTCATAGTTTTGTGGTTAAAGGTTAAAGATTAAGGTTAATGGGTGTGTGTCGGGGGAAAAAGCAAACCGCCGGAGGGGCGAACCTCCGACGGTTTGAATGAAGCTGTGTGCGGGTTCGCAGTTACTTGCGGAGGCCGAGGGCCTTCACAAGTGCGCGGTAGCGCTCAATGTCGCGGGCCTTGAGATACTTCATCAGGCTGCGGCGCTTACCGACAAGCTGCACAAGCGCACGTTCGGTGGTATGATCTTTACGGTTGCGCTTCATGTGCTCCGTCAGGTGGGAAATACGGTAGGAGAACAAGGCCACCTGGCTCTCGACGGAGCCAGTATCCGTGTTGGACTTTCCGTAGGTTCCAAAGATCTCCGTCTTCTTAGCAGAATCTAAGTACATGGATTGTGTGATTTAGTTGAAATTTGAATGTGAATAGTGAAAATTACGCCTTATCGGCGATAACGGCGGCAAAATTAGTAAAAGAAAGTGATTTAGCCAAGCGCGGCGTGGATTTTTCGCGAAAAAATGTGTAAATTTGTGCCCAAATCATTCTTCCTGTTTTATGAAAGAGACAATTTCTTCACTTTTTCGGCGCCGTGCAGCCGACGTGGCCGCGGTCGTGGTCTTCCTCTGCATCAGCGTGGTTTACTTCTTCACGCCCCTGTCGGAGGGGCTGGTGCTGGGCGGCCATGATTCGCTGGCGGCCATCGGCCAGGGGCATGAGAGCGCCCTCTACACCGAGCAGACGGGCGAGACTTCCCGCTGGACCAACTCCATGTTTTCGGGGATGCCCACCTACCAGATTTCGCCTTCCTACGGCTCTTCGTCGGTGCTGACTGCCGTGAGCAATTTCCTGCACCTGGGCATGGACGGCGCGTGGGGCTACCTGTTCCTCTACCTGCTGGGCTTCTATATCCTGATGCGCACCTTGGGCAAACGCCCGTGGCTGAGCGCGGCGGGGGCGGTGGCGTGGGCCTTTTCCACCTACTTCCTCATCATCATAGCCGCCGGCCACATCTGGAAGGTCAATACGCTGGGCTACATTCCGCCCACGATTGCGGGCCTGCTGCTGTGCTATCGCGGCCAGTACTTGAAGGGTGCTGCGCTCACGGCCTTGTTTACGGCTCTCCAGGTGCTGTGCAATCATTTCCAGATGACCTATTACTTCCTGTTCCTCATGGCTTTCGTGTCGCTGGCCTACTTCTGCCAGGCGCTGAAGCCCTCGGAGCTGAAGGCCGGCGGCCTCCAGCGCTGGCTGAAGGCGACGGGAGCCGTGGCGGCGGGCGGCTTGCTGGGCGTGTGCGCCAACTTGCCCAACCTCTACCATACCTACGCCTACAGCAAGGAATCGATGCGCGGAGGCAGCGAGGTGGCTGCGCCTGCCGGGAGCAAGGACGGGGCCGACACCGGCGGCCTGACGCGCGACTACATCACGCAGTGGAGCTACGGCATAGGCGAAACGATGACCTTGCTTGTGCCCGACTACAAGGGCGGCGGCTCCGGGGCCATACTCACCCCCGACGGCGGCATCAAGGAGGAGTGGCAGGAGCGCCCGGGCTTCGAGGCTTTCAGCCAGAATGCCTATCCCGTGCAGGAGCAGATGCAGAAGGTGAAGGGCAACCTGCCCTTGCCCGGCCTGATGACCTACTGGGGCGACCAACCCTTCACCGTGGGCCCCGTATATGTCGGCGCGTTTGTGCTCTTCCTCTTTTTCCTCGGCCTGTTCGTAGTCAGGGGGCCGCTGAAGTACGCCCTGCTGGCCGCATCCATGCTCTCGCTGCTCATGGCGTGGGGGCGCAACATGATGCCGGCGACCGACTTTTTCATCGACTGGCTGCCGATGTACGCCAAGTTCAGGACGGTCAGCTCCGCCCTTGTGGTGGTGGAGTTCACCGTGCCGCTTCTGGCCATGCTCACGCTGGCCGAAATAATCAGTCAAGGAGTAGGAAAAACTATCGGCGGACTACGCGGACGTATCGGCTTGACAGTTTCGTCTACCCTTACGATAGTTCCGTGCCTCTGGCTGATGGTGTCGCCCGGGGCGTGCCTGAGTGCCGACGAGGCGCAGGCCGCCGTGGAGCTGCGCTCCTTCGTGCCCGCCGACCAGTTGCAGGCTTTTCTCGGCGGCATAGCCCAGATGCGCGGCTCGGTGGTGAGCGCATCGGCCGGCCGCTCACTCCTTATTATTATAATAGGACTGCTGCTCCTTGCCGCCTACTGGCGCAAGTTCATCGGCGAGAAAGTGCTCTGCACGCTGGTGGCCGTGCTCTGCCTGGGCGACCTCTGGATGGAGGACCGCAAGTACCTTAACGACGAGAGCTTCCAGGATCCCGTCGTGCAGAGCCAGCAATACGACCAGCGCACTCCTGCCGACGACTACATCCTCCAGGACAAGGACATCCACTACCGCGTGATGAACCTCGCCACCAGCACCTTCAACGAGACCTCCAACCAAACCTCCTACTGGCACCGCAGCATAGGCGGCTACCACGCTGCCAAGCTCGCCCGCTACCAGGACCTCATCGACCGCTACCTCACGCCCGAGGGGCAGGCCGTCATGATGGCCGTGAACAGCGCCGCCGACAACGTGCCCGACGATGCCGCCGACCCCTTCCGCACCATTATGGAGCAAGTGCCCGGCGACAGCCTCTCGCCCGTCTTGAATATGCTCAACTGTAAGTACTACATCGTGGGGCAGGGCGGGCGCTACGCCGTGCCCAACCTCTACGCCAACGGCAACGCCTGGTTCGTGTCCGACCTCCAGTTCGTCAGCGGAGCCGGCCAGGAACTCGACGCACTGGGCCGCCTCGACACCAAGCGGCAGGCCGTGGCCGACATGCGCTTCAAGGACGAACTCGACGGAGCCCTCTCCCAAGGCACCGCACGCCTCACCTCCTACGCCCCCAATGAGCTCCACTACAAAGTGGCCAGCCAGGGCGGAGGCCTGCTCGTGTTCAGCGAAATCTTCTACCCGGGCTGGACGGCCACAATCGACGGCGAGACAGCCGACCTCGGACGCGTGAACTACGTGCTCCGCGCCCTGCGCATCCCCAACGGCCGGCACGACGTCGTGCTGGAGTTCCGGCCCGCCACGGTCAGCCTCACCTCCGCCATAGCCTACGGAGCCATAGCCCTCATCTTCGGCCTCCTCGGCCTCGCCCTGTGGCGCGGATGCCGCCGCTGCAAGGCAGAGCCGGCAGCCGCATAGCCTCCCAGCCAATCATCCTCCCTCACTCCTCACCCTCCCCACGCCACGATGAACGACTCCCTCACGCCGATGATGCGGCAGTTCAATGAGCTCAAGGCCAAGCACCCCGACGCGCTCCTCCTCTTCCGCTGCGGCGACTTCTACGAGACCTACTGCCAAGACGCCGTAGAAGCCGCGCAAATACTCGGCATAACCCTCACGCGCCGCAACAACGGCAAAAGCACCGCGCCCACCGAGATGGCAGGCTTCCCCTACCACGCGCTGGACAACTACCTGCCCCGCCTCATACGGGCAGGCCGCCGCGTGGCCATCTGCGACCAACTCGAAGACCCCAAGCTGACCAAGAAACTCGTCAAGCGCGGCATCACCGAACTCGTTACCCCCGGCGTCGTACTGGGCGACAACGCGTTGGAAGCCCGCCAGAACAACTACCTCGCCGCCATCCACTTCGGCGGCGCAGCCCTCGGCCTGGCGCTCCTCGACGTAAGTACGGGCGACTTCTTCGTGGCCGAAGGCGAGGCCGAATACATAGACAAGCTCCTCGCAGGCTTCGGCCCGAAGGAAATACTCGTGGAGCGCGGCCACCGCGACCGCCTGCAGGCCATGTTCGGCCCCCGCTACTTCACCTTCGAGCTGGACGACTGGGCCTTCAACCAGGCCTCGGCCCGACAGAAGGTGCTCAAGCAACTCGGCGTCAGCCACCTCAAGGGCTTCGGAGTGGACCACCTCCACGAAGCGGTAACCGCCGCCGGAGCCTGCCTGGCCTACCTCGAAATCACGGAGCACCGCAACCTCGCCCACATCGCCCGCTTGCAACGCATTGAGCAGGAGAATTTCGTCAGGCTGGACAAGTTCACCATACGCAACCTCGAACTCGTGCAGGCGGCGGCAGAGGACGGACGCTCCCTGCGCCAGGTCATCGACCGCACCCTCACGCCGATGGGAGGCCGCCAGCTAGTGCGCTGGCTCCTCTTCCCGCTCTCGCAGGCGGAGCCCATCCGCAGGCGGCAGGCGGCGGTGGAGCACTTCTTCCGCGACCCCGAGTTCTCCGAGCTTTGCGAGGTGGAGCTGGCCAAGGTGGGCGACCTCGAGCGCCTGGTCAGCAAACTCGCCACCCGCCGCATCAATCCGCGCGAGATGCAGCAGCTGCGAGCCACCCTGGAGACGGTGGTCATACTCAAAAACGCCTGCGTACACGCCTCCGACGAGAGCATACGGGCCCTGGGCGAGCGCCTCGCATCCTGCACCGAGCTCCGACAGCGCATACAGCAGGAACTCTGCCCAGAGCCCCCGATGGCCGTGGGGAAGGGGCAGGTCATCATGCAGGGCGTGAGCGCCGAGCTGGACGACTACCGCGCCCTATCCACCAGCGGCAAGGACTACCTTCTGGACATGCAGCAGCGCGAAGTCCAGCGCACGGGCATACAGAGCCTGAAGATAGGCTACAACAACGTGTTCGGCTACTACATGGAGGTGCGCAACACCTACCGCGACCTTGTTCCGCCCGAATGGATTCGCAAGCAGACCCTCGTAAGCGCCGAGCGCTACATCACCGAGGAGCTGAAGGAATACGAAAACAAGATTCTGACCGCCGAGGACCGCATCCTCGCGCTGGAGACGCGCCTCTACGGCGCACTTGTGGAGGCCGCCGCCGAACTCGTCCTGCCCTTGCAGGAAGATGCCCACGCCCTGGCCGACCTCGACTGCTTCCGCTCCCTGGCCGACGTGGCCCGCACCAACCGCTACGTGCGCCCCGCCATCGACGAGGGGCTCACGATTGACATCCGGCAGGGCCGCCACCCCGTCATCGAGACCCAGATGCCCGCCGGCGAGGAATACGTGGCCAACGACGTGCTCCTGGACAGCGCACAGCAGCAAGTCATCATCGTAACGGGGCCCAACATGGCCGGCAAGTCGGCCTTGCTCCGACAGACCGCCCTCATCACGCTCCTGGCCCAGATGGGCTCCTTCGTGCCCGCCGAGAGCGCACGCATAGGCCTGGTGGACAAAATCTTCACCCGCGTGGGCGCAAGCGACAACATCAGTGCAGGCGAATCCACCTTTATGGTGGAGATGACCGAGGCCGCCAACATCATGAACAACCTCACTGAGCGTTCACTCGTGCTCTTCGACGAGCTGGGCCGAGGCACGTCCACCTACGACGGCATCAGCATTGCGTGGAGCATCGTGGAGGCCCTGCACGAGCGCGAGGGGCGGCACGCACGCACGCTCTTCGCCACGCACTACCACGAGCTGAACGAGATGGAAGCCCTCTACCAGAGGGTGAGAAACTTCAACGTGTCGGTGCGCGAGGTCGATGGCCGCGTGGTGTTCCTCCGCAAGTTGCAGCCCGGAGGCAGCGAACACTCCTTCGGCATCCACGTGGCGCGGCTGGCCGGCCTGCCCCGCAGCATCGTGAGCCGGGCCGAGGAGGTGCTGGCCCAGCTGGAGCAAAGAGAGAAGGGCAGCGTGCGCAAAACTGTCGGCGGACAAGGCGAAACTCTCGGCGGACAAGGCGAAACTCTCGGCGGACAAGAAAAAGCCATCGGCGGAGTAGGAAACGGGGGCGGCGGGCAGCTCTCTTTCTTCCAGCTGGACGACCCCGTCCTCTGCGACATACGCGACCGCATCCTGGGCCTCGACATCAACGCCCTTACGCCGATTGAAGCCCTCAACCGCCTGCACGACATCCAGAAGATACTCACGGGAAAATAATCCCCCCAACCCCTTTTTACTAACCTGCGGCAGGCACGCCTGCCCCCCAACGACAACAACCATGAAACGCAACGACCGAAAAGCCACCCCCAACGCCGGGCGGCTCCGCAAGAAGGAGGCACGAGCCTTCCTTATCGACATATTCGACGGCCAGCCCGACGGCCAATTCTCACTCAAGGACCTGTTCGCCATGCTCCGCGCCAAGACGCATCCGGCCAAGATGGTGATTATCGACACCCTGGACGAAATGATCGAGGCCGAGTTCCTCTGGCAGCCCGCCCGAGGCGTGTTTGCCCTCAACCCCCGCTACGACACCGACGATGCTGACGACGACGAAGCCTCCAGCCTCATAGGCCACCGCTTCGTGGGACGGCTGGAGGTGGAGCGCCGCTACGCCTTCCTCGTGGCCACCGACCGCACCCTGCGCCAGGACATCTTCATACCCAAGGCCGCACTCCACGGCGCACTCAACGGGCAGAAGGCCATAGTCGAGATTACCGAATGGCCCGCCCGCTCCCGCAACCCCGTGGGCCGCGTGGTGGAAGTGCTGGGCAATACGGGCGACAACAATGTCGAAATGCACGCCATCCTTGCCGAGTACGGCCTGCCCTACGACTACCCCGAGGCCGTCAGCCAGGCCGCCGAAAAGCTCAACCCCGAGCCCGCCGCTGCCGACCTGGAGGGGCGCGAGGACTTCCGCTCCGCCCTGACGTTCACCATCGACCCCCGCGACGCCAAGGACTTCGACGATGCCCTCTCCCTGCGCCCCGCCGGCGACGGCCTGTGGGAGGTGGGCGTACACATAGCCGACGTGAGCCACTACATTCAGGAGGGCGACATCATCGACCGTGAGGCCCAGCGCCGCGCCACCTCCGTCTATCTCGTGGACCGTACCATCCCCATGCTCCCCGAAAGGCTCTGCAACGGCGTGTGCTCCCTCCGGCCCGACGAGGACAAGCTCTGCTTCTCAGCCATCTTCCTGCTCGACGGCGAAGCCCGCGTCCGCTCCGGACGCCTCGCCCACACCGTCATACGCTCCGACCGCCGCTTCACCTACGAGGAGGTGCAGCCCGTGCTCCGCCCCGACAGCGGCACCGCCGAAGTGGAGGAGCGCTTCGTCGGCCCCCTGCGCACGCTCTGGGGCCTGGCCTCGCAACTGCGCGACCGCCGTTTCAAGAGCGGCTCCATAGGGTTTGAGCGGCCCGAAGTGCGGTTCGACATCGACGAAAAGGGCACTCCCGTGGGCACCTACATAGTGGAGAGCAACGAAAGCCACTGGCTCATCGAAGAGTTCATGCTGCTGGCCAACCGCAGCGTGGCCGAAAGCGTGGCCTTCGGCACGCCCGGACGCTTCACGCCTGCGAAAGGCCGCCGCAGCGCCAAGGCAGCGCCGAAAGTCCTGCCGTACCGCATACACGACCTGCCGGCACCGGAAAAGCTCATGCAGCTGCACGACTTCACCGCACGCTTCGGCTACCGCCTCCGCACGGAAGGCAGCAAGACCGACGTGAGCCGCTCCATCAACAAGCTCCTGGCCGACGCCAAGGGCAAGCGCGAGGAGGCCCTCGTAGAGATGGTGGCCCTGCGCTGTATGCAGAAAGCCCGCTACTCCATACACAACATCGGACACTACGGCCTCATGTTCGACCACTACACCCACTTCACCTCGCCCATCCGCCGATACCCCGACCTGATGGTACACCGCCTGCTCACACGCTATATGGACGGCGCACGCTCCGCATCGGCCACGAAGTACGAGGGCCTGTGCGAACATTCCTCCAACATGGAGCAGCTCGCCACGCAGGCCGAACGCGCCAGCATAAAGTACAAGCAGGTGGAATTCATGGGAGCCCGCATCGGACAGGAGTACGACGGGCGCATCACGGGCGTAACGGAGTTCGGCTTCTACGTAGAGTGCGACGAAACCCACTGCGAGGGCATGGTGGCGCTCCGCGACATTGAGGGCGACTACTACGACTTCGACGCCAAGAACCTCTGCCTGACGGGCCGCCGCCAGCACCACAAACTCGCACTGGGCGACCGCGTGCGCATACGGGTGGCACGCGCCAATCTGGAAAAGCGCCAGCTCGACTATCTCTTCCTGAAGAAGTACGGGGAAAAGTAAGGCTCCTGCCAGCCCTCCAAGGATTCTCTCCGCCTCCCCTATACACAACATTCCGCCCCCGCAGTCCCCTTCTCCCCTACCCTATGACCGCCTCCGCGCTTCTTGACCGACTGTCCGCCCTGCCGCCCGGCCTGTGCCTGCTGGGGCTGGGCTCCAACCTCGGCGACCGGCGCGGCTACATACGCTCGGCGCTGGAGGCCATGCAGCAGGAGGCAGGCCCCATGCTGGCCTGCTCACAACTGATAGAGACCGCCCCCGTGGAGATGACTTCCCCGCACGCGTTCCTCAATGCCGTGGCCGCATTCCGCACCGGCCTTACGCCGGCCCAGCTCCTCGCCACGACGCAGGACATCGAGAGGCGGCTGGGACGCACGCGGAAAAGCCGTGGCGGACAGCACTTCGACCGCACGATTGACCTCGACATACTCGCCCTCGGGTCCGTCCGCCTGACCGACGAGGAAGTGCTGCCCGGACAGCGCCTCACCCTGCCCCACCCGCGCATAGCCCTGCGCCCCTTCGTGCTGGAGCCCCTGGCCGAAGTGCTGGAACAGCTGCAATAGGCACGCGCCATAGGAGGGCCGCAAGCGAAACGGAGGAAAAGACCCGACCGGTCCTTTCCTCCGTTTCGCTTGTCCTGCCCCCGCCCTCAGCGCTTCTTGGGACGGAGCGTGACGAGGGGGATGAGCATTTCCTCAAGGGAGATGCCGCCGTGCTGGAACGTGTTGCGGTAGTACTGCACGTAGTAGTTGTAGTTGTTGGGGTAGGCGAAGAAGCGGTCGCCCAGGGCGAAGATGTAGGCCGTGCTCAGGTTGGGCTGCGGAAGCCCCAGACGCGCCGGCTGCCGGCACTCGTACACCTCCTTGGCGGCATACTGCAGGTTCTTGCCCAGCTTGTAGCGCAGATTGGTGTTTACATTGCGGTCGCCAACCACCCGCGTGGGCTCACTCACGCGGATGGAGCCGTGGTCGGTGGTAATCAAAATTTCATAGTCCTGCCCCGCCAGCTGACGGAACAGGTCCTTGATGGCCGTATGCCTGAACCACGACTGCGTGATGCTCCTGTAGGCCGCCTCCGTGCTGGCCAGCTCGCGCACCATCTGGCTCTCGGTGCGGGCGTGGCTGAGGATGTCGATGAAGTTCACTACGAGAATGTGGAGCGGTTCGCCGTGAATCTGGTTTCCCCAGCTGGACAGCAGGCGGTCGGCTGCCTGCGAATCGTTCAGCTTATGATAGGTGAACGCCTCGCGGCGGCGGAAGCGCTCCAACTGCAGGCGTATGAGTTCGGCCTCGTTGAGGTTTTTGCTCTCGTCCTCCTCCTCTTCCACCCAGAGGTCAGGGTACATCTCCTTAATCTGCCGGGGCATGAGACCGGCAAAGAGGGCGTTTCGCGCATACTGCGTCGCGGTGGGCAGGATGGAGCAGTAGAGGTCCTCCTCCATATCGAAGTCGTCGGCCAGGTCGGCGGAAAGCACGCGCCACTGGTCGAAGCGGAAGTTGTCCAGCACGAGGAGAAACACTTTCTTGCCCTGGCTGAGGCGCGAAAAGACGTGCGTCTTGAATATGTCGGGGCTGAGCGTGGGCCGGTCGGGACTGCCGACCCATGTCTCGTAGTTGCGCTGGACGTAGCGGGCGAAGGCCCGGTTGGCCTCCTCCTTCTGCATTCGCAGCATCTCCGACATGGGGTTGTCGGCCGTCTCCGCTTCGCTCAGTTCCAGCTCCCAGCGCACGAGGCGCTTGTAGAGTTCCTTCCACTCCTCGAAACTGAGGCCCTCGCTTATGCGGGAACTGATGTTCATGAAGTCCTGGCGGTAGGCTTCGGCGGTCTGCTCCTGCCGGATTTCCCGCTCGTGAATGTTCTTCTTGAGGGAAAGGAGCACTTGCAGCGGATTGACGGGCTTGATGAGATAGTCGGCTATTTTGGCGCCTATGGCCTGTTCCATGAGGTCCTCGGCCTCGTTTTTCGTAACCATCACCACGGGCACGGCGGGGCGGAGGTCCTTGATGCGGTCCAGCGTTTCGAGGCCGGAGAGGCCGGGCATGTTTTCGTCGAGGAGGATGAGGTCGAGGTCGGTCTGGCGCACGATGTCGAGGGCGTCGTTGCCGTTGCTGGCAGTCAGCACTTCGTAGTCCCGCTTCTGAAGGAAGAGGATGTGGGCGCGGAGGAGGTCGATTTCGTCATCGACCCAGAGCAGGCGGGCAGTCATGGGAAAATAGAGAAATAAAGCGGAGCGGCAGCCTGCGGGCGGCCCTCCGGCGGGGATTCAACTTGAAAAATCACTCCACCCCTATGCTGCACACTCCCGGCAGGAGTTCGGCGGGCATGAGGTGGCGTATGCTCAGAGCTGAGCCTACGGGACGGGGCAACGGGGCTTGGGTGGCCCGGAGGTTGGTGCCGTGGGGCGGCAGCGGACTGAGCAGGAGGGTGTCGCACCCTGCGGCGTGGCGCAGTTCCACGGCGAGTTGGCGGTAGGGGTAGTCGCGCGAGGTGCGCACATGAAGCGACTTCCACGCTCCGCGCCTGGGCGGCGCGGGCATCTCCAGCCGGCGGCTGCAGTCCCACCCCTCCTCGCCGATGTCGGCGTAGGGCGGCGCGGGGCGCGTCTGGCAGGCCATGCACAGGCCGCAGGCGAGAGCAGTCAGTAGGGCGGGGAAAATGGACTTCATGGCTTTACCGCACATTCCTATCGGCGGGGTTGTTCGTTCTGTTATAGGGACTGGATATTCTAGATGTTCTGGAAATTCCAGCTTTTCTAGAAGAAAGCCCCCTTCCCCTTGGGAAAGGCAAAGGGGGCCGTGGGGGCGTTATTGCTGGGCCTTTGCCGGTTTGTCCTGCTTAGGCTTGCGCTTCTTCTTGCGCTTTTTGGCGTGGTCGAAGCGGGTCAGGTCTTCCTGCTCGGCCAGGTCGTTGCGGGGCCGTTCCTCGGTGGAGGCGTTCTCGTCGAGGCAGGGCGGTATGGTGCCGGCCTGATTGAGTGCCATCAGTTCCTGAACACGCTCCACCGGCACTGCGGTGAGCTTTTGCGCCATACGGCGGTCGAGGCTGTAGGTTACCAGTCCGGCGAGGATGTCCGCCTTGAAGTAGTACCAGGTGCCCTCCTCCGTTTCGGGGTGGAAGTCGCGCGGCGGCAGACGGCGGCAGGCCTCCATGTAGGTGTCCACCTCGTAGTTCAGGCAGCACTTCAGCTTGGCGCATTGGCCGGCCAGCTTCTGCGGGTTGGGCGCAATGTTCTGATAGCGTGCGGCTCCCGTGCCCACGCTGTGGAAGTTCTTCAGCCAAGTGGCGCAGCACATTTCCCTGCCGCAGGGGCCGATGCCGCCAATTCGCCCGGCCTCCTGGCGGGCACCTATCTGGCGCATCTCAATCCTTACGCGGAACGTCTCGGCCAGTACGCGGATGAGTTGCCGGAAATCGACACGCGCGTCGGCTATATAGTAGAAGATGGCCTTCTGCCCGTCGCCTTGGTACTCCACGTCGCCTATTTTCATGTCGAGGCCGAGTTCCTTGGCGATTTGGCGGCTCTGTATCATCGTTTCCTGCTCCAGAGCCTGGCTCTCGTGCCACTTCTCGATGTCGAGGGGGCGGGCCTTGCGATAGACGCGCCGAATCTCCGTGCCGGGCTTGAGCTGCGCCTTCTCCATCTGTAGGGGGACGAGCGACCCCGTAAGGGTAACCACGCCTATGTCATGGCCCGGCATGGCCTCCACCGCCACGATGTCGCCCTTCTCCAGAGGCAGGCGGTTCTCATTGCGGAAGTAGCCCTTACGGGTGTTTTTGAACTGCACCTCCACCAAGTCGGAGGCATCATTGTTGGCGGGGATGTCGGCCCGATAGTCGTAGGTGTTCAACTGGTGGTCGGACCTCCCGCAACCCTTTGCGCAGAGACCGCGCAGCGAGGGGGTAGTTGTATAGTCTTGCTTCATTATTGTCTTAACAAAAGTACGACCTGCAGGGCGAGGTCGAAGAATACCATTTTCGAGTTCGTGTTCTGTGCGATGTCGCGCTGGGCCAGGCTGATTTGCTCGTAGAAGCCAATGACGTTGCGCTCGTTGATGAAACGCGCGAAGCGGGCAGCAAACTCCTTCTCCTGCTCCTTCATGTAGCATAGGCGGGGCTGGCGGAAGTTGTAGGCAAAGTTCTCGCGCAGAAAGTGCTGGAAGTATTGCAGGAAATTGCGCTGCTCGGCACGCGGCCACTTCACGATGGCCTCGGCCCACTGTTGAAGCTCCTTAATCTGCCGCGCGTACGCCTTACGCATAAGCAGCACCACCATGTCGAAGTAGAGGTTTTCCTGACTGTCGGCCTTGAGCATCTGCACGGCACGCGTCAGGTTGCCGCCCGAGGCATGGGCCACGCTGCGGGCATCGTCCTCCGTCAGGCCGTGCCGCTCCACCAGCGTGGCGCACACGTCCTGCTCGGTGAGGGGTTTGAAGTCAATGCGCTGGGTGCGGCTCAAAATAGTTTCCAGCAGTTGCTCGCTCTGCTCGCTCACGAGGATGAAAAGCGTCTGCGGCGTAGGCTCCTCCAGTATTTTGAGAAGTTTGTTGGCCGCTTCGGTGCTCATCAGTTCCGCCTGCCAGATTATCATTACCTTCCAACCGCCCTGTGCGCTCACAAGGGAAAGCTTGCGCAGGATAAGGTCGCTCTCGCCCACGCCTATCTGGAACTTCTGTCCTTCCAGGCGGATAGCATCGGCCCATTGCTGGCGGTCGAAGTAGAGGCTGGACTGCAATTGCTCGCGCCACTGAGGAGCAAAGTCGTCGCTCACGGCTTTGCGCTCGGCCGGCCAGCCTTTCGGGCGATACACGGGAAAGACGTAGTGGAGGTCGGGGTGCAGCAGCTTGTCGGTGTGCAGCAGTTCCTGGGCCACGGCCACGGCCATGGCCAGTTGCCCCGCGCCTGGCGCACCGCACAGGAGTAGGGCATGGGGCATACGCCCGCTATTGATAAAAGCTTGGAGCTGGGCTTTCACCTCAGCCTGTCCGATGACGTCCGTCAGCATGGAGTGTGGTGGAATAGGGGCTTGCCTGCCGTTCTCCACCGAGAGTACGATGCCGCAGGGTGCGGCTCGGGCGGTACAGCGGGCAAAGCAATGCTTTTGCAGGGTGAATTTTGCGTATCGGCTACAAAATTACGCTTTTTTGAGCAAATAGTGGCAAAAAACTGCCGAAAAAGTTTGTTTATTCAGGAAAAAGCCGTACTTTTGCACTCGCAAATGAGCAGAAGCCCTACGGTGGAGTTCATTTCCCCTCACAATCGGGGTGTGGCGCAGTTGGTTAGCGTACGCGTCTGGGGGGCGTGTGGTCGCTGGTTCGAGTCCAGTCACCCCGACTTGATAAAAGCAGCAGTAATCCAAAAGGTTACTGCTCTTTTTTTGTTTATCTGCTATTTCCCTCTTAGATGATTTCCGTGCCAATTCGGCGGCTCAGTGGAAATTTAGGCTCAGTGGAAATTTAGTGGGGGCAGACAGAAAGGGTCCATGGGATGGTACCACGGATTCAAGTTGCATTTCGTGTGCAGCGGCGATGCGGGGGAGATAAACATTATGGTTCCAACAATTGGATTGGCTTCAAGGTCAGTTTTGCGATAAAGCACACGACGGCCAGAAGCACGGAATGGTACCAGACGACCAGCTTTCTCCAGTCGCCACAAGGAAGAAACATCAAGGTGAAGAATCTTGGCAGCCTGCTGACGAGTTACGTATTCATCAGCCATCGAAGGAAGGGCTTCTTCCTTAACAGGCTCTGGCACCAAAGATCGAGATGCTGCAATAGCATCCTGTAGTAGGGAATCGAGGTCAGCTCTGGTCATAACGACGAGTTGCCCCATCGTGTTATCATTGTTGTTAGCCATAGGTAACGTGTTAAGAGTTAAACATTACGCCATCTCACACAACTTGTCAGAGACCAGTCGCGAGCGAATAGCGAGTCCGTAAGGATGCGTAGCACAACTTGCTTCCTAAGCCATGCGATAGGCGCTTATCCTTGCACCAGTGCTTAACGCGTTTCGCACTGAAAATGCAGTGCAAAATTACTCCACGTCCTGCAAACTCATGAAAAAACAGCAAAAATACCGCCATTTTCGGGGTGAAATAGGCGAGTTGGTTCCCTTTTGAAGTACAAAGGGTACCAACAAATTGAAAATAGGGGATGAGCAACAACACGCAAAGTCGATAACAAAATCATGAATTTGCTTGGTTTTGTACCCTAAATCACCTTAAATTTTCTAATTTGACAATAAAATTGCCGATGTAACGATAATTTCTTGCGCATTTATCTTGATTTAGATGAAAATTTAGTAATTTTGCACGCATACAAATAATAAATAAGGTATGGACAAGAAACTCAACCGTATAAAAGTAATTTTGGCAGACCGAGG
>JAGHRT010000061.1 GCA_018066245.1 Candidatus Equimonas faecalis | reverse complement strand
TTTACTTGAAACATGTCGCACTTACAGCGCTCCCAAAGAAAAGGCTTCTGGAGTGAGGCAGGGCTCACGCCCTACCCTCCGTTATGCCGTCCTTTCAGGACTTTCAAGCGACCGCAGGGAGCGCCGGCGTAGGTAGGGGACGCACACAGTAGGATGACGAGCTGTAACACGCATTGCCGCGGCCGTATGTACGGCAACCATTGCCCCCAGGGCGGCGCTTCCTTCGGTCGCTCTGCCCTGGGCTATACACCTATGGGCCTTGGCCCATTCCTTTCCCTTCTACGACATGGGCCTCCACCATATTATAATTACGCGCGCGCGTAGGTGTCGCCTACCTACGGCAGGCATCGCGTGCGTATTGCCCAATCCCCAGCCATTGCGGCCTTCGGCCTTATGGCTGGCCGCTCGGCCCGCAGGGACGCTTGCCAGAGCAAGAACCCTTGTATTATCCCTAACGGGATATTGGGAACAGTGAACAATGGGAGAATTGGGCTGAAAGCCCTGCGTTGTATAGAGCACTGAAGGTGCGACAGATTGGAGGATAGGGCGTCAGCCCTGTCTTTTGTGTTTGATTCTTTATGGAAGCACTGTAAGTGCGATATAATTACCACTTTACTTGAAACATGTCGCACTTACAGCGCTCCCAAAGAAAAGGCTTCTGGAGTGAGGCAGGGCTCACGCCCTACCCTCCGTTATGCCGTCCTTTCAGGACTTTCAAGCGACCGCAGGGAGCGCCGCCGTAGGTAGGGGCATACACCATATTATATTTACGCACGCGCGTAGGTGTCGCCTACCTACGGCAGGCAATGGGCTGAAAGCCCTACGTTGTATAGCCTGCGGCAGAGCGACCGCAGGGAGCGGCGCCGTAGGTAGGGGACGCACACACAGTAGGATGACGAGCTGTAACACGCATTGCCGCGCAGCAACACACTAAAAGCCGCAGCGTGCATCTGCACTCTGCGGCTCTTTCTGTCTAATAATATATATGCTATTCGGTTGGAAGTGTACCAAGATTAATATGGTTGCGGCCACCCAAAACTACACTTAGGCCGTTATAGCTTTTAACCTTAGTAAGAGTTTTACCATTACATTCATATGTAACTCCAATCTGCGTATTCATTTTGATTTTACGTTTTCCCATTATAGTTTCTTCACCAATTGTACCTGCCGCGGTAATATCTCCGATGGGAAAGAAGAATAATGAAGCACGCATACTCTTTCCTGCATCAAGGCTAAATCCCTCTCCTACAGTAAGCGACACTTTATTATCATATGTAGTTGAACAATTAGGCCCAGCGGTTGTTGTGAATTCGGGGAAGGACAAATCTAAGCCTCCTGTTGATTGGAAGATTCCTGTTGCTGTTCCGCAAAGATTGGCATTAACAGGCGTACCATTGACGATAGGCATACCCTTTAGTTCAACTTTCAAAATTTTGCATTCACTTGGCGCAGTAAAATCAATCTCTGCTTCTGTGAACAAAGGGTACATAGGTATGACAACAGGGTGTTCTCCATCTGCGCGTACAACGTTGATAGGCTTTTCTGCGTGAACGCTACCGCATATCGCCTTGGTCCAATCTCCCACTCTGTAATCAACTGTGCCATTTTCATCTTCTTTGACTATTCCTTTTTGGTCTGATGATATGGTTGCAGTGAAACGACAACTTCCACTTTGAAACTCAGTTCCCTTATATACAAAATCTAACATTTCTATTATATTAACAAGACCAGCTGGATAACCCGCACAAATTCTATGAAAATCATTTGCCTTTTCCGTTGCAAAGGCAATGCTACCTTGCTCAGGAATGTTTGTCAATTCGTTAGTAGAAGTTAGCCAAATGTCAGACGCACCACTAACGGTGTAGGCTCCCTTTTGGTATCCTTGAGGAGAATCTGGACTGAAAAGACCTATGGGATCACCCAACTCCCATTGATAAAAAGCAGTATAGTCCCACTCGCCCTGTGAGCGAATATTTTTTCGCGAACTTTCATCATCGGGATTTACCATCTTTACACCAAAACGGAAAGGTATGAGATCAACAGTTTCCTTGTACTCTTCAACGTCCAAATCTTGACTACATGAAACAAAAACAGCCAAACCAAGGCCAAAAAATAAAATGCGTGTGAACTTCATTTTCTTGTTACTTAAAAGATTAATCAAAGTTATTGCCCCAAATTTCACTATTACCTGTACCTAAATCGTTGTATTCGGTCATGCTAAGACCAAAACTAACGCGTTCCTTTTGACCTTCAGGGGTAGGGTCGTCCAAAACTGAGATAGCCATTAGAGCCACCTCTTCTTCCAAATTGATAAAGAGAGCTTTGGGTGTGATGTACGTTTTCTTGTTGTTTGTCATTACTTTTAAGATAAATTTGTATTAGTTGGTTTAATTGCTGTCGTTTCTCTGCTTTTGTGTGCAGATGATTGTATTGATTGTGCTTAATTGCTGGGCTTTCGCCGTTTCTGAGTGCAAAAGTAGGGATTATTTGTGTATCAACCAAATAAAAACGGAAAAGATTTGCTTATTTTTAGTATTTTTGTGCTTAAAACCAATAAAATGCAATAAGAAAGTTTCATTTTGAGGTGTTTACGTTGTGTTTTGTGCCGTTTAACGGCGATGTGCGTGCCGCGTTTTAGCGGGAGGTTTAGAGTGGACAGTGAAACAGTGAACAATGAAGGAGCAAACAATGAACAGTTTAGGGTGAAAAGTGAAAGGAACAGTGAACAATGGGAGAATTGGGCTGAAAGCCCTACGTTGTATAGCCTGCGGCAGAGCGACCGCAGGGAGCGCCGCCGTAGGTATGGGCACACACACAGTAGGATGACGCGCTGTAACACGCATTGCCGCGGCCGTATGTACGGCAACCATTGCCCCCAGGGCGGCGCTTCCTTCGGTCGCTCTGCCCTGGGCTATACACCTATGGGCCTTTGGCCCATTCTTTCCCTTCTACAACGGCCTGCATCCACCATATTATATTTACGCACGCGCGTAGGAGGGGCACTGACAGGAAAAAAGACTATTTGGCACGTATTGAAAAATAAACATCTGCGAAGGCTGCTCTACGAGCCTTTTCCGGAGGAGAATGACTTTTCTTCGAAAGCGCACTTTCGCCGCAAAGTCTTTCTCCTCTGGCGGTGGCTTCGCCACCTTGTCTTCTTGATGATATAAAGGCTTCGCCAAATAAACTCCTTTGGAAAAATAAGCAAAACCTTCGGGGAAATGAAAGACGGAAACCGGATTTTCAGATTGCCATCTTATTTCCCGCAGGGGTTATTTGCCCGTAGGGCCTTTATTTCTTTGTGGTAGGCGTAAGCCCACCGATGAGGAGGGAGGAAAAAAGGGGGAAATACATTTTCCTTTTTTGACTTCCTCCGCAGGGAGAGGGAGCAAAGCGGACGATACCACAAAGTTTATTTTCTTTTGTGCCTAATGGTATATTATTCCCCCAAAAAGCCCGCCGATAGGAAAAAAAAGTCTGCCGATAGGAAACATTATCGGCGGATTAAGCGTAACTGTCAGTCGGCTTTTTTTATTATTGCAGCCCGGCAAACAAGCTTACCTTGTTGCCTTGGAAGGGAAAGCACCGAAGGTGCGACAGATTGGAGGATAGAGCGTCAGCCCTGTCTTTTGTGTTGGATTCTTTATGGAAGCACTGCAAGTGCGATATAATTAGCACTTTACAAGTTTCGCAAGCTCTGTTCTGGCTGGAAGCCAGCACCTTATTAACCGGTTGCATCGACGTAGGAGATGCTGCCGGATAATAGTCTCACTCTCTATGCGTGCCTGGAAGGCACTACCTTGGAAAATGCATCGTACTTTCTGGCAAGGTACTGCCTTCCAGGCAGCCACCTGCTTGCTAGATATACCGGGCACTTCGTACCCGGTTAATGACCGCCTCTTCGAGGCTGTAGTGCCTTCCAGGCACACCCCGCGAAAGTTGAATTACCACTTTACTTGAAACATGTCGCACTTACAGCGCTCTCAAAGAAAAGGAATCGGGAGTGAGGCAGGGCTCACGCCCTACCCTCCGTTATGTCGTCCTTTCAGGACTTATAAGAATACCAGACAGCTATACTTTTTTGTAACTGTCTGGGGGCTGTGCGGTTAGGTTTCGCGGTCAATGAGGCGAAGCGTGTGGATTTTGCCCAATGCTTCGCGGAGGAGGGGTGCGTCGCCCTGGCGGATGGTGAAGTGGAGTAGGGTGGAGGTGGCTGTGTAGTCGGGGGCTTGCATTTCGGCTCCTGTCTGGCGGGCCAGTCGCATGGCGGCATCGGCATCGGGATAGGGCACTTCGGCGGAAATGCGTACTTTGACTATGCGCTCTTCCGTTTCGGCGGCCTCAAGGGCTTCGGCGGCAGCTGTCTTATAGGCTACGGCCAGTCCTCCCGTGCCGAGTTTGATGCCTCCGAAATAGCGTACAACGATGACGAGGACTTCGGTGAGCTGACGTGCTACGATTTGGCCGTGGATGGGCTTTCCGGCTGATCCGCCCGGCTCGCCGTCGTCCACGGCACGAAAGCGCTCGCCCTCTGTGCCAAGTGCGTAGGCGTAGCATAGATGGCGAGCGTCGTAGTAGGTCTTGCGATAGTTGTCGATCAGGTCTTTTACTTCGGCTTCGCTTTCCACATGAAGGGCAAAGGCCAGGAAGCGGGAGCGCTTCTCTACGTATGTGGCTTGGCCCGGGGTGCGGAGGGTGAGGTAGTGGTCCATAGGGAATACCCCCGGTTTTGGGTTATGGGTTTTGGGTTATGGGGTTATGAGGTTTTGGGGTTGTTGTTCGTCGTCTGTGGCCGTGGTGTCGGCTTCGGCCTGCCGGCGCATGTAGGCTTCGCGTTGGGCTCTTCTTATGAGGTCGAGAGCTACGGAGGCTTCGGCGGCATAGGTGCCGTCGGGGTGCTTGCGCATATAGACTTCGTAGGCCGTTTCGGTGTTGGCCTTGAGGGCGTTGGCCCATTCGAGTGAGTCGATTTTGAGGTCGCAGAGGCGGTTGAAGCGGGTTTCGTTGAAGTTGGCCTTGAAGTTGAGGAAATCGCCGATGGTGCCTATTTCCTCCAGTTGCTTCCATTCTTCGAGCATGGCTCTTACTTTCTCCCTGCGCTGTTTGACTTCGGCCACTCTGGGGCTTTGGGGGTAGTCGGCCAGGAAACTGTCGTAGTCGGTCAGGTTGTAGTCTTCGTCGAGGGCTTCGTAGGCATACTGTTCGCCGAGTGTGCCGCCGGCGAGATATTTGTGCATGAAATATCCTCCTCCGAACCCTGCCGCAAAAAGCAGGATTCCGAGGAGGATAAGTATGTAGCGGGTTTTCTTGTTCATCGTGTTAGTCGTTGGCTATGTTGGGCACGGGCTGCCAGTCGTCGGGGCAGTAGAAGATGGCTTTGACGAGGTTTTCGTCCATGGCCTTGAGTTCGCCGCTTTCGACGAGGGCATCCATGTCGGCCTTGAACTCGTCGTAGATTTCGTCGTTCATGACGTACCAGAAGTTGCCATAGTCGCCGATGTAGAGGGCGATGGTGCGGAGGAAACCGAAGCGCTCGAAGTAGGGCCAGAGGTTGTAGCCGCTGAGGCGGGAGGTCTTGCGAATCCAGTTGAGAATGAAGGGCACGGTGTTCTCGTTGGGGTTGCTGGAGGTGTCCACATAGTTGCTCTTCACCCAGCAGCTTTCGGGGAAGCGCTTGCGGAGCTCGGTGTATTTGCCGTTCTTGTTGTTGTTCTGGACGGAAGCTATGAGCTCGTACTTGTCGGCCTCGCCCTTCTTCTCGATTTGTGAGCCGTAGGGCTCGTCGTTCTGACGGAGGGCCTCGTACCAGTCGGCGCTGAAGTCGCAGTACTTGGTGTCGGTCTTGCCGTCGGGACGGTTCTGGGTGAAGTAGTTGTTGAGCATGATGAAGGGGGTGAGTGCCTCGCACACGTCCATTTCGTTGATGTGGATGGCCTTGCGGGAGTTGGCGTCATAGGCTGTGGCCGTGGTGTCGGCTCCGGTTTGTGCGGCGGCTATCTCGCGGAGTTTGGCGTTGCGGATGCTGCTGCGGTTTTGATAGGCCATGGCGCGGCCGCCCTTTTTCGTGTTGTCGTCAGTTACCTCATGCTTCACGGCGGTGGCGTGCTGCTCATAGAAGTGCTTGCGGGCATCCGGCCATGACTGAATCTTGTCGGAGGTGCGGTAGCCCATGTGCGTGATGTTATAATATGACTGCACGTTGTTGCTGACTTCGCCGAGGCCGCCCCAGCAGAAGTAGGGGTGCATCTGGTGCTGGTGTCCCCACTCGTGAGAGAGGCCCCAGATGGCGTCGTTGTCGTTGTAGATAAGGGTCTTGCAGTTGAGTACGCGCTGTTCCTGGTTGTGGTGGAAGCTGACGCCGAGGCCGCCCTGGAACATGTAGTATGTGAAGTTCACATAGGCCATGGTGCGGTTGCGGGGTACGCGGTTGTACTTCTCGAAGCCGAGGGAGCGGTGTTCCCACACGATGAGGCTGTCGAGCACGTTCATATACTGGCGGTAGCCGAGGCCGGTGCCTTTGGAGTCCTTACAGTAGTTGGCCAGGCCTTCGGCTGTCCATACGGAGTGTACGCGGGTGCCGACGACGTCCATACAGGTGTTTTTTGCATTGACGCAGAGCTCCTTCATCTCCTTGTTGGTGAGGCTGGGGTTGAGGTAGCCGTTCACGATGCCATTGACAAAGTGGACGCGGATGTCGGGCTGGCTTTCGGCCTCATCGTCATAGTAGCGGACGTATGCGAGGCCGTCGTAGTCGAAGGTGTAGTTGATGACGTTGAGGCCATTGTGGAGGCCATAGCTGAAGTTTTCGGGGTTGCCGCCGTCGAAGTCGTAGCCTTCCTTGCCGGTCCACCAGGCGGTAACGGCGAGGCCTGCGCTCTTGCCTTCGGGGATGCCTGATACGACGATGGCCTGCTTTCCTTTGGTGATGTTGATGCCGGTAACGCCTGCACGCTGGTCGTAGAGCTTGCCGGGGGCATTCCAACTGTTGGAGAGGGTTTCCAGGGTGGTGTAGCACTCATAGTCGGCCACACGCCACTTGGTGTCGTAGGTGCCGTTGAAAATCTGGGTGGCGAGAGACTTGACGAAGGGATTTTCGATGGCGTCGATGTCGGCCTGGGTAACACCGGCACGGAGGGTGCTATAGACGGGGTCGCCAAAGATGGCATACTCATCGGCGGCTGCCTGATTGTAGGCGTAGAACTCCATTTCAGCGCAAGAGGCAAAATTGCCGGATCCGCTCTTCACCTCAAACTGCACGGCGGTGATCTTGTCCCTTACGTTTTCGTTGAACACGATGGTGCTGGCCGAGGAGCTTTCCTTGAAGTCGTAGTCGCCATAGGTCGTAAACTTCGTTTCGCCCTGATGCTTGATAGACACGGTTACGCGGCCAAAGTTGCCGTTGTTGCCGCCATTGCAGCGGGGTACGTAGATGACGTAGTCAATCGTGGGGGCATCTTTGAAATTGTAGGTAAGGACGGCCGGATTGGTGGGCGTTACGTTGTTGCCGGAATAAGCAGAGTGATAGAGGGTGTTAGGGTCGCGGTCGTAGGTGCGGCTGATGGTTTCGCTGCCCTGGTGGTTGTTGTCGGTCGCGCTGCTGGGGCGGAGGTAGATATCGACGGGGGCTTCCTCAACGCTTTCGTCGCGCGTCTGCGTAACGGTCATTACCTGTTTGAACTCCGAGGCACTGCTCTTGAACATGATGGATGCCGTGCGGGGTTCGGGCAGGAGGTTCTGTGTCAGATGGATGTACACGGACTTGCCGCTCTGCCGCACTTTAGCCCAGTCGGCATCGGAGGAAACGGTATAGGGCACGTTGGCTTCCACCGTATAGCAAAGCGTGTGGTCTTGATAGTTTGTGGTGTGGCTGTTGGGCACAATGATGCGCGGCATTTGTGCCGTGGCTGCCAGTGCAGACAGCGCGAGAATGAGGAGGGAGAATATCTTTTTCATTTTCTTGATGTGCAATTGTTCTTAATGGCTACTTTCCTACAAGCACCTTCTTATTATTAATAATGTATAAGCCACGGCTCTGCAGGTTGGTCTGGCGGCCCTGAATGTCAAAGGCGGGAGCATTGAGGGTGTTGGCTTCGGTATCGACGGCAGTGTCGATGCCCTCGGCGCTGGTGTTGATTACGGCAAAGGGGAGGGTGCGGATGATGAGGTCGGGGTAGCCGGCATCTGTCAGTTTGCCCACTACTTTGGCGTAGGCATTCTGGAAGGTTACCTTGCCGGTGATGTTGGTGAAATCGAGTGTCTTGTTGGCGGCTGTGGCCTGCTGAAGCTCGGTCTCTGTGCCGTCGTCGGCTACATTGTAGAAGGCGAATTTCACGCTGCCGGCGCTGCTGCCTCCGCGCAAATTGGTCATGTCGATGACGTAGGCCTCGTCCTGTCGCTTGTCGTAGCCGGGGCTCATGCTTACCCAAGGCAGGTAGTTGCTGCCCCAGCATTCCTCTTGCACGCCGGGCAGGGTGCTGATGTCGAAGGCGGCCTGCGGCTGATAGCTGAAGAAGATGGTGGGTGTGGCGCTTGTGCGGGGCAACGACGAGAAGGTCAAGGCGTTGTTGCCGCAGCTGTAAGCCTGAAGTTTGGTGCTTGTAGGCAGTACAACGCTGCTGAGGCTGTTGTTGCTCACGTCAATGGCGTTGACACTCTTGTTGTTGCCCAAATCCAAGGTTCCCTTCGCGTTGTTGTCGTTCAGGTAGAGCTGTTGCAGAGTGGTGAGCGTCTCGGGCACGGTGAGGCGACCGATTTGGTTGCCGCTGGCCGAAATCATGGTGAACTCAGGACTGTAGGTAATGTTGAGCGTGCTGATGTTGTTGTTGTCGGCTTTGAGCCCGGACAAGGCTACGTTCTTGGTCAGCGTCAGTGTCTTGTAGTTGTTGTCGGACACATTCAGGTAGCGCAGGTTGGGGTTGCCGTAGGTGAAGCTGGTGGTGGTAAAGGCGTTGTGGCTCAAATCCAGCGTTTCGAGAACGGGGTGTGCCGTGGTGGACAGCGTGATGGCCGTCAGTTGGTTGTTGGACAGATTGAGGTCGCGCAAGTCAGCCATCTTCGAGATGTTGATGGAGGTCAGGGCGTTGTTCTGCAAGTAGAGGCTGCGCATGTCGGTGGCCTGGGTCAGGTCGATGTCGGTGAGGCCGCAATCGTCGGCCGCCAGCATGGTGATGGCACGCTCCGAACTGATGGTAATGGTGCTGCCGGCCACGGATCCTTTCACCTCGATGATGCCGTCGGTGGCGGCTGAGTAGGTTTGAGGGGAGCCGTTGCCCCAATCCACTTTCACTCCCGCGCGGGAATTATTTACTAAAATTGTCAGGGGCGTTCCGCTGGGCTTGTTTGTGGTCAGCGTGACGCTCTGGGTGTCTGCTTGGGCGGCGGAAAAAAGCATACCGCACAAGACTGTTAGAGTTGTTTTTTTCATTGTAAACATATTAAGTTTGCTGCAAAATTGCACTTTTTTTGTGAGATATGCAAAAAAAACGTGTGTGAAGTGTTGTTTTTTCACAAAGATTAAGTAATTTTGCCTTCCGGAAACCCTTTTAACCTTATAAAAGTCATGCGTGTAATCATTGAACCAGACTATCAGCAACTAAGTTGCTGGGCCGCTGAGTATGTGGCCAGCCGTATCAACGAAGCCAATCCTACCCCTGAGACCCCCTTCGTGCTGGGTTGTCCTACGGGCAGCAGCCCCCTTGGGCTTTATCGCCGTCTTATTGAACTGTACGAGGAAGGCAAAGTGAGCTTTGAGAACGTCGTAACCTTCAATATGGACGAGTATGTCGGCCTGCCCGAAGAGCATCCCGAAAGTTACCATTCCTTCATGTGGAACAACTTCTTCAGCCATATCAACATCAAGAAGGAGAACGTCCACATTCTCAACGGCAACGCCGAGGATTTGGAAGCCGAGTGCGAAGCCTACGAACAGGCCATTGAGGACGCCGGAGGCATCGACCTTTTCATGGGCGGCATCGGCCCCGACGGCCACATTGCCTTCAACGAGCCCTTCTCATCCCTGGAGAGCCGCACTCGCCAGAAGAGCCTGACCACAGACACAATCATTGCCAACAGCCGCTTCTTCGACAACGACGTAAACAAGGTGCCCAAGACGGCTCTGACCGTAGGTGTAGGTACTGTGATGGATGCAGCCGAGGTGCTCATCGTGTGCAACGGCCACAACAAGGCCCGTGCCCTTCAGGCAGCCATTGAGGGCCCTGTCACTCAAGCCTGGACCATCAGCGCCCTTCAGCAGCATCCTCATGCCATTATCGTATGCGACGAGGCCGCTTGTGAGGAAATAAAAGTGGGCACGTATAAGTACTTCAAAGACATAGAGAAGGACAATCTCTAATAGAGCATAACTCTAATTTTCAGTTTCAAGAACAGATTGGGCTGGCCTTCTTTCAAGTGCCAGCCCTTTTTGCTTGCTGATGGCCAGTGGAGACAGCCCGGAGGAGGGCAACCTTGTAGAAAAAAGCATCTGTACGATGTTTTTTGCTTCACAAACTTGGTGGTTTGCAAAATGTTTTGTAATTTTGCACCGCAATAAGCAAATTTGTATGTGCTGCGGGGCAACCGACGTTGCCGTGAGCACTTTTCTCTATCCACACTAACAAATATGTCCATAGACAATCAAGAGCCATCCATGACGGCTGAAGAATTGCCTGCGCGTAAGCGGGCAAGAATTAACAACAAAAGGGAAGATCACGTCTATAAGGCCAACTCCGAAGGGCAGGGCGAGCATTTGGACACCGAGGAGCAGCGCAAGGCTGCCCAGAAGTTGGGCTCCCAGCTCTTTGCCATTGATCCTGCGATGCTTACTCCACCCAAGAAAAACCGTGGCCGGCCCTCAAAGGCTTATTTGGAAGCCTTGGAAGAATACAATCGCCAAGTGAAACTTCTGGAGGAGCGCAAGGCAGAAGGCAATACGGCAGAGGGCGTTATGTCTCCAACCGACAGCATTTCGGCATCGCCTGCCCAAGAAACGGCAGAAGGGGCTGAAAATGTGCAGGAAGGAGAGGGTTCAGGCCATCCGTCTGAGGAGGTTGCCAAGGAATCACAGGCGGCTTTGCCCAACGACGGCGGCGTGTCTTTCGTGGTGAGCGACACTTTCATAGTGCTTCGTGATGTAGCTCCGTTAGTAGGTGAATTTCAGCGCATACACCACGAATCCCTCCACATTCCTAAGGTAGGGGACATCGGTCTGAAGGGCGGGAGTTCCCAGTCCGCCGACAGTTCTGTGCAGTCCGCCGATAGTTCCGTGCAGTCCGCCGATAGCGAAAACTCCCTTTCGACCATTGAAAATCCAGAGCAGGAGGCTGTACCTTCGACGGTCGAGGCCGGAGAGGACGAGGGTGTGAAAGAGAAGAAAGCCGCTCAGCCCCAGGAGGGAAAGTTTGCCGTGAAGACCGATCGCACGCCGCAGGTTCATTCCAGTATGACGACATACGTGTCGGGCGTGTTGGAACTGGAGCGGGACAATTCGGGCTTCCTGCGTTCTGCCGACTACAACTACCTGCCTTCGCCCGACGACGTGATGGTGTCGTCTGCCTTCGTGCGAAGATATGGTCTGCGCACGGGCGATACCGTTGAAGGTATGGCGCGTATGCCGATATCCAGCGAGCGCACCTTCATTATGACTGAGATAATAAGGGCCGGAGGCCTTGAGGTGGAGCGCGTCCGCGACCGTGTGCCCTTTGAAGCCCTTACCCCTCTGTTCCCCGATGAGAAGTTTCAACTCTGCACCGGTGCAGGCGACAGTATGAGCTGCCGCATCGTCGATATGTTTTCCCCCATCGGTAAGGGACAGCGTGCCTTGATAGTGGCACAGCCCAAGACCGGTAAGACCCTGCTGATGAAAGACGTGGCCAACGCTATTGCCCGCAACCACCCCGACACCCACCTCATCATGCTGCTCATAGACGAGAGACCGGAGGAAGTTACCGACATGGCCCGCACCGTCAATGCAGAGGTGATAGCCTCAACTTTCGACGAACCGGCTTCCAGCCATGTGCGCATAGCCAACATCGTTATGGAGAAAGCCAAGCGCATGGTGGAATGTGGCCACGATGTGGTCATTTTCCTCGACTCCATTACCCGTCTGGCACGCGCCTACAATACGGTGGCTCCCGCTTCCAGCAAAATCCTTACAGGTGGCGTGGATGCCTATGCCTTGCAGAAGCCCAAACGCTTTTTCGGTGCTGCCCGCAACATTGAGAACGGCGGCTCCCTTACCATCATAGCCACCGCATTGATTGACACGGGCAGCAAGATGGATGAAGTCATCTTTGAGGAATTTAAGGGAACAGGCAATATGGAACTCCAACTGGAACGGCAGTTGGCCAACAAACGCATCTTCCCTGCCGTGAACCTCATGGCCAGCTCCACGCGCCGCGACGATCTTCTCCTCGACGAACTTACGCAAAACCGCATGTGGGCCCTGCGCAACTACCTCGCCGACATGAACTCTATTGAGGCCATGAAGTTCCTCCGAAGCCGCCTTGAAAACACCCGCGACAATAAAGAGTTCATCGCTTCCATCAACGGATGAGAAGGATACCCTATGAGTAAACTGGCCAATTTGGTCGATTAATACATTTCTGCCGATGATTACACAGATATTTTACTTCCTGCCGTGCCTGGTGTCCTTGATGTGTGTGGTATCACTCCTTGTGAAACAGCGCACTTCGCGTCAGAATGTGTTTCTGATCTTGCAGCTGTGCGACGTGGTTTATTACATCATGTATGCACTCTACACCTTGCCTCATACCGACTATGCGGCCATGGTGCGTCTTGATGCCGTGGCCACTCCCTTGAGTCTGTGTATTGCCGCATTGGTGGCCACCTATCTCCACCTTCATCATGTGCAGGGCAAATTCAAACCGTCCTACTTTCTCCTTCTTGTACCGGGATTGATAGTGGCCGCCGTATTCTGCCTATTATATTATATGGTGGGGTTTGATGATGCAGAACAAATTGCCAAATTCTATGATTTGGGCCTTCCCCTTCCATCGGCATACGATACGCCGGTTCATCAGACGTATATCTTCGTGGTAGGCGCACTCTTCCGTTGGTGCAGCATACTCTTCATACTGGCCATTGTGGTGGAATGTGCCGTGGTTTTACGCAAGGGCCGCTACCGCTTTGGCGACACCGTCCGCTTTCTGATGGGACGCGAGGAGATGACACCTTCCAGTATCATAGCCATTCTGTTTCTTCTGCAGTTTCTCCTGATTTTCCCCTTGGCCGCCATGGGGCGCAGCTTTAGCATACATTACGCCGCTTTGAGCATTGTGCTCACTGTGATTTTGGCTTTTGTCAAGTTGCTTATCTACCATGTGGAGGTGTGCAGCGATGCCTGCCACTCATGCACCATCTATTCCCTCACGCATGTGAAGTCGCGCGTCATGTCGGAGGCTATGGCTGATGTTCCTGTCGATGAAGTAGTGGCACAGGAAAACCAGGCTTCAGCTGAGGGTGGGACAAGTTCTTCTGCCGATGCCGTTGCAGCCTCTTCCAATCGGATAGACGTGCTGGCGGAGCGTTTCCGCCAGATGATGGAGGAGAAAAAGCTCTATCAGGACGAAAATCTCACGCTTGCCTCTCTTTCCGAAAAGTTGGGCGTGGGGCGTACCACTCTTTCCGTCATGATAAACCAGAAATACGGAATGCCCTTCCGTGACCTCCTCAACCACTATCGCATTGAAGCCGTGAAAGCCTATCTCCTCCAAAATCCTACGGCCACGCAGGAAACCTTAGCCTATGAGTGCGGCTTCAAGTATGCCTCTTCCCTCAACCGCAAGTTCAAGGAGGCCGAAGGCGACACGCCCCTCATGTGGATAGCCAAGCACGCCCCATCGGACGAAACTGAAGACCGATAACGCGGGGCAGGGGGATTACTCCAAGCAAAGGGGAGCGGCCGAAGCTGCTCCCCTTTGTCAGTCAATAATTATTGTGCCGGGTGTTTCGGTATTCGTCGAAAAGGACAAGGCAGGCTTCGCGATCGATTTGCTCAAGATAGTCGCGAAGCTGTTCACGACCGCCCATGAGGGTGTTGAACTTGTCGTCGCGGAAGCCTATGCTGTCGTTGTCGGCGATGGTGCAGCCGTAGTACACCTTATCTATATTAGCCCACATGCACGCGCATAGGCACATGGGACAGGGCTCACCGGTGGTGTAGGCTACGCAACCGGAGAGGTCGAAGGTGTGGAGACGCTCTCCGGCAGCACGAATGGCCTGGATTTCTCCGTGTGCAGTGGCATCGTTGTTGAGGAGAACACGATTGTGGCCGCGGCCTATGATGATGCCATCCTTTACGATGACACATCCGAAGGGACCGCCATGACCGTGGCGTATGCCATCCTGTGCTTCGAGGATGGCTTCTTGCATGTATTTATTCATTTTGTTGAGGCTTTGTCTATTTGTCAGGGCAAAAGTACTAAAAGTTTTTGAGCTGAAAGTGTTTTTTCTTGGGTATTTGTGGTTTTTTGCTTAATTTTGCAGCGAAAAAGGTTTTTGAAAACGAAAACGAAAATAGAAAATAAAGCTTTGTGGCTATAGTTCGCTACGCTCACTCTTCCCGCTGAAGAACTGACGAAACTGAAAAACGAGTTTTTCCTTTCGTCCTTTCCTCATCGGACGGGACTGTACCAGCCCCTGCCACAAAGAAACAAAGCTCCGCAAAAAAAGCCCTACGGGAAATAAGGAGATGATGAGAGGATGAAACGATAAATGATGAAACGATGAACGATGAGAGGATGAACGATGAAGGATGAACGGATTATTTCCGTAGGTTTTATATGCGAAGCTTTATCTCTTTTGTAGAAAGGAAAGCTCCGTAGGAGCGATGCCTAAAAGGGGAAAGGGGATGCAAATAGACGAAGGATATTTGCAAGACCATTTACCCGTTAGGCTTAAAGGCAATAGCCTCTTTCTACAACAGTTTATTTTCTATAACGAAAACGAAGACGAAGACAAAGACGATAACGAAAACAAGATACTAAATATTAAAGATGAAACAGACAAAACTTCCTGAAAATGCAATGCGCCCCCTTGCGCCGGGCGAAGAGTATGAACCGCTGATGCCGGCGAAGGCGAATCCTAAAGAGGTGACGGCTTGGTCTCTGGTGCTGGGATTGCTGATGGCGGTGGTGTTCAGTGCGGCTACGGCGTACCTGGGACTGAAAGTGGGACAGGTGTTTGAGGCCGCGATTCCCATAACGATTATCGCCGTGGGACTGGCGAGCGCTACGAAGCGCAAGGACCCGCTGGGCGAGAACGTGATTATCCAGAGCATCGGTGCGTGCTCGGGCATGATTGTGGCGGGTGCGATTTTTACCTTGCCGGCCCTGTATATCCTGCAGGCGAAGTTCCCGGGAGAGGATATCTCGGTGACTTTCATCGAGGTGTTCCTGTCGTCGCTACTGGGCGGCGTGCTGGGCATACTGTTCCTGATTCCTTTCCGCAAATACTTCGTGAAGGAGAAGCACGGCGGATACCCCTTCCCCGAAGCCACGGCCTCTACGCAGGTGCTGATTAGCGGCGAGGGCGAGGGTTCGCAGGCCAAGCCTCTGGTGATTGCCTCGGTTATCGGTGGCCTGTATGACTTTGTGGTGGCTACCTTCGGCACATGGGCCGAGAACTTCACGAGCACTTTTGCCGCGTGGGGCGAGACGGTGGCGATGAAGACGAAGCTGTATTTCTCGTGCAACACGAGTGCGGCACTGCTGGGCATGGGCTACATCGTAGGCCTGAAATACGCGAGCATCATCTGTGCCGGTTCGCTGCTGATATGGTGGATTGCCGTGCCGGCCATCGGGGCTCTCTGTCCCGACCTGATGGTGCTTGACGGCATCAAGGCGGGCGATGCTACGCCGCAGCAGATTTTCCAGTATGCCAAGAGCATCGGCATCGGCGGCATTGCCATGGCCGGACTGATTGGCGTGTGGAACAGCAGGAAGGTGATTCAGAGCAGTTTCGGACTCATAGGCGAGGTGTTCGGCAAAGGCACGAGCGCCGAGAAGGCCGAACGCACACAGCGCGACATCTCGATGAAGGTGGTGGTGCTGGGCATTCTCATCGCCCTGTGCGCCACGTTCCTGTTCTTCTATCTTGACGTGATGGCTTTGCAGAGCAGTCCGCTGCTGTTTACTATCGTGGCATTGGTGATTGTATTTGTGATAGCCTTCCTGTTTACTACGGTGGCTGCGAATGCCATTGCCATCGTGGGCAGCAACCCCGTGAGCGGCATGACACTGATGACGCTTATTCTGGCCTCTCTCATCATGGCGGCCGTAGGTCTGAAAGGCACGGGCGGCATGGTTGCAGCCTTGATTATGGGCGGCGTGGTATGTACGGCGCTGAGCAGTGCCGGCGCTTTCGTGACGGACCTGAAGATAGGCTATTGGCTGGGCAGTACGCCCGCCAAGCAGCAGACGTATAAATTCCTGGGCATCATCGTGAGTGCGGCTACTGCGGCAGGCGTGATTATGATTCTGAACGAAGCCTACGGCTTTACCCCCGACAACAGCGACGTGATGGCAGCGCCTCAAGCCCGTGCCATGGCGGCCGTGATAGAACCGCTGATGATGGGACAGGGCGCTCCCTGGCTGCTGTATGGCATCGGTGCCGTGATTGCCTTGATACTTAACGCCTGCGGCATCAGTGCACTGGCTTTTGCGTTGGGTATGTTCATTCCTTTGCAACTCAACATTCCTCTTATGATAGGCGGTGCCGTGCAGTGGTTCGTAAGCAGCCGCAGCAAGGACGAGGAAGTGAACAAAGCCCGTAGTGAGCGCGGCACATTATTGGCCAGCGGCTTCATAGCCGGCGGTGCGCTGATGGGCGTAGTGAGTGCCGGCCTGACCTTCGGCGGCTTCAACGGCCAGATTCTTGATGGCGCATGGATGACGAGCGGAAGCGGACAACTCCTGTCGCTGGCTTGCTACCTGCTGCTAATTGTCTATTTGATAAAAGCCACCCGTAAGTAGAGGGCGAACTTCACCCATATAAGAGATTTGCCGCGTCAGTCCGTCGATAGAAACACTATCGGCGGACTGATTTGTTCGGGCCATTGTATCACTTTGCCTCCCTTTATAGCCTGCGGCAGAGTGACCGCACATTTTGGAGAGTGAATAATGAAAGAAGCCTGCCGTAGGTAGGCTATAAAGGTTCTTGCGCTGGCAAGCGCCCCTACGGGCCGAGCGGCCAGCCATGAGCGGAGCGTAATGGCTGGCCATCGTAGCGGACGGACGGCATCCCAAGGGATGATACAACGGCCTGCATCCACCATATTATATTTACGCACGCGCGTATGTGTCGCCTATCTACGGCTGGCATCGTGCGGGACGGCCTATCCAGCCATTGCGGCCTGCGGCCTTATGGCTGGCTATCGTTGTATAATCCCTACGGGATATTGTGGATAGTGAAAAATGAAAGTGAACAATGAGAGAGTGAAAAGTATTGGTTGGCGCACATGCGCCCCTGCGGCAGAGCGACCGTAGGGAGCGCCGCCGTAGGTACGTGGCACCCACATGGTAGGATGACGCGCCGTGACGCACCTCTTGCACATCACGGCAGAACAACAGGCGGGAGGCGATGCATTCGACGCACTCGACGCATGAAATGGACATTCTACACAAATCTGGTAGGGCTGCCCCCCCATAGTTGTACAGCTTTGCTCTAAAAAAATGTTGCTTGAGTTTCTACTAAGTCGCCATTTTTGCAAAGTAAGTTGCCACTTTTATTCGGTAAGTCCCCCTCTTTTTAGGAAGGCAGAGTTTCCGTCATTGATTGGCTGTGTCCTCAAAGAAACTGTGGCTTTTCTATCCGATTCCGTTGGCTTTCATTAAATAATGCCGCCATAATTTGGCCATTTCCCTATTTGTTCGTATATTTGCCGCCGCAAACGCAAAACGCGTTTGACAAGAAGGCGTTCCGCGCTTTATCCTTGGCTTGAAATCTGGTAAATTTCATAAAATAGAAGGATAAGAACACTGGAAAGCCCATCTGTATGCACGTATGCATACGGCCCACGCCGTAGCTCGAGCATATACGGCGTGGGATTTGTGTTTGTATTCATTTCTATTTCGGTTTACCAGAGCCACAAGTCAGATGAGCAAGGACAGATTCTCGCGCATTCTTGTATTAATCACCTTTTATAAAATAAAAAAAGGCTGAGTCGGGGGATCTGTAGGCGAAATAGAGACATGAATAAGGACTATTATGTTTATCTCTTGGTGGACAAGTCAAAAACTAATGGGATTTTCTATGTCGGTAGAGGATGTGGACAAAGAGCATTTGCACATCAAAAATGTGCATGCGCGTCACATCTTCAACAGCCGGCCTCCACAAAATCAAAAATAATCCAACAAAATCCTCAAAATCTGGAACATGTGATATTGAGGTCTGGACTTACATTAAAAGAAGCACAAGAACTTGAGGCTGCAACGATAGATTTGCTTAACTCAGGCTATGTTAGTATAGCTTGTCAGAAACTTACAAATATCCAAAAAGGGCAAAACAGTCATAATAAGGGTATTCGTAGCGTGGATGGCATTATAAAAAAACATAAAAGATGGATTAATATTCCGTCAGGATGCACTATTATAAGTTTAAAGGTGGACGCTTTGTCAGACACAATAGACAATATCGTAAAAAATACGCTGTGGCCGCTAAAATCAGATTGGGTTAAATATGCAAATTTGGTAATTATTGAGGACGAGGAATATGTTCTGGCCGTTTACGAGTCAACATGGAGTCAAGATAGTTCTGGCAAGTATAATTTAATAGGGAAAAGACAGCTAGGGCATAAAATGTTAGGACACCGAGTACCCAAACGGAAGCAGGGCACAAAGGTATGCAGATTACTAAGCCGTTGTGATATAAATAAAGTCAAACGAGCTAAGCCAAATCCTATAATCCAACATACAACAACTCCATGAAATAATAGTATGAAACCTAATTTATTAACAACATTATGAAAAAGAACAATATTATGAAAAAGTACATCTTACTTCTGGTGTGCTTCATGGCTTCCTTGGGAAGCTGGGCACAGTACTTTCCGCCGTCGACTCCCTTCCTCTTTATAGAAACTGATACTAATGTTTTTCATATTGCATGCGGAGAAAAAATAACTATTGAATATCATTTTTATGATCCAAACAAAGACGTAGGTGGTTGTGGTGTAAATCTTCAGGACTTGCACATTCGCTTTGCGACTGATAATCCTCGTGTGGCAATAGCCAATTATTGTGGCGTTGTAACTGGAAATGCCGAAGGTACAGCAACAATCAGAGTTTATATAGAAGAATATCCTACAATCAGTTGTAATTGCCTTGTTGTAGTTGGCAGTGGATCATCTTCTGAAGCACCCCAGCCCCCCCCCTCTCTTGATATCACGCATGGTGTAGAATTTAGGTGGAATACATCAAATATAACTTTGACAGCAGGAAATAGTCAGCAATTACATCTACAATACTATGCTGACATCCATCTAAGTAGTATGCAGTGGTCTTCTAGTAATCCTGCTGTGGCTGAAGTGTCTTCTTCGGGTGAAGTTTTTGCAAAATCGCAGGGCACAGCAACTATTACAGTATCCCATCCTTCTGGTCAAAGCACTGCCAAATGTGTTGTAACAGTAGAACCCGCCCCTGAAGTCCTCGTATCTAGTGTGTATTTTGGTATGAAGAATTGTATTATAGAAAACGAAACGGTTGAACCATTTAATCTTGTTGTTACTCCCCAAAGAGCAACAGATAAGCGTCTATTATGGAAATCTAGTGATGCATCAGTAGTCCGAGTGACTGATAGTAGTAAAGGTTTTATCAAAGGGGTGTCTGAAGGAGAAGCAACTATTACTGCCACAACTATGGATGGCAGTAACATATCTAGGTCGGTTAACGTGAAAGTGATACGTAATCCCATACGCATATCCTTTTTAAGCATAGATCCTTATAGAAACACGCATGTTGGGGAAAGTATAACTCTTGAGCCTCACTTCATACCAGAAGACGCAACGGACAAAACAGTGTTATGGACATCTTTAGATCCTACTATAGCAAAGGTTTCCCCAGAAGGAGTTGTTACAGGCCTTTCTGTAGGGGAAACAACTATACGCGCCCTTTCACAAGACGGAAGTAATAAATCAGATGAATGTATAATTACTGTCGAACCTTATTATGTGGAAAGTGTGGATTTATCTACAAAAGAAATAACTCTCCTTGTTGGTAATACGTTCCAAGTGGAAGCGACTGTCCTTCCTAATAATGCTACTGATAAAACCTTAGAGTGGACATCTGAAAATCCTTCTGTTTCATGGGTTTCTCCTAATGGAATAGTGATGGCGGAGTCTGTAGGATCAACGTGGATAACAGCTACCTCATATGACAGGTTTGACGACATAGGGCCGTTTGGACAATGTGTTGTTACAGTAGGGGACATCCCTGTAAGTGAAGTATCCCTTATTAAAGAAATTGGAATAGATGTGGGAGAAATCCGAAACATCCCTTGGAGAGTGTCGCCATCAAATGCGGCAGACAAGAATCTTGTCTGGAGTTCTAGCGATACCTCTGTGGCTGTAGTCTCTACTGATGGCCATGTAAAAGGTATATCTGAAGGAGTTGCCAAAATCATAGCAACGGCCAGGGATGGTGCAGGAGCGGCCGACACATGTATCGTTGCCGTGGGAAACATTTTGGTGAAAAGCATAAGCCTATGCCTGTCTTATACAGAGACGATTAGAGTAGGCCAGGAAACTACAGTCAGAGCAACCGTCTTGCCGTCTTATGCGAAGGATACCAGCTTGACATGGACCTCCAGTGATGAAACTGTGGCAACAATTACTTCTACTTTTTCGGAAGAGGGCAGCTGCTATGTAAAGGGCGTTTCTCCGGGTTCTGCGATTATTACTGCCACTGCAAAAGATGGCAGTGGCGTTTATGGTTCCTGCACAGTGACGGTAAATGTAGCCGTAAGCAGCATATCCGTCACGCCCTCAACAGCCTCGCTGGCCGTAGGCGACACGCAGCAGTTGTCAGCGACCGTAAGCCCCTCAAATGCCATAAACAAGAGTGTGATATGGACTTCCAGTGACACCTCCGTTGCCACCGTTTCATCTACGGGCCTCGTAACGGCCAAGGCTAAAGGAACGGTAACCATCAAGGCTACTGCAGCCGACGGAAGCGGTGTCTATGGTTCCTGCACTGTGACTGTAAAGTATATAGCTGTGAGCAGCATATCCGTTACCCCCCAAACGGCCTCGCTGACCATAGGCGACACGCTACGGTTATCAGCAACGGTAAGTCCTTCGAACGCCACTAACAAGAACGTGACATGGTCATCCGACAACACCTCCATTGCCACCATCTCATCTACGGGCCTTGTAACGGCAAAGGCAGCAGGAACGGTGACCATCAAGGCCGATATACATGACCGCTTGGGTGGTAAGAATGTTCGTGATTACTGCACCTTGACTGTACATGATAGATACGTACAAAGCGTATCCGTTACCCCCAAAACGGCCTCGCTGACCATAGGCGACACGCTACAGTTATCTGCAACGGTAAGTCCTTCGAATGCCACAGACAAGAGTGTGCGTTGGTTATCTTTCAACGATTCCATAGCCACCGTTTCTTCTACTGGCCTTGTAACGGCAAAGGCAGCAGGAACAGTAAAAATCCGAGGCGATGCAAATGGTGCTTACTTCTTATCTTCTGCTTATGATTACTGCCTCGTGACAGTAACAAATGGAACTACCCCCACTAACACCTATGCCATTACAGTAACATTACACAGATAGGTTTTTAACCTTGGAATGAATCTGAAAACAAATCCAATAAAAGGAAAGAAAAGCACACAAAAAGCACTTTACATATACTGATATACAACTATATAGATAAACGCAACCATAATTTCTTTTAAATTCCCATTGCAATTCTTCGATTATCTTAAAATACTTTAAATTTGTTACTTTTGTTGTTTATTTGTTGCTCAGTTCAATATTTTTGATTACCTTTGCATTTGAAGTAACAAATATATGTTGTGACTTATGGGAAATCAAAGGAAAGGAAACACTGAAAAAGAATGTGTTACGATAAGATTCAAGAATCTGAAGTCGGGTAACAGATCTATCTATTTGGACTGTTACTCCGAGGGTAAACGCACTTACGAGTTCTTGAAACTGTATCTCGTCCCCGAGACCGGTCAGGATGCCATCGATACAAACGATGAGGTGTTGCAGAAGGCTGAAATGATTCGCAGGGAACGAGAATTGCAGTATGCATCCAAATGTGCTACCGATGCACCGTTAAATGAAGGGATGGAATCCATGGAATCCACCCCGTCAGAACAGACCGAATCTGTTTCATCTTTCCATCCTGTTACAAAAAGCACCATCCTTCTCACTGACATGGTGCGCATCTATGGCGTCGCTTACGAAATAAAAGGTTCACGCACTGGCTACGAAAACTCAAAGTCACTTGTGTCAGCCATCGAGCAGTACGGGGCATCCCATGTCACACTTGATGAAGTCGATGCAAACTTCTGCGCCAAGTTCATACGGTTCCTGAAGACAAACTGCTTCAGCAAACGAGGCAACAGGATAACCCATTCAACGGCAGAATCCATGTACGGCACGCTGAGCTCGTCCCTGTCCATAGCAGTCCGTCTTCATTTCATCGAATCAAATCCCATTTCCGACATGGACAGCACCGACAAGGTCAAGCGTAAATACTCACAGCATCTTGTACTTTCATTGGAGGACATCCGCAGACTTGCAGGTATAAACCTTCCATCCAAACGCCATGAAGTGAAGGAAGCCTTTATGTTCGCCTGTTACTCGGGCATCAGACTCACGGAGTTAAGAAGCCTCCGATGGAAGGACTTGGCATTGGCGAACAACCGATGGTCAATGACAATTCCTGCCAGAGCCATCACTGTCACACTCACCAACGATGCCATGCAGTGGCTGCCACAAAGAAGGAATGCCAAAGCCGGCGACCTGGTCTTTGACAATCTTCCGTGCGATGTTTCAATACATAATATAATAAAGGACTGGATGAAGGCTGCAAACCTTCCCGAAGAGATTACCTTCGGCTGTTCGTTCCACACTTTTGAGCATCACAATGCCAAGAGCAGAGAGCAGATCAAGGCCGAGACAAAGGATGAGCCACGATATACACGATGGCGGAAGAACACCATTTCCAGACGAGCCAGGCTGAACGCAGTAGTCGCAAGACAGGTTCAGCCAACTCCGGAAGTGCCTCAGGCAGTGACTCTGCCCACTGATGCACTTGACGAACTTTTCAACAACAATCCAGGAACCAGATAAATCTCACAGACATGGCAAGAAAAAGAGGCCCACACGCAAAGGAACCTGTCCGCATCAGATTCCGCAAACTGAAAGATGGAAGCCAGAGCATCTATCTTGACTGCTACCGTAACGGCGAGCGCACCTACGAATATCTCAAGCTGTACCTTGTGCCCGAGACCTCTGCAAAGGCAAAGGAACTGAACGCAAGCGCGATGGAGAACGCCAACTACATCAAGGCACAGCGCATCATGGAGATTACAAACTCCGAGTCCGGCCTGAAGAAGAGCAAGCTCCTCTCCAGACAACTTCTGACAGACCTCATGGACGAGTATTCCGAGAGCGTCAGGAAGTCTGGCACGAGCAGTTACAAGAATGTGGATCAGGTCAAGAAGACCCTCATTGAGTACCGTGGCGAGAGAATCACACTCCGTCAGGTTGACAAGGACTTTGTCATGGGCTACATCAATTTCCTTAAGGAAGAACACCGCACAAAGCAGGGCAAGGCAATCACCAATACGACAGCCAACGGCTACTGCATTGTCTTCAGCGGAGCCCTGAACATGGCTGTCCGCAAGGAATACATGGACGAGAATCCGTTCAAGAAGATTGCACCGATTGACAAGATAAAGCGTGACGAGAGCCCACGCACCTATCTCACCATCGAAGAGGTGCAGAAGATGATAGACACTCCCGTGAGGCAAGGCAGGGAAGATGTCAAGCAGGCATTCCTGTTCTCAGTGTTCTGCGGACTTCGCCGCTCAGACATCCGCCAGCTCAGATGGAAGGACATCACCGTTGACAACGGCCAGTGGAGATGCATGGTCATCATGGAGAAGACAACGACACCTATCTATCTGCCTCTTTCCAAGTCCGCCATCCAGTGGCTGCCCGAGCGAGGCTTCTCCACTGATGAAGACCTTGTGTTCAACACCCTTCCTTCCAACTCCCTCATTGGTGACATCATCGAGGAGTGGTCAAAGGCTGCCGGCATAGTCAACAAAAACGTTACCTACCACACAAGCCGACATACCTTCGGCACAATGATGCTGACCCTCGGGGCTGACCTCTACACAGTCAGCAAGCTCATGGGACACAGGAACATCGAGACCACAAAGATATATGCCAAGATTGTTGACCAGAAGAAAGACGATGCCGTCAATCTTGCCGACAACATCTTCGCCCAGAACCCGTAAACTTCAAAACCACATATTGCTATGGACAACTACATCCAAACCCTCAATGCCGACCTGGCAAGAATGAAAGAACTGATGAGGTCGCTTCTGCCGACCCCATCCAGTTTTGAAGACCTTCTCTCCCTTTATATATTATATAAGGAGTACAATCACACCGACTCCATCATTGACTATGCAAAAGCAGTCATAGACTCTGGCAAAGGTATAGACCAGCTTCTTGCCGATGCAATGGAGTTGAATCAGCAGGTCACAGATTGTTGCCAGTTATACAAATCCAATCAGCAAGCGTTCGATGCCATCGACAGCCTTTCTCTTTTCAAGGCATACATCAAGCCTTTTCAGGATGCAGAACAAGCGGAGATTGACATTGCCACTCCGCTCTGGAAGGAGTATCAACGATTGAGTAACCGACTCGACTATCTTGACTTTGATAGTGACGAGTTCAAGAAACAGGATGTCCAGTGCGATGCCGTCAAGGCTGAATACGACATCCACCATGTCAGGGTCAATGAACTGCATCGTATATGTGACGAAGAGATAAGGCGTTGCTCGGGTGTCATGTCATTCACGCTTGAAGACCTGTCCATACTGTTCTTCTACATGCAGCGCATATCCCGGACCATCATCGACACCATCACCAAACCACAAGGAGAATAGATTATGGAAGAATTGAAATCGTTTCCACTTGACTACTACCGCAACTATCTGGATGTCGATGACTGTTCCACCATTTACAGATATTGC
>JAGHRT010000005.1 GCA_018066245.1 Candidatus Equimonas faecalis | reverse complement strand
CCTTCAAGTCATAGGTTGCGGGATTCTCCCCCTTGGAGGAGCTGGAGGGGGCTTTAATCCCCGTCGTGCCGGGTTCATCATTGAAGCGGAACTGCAAGGCTTTCACGCCAAGTGCTTCGTCAAGAGTAAGGTATGCCTTGTTGGCACCGTTGGTCTTTCCGTCCCACAGGTAGAAGCCCACACCGTGCTGTCCGAGGGAGAGGGCGTACTGGTCGGTGCCGAGGGTGGTGGCGGCGTCCGTGCCTTCCAGTATGTTGCTGGCCAAGGGGGTGAGTTTCTTGCAGGAAGGCATCAGCGTGATGTTCTTCTGGCTACCGCGCACGACGACGGCCTCGCCGCACGGGATAACACCTTCCACGGCGCTGAGGGCGAGGATGCCGATACCTTCCTCCTCGCCGTCCTCAATAGTGCCGGTGTAGGCCTTTGCCGTCTCTGGCACTTTGTACGCTCCCTTGCCGGTGTAGAAGGTGGAGTAGTAGCGGTCGGGGTGGTCGGGGTCTTGGTTGGCCTTAAGCTTAAAGGTGCGGGCAGGGCATATCTTGATGGCAACCGTTTCCGACAACGTGAAGCCCGGCTTATCTTCACCATTCACCGTTGTATAGACATTATCGCCGTCAAACTTAAACCGCACACCGTCTTCAAGCAGATAGCTGAAATCATCCTCAGCCGTCTGCGTTACGGTCACGGCATCAAGGGCAGCCAGTCGTTCCGCTTCCTTCTGAGCATTATATGCATCTATCAAAGCCTGAACACCTTCTTCCTTGATGGCATTTATGGCATCGGTAGCAGTGGCAGCATGGATTTTGCCTGTATATGTGCTGGCAATTCCATCGGCGGCATCAGAAGGATAAGTAATCTTTGCTTCGTTCAACGCGGCAATGGCTGTCGTCTTTGCGTCCTGCAATTCCTTTGCATCCTTCAATGCCTGAACACCTTCTTCCTTGATGGCATTTATGGCATCGGTAGAAGTGGCAGCACGGATTTTCGGTTTCCTCCGTTTTTGCAAGCCTACTGTGGAAATCTCTGGGAATGGGACTTGGGCTGTTGTTCGTTTCTTCTTTTTTATGAGCCTGTCCGCTTCCAGAAGAAATCCGATGCAAAAGTATGGCGAATCAGTGTAAATTGCAAATCTATTATTTGAACTGGCGTTTTCTACATGGAAAATTGAGAAAAAGCCATTTTTGCACCCATATTCGGGCAGACGTGTATAGGCGCAAAAAAGGCACGCCACTTGCTGACGTGCCTTTGATATGTTCGTTTGGAAAGAGTTATTTCACTTCTGTGACGAGACGGACAGACATGGCCAAACTCCGATTGTGGATTTGGCTCGAACCGACATTGCCGTCAGAGAAGAACAAGTTAAAGGCTTTGCTGTTGTCGTTGCCGTCCGGAGACGCGGACCGGTAGTAGCCATAGCTGCCCGCGCCGCTGACTTTCGCATACCCATTTTTGCCATCGCGAGAGCCGGCAGCGGGGAGGAATACGCATCCGTTATTCTGCAGAACAGTGAACTGCTCGACTGTATAATTCCTGTCATTCCAATTGTTGCTGAATGTATTGAATGTTTCAGGCTCATCACCTGCCTCGGAAGGCCAAGATGAGAAATCATCTGGAAATATCAGAAGACCTTCCATACCTTTCACTTTGACCGCTGCGTAACGACGATTTGAGCCGTATGCCGTATTGCGGGAGTTCAAAAGACAGAACCACTCTCCTTGCTGGGTTCCGGTGAGTGTGCTCCAACCGCTGAAACCGTTGACCGTGAAATTCTTTTCTGCAAAGAATGGCGTTTCTCCATTCCAGTTATTGTCATACTGCAATGCCATAGCCTTTTCAGGCGTTTTGCACCACATAAAATGGGAGATATGATTATCAACACGACTGCCACCGCTCGATGGTGTTGTATCATATTGATTAGCCTCGAAGTTGAATGTGGTACCATTATAGTAGAGGTTTCCCTTGGAGAATTGGACCTTCTTCTTAGGATTTCCTAGTCCATCTGCCTCAACAGTAAACACTCCTGACAGCGCATCTTTTAACTTGAACACAGCAACATAAGAGGCGGATTGTGACACGGTAAACTTATAAGGGTTGTCCTTTGATATGATAGTTCCAGGACTATCTGCTTTTGCCCATCCGACGAACTCCATTCCGCTACCCCCGGCAGTAGCCGTGAGAGTGGCGGTGGAGCCCTTAGCATAAATACCTGCTCCCGTGACCGTTCCTGCTCCTACTGGCGTTACCTCCGCCGCGATTTCGTATCCGAATATTGCTTTGAGTGTTATATCTGAAGTCACACTGGAAATTGTATAAGGATTGTCGGTGCTCAAATAATTGTCATTACCATCAGTCCACTTTACGAATCTGCATCCGCTTTTCGCTTCAGCGAGGAACTTCACCTCTTCACCATATAAAATCTGAACAGGCGTTCCGGAAGCAACAGCGCCTTCATTCAGTTTCACTGACCCCATATCGGAATCATATTCAACAGTGGCGTTACATTTCAAGTAACCCACCTCGGCGGTTATGTCATCCTGCACATCGGTAATCGTGAAGGTGCATATTCCGGTAGCCGCATCTATCGAAGGAGTACAGGTCGCCTTTCCATCGGGAGTGCAGGTGCAACTCGTCCGCCTACCTGTGAGGGCAGAATGAGACTTTATAGTCACAGTGCTTCCGTTCGAAGTAACGTCAAGGAATACGTCATCGGCTATGCCATCTTCACTGGAACGCTTTACCGTCACCTTATATCCATTGACAACAATGGTATTGCCGGATTCCCCTACTTGCTTTGCAGTTTTGTCGAACGATATTTCCATGTTCGGAGTAGCCTTGAAACTGCGATAAGTGCCGTCCTCC
>JAGHRT010000031.1 GCA_018066245.1 Candidatus Equimonas faecalis | reverse complement strand
CCGGGTGGGGGGGGCCATATCGATGGCAAACCACCCCGGGCGGCGCGCCCTAGGGGCGCTCTGCCCTGGGCTACACACCATAGGACCTTCGGCCCATTTTCCTCTTCTGCAACATTGGCACGGCCTGCCGTAGGTAGGGGGAAGTAAAGAGTGAACAATGAACAATGAACAATGGGAGAGGGAACAGTATTGGTTGTCGCACCTGCGACCGCCGCCGTAGGGAGGGGACCCCACACGGTAGAATGACGAGCTACGAGCATTCGCAAAAGAGATTTTTTTGCGTCGAGTGCGTCGAGTGCGTCACCCTATGAAAGAGGGAACAGGGGAAGAGGGAACAATAGGCAGGGGGCAGGGTGCGATAAAAGGAGGAACAGCAGACAATAGGTGCAGCGGAGGACGGGAAATGCACAAGTCAGTCGAAGAGACGGCCGTCGCCGTTGGGGTCGAGAGTCTTGGAGAGCTTCTCAATGTTCAGGCTGCGGGCGGAAGCATCCACGATGTCCTTGTAGATGCCGCCTTTGGCGTAGAGGCTTTCGGGGGTGCCGCTCTGCTCCACGCGGCCATCCTTCAAAGCATACACTACGTCGCTGTCGATGATTTGTGAGATGGAGTGCGAGATGATTACCACCGTGCGGCCCTGCTTTATGGCATCGATGGAAGCCTTTATCTGTTCGGTGGCGATGGCGTCAAGCGAGGCCGTGGGCTCATCAAGGAAGATGATGGGCGGATTTTTGAGGAACATACGTGCTATGGCGATGCGTTGCTGCTGGCCGCCCGACAGGGCGGTGGCCTTGGATTGGAAGCCTTGGGGGAGCTTGACTATCTGGTCGTAGATATAGGCTTTGCGTGCGGCATCCTCGATTTCCTCCTCCGTGGCGGAGGGCTTGCCGTAAGCGATGTTGTCGCGGATGGTACCGTCGAAGATGTGGTTTTTCTGCAACACGAGGCCGATGTTGTCTCTCAGGTATTGCGTGTCGTAGGAGCGGAGGTCCACGCCGTCCAGGGTTATGGTGCCGCAGTCGGGGGCGTAGAACTTGTCCAGCAGGTTCACTATGGTGGATTTGCCTGCACCGGAGAGTCCCACGAAGGCCGTTATACGCCCGGGTTCAATGGTCATATTGATGTTGTGCAGCGCCTTGGTGCCTGAGGGATAGGTGAAGTCCACCCCTTCAATCTGCAGGCGGCCCTGTATTTTCTCGGGGCGGTAGGAGCCGCTTTCCTCCACCTCGCCGTCGGCCTCGAGTATATCGAAGAAGCCCTCGGCATAGATGAGCGCGTCGTTCAGCTGGTCGAAGATGCGCTGCAGTTGGGTGATGGGAGCCGTTACGTTGGCGAACAGCATGACGTGGTACATAATCTTGCCAATCGTCATCCCGGGATAACCCACCAGCACGAGGTAGGCCGTGAGAATGATTATAAGGACCGTGCCCACCTGGCGTACAAAGCTCTTCAGCCCGTCGAAGTAGAAGGAGGTCTTGCGCACCAGCATCTGATTGTCGGTGAAGCTTGTCTGCAATTCCCACTGCTTCCGGCTCTCAATCTCCTCACGGTTGAACGACTTAATCACGTTGATACTTTCAATGATGCTCATGACTCCTTGGCTCTTCCGCTCACGGTAGGTGCGCATGTTCCTGCGCCAGCCTTTCAGGCGCTTGGCCTGACGGACGGTAATCCATATATAGATGGGCACGATGAAAAGGGCAGTCAGGCCCACCCACACGTTGGCCATGAACATAAGGGCGAGAGCCAGCAGGGCGCTGGTGAAGAGGGGCAGGAGGTCTATGAAGAAGTTTTGCACCGTGCTGGAGAGGCTGCTCACGCCTTGGTCGATACGCGTCTGGAGCTTGCCGGTCTCGTTGTCGTTCTGTGAGAAAAAGGCCACGCGGTAGCTGAGAATACGGTCCACGACGGCCTGGGCGAGGTCTTTCGACACGAAGATGCGCATTCTCTCGCCGAAATACTGCTGGGCGTAGGTGATGCCTGCGCTCAGCACTTCCTTGCCGATGAGCACGATGCTGATGACGGTGAGTATGCGGGCGGCATGTTTCCACGCGAAGCCTTCGGGGCGTATGAGGCCGTTGATGGCATCGACTGTCCAGTCGAGCACGACGGCGTTCACCTGGGCGATGAGCGAGCCTATGAGCGTGAGGATGAGCGTGAGTACGACAAGCTTGCGATAGGGCCGCACATAGGGCGAAATCTTCCTGAGGAGCACAAAGAGGTTCATAGCAATAAGTTATAAGTAAAGAGTAGGGAATGAAATTTATCCTATAGGACGGGACGAACTATCCTATAGAGTAGGAAAGGCTATCGTATAGAGCAGGGAATGCTATCGTATGGGATAGGGAGCGCCGTCCTTGAAGAAGTATTTCATGAGGAGGCGATACACCAGCCAACCCGACAGGAGGCCCCACACTATGCCCACGCTCACATCGCCCACGTAGTGGACGGCGAGATAGAGGCGCGTCCAGCAGTTGATGAGGCAGTAGGCCGCCAGCGTGGCGGTCGCCCAGCGGCGGCGCAGGAACAGGGAGAGGAAGGTGGCCACGCCGCAGGTGTTGGCGGCATGGCTGGAGAAGAAGCCGTAGAGGCCGCCCCGATAGCCGTCCACCACTCTGACGAGGCCCTCCAGCATGGGTTCGTGGGTAGGGCGCAAGCGCTGCACGAGCGGCTTGCACAGACCGCTGGACACGCCTTCGGTGAGCATGATCACGCAGGCTACGCCGAGGATTATCATCAGCGTGCGGCGGCGGCCAAACCTGCGGATGAGCGCAATGAGCATAAGGAGGTAGAGGGGTATCCAAGTGCGGGCATCGGTCAGCGTAAGGACTATGGGGTCGAGCCAAGGCTGGCCCATTCCGTTGAAAAGGAGGGTGAGGCGTGCGTCAAGGTTCATTGCGGGAATCAGCAAATTAGGGAATTGGGAAATGAGCAAATGTGAGGATTGGCAAATGAGCGAATGGAGGGATATGGACTACTGGCGCACGGGGCACAGATGCTTTCGACTGGCCCAGAAGCGGCGCGTGTCGGGCAGCACCACCTCCACCCAATCCTTGCCGTAGGCATCGGCCATCAGCACGGTGGTGCCGGCGTGCAGGGTGAGTGCGGGCTTCGAGCGGGCCACGGGCGAATTGTAGAGGGGGGCCGCATCGGCCATGACTACGGCCTGAGCGTTGCGGGCCTGGTCGCGGTGCTGGCGGAAGGCGAAGATGTTGGTCGTAACGAATAGGATGAGGGCCACGAGGCCAAGGTAGAACACCACGCGCCGCACCACGGGCTGCGCCACTCGGCGGAACGTGAGCACGCACAGGGCCATGAGCGCAGCCAGGAGCAGGCTCCACGCGAGCCACGTGCCCGTGCTGTGGCTTGTGCGCAGGGTGCGCGTCAGGGTGGTAAAGAACATTTCCTGCGGCGGGCTGAAACGGTCCTCCAGCCGCGTTTGGACGAGGGCCAGATTATAGCGTGCGTCGTCGTGGTCGGGGTCGAGCCAGAGGGCGCGGCTATAACAGAGCACGGCCTGGGCGTTCTCCTTCAGGCGGTAGGCGGCATTGCCGGCATTGTAGAGGGAGTCGGCGGGCGACACGGCGAGGGCGGGAGCCACGGCGGCAGAGTCGGCGGCAGGGGCTGCCAGGCCTGTGGCGGGCAGCAGGGCGAGAAGCAGGAGGGGGAGGAGTTTGCGTGCGGCTTCCATGGTGGATTGCATGACGGAGGGTTCGGCGGCATCGGGGGCGAAGCGGCGCGAGAGGAGCCGGCTGGCGGCTTCGGGGTCGGCGTCGCTGGCTTGGAAGGCCTGGTCGAGGGCGGCGTAGAAGGTCTGGGCATCGCCTTGGGCAAGAGCCGCTTCGGCTGCCGACAGGCGGCGGTTGCGCTGCACGCGTCCCTTGGTCAGGAAGCGGTGCAGGCGGTCGGCCAGCGGCAGGCGCATGAGGCGGTCGGCCAGCAGGGCGAGGAGGATGATGCCGAGCAGGGCCAGCAGGTAAGCGCCGTAGCCGAGCTGACGGGCCGAGGCGGGTGCCGTGCGGTCGGGGCGGATGTCGCTCTGGCGCAGGGCGAGTTCGTGCTCCACGTCCTCACGCGAGCGTTGTCCCTTCTTGACGTGGAGGGGCGTGGCGGGCAGATGGACGGTGCGGTAGGAGCCGGCCTCGATGTCGAAGTAGGTGAAGTCGGTGGCAGGCAGCAGGAAGTCGCCCTCTTCGCGGGGCACGAAGGTATAGTCGAAGGTTATTTTTCCGGCAATGCCGCCGTAGGTGATGCGGGTGGCATCGGAGGTTTTAGGGTCGTAGGAGTCGAAGGATTTGGGGAAGCTGACGTGGGGCGGCTGGATAAGTTTCATGTTGCCCTGGCCGCTGACGGTGATGCGGTAGGTGGCAATGTCGTTGGTGGCGGGCTCCGAGAGGAGTTTGCCCTCGGCCTGCAGCCGTCCCACTCCGCCGCTGAAGCCTGCGGGCCGGGGCGTGGGGAGGGGCTTCACCGTGAGGACAACGGCCTCGGTGCTGCGCTGGAGGCGCGTGGTCAGGCTTCCGCCTCCATTGAAGAAGGCTTCCAGCGGATCGATGTGCGGGTCGCGCTGCACCACGCTGCAATCCGTGATGAGCGGGGGCAGGGTGAGCGTGCCCGTCTGCTGGGGGAAGGCCACGAACTGCATGAAGGTGAACACGCGGTAGGTGCTTCCGCCTATGTTCTCGTAGGTGGGCTGCAGATTGCTGGGCAGTTCCACCTCCTGCGTCCAGAACCCCTTCATCTCGGGCTTGCGGCGGGGCACCACCTGGCTAAGACCCACGCCCGCGCGGGCATAGACCTTATAGGTGAGCACCACGGGTTCCTGCTCGTAGAGGGTGGACTTGGTGGCGGTGCAGCGCACGTAGAGGTCGCGGGGGGTAACGGCTCGTGCCGTGCGAATGTCGTCGTGCATATCCTCGTCGCCGGCGGAGCGTGGAGCCTGCTGCTGCGCCCTACCCTGCCCCTTCGGGCGGCCACTTCCGGCCACCACGTTGATGGAGAGGGGTGTGGCGTGGAGCGTCTTGCCCCCCACGCGCACGCTGGGTCTGGGCAGGGCCAGTTTGCCGGTGCGCCGGGCCTGGAGAATGTAGGTGTAGGTGATGCTGCTGGAGGAGGAGGACTTGCCGTTCACCCACTGCATACTGCTATAGGTGCTGGTGGAGGGCCCGCCCAGTATGTCGAAATCGGCGCTCGGCGGGCAACGGAAGTCTTCGCCGCCGTCGGTGGAGAGCACATACTGCACGCGTATCTGCTCGTCCTGCCCCACGGTGGCGGGGGCCTGCGTGCGGAATGTCTGCGCCACGGCGGGGAATGCGGCGGCGCAGAGGAGGAGTAGGCTGATTATAAGACGCTTTTGCTTCGTCCCTATGGGAGATGATGTTACTATAGGTGATGCCATTTCGGTGTCTATGGGAGCGTGTTTCGTAGTCTATAGGACAGTCATTCGTAGTTTATAGGATAGTCATTCGTAGTCTATAGGATAGTCATTCGTAGTCTATAGGATAGTTTTTCTTAGTCCGCCGATAGTTTGGCGCAGTCTATAAGCCGGATTTTCCGAATGCTCCGGCAGTGCCGGCTTCTCCGAGACTTGGGGCTACCAGTTCTTGGGCAGGGATTTCTTGCGGGGCTGCATCTGTTCCAACTTGCGGCGCGTCTGATTCTCGGCCTGCCGCGAGAGTTGCAGGAGCTGGTCCACGTTTTCCTGCGAAAGCTGGTCGGGCTGCTGCTGTTGCTGCTGTTGGTCCTGGTCCTGCTTCTGGCGGTTCCGGTCTTGCTTCTTGTCCTGCTTCTGCTGCTGTTGCTGGTTCTGCTTCTGCTCCTTTTTCTGCTTCTGGGCAAGGGCGAGGTTGTAGCGGGTGTCCTCGTCGGCGGGGTTGAGGCGCAGGGCCTCCTTGTAGTAGTCTATGGCCTTGTCGTACTGCTTCTGCTTGTGGTGGACGTAGCCCATGTTGTGATAGCTCATGGCCCTGACGAGCTTGTTCGGCTCCTGCTTGGCGGCCTCGGCATAGTGCTTCAGGGCCTCCTGCGGATTCTCCTGCGAGAGGTAGGTGTCGGCCAGATTGAAGCGGGCTCGGGCATTGCGCGGCTCCGACTGGAGCGCCTTGAGGTAGCACTTCTCCGCCGCCTTGTAGTCCTTGGCCTGAAAGGCCCTGTTGCCCTGCCGCACGAGGCGGTAGGTGGGAGTCTGCGCGGCGGCGGGCGTGGCCGCGAAGGCGGCTGCGCCGACAACTGTCAGCAGGAGAGCGGCTTTGCGCCCGAAGATGTTTACACGGCGGAACAGGGGATTTTTCACTTCCATAATGAGGATTTCCAAGATGAGCAGGACGAGGGCAATGAGGGCCACGGCCTGGAACTGCTCGTCGGCGGCCTCGTCGCTCGCCACGATGCTCTCCTTCTGCTTGAGCTGCCGCAAGGCTCCCTCCAGCTGGTCCTGAGCGAGATTGCTGTTATCGACGGGGATGTACATGCCGCCGCCGGCCTTGGCCACTTCCTGTCCGAGACCGGCGTTCACGCGGGTGAGCACCACCTCGCCCTGCTGGTCACACAACGGGCCGTCGGGCGTGGGAATCGTCCCCCCCGCCTGGCTACCCACACCCAGCACATAGACGCGCCTGCCGTCCTTCAAGGCCCTGCGGGCGGCATCGGCAGCGCCCTCCTCGTGGTCCTCGCCGTCGGTAATCACCACGATGGCCTTGCCCACGCCCTTTTCCTGCGTGAAGCTCTTGGAGGCAAGGTCGATGGCGGCGGCGAGGCTTGTGCCCTGAAGCGACACCATGTCCACGCCCACGCCGTCGAGAAACATTTTCGCGCTGACGAAGTCGTTTGTAATAGGCAGAAGCGGATAGGCTTCGCCTGCAAACACGCCCAGTCCTACTTTGTCGTTGTCGAGCCGGTCGATGAGGGTGCTTATCAGCAGTTTGCTACGCTCCAGGCGCGAAGGGCGCACGTCGCCCGCCAGCATGGAATTGCTTACGTCCAGCATCAGCACCACTTCTATGCCGCTGCGCTTATCCTGCGCCGTGCCGCCGCCCAGAATCTGCGGACGGGCCAGCACTACGGCAAGGACAGCCAAAGCCAGCAGCAGGAGGCCGCGCTTCAGGAGGGGGCGCACGCGGCTGCGCTGCGGCGTGAGCTGGCGCAGGAGTACGGTGTCGGCCAGACGCTTCTCACGGCGCGGCACCACGATAAGGCGCATCGCAATGTCCAGCAGCAGGAGAGCGGCGGGTATCAGCAGGAGAAAAAGATATTGGGGGGCAGCAAATTGAAACATACTTATGGAGTGGAAAAAATCATTCGGGAAGGCGGCGCAACAGGGTCAGGCGCAGCAACAGCTCCAGCAGGAGGCAGAGGAACGCGCCCAGGGCGAAGGGCATGTAGGCCTCGTAGCGGCGGTTGTAGTTGTGGACCTTGAGCTTCGTCTTCTCCAGTTTGTCGATGTCGTCGTAGATGGCTCGGAGCTTGGCCTTCGTGTCGGCGGCGTAGAACAGGCCCCCCGTCATCTCGGCTATCTGGCGGAGCGTAGCAGGGTCGGCATCGCTCTCCACGGTCTGGTAGTAGTACTCACCGTTGGGCAGGATGGCCACCGGCTGCTGCACTTTGCCCTGCCGCCCCACTGCGATGGTATAGACGCGTATGCCTTGCTTCTTGGCTATCTCGGCGGCCATGAGCGGAGATATATCGCCGGAGTTGTTGGCGCCGTCCGTCAGGAGAATGATAACCTTGGACGGGGCTTTCAACTGGGAAAGGCGGCTCACGGCATTGGTAAGGCCCATGCCGATGGCCGTGCCGTCGGAAATGATGCCTTGCTGCTGCAGGTTGCAGTTCACCTGCTTGAACATCGAGAGGAGCGCCGCGTGGTCGGTCGTGAGGGGGCATTGCGTGAAGGCTTCGCCGCCGAAGAGCGTCAGGCCTATGTTGTCGTTCTCACGCCCGGCGATGAACTCCACCGCCACCTGCTTTGCGGCTTCAATGCGGTTAGGCTCGAGGTCACGGGTCAGCATCGACACGCTGATGTCCATACACATCATAATGTTTATGCCTTGGGTCTCGCGCTCGCTCTGCGGAGTAGTGGTCTGAGGCCGGGCGAGAACGCACACCACCAGCACGAGGGTGAGCATCCGCAGCAGGAAAGGCAGTTCGGAAAGCAGGCTCAGCAGGCTGCGCCGCCCGTCGTGGGCAGCCGTCGTAGCCACGGTGAGCACGCTGCGGTGGCGGCGGGTGAGGAAGTGCCACGCCAGCAAGGGCAGAAGCAGGAGAAGGAGCCAGAAGTATAGGGGGTGGGCAAATTGCATAAGGCGGAAAGGAAAAACTAATCAGCGGAACGTATCGACGAGTATATAAACCAGCCACGCGGCGTAGCCCACCACGGCCACTCCGGCCAGCACCGTGAGCACCCAGCGCACGGCAATGCGCAAGCGGCGGCGACGCAAATCTACATCCACCACCTTCACGATGCGCTCCGGCTGGACTTCGGTGGATTTGGTTTGGTTTACGTATTCCAGGGCGTGGAGGAGGGAACGGTCGTTGTCGAGTGTGGAAGTCTGGAGGCGGGCAAACTTCACGAGGTCTGCCGTCTGCAACAGCTCGCGCAGGTCGAAGAGAGCCGACTGGTCGGCGGCTTCGGTCAGAGCCTGGATGAGTTGCGCCGAGGTCATCTCGCGGGCATCCACATCGAAGCGCTGCTTGATGTAGGTGCGTAGGATGGCCGTCAGTTCGTCATAGTAGCGTTTCAACTCCTCTTCCGTTTCGGCCTCGCGCCCCTTAAACTTGGCGATGGCATCAAGGGCCACCTTGTGCGCCGGGGGCGGCGGAGCCACGCTGATGCGCCGCTGGAGCGGCTCCCTCTTGAGGAGGCGGCAAAGGCTCACTACGAAAGCGGCCACCAACAGCCAGAGGAGGAGGCACTGGAGGAGGAAGGCCGCACTCCATCGGTAGGGCACGTCGATGGGACCGTAGGGGTCGCGGATGTCGTCGGGGTGGAGCGTATCGACGGGTACGCTGCTGACTTTCAGCCCCAGCGGAGCGGTGCTGCGCACCTTGCGGCCTGCCACGCTTACTTCTACGGCAGGCAGACTGTAAAGGGCGCTGTCGAAACTGGTCAGCAGGTAGCGGCGCGAGTAGGCCAGGCGTGCGCCGTCGTCGAGGACGGCCGTGTCAATCCGGCCGCACTCCAGCACTTCCACGCCGTCGATGAGATAGCCCTGTCGGTATTCGGGAAACACGACCTTTGTACCCTTCGGCACCTTAACCCGTACATTGAGGCCCACTTGTTCGCCGATGCGCAAGGCTGCCGTATCGAGCGTGGCTTCCACCGTTACGTCGGCGTGCATTGTCGGCAAGGAGAGGGCAAAAGCTGCAAGGAGCAGGAAGAGGCTGCGCTTCATTTGTGTCGATTATTAAAGAGTTGCTGAAGAGCCTTGGTATAGTCGCCGTTGGTGGCTATGCTGACGGCATCGACGCGGTTACGGAGGAGGAGGCCGTCGAGCTGGGCCTGCTGTTCCTTCCACCACGTGGCGTGGCGGCGGCGCACGGCTGCCGACGAGGTGTTGAGGAGTACGTCGCGCCCTGTCTCGGCATCGCGCATCTGGAGGAGGCCCACGTCGGGCAGGTCGGCCATGGCGGGGTCGTAGAGGCGGAGGGCCACGAGGTCGTGCTTGCGTGCGGCTATTTCAAGGCGGCTGCGGAAGGCCTGTGCGGCGGCCGGGGCTTCGGGGCGTATGAAGTCGCTCATCACGAAGGCTATGCAGCGTTTGCGCTGGACGCGGGTGAGGAACTCCAGCCCTACGCTGAGGTCTGTTCCCCGGCTTTGGGGCGCGAGGGTCAGCAGGGTGCGGATGATGTGGAGTATGTGGCTGCGTCCTTTCTTGGGGGGAATGTAGCCTTCTATGCGGTCGCTGACGAAGAGGGCTCCGATTTTGTCGTTGTTCGTAGCCGCGCTGAATGCCAGCGTGGCGGCAATTTCGGTGAGCAGGTCGCGCTGTGTGCGCTGCCGGGTGCCGAAGTCGAGGGAGCCGCTGACGTCGATGACGAGCATCACCGTGAGTTCGCGCTCCTCCTCATAGACTTTGACGTAGGTGCGCTGCATGCGTGCGGTAACGTTCCAGTCGATGTCGCGCACGTCGTCTCCGGGCTGGTACTCGCGGACTTCGCTGAACGACATGCCCCTGCCTTTGAAGGCGGAGTGGTATTCGCCGGCGAACACGTCGTTGGAGAGGGCCTTCGTCTTGATTTCGATGCGCCTGACCTTGGCTGTCAGTTCGGAAAGTTCCATCAGTGGTGCGGGGGGCTTGGGCGTTGTCAGGGAACGGCGACTTTGGCGAGAATCTCGCCGATGATGTGGTCGGCAGCGGTATTGGTGGCTTCAGCCTCGTAGGTCAGGCCTATGCGATGGCGCAGCACGTCGTGAGCCACGGCCTTTACGTCGTCGGGCACCACGTAACCTCTGCGCTGTATGAAAGCCATGCTGCGTGCGGCCTGTGCCAGTGCTATGGAGGCGCGGGGGGAGCCGCCGTACTGGATGAGGGGCTGGAGCTCGTTGAGCTTGTAGCGGTCGGGGTAGCGGGTGGCGAATACGATGTCGGCTACGTACTGTTCGATGCGCTCGTCCAGATAGATTTGCTTGACCACCTTGCGTGCTTCGGCCACGGTGGCTGTGTCGATGACGGGGCGGACGGGGGCTTCGAAGCGGTCGGACAGGGCGCCGCGCACGATGGACTTCTCTTCCTCCAGGCTGGGATAGTCCACCACCACCTTTAGCATGAAGCGGTCCATCTGTGCTTCGGGCAGTTGGTAGGTGCCTTCCTGTTCGATGGGGTTTTGGGTGGCCATGACGAGGAAGGGGTCGGGGAGCGCCATGGTCTGGTCGCCGATGGTTACCTGCCGCTCCTGCATGGCCTGGAGCAGGGCTGACTGCACCTTGGCGGGGGCTCGGTTGATTTCGTCGGCCAGCACGAAGTTGGCGAACACGGGGCCGCGCCGCACGCTGAAGGTGCCCTCTTTCTGGCTGTATATCATCGTGCCGATAACGTCGGCGGGAAGGAGGTCGGGGGTAAACTGGATGCGTCCGAACTGGGCGTCCACGAGTGCGGCCAGCGTGCGGATGGCCAGTGTCTTGGCGAGGCCGGGCACGCCTTCCAGGAGGATGTGGCCGTCGCTAAGCAGGCCGATGAGCAGGGCTTCGGAAAGGTGCTGCTGGCCTACGATGGTGCGGCTCATGCCGTCTTTAAGCGTTACGACAAACTGGCTGTTTTGCTCAATCAGTGCGTTGAGCTCGCGTATGTCTGTATTCTGGTTCATTGGGGAGTAGGTTTAGTGTTTTGCCCGCAAAATTACGAAAAAATCGGCATACCGCTGCTTTCCCTTGGCTTAAACATTGTTAAACGGGGTCGGGAGGGGCGTTTTTCCTACTCTATACAATCGTTTTTCCTATCCTATAGAGTCGTGCGAACTATTGTATAGAGTAGGAAAAACGGTCGTATAGGGGAGTTTGGAGGGTTCTGGCGGACTGCTCTCAGGGGAAGTACATCAGGAGGCGCTTGAGGCTTTCGGGGTCGCGCCAGCTCCACCAGCGATCGGCCATGAGGGTCTTGAAGGCCTGCTTGTAGTCGGGCGCTATGAGCTTCTTTACATAGGACTCACGAGCCAGCACGGGGCGGCCTTTCACGATGAAGTAGAACACGTCTTTCAGGGGGTAGCCCGCTTCGTGCTCGGCCTCCATTTCGAGTATGCTCTCCTTGAAGAATCCTGCGCCGTTGATGCGCATGTCGTTCAGGGCCTGCGCCTCGCTGTCGTAGAGCTTCTTGTCGATGAGCGTAACGCGCACCAGGCAGTTGTAGTTCTGCTCGGCCAGCAACTGTCCGAAGAGGGTGTCCACCTTCATGTAGCGCACGCTGTCGATGTCCACGCTCAGCACGTTGTCCACGTAGGCCCGGCGCACCTGTTCCTGCTCATCGAGGAAATAGAGTGCCCCGTCGTCCAAAAAGATGTTCACCCGAGCCGTGGTGTGCCTGCCGAAGGTCTGATTGATGCGTGCGTCCCGAAATTCGGGAAAGACCACGGGGATTTTGCTGCGGCGGAGTTCCTGTTGCTGCTGGGCGCGTGCTGCCGGCCCGAGGCCCGACAGCACACACAGCAGGAGCGTCAGCAATAGCGCACGCCTGTGGGATGCGATCATTTCTTGTCGATGGTTTCTTGTATCGTCTTGCAAAATTCCTTTTCCATGCCGGGGCCGAAGCCTGCCTTGTCGAACACGACGTTGCCGGCGCGGTCGAGGATGAGGTAGCGGGGTATGCCTTGCACGGCGGGCTCCATGCCTTCAAACGAGGGCAGGCGGTAGTGGTCGCCGGGCATGTCGAGAAGCATCTTGTTCCACTTGTCCATCGGACTGCTCTCGTTGGTGATGTAAACGAACTGCACGTCGTCGGGCGCAAAGTCGGCGTGGTGGGGCTTCATCGCCTCGATGCCCATGCGGCAAGGGGCGCACCACGTGGCCCACAGGTCGATATACACCACTTTGCCTGCGTAGCGGGCGGCTATGGCCTTGATCATGTCCTTCATCGGCACGTCGGGGGCTTCGCACACCTTGCCGCCTTCGCCGGCCTCCCTTTTCTGCTTGATGGTGAGGGCTTCGGTGTAGGCCGTCTCCACGGTCTCGCGGTAGGCTTCGGCGGTGGCGGCCACCTCGGCGGGGCTTACGTCCTCCAGGGCTCCGATGCGCTGGAACAGGGCCTCGGCTGCATCGCGCTCGGCCAGTCGGAGACGGGCCACCTCGGGGTTGGAGGCGCAGTGTACGAGGTCGGCTGTCTTGGCCTTGGCAAGGTCCACCCAGCCGTCGGGGCCTTCCACGCCCGGATTGAGCTGACGGCCTGCGGCATCGGTAAGGGTGTAGTAGGGCACGGTGGAGGGAGTGGCGCCCGGGGTGTTTTCCAGACGCGTCAGGGCGTTGTAGTCCACCGTAAGGGTGAGGTCCTCACCCGGCAGGCAGGGCACGCCGTACAGGTCGTTGCGGCTGTTGCGCAGATACACCAGACAGCCCACGGGCACGGCACTGCTGAGTGTTACGGTGCCGCCGGGGGTGCCGTCTGCGGCAGGTTCCCAAGTGGGTTCCGTAAGGGATTTGTGGAAGGGGGCCTCGCTCACGGTGTAGAAGCCCGGGGTGAAGGTGAGGCCGGCCGGCAACTCGCTGCCCACCACCCGCACGCGGATGCGGCAGGGCTTGGCCTTGCCGTCGGCAGGGGCTGTCCAGGCGAGGGGCACGGTGGACTGCGCGTCGTTCAGGTTGAGGCGGTCGGGATAGGTCTTGCCGTCGAGGCGGATGCCCGTTACGCAGAATTTCTGCGGGTCGTCTATTCCTTCATCGAAGGCGAACACCTTGGTGCGCTTGGGCAGGGGCGGGAACACGAGGGTCAGGCCCACGGTAACCTTGGCACCTTCCTGTTGGAAGGCTGCGTAGTAGCCGAGATAGGTGGAATCGGGCTGGAAGGGCACGACGGTGGGCTCGTCCTGCTCACGGCCAGGCTTCACCTGGCTGGCGGTGCCGTGGCGCAAGGGGAGGGTCTGATTGCCCACCTTCAGGCAGGCCTGGGGGCCAATGCGCCACGACCCCATGGCATTGGCACGGAAGCTGACGACGGTGGCGGTGTCGCTGGCCACCACCTCGGTGGGGACGAGGGCGTTCTGGAAGGAGTAGGCGAAGGCAGGCCGGCTCACGCTGACGGTCTTCACCTTTGCCGGGACCGTGGTCATAGCTGCAAGGCCCAGCAGAAGGAGGGTGATTTTTTTCATCATAGGGATTAATGTTTATAGGTTTTGAGAGTCGTATTTCGTAGTCCGCCGAGCCGCAGATGCGGCAACCAACTTCTTTCCTCTATCCTATACGACAGGGAAAATTAGTCCGCCGAGCCGCAGGTGCGGCAACCAACTTCTTTCCTCTATCCTATACGACAGGGAAAATTAGTCCGCCGAGAGTTTTTCGTAGTCCGCCGAGAGTTTTTCCTATCGTATAGGCCGGATATTCCGGAAGCTCCGGACGTCCCGGCTTCTCCAAGGACAAGAGGCTCTACCCTTGGGGGAGCAAGAGGGAGGCTACTGCCTCCGCGCAACGCTCCCCGTCGATGGCGGCACTCACTATGCCGCCCGCGTAGCCTGCCCCCTCGCCGCAGGGAAAGAGCCCGCCTATGCGCACGTGTTGCAGCGTGTCGGGCAGACGGAGTATGCGGACAGGGGCCGACGTCCTTGTTTCGGTGGCAATCATCAGGGCATCGTTGGTCAGGAAGCCGTGGCAACGCTTGCCGAAGGCCAGGAAGCCCTCGCGCAGCCGGTCGGTGATGAACTCCGGCAGCCAGAAATGGAGCGGCGAGGCTACGAGGCCCGCGCTGTAGGTGCTCTGGGGGAGGTCTGCCGAAAGGCGGCGGTTCACGAAGTCGGCCATGCGCTGCGCCGGAGCCACCTGCGTGCGCCCTCCTTGCAGCCAAGTGAGGCGTTCCAGCCGTTCCTGATAGAGCATCATGCGCAGAGGATGCTCGGCGGGAGCCATGCCCTCCACGCTCTCGGCGATGTCGGCCACGGGCACGTCGTCAGGATGCAGTTCCACCACCATGCCCGCATTGCTCCAGCGGCCATTGCGGTGCGACGGGCTCATGCCGTTCACCACCACCTGCTCCGGCCCCGACGCGGCAGGCACCACCACGCCGCCCGGGCACATGCAGAAACTGTAAACGCCGCGCCCCTGGCACTGCTGCACGAAGCTGTATTCTGCGGCAGGGAGCCATTCGCCGCGTCCCTCCCGCCGGTGGTACTGGAGGCGGTCGATGAGTGCCGAGGGGTGCTCCAGGCGCACGCCCACGGCCAGCCCCTTGGCCTCCACCTCCACGCCGGCGGCGTAGAGCCAGCGATAGACGTCGCGGGCCGAGTGGCCCGTGGCCAGTATCACGGGGCCCAGGCACTCGCCCTCTACGGGGCCGTCGGGCGTAGCCGCCACATAGCGCACGCCCTCACACCGCTCATTATTTATAATAAGGCCCTCGACGCGCGTCTCAAAGCGCACCTCGCCGCCCGCCCGCCGTATGCGCTCACGCATCGCACGGATGATGTGCGGCAAGCGGTCGGTGCCTATGTGCGGGTGGGCATCGGCCAGAATGTCGGCCGCCGCGCCGTGCTGCACGAACACGCGCAGGATTTTCTCCACGGAGCCGCGCTTCTTGCTGCGCGTATAGAGCTTGCCGTCGGAGTAGGCCCCCGCCCCACCCTCGCCAAAGGAGTAGTTGCTGTCGGGCAGGACAATGTGCTCGCGCGATATGCGGGCCAGGTCGCGGCGGCGGCTGTCCACGTCCTTGCCGCGCTCCAGCACCACCGGGCGCAAGCCCAGCTCAATCAGGCGCAGGGCGGCAAACAAGCCTCCGGGGCCTGCGCCCACCACGACCACCTGAGGGCGGTCGCTCACGTCGGGATAGACCACGGCGGGGAAGGCCAGCGCAGGAGCCTCCTCACCGAGGTAGGCATCCAGCCCAAGATTCACAAACACAGTCCGCTGACGAGCATCAATGCTGCGGCGGCGAATGCGCAGGGCGCTTATGTCGCTCTCGCGCACGCCAAGGGCAGCAGCCACCTCCCTGCGGAGAAGCGGCTCTTGCGCCGCCACCGGCGGCACCACGCGAAGCTGAAGGGAACTTATCATTCGGATAGGGGCATTTCTGCCTGCAAAGTTACAAACAAATTCGGACATAGCACCAATTATCCCTATAAAACGACTGCCTATCGCCCCAAAAAGCCCGCAAAGTTTGCTGAATTAAAAAGATTTGCGTAATTTTGCAGCTCATTACGTCGCACCATGTCCTGCATACTCCACATAGAATCCTCCACATCGGTATGCTCCGTAGCCGTCAGCCAGGACAGCCACGTCATCTACCATGAAGAAGAGTTCGACGGGCCCAACCACGCCCGCCGCCTGGCACCGATGGTGGAGGCCGCCGCTTCCTTCGCCGACAGCCACGCCATTCCACTCGACGCCGTCGCCGTGAGCGAAGGCCCCGGCAGCTACACAGGCCTGCGCATCGGCGTGAGCGTGGCCAAAGGCCTGTGCTACGGGCGAAGCCTCCCGCTCATCAACGTGCCCACCCTTGAAATTATGTGCGTGTGGCCGCTCATCTATGGCCCCGAACTGCCCGACGATGCGCTGCTCTGCCCCATGATCGACGCCCGCCGCATGGAAGTGTACGCCGCACTCTACGACCGCGCACTCCGACCCCTCCGCCCCGTGCAGCCCGACGTGGTGGAAGCCGACACCTACCGCCGCTGGCTGGACGAGCGCCCCGTGTGGTTCTTCGGCAACGGCATGGAAAAATGCCGCACCCTGCTGGAAGCGCACCCGGGTGCCCACTTCCTGCCCGACATCACGCCGCAGGCACAATACATGGCCCCCCTGGCCGAGCGCCGCCTCATAGACGGCAACACCGCCGACGTGGCCTACTTCGAACCCTTCTACCTCAAGGAATTTCAAGCCACAAAGCCCCGCAACATCCTCTTTTAGAAACTTATGATTTACAATACGAAACTCGACGCCATCCGTATGCGCGAATACGGTCGCGTCATTCAGCAGATGATAGACCAAGCCATAGAGCTTGACACCCGCGAAGAACGGCAGATAGCCGCCGCCGACATCGTGGCCGCCATGGCGAAGATTAGCGGCGAAAGGGGCAACACCCCCGAGAAACAGGCCAAGCTGTGGAACCACTTGGCCTACATTGCCGACTATCGGCTGGACATCGACTATCCCGTAGAAATCACGCGGAAGAAATAGCAGTGGGACGGCTTGTCGCTGGGCACCCCGCGTGCTCAGAGGAAAGTCCGGGCAGCACAGGGCACTCCGCTGGCTAACGACCAGTAGTTCGCGAGAGCTAACCGGCGCAGAAGAAAACAACCGCCGCGTCAGACCTCAAAAGGGCGGCGCGGTAAGGGTGAGAAGGTGGGGCAAGAGCCCACCAGCGCGGCGGCGACGTCGCGGCTGTGCGCATCGGAGGCTGAAAGTTCATGTAAACCAGCGTCAATCAGGGCGGCCCGCCCGAAAGCCCGCTTACGCTGGAGGGTAGAACGATAGAGCGCGACGGCAACGCAGCGCGTAGATAAATGGCAAGCACCGCTTCGCGGCGGCACAGAACCCGGCTTACAGGCCCACTGCTCCTTACAGAAGGCAGGCACTCCCCAAGGGAACGCCTGCCTTCACTCATTAGCGGCCACGTCATGACTATAAGCCAGACAGCCGCATCACTGACAGTTCAAAAAACGCGCCTGTACGACAGGGAAAACCACCCTATATACTCCTAAAAATTAGTCCACCGATAAGAAAAACTCTCGGCGGACTGATTTCTCCCATCGGCGGACTAACGGAGACTATAGCAAACTTTGGAAGAACTCCCTTAGCGCCGCCTCGAACGCATCTGGCTTCTGGACAGCCTTGTCTTGTTTCAGGAAGGACTCCATTAGCGCCGCCTTGGGCGCATCCTGTTTCTGGACAACTTTATCTTGTTTTCGGAGGAGCTCCATTAGCGCCGCCTCGGGCGCATCCTGTTTCTGGACAACCTTATCTTGTTTCCGGAGGAACTCCATTAGCGCCGCCTCGAACGCATCTGGCTTCTGGACAACCTTGTCTTGTTTCCGGAAGAACTCCATTAGCGCCGCCTCGGGCGCATCCTGTTTCTGGACAACCTTGTCTTGTTTCTGGAAAAACTCCATTGGCGCCGCCTCGGGCACATCCTGTTTCTGGACAACCTTGTCTTGTTTCCGGAAGGGCTCCATTAGCAGCGATTTGGCCTTGTCTAATTTCTGGACAATCTTGTTTCGTTTCCGGACAACCTTGTCTTGTTTCCAGACAACAGTATAACCGGGAGCAAGGCTATATTTCAATATCTCCGCTTCATCGTCTTCAGCACAGAAGCGGTGTACATCGTCTTTGACCGTTTCTGTATCCATGGCTGGCAGATTCACAGTGGCATCATCCATATTCTCCAAACAGGACTTCAACAGCTCCATAGTGTGGGTAACCTCTGCCCTATCCGCACGCAGTTGGCAAAGCTTGGAGCATAGCTCGCCTTTCTTCTTGACACAGATGAACGACTGCCTACTGGCCATAGTCTCAACCACACGCTCAAACGCCCCAAACAGCCGCTGAACATCAGTTATTGCTACACCATTCAGCACTGCACATAAGCCCACATGATGCTCCTCGCCAAGCATCCGAGTGTAGCCGTAGTACATCAAATCCCCCTCCCTATGGATGATGAGCTGGGCGGGAGGATGAGAGAGGTCGGAAAACCGTTTGAGAATTTTGCTCGTATAGTCGTCTGGATACTGCTCATAGGAATCGGCATAAACACCAAATAGATAGCTGGAAAGATTCATAGTTTCAATTTTAATTGTCAGTAAGTTTCAATGCAAGAATCAGAACGGCAAGCACAACCACCGCCACGGCAATCAACACCGCCTTCCCGCCCGGTCCCATCATTCTGGCTATACTGGTCCTCCACGCTCCATTGGCCCCCACACCTCCTAACACAGGAGCGCCTACAGGGGCATCTGCCATAGGTCTTTGCGCCTGTAGCCGTAGCCTGTCTAACTCTTCCTTCAGCCTGTCCACCTCGCGCTCCAGCTTTTTCTTGTCATCCGCGTAGCGGTCTTTACATTGCTGTATGTCCTTCTGGGCGTCGGCTTGAGCTTTCTTCCTGGCTTCTGCGATTTTCTTGTCGGTGTCGGCATACTGCCGCTTGAGTTCATCCACCTTCTGCTGCCACTCTGCCGTGCAACGGTTCATTGCTTCGCTGTGTTGGCTTTTCAGGGTGGCCTCCTGTGAAGCGGCCTGCTGCCGAGCTGCCGTCAGTTGCGCTTCGCACTGCCTGCGCTGAAGTTGGATGTCCTGCTGGGCTTTCTGGATGGCGGCCTGCTTGTCCTTTTCCATTTGGTCCACCTTCTTGGCCGCACTGACAGGCAGATACCACGGCGACACAATCAGTTTTCCGGCCTTCCTGATGCACTCTATGGCTACGGGGCGGCTGCACTCGTGCAGATTGGCCTTGGGCGCAGCGGCGGTGCTGTTCATCGGAAAGCCCTGAAAGGAGGCAATGTCCTCCCCCACGGAGAACTGCCCGATATAGTCAATAATCCGCTTCTCCATGTCCTTCAGCTGCTTGTCTATACTCTGGAAGTCCGCCACCTTGAAGCGCGTCTGCCCGCCAGCTTCCTGCAGACACAGACCCAAGCAGAGCTTGTCGCAGGCGGCCTTCAAGATGTTGTAGATGTTCTGGAAGTCGGCATAGCAGGCATTGAAGCGGAGCGTCAGGGCGAAGTAGGCCCCCTGCCTCCCGTTGCAGTCGCTGATGTTCTGCCCCTTGACGAAGGTGTAGTAGCAACAAGGGCTGCCTCCAAGGTTTTTGGCTTCCACTTTCATGAGCTCCGGTGCGTCCCACGACGGCCCGTAGAACGAGGCGCAGTAGCGCTGGTCGTCTCCTTGAGCCCCCCAGATGGCCTGCCCCATGGGGATGCCGTGTACAAATAGGTTGATATTGAGTCCCATGTTCCTTATCCTTTAATGAATTTAAGCATCTTTTCCCACAATCGCTGGGCGTAGAGGTGGTGTCCCTCGGTATAGGCAAAGCCTCCGCTCAACGTCTTGGAATAGCTCCCCGTCATGAAGGGCACGAACTCACAGTTGTATTCCTTCCAAAGCCTTGTGATGGGATTCTTGTTCTCAAACTCGCGAAAGACGCCTGGATACTTTTGCTTCACATCCTTGACAGCCTCCTTTACTTTGACCTGCCCTACGCCGTAAACATACGGAGTGAGGTCAATCTTGTTATAAACAAACAGCACTTTGTCGCGAGTAGTCATCTGCTGCTTGAGTTTGCTAATCCGCGATACATAGTTCCGTCGGGGCCCGGGGTCCTGCCAATCCGGCTCAACCATAATGGCCCACACCTTTCTGTTGGGACGGTTCTTGATTTCGTGGAAATAGGTTGGATAGGGCCGCTCCGGAAAGTCAGGATGAAAGTAGTACTCGCCCGGGGCCTCCAGAATCTGGCAGACGGGTCTGCCGTCCATGAGCACTTTCACCAGAAGGAAGCTAATGTTGTTTGTGCTGGTGGCGGCGCTGCTGGCGTTTATCATCTGGTTGAAGCTGTCGCAAAGCTTCTTGTAGTGAGTGTCGGCTGACGGGCGGAAGATTCTGTCGGGCACCACCGTATAACCCTGATCCACGAGGTAGCGGGTGAGGCGCACCAGCGTCATGGTCTTTCCGCACGAAGGCGGACCATAGAGCACGACTATGGGGGTCTCGTCGTCGGATACGCAGACTTTGATGGCGTTGGGGTCGTTGTGTTCTTCCTCAGAGAGGCCTGCGGGGCCTTGGATGCTTTCTGCGGAGATTTGTTCTGCCGAGTCGTCGGCCACTTCGGGGGCGATAGGGTCAAAAACCTGCTGTTCGTCATCCTGACCCAGCGTGTTGTTGATGGAAATGGGCATAGTTGTATGGTGTTTAGGGTTTATAGTTCTTTGTGGAAAGCAATGTCGAAGCAGATGAAGGCGGCTACATCCAAGAGAATGGAGATGAGAATCCAGAAAACGAAGGCCAATCCGCCCTCCTTCCCCGTAAGGAAGTCCACCCACACGTCATACACGCTCAACAGGCGGGATCCTTTGGTCTGGGGGTTATCGCAGGTGTAGTTCTCCCTGTCGTCGGCAGACTTAAAGTCCACGAAGTCCTGATTGGCCTTAATGGTGGCATAGCCTTCGTTGAGTTTGTTGCACACTTCCTGTATGTTCTCTGCATCGGTGAGGGAGATTTGTCCGTCGGCAATGTACTTCTGGATGAGTTCAAGGTTCTTATAGTCCTTGGCCGCCGCTTTTTGGTGGTTGTTGTTGGAGGGAGCCATAGCACGGGCTATGCTTTTCTTTTTGGCTTCCAGCTGCATGAATACCACTGCCCTGTAAGCTTTATACAGCGTGTTCCTCTCCTGCACAGAATTACCCGTCCCTGACAATTTATTAATGCTGGGTACACCCAAGATTTGCGCTATCTCACCCAGGATTTTCTCCGTTTCGGGACCGTTCCCGGGGTTGAGCGGATTTTTTATTTCCGCCTCCAGCGACTGCAGTTTGGTGTTCACTTGGTTCTCCACCTCGGTCTGCTTGGCCTTGATGCGCTGGTCGTTGGCCGTGTTGTCCTTAATTTGCGAAAGGTACGCCTTGGTCGTGGTCAGGTCAGTAGTAACGCGTTCATCGATGAGGTTGCGAAAGAAGAAGGTGTGGGTATTGGTGGGCATACTGCAAAGGAGCCAGAACACCATCACGATGAGGATACCACCCACCAGCGTAGCTCCGCGGTGCTCCATATAGATGTTTTGGTTCAGACTGTCGGCTATCATTTTCGTGCCCCAAGATGCTATGAAGAAGAAGCCGATGGTGATGGCCCAGCAGAACACGCTGGGGTACGTAGGCAACAGCAGATGAAGAGATTCGGCTGTGGCCCAGCAGCTCACTGCCGCAAAAACGAGAAAGAGGGAGACGGTGAGCAGTTTAACAAACTTGTTGTCGTTCATTTTTGTTGATAGTGCTTGCCTATAGTTCCCTAGAGTCGGCTGTTGAGGGATTACTGTTTCACGAGCACAAAAAAAGCGCAGGAACTATACTATTGCTCATTCCCACTCACTAAGGCTCTCGCATTGTCCACTTCGTTGGAAGAGCAACGCAGAGCCCACGCCGATATGATTACACTCACCCCAGTTACTTATGACTGGCCTACCGCACCTCTTTAAGATGCTAAGTCCAACCGTAGTAACAGGGATGTGAGGAATCACATCTCGGGACATCTACTGTTGCCTCATTCCTGACGAAGTGATGAATTTGCGAGATTCTAGTGAGTCAAGAATAAGACGTTTGTAAACGCCTTTCGTATGTCGCGTCTCCCGCCTACAGGCGCAGACCCATCGGACGCTTCCGTTGGCCTTGCGCAGGAATGGCAGGGGAAATCGGAGGCAAAATTAACAAAAAAATATGAAACACAAAACAGAAAGCGTGAAAATATATATTTTCTGCACCTGACTCGTGGCAAACAGGAGGGGAAAAGCCACTTTTCGCAAGGGGCAAGCTGCTCTTTGAGAGCGGGCAGCTTCCATTGAAGGAGTGCCCGTTGCGGCTATTCCCCCGATACGGGAAACTGCCGTATAGGATGGTTTTCACCACTCTATACGGCAGTTTTGATTACTCTATGGAGTAGTTCGCACTACCCTATACGACAGTTTTTCAGTTCAGGCCGGCAAGTTCCAGCACCTTGCCCACGGCGGCATCAAGTCCTGCGACGCTCTTTCCGCCCGCCGTGGCAAAGTGGGGCGCACCGCCGCCGCCGCCCTGTATGAGCTTGGCAGCCTCGCGCACCAGTTGGCCGGCATTGAGGCCCCGGCCTTGTATCAGATCCTTGCTTATCATCACGGTGAGCAGGGGCTTGTCCTCGAATTTGCTGCCATACACGCAGAACGTGCTTTCGGGCAACTGCGCACTCACTTGGAAGGCCAAGTCCTTGACATACTGCGCCGGCAGTTCCTCGGCAAATACGTGGCTCACCACGTTCACGCCGTCCGTCTGCCGTGATGAGGCGATGATGTCGGCCCGTACTTTGGCGATGTAGTCTTTCATGGCCTTCTCCGCCTGCTTCTTGAGCTGGGCGTTTTCTGCAATCGCCTTGTCGATGGCATCGGCTATATCTTTCGTGCCAAGCATCTTGCGCACGGTATCCAGCGTGTCCTGGACTTCGTAAACGGATTCTTCAGCCGCCTTGCCCGTGAACGCCTCGATACGGCGCACGCCGGCAGCCACGCTGCTTTCGCTCACTATGAAGAACATGCCTATCTCTCCGGTATGGCGCACGTGGCAGCCGCCGCAAAATTCTATGCTGTCGCCAAACTGCACGACGCGCACCCTGTCGCCGTACTTCTCGCCAAACAGGGCCATGGCGCCCAGCTTCCTGGCTTCGTCGATGGGCAGGTCGCGGTGGTCGGCCAGCGGGATGTTCTGGCGGATGCGGGCATTCACGAGGCGGTTCACCTGCCGGAGTTCCTCGTCGGTTACCTTCTGGAAGTGCGAGAAGTCAAACCGGAGGTAGTCGGGGGTAACAAGTGAGCCTTTCTGCTCGACGTGCGTGCCGAGTACTTCCCGCAGGGCCTGGTCAAGCAGGTGCGTGGCACTGTGGTTCGCCTCCGAGGCGCGTCGGCGCTCCACATCGACGCACGCCATCCACTCCACTTCGGGGTGCTCGGGCATCTGTTCCACGATATGTATGGGCAGGTTGTTCTCGCGGCGGGTGTCGATGATGCACACCTCCTGTCCTTCGCTCACAAGCACGCCCCGGTCGCCCACCTGGCCGCCCATTTCTGCGTAGAAGGGCGTATGGTCAAGCACGACCTCGAAGAAGGTGCGCTTCTTTTGGACTACGCGGCGGTACTTCAGGATGTGGCAAGTGTATTCGGTAGTATCGAGATAATGGGTCTGGCATTCGCCTTCACGCAGCACTACCCAGTCGGTGGCTTCTACGGCGGCGGCGTTGCGGGCGCGCTCCTTCTGTTTCTGCATCTCGGCATTGAAGCCGGCCTCGTCCACCGACAGGCCCTGCTCGGAGCAGATGAGCTGCGTCAGGTCAAGCGGAAAACCGTAGGTGTCGAAGAGGGTGAACGCCTTTTCGCCGGAGAGCACCTTCTTCCCGCCGGCTACGGTTTCCTGAACCAGCTTTTCGAGAAGCGTGATGCCCGTGGAGAGGGTGCGGAGGAAGCTCTCTTCCTCTTCGCGCATGACTTTTGTGATGAGTTCCTGCTGTGCGGGCAATTCGGGGTAGGCTGCGCCCATCTCGGCCACCAGCGTAGGTACGAGGCGGCACAGGAAGGCTTCGCGTTGCCCAAGGAAGGTGTAGGCATAGCGCACGGCACGGCGCAGTATGCGGCGGATGACGTAGCCTGCCTTGGCGTTGGAGGGCAACTGGCCGTCGGCTATGGCGAAGGCAATGGCACGCAGGTGGTCGGCAATCACCCGCATGGCAATGTCTGTCTTATCGTCCTGTCCGTAGCTGAAGCCGGACAGTTCGCCGATTTTGCGGAGGTAGGGCGTAAAGACGTCGGTGTCGTAGTTGGAATGCTTGCCCTGGAGCACACGGACGAGGCGCTCGAAGCCCATACCCGTATCGATGACGCGATTGGGCAGGGGTTCAAGCGTGCCGTCCGCCTTGCGATTGTATTGCATAAAGACGATGTTCCAAATCTCTATGACCTGCGGGTGGTCCTTGTTTACGAGTTCTGCGCCCTTGATGCCCGATGCCTGGCGCTCCTCCTCGGAGCGTGAGTCGATGTGTATCTCGGAGCACGGACCGCAGGGGCCTGTGTCGCCCATTTCCCAGAAGTTGTCGTGCTTATTGCCATTGATAATATGGTCTTTCGGGAAGTATTCTTCCCAGTAGCCGGCGGCTTCGTTGTCGCGCTCCAAGCCTTCTTCTGCCGAGCCCTCGAACACGGTGACGTAGAGGTGCTTGGGATCTATCTTCAGCACTTTGACGAGATACTCGTAAGCCCATCGTATGGCTTCCTTCTTAAAGTAGTCGCCGAAACTCCAGTTGCCGAGCATCTCAAACATGGTGTGGTGGTAGGTATCGTGCCCCACCTCTTCCAGGTCGTTATGCTTGCCGCTGACGCGGAGGCACTTCTGCGAGTCGGTCTGCCGCCGGCATTTCGGTTCGGCATTGCCGAGGATGATGTCCTTAAACTGGTTCATACCGGCGTTAGTGAACATCAGCGTGGGGTCGTCTTTTACGACCATCGGGGCGGAGGGTACGATGAGGTGGCCCTGCTGCTCAAAATACTTCACGAATGATTCGCGGATTTCGTTGGCTGTCATTGTATATTATTATATGTATAGTTTTTCCTTGCGCTTGGCCACACACAGGCGGCAGCGTGCAAAGTTACGAATAAGCGAGAGAAAAACAAAGAAAGCCGCAGGATTTCTTTGCTTTTCCGAGCAAAAGTAATTTGGAGCGCAGCTCAGAGTTACGAATAAGCGAGAGAAAAACAAAGGAAGCCGCAGGATTTCTTTGCTTTTCCGAGCGAAAGTAACTAAAAGCGCAGCTTAAAGTTACGGATAAATTAAGGAAAAACAAAGTGGGGTGCTGCTTTTCTTTGCTTTTCCTTGAGAAAGTGAGCGGCGGGGCGGCTTGACGCATGGGATTGGGCGGTGTGTGTGCCGTCTGCCTACGCTACCGCCTTCCAGCCCCTGCGGAGGGTACAAAAAAAACCTGCGGAGGTTTTTCTCCCGCAGGTACAATTCTCTCAAATTGTTCGTGTGGCCGAATTACTGAGCAACTACGGTGTCAGCGGCTACGGTGTCAACGGCGGCGCTGTCGCAGCAGGTGCTGTCGCAGATGGTGTCGCAGATGGAATCCTCGGCAGGAGCCTGTTCGGTCTTCTGACCGCAAGAAGCGAAGCTAACAGCGGCGAAAGCCACGAACATGAAAACTAACTTTTTCATTTTTTTGTTTGTTTTGGTTTTAGGTTAAACAATATTGCTTTTATTAAAACGATGCAAAAGTACGGACTTTTTCAACACTCGGCAAGCATTTCGGACTTTTTTTCTAAAAAAAATGCGTTTTCCCGGCTTTTTTAGAAAATTTAGAAGGCTTTTGCAATCTGAGGTTTTACTTTTTTCGTAATTTTGTAGGCGTTATGGAAAATTCTAATGGACTGAGCCTTGAAGGGCTCACGCTCAGGACGCTCACTCTCGGCTGTAAACTGAACTTTGCGGAAACGGCGACAATCCGCGACCTACTTGTGAGTGAAGGCGTTACGGATGCCAGTGGCGACAAGCCGGCGGATATCGTGATTGTGAACACCTGTTCTGTTACGGGCGAGGCCGACCAGAAATGCCGGCAGGGCATTCGTCGCATTTGCCGGCAGAATCCCGGCGCCTGCACCGTGGTTACGGGCTGCTACGCGCAGCTGAAGCCCGGCGAGGTGGGCGGCATCGAGGGCGTTACCTATGTGATGGCGCAGCGCGAGAAGGGGGAAGTGGTGGCCCGCATACGGGAGCATTTCAGCCGCACCCCAGACTTCTGCGCAGCCTCCGTAGGGGAAACTTGCCCCGCCCCGAGAGGAGGTGAAACTATCGTAGGGATAGGAAAAACTGTCGGCGGACTAAATGAAACTCTCGGCGGACTAAATCAAACTCTCGGCGGACTAAGAGAAGGCCCTATTGCGGCACCTGCGGCTGTCGGCGGGGCAGACAGCGCCGTCCCCACAGCCCCTGCGGCGGATGCCGGCGGCAGGACGGAGCGGCGGGGCGACTGGCCCTTCGTGCCCTCCTGCAGCAAGGGCAACCGCACGCGCTATTTCCTGAAGGTGCAGGACGGTTGCAACTACTTCTGCACCTATTGTACTATTCCGCTGGCACGCGGGCGCTCGCGCAACGGCAGCATCGCCTCCCTTGTGGCCCAGGCCGAGGAGGTGGCGCGGCAGGGCGGGCGCGAGGTGGTGCTGACCGGCGTGAACATAGGCGACTTCGGACGCACCACGGGCGAGACCTTTTTCCAGCTGGTCCAGGCCCTCGACGCGGTGGAGGGCATTGCCCGCTACCGCATCTCCAGCATCGAACCCAACCTCCTCTCCGACGAAATCATTGATTTCTGCGCCCAAAGCCGAGCCTTCATGCCCCACTTCCACATTCCCCTGCAAAGCGGGAGCGACGAAGTGCTCCGCCTCATGCGGCGGCACTACGACACCGCCCTGTTCCGCCACCGCATCGAACGCATACGCCAGACCATGCCGCACGCCTTCATCGGCGTCGATGTGATAGTGGGAGCCCGTGGCGAGACGGAGGAATGCTTCCGACAGTCGCGCGACTTCCTCGCCAGCCTCAACGTGCAGCAGCTGCACGTCTTTCCCTACTCCGAGAGGCCCGGCACCAAGGCCTTGGAGATTCCCCACACCGTGTCCGCCGCCGAGAAGCACGCCCGCTCCCAGGAGCTCATCGCCCTGAGCGAGACGAAGCGACTGGCCTTCTACGAGGCCCACCGGGGGCAGGTGCGCCCCGTGCTGTGGGAGAACGGCGCAGGCTGGACCGACAACTACATACGCGTGGTCGGCGCAGGCGCACCCAACACCCTTTCGTCCGTCCGCCTGGGCGGCTTCACCGCATCACAAGAGGAGCTCTATGCCGAATAGTCCCACCCGAACGGCCTCCGTGGCCGTGGTCATTCTCAACTGGAACGGCGAGGTGATGCTCCGCCGCTTCCTCCCCTCCGTGCTCCGGCACAGCGAGGGCGCACAGGTCGTGGTGGCCGACAACGCCTCCACCGACGGCAGCCTCCAGCTCCTGCGCACGGACTTCCCCGCCGTAAGGATTGTGGCCCTCGACCGCAACTACGGCTTTGCCGAGGGCTACAACCGAGCCCTCCGGCAGGTGGATGCCGACATCTACGTGCTGCTCAATTCCGACGTGGAGGTAACTCCTGCGTGGCTCCGCCCCCTGACGGACTATCTGGCCGCCCATCCGGAATGCGCGGCCTGCCAGCCGAAAATCCGCCAGTGGGCCGAGGAGGGCGACGGGCGGCGCAGCTTGTTTGAGTATGCGGGTGCGGCCGGCGGCTTCATCGACCGCTACGGCTATCCCTACTGCCGCGGTCGCCTGTTCGGCACCGTGGAGCGCGACGCGGGGCAGTACGACACCGTGGCCCCCGTGTTCTGGGCCACGGGAGCGGCTCTCGCCATACGGGCCGCCGACTGGCACAAAGCGGGCGGGCTGGACGGCAGCTTCTTCGCCCATCAGGAAGAAATCGACCTGTGCTGGAGGCTGCGGGCTCGCGGGCGCAGCATCGTGTGCCTGCCCGACTCCGTGGTGTTCCATGTAGGCGGCGGCACGCTCCCGCAGGGCAGCGCACGCAAGACCTACCTCAACTTCCGCAACAACCTGCTCCTGCTCTACAAGAACCTGCCCGACGACGAACTGCGCCACGTCCTGCGCGTCCGCCGCCTGCTGGACATGGTGGCCGCGCTCAAAGAGCTGCTCACCTTCCACTGGCAGAATTTCCGAGCCATACGCCGTGCCCGCCGCGACTTCCGCCGCACGCGCCGCAACTACGACGTGTCGCGCCAACTGAACCTCCGCCTCACCTCCTTATATATAATACGCGAGCGCGCACGCGCGAGCCTGCTCTGGGAATACTATATCCGTGGCAAGCGCACCTACGCAGAAGCAACGTCTCTAAGGCCCAACGCGGAGAAGCCTATAGACCCCGCAAAACTGTCGGCGGACTAATTTTCACTGTCGGCGGACTAATAAACATTACTCTATATGACAGAAAACGCCATCCCCACGAAACTTTCCCCCTTCGGGCAGACAGGAATACACCGCAGGCGGATAGAGGGAAACTTCCGGAAGACCCAGACAACGCATCGCCTACTCACGGCGCTGTTCCTCCTACTCGCGCTCCCCCTCGCGGCCCGAGCCCAGAACCTGCTGCCCTACCCGCAGAAAATCACTTGGGGCAAAGGCACCGTCAAGGCGACCGGCATCACCTTCCTCCCACTGGCCGAAAGCGCAGAGGAAGGACACGCCACGCCCGAAGGCTACTACCGCATACATGCCGCCCAGGACGGCGTGCGCGTGGAGCTGACCGACTCCGCCTCACGCCTCCACGCCGAAGCCACGCTGCGGCAGCTGCAAGTCAGGCAGGGCGTGTATCGCTGCTGCGAGGTGGAGGACTGGCCCCAATACAGATGGCGCGGCGCGATGATAGACGTGAGCCGCCACTTCTTCCCCCTCCCGCACCTGCTGAAGCAGGTGGACATACTCGCCTCCTACAAAATCAACCGCCTCCACCTGCACCTCACCGACGCGGCGGGCTGGCGCATGGAAATCAAGCGTTACCCGCGTCTCACCCAGCAGGCCGCCTATCGCACGCAGTCCGACTGGAACGCGTGGTGGATTGGGCGCGACCGCCGCTACCTCAGCACCGCCGACTCCCTGCAAGGCTACGGCGGCTTCTACACGCAGGACGAGATGCGCTGCCTGGTGGCCTACGCCGCCGCCAGGGGCATCACCGTGGTGCCCGAAATAGAGATGCCGGGCCACAGCGAGGAGGTTCTGCACGCCTACCCCGAACTAAGCTGCACCCACGCCGAAGGAGCCGCCGACTTCTGCCCGGGCAATCCCGCCACCCTTACCTTTCTGGAAAACGTGCTCAGGGAGGTGATGGACGTGTTCCCCTCCGACTACATCCACGTGGGCGGCGACGAGGCCGGACGAGCCGACTGGCCGAACTGCCCCCTCTGCCGGCAGAAACTGCGGGAAGCGGGCGGCACCGACTTCCGCGACCTGCAGACGCAACTCATCGCCCACATGGGACGCTTCCTCGAACAGCACGGACGGCGGCTGGTGGGCTGGGACGAAATCATCGACCAGGGCCTCCACACGGGCACCACCGTGATGGTGTGGCGCGGCGTGGAAAAAGCGGCGGAGGCCGCGCGGCTGGGACTGGACGTGGTGATGTCGCCGGGAGCCTACTGCTACTTCGACGCCTACCAGGACGAGCCGCCCACGCAGCCCGAAGGCTTCGGCTCCTACCTCCCGCTGGAAAAAGCCTACAGCTTCGACCCCCTGAAGGGGCTCTCGCCCGCCGAGGCCGCCCACATCGTGGGCGTGCAGGGCAACCTCTGGACAGAATACGTACCGACAGCCGCCCACCAGGAGTACATGCTCTATCCCCGCCTGCTGGCCGTGGCCGAAATCGGCTGGGGCACAAGTGGCCGCGCCGACTTCCGCGAGAGGGCCGCACGCGAGACCGACCGCCTGCGGGCAGCCGGCGTGAACGCCTTCAACCTCCGCACGGAGCAGGGGGAGCGCAAGGGCACGGACAGGCCGAGCAGGCACAAGGCCGTGGGCGCACGCGTGAGCTACGCCACCCCGCCTGCCCCGCAATACAGCGGCAGCGGCGACGGCACCCTCGTGGACGGCTACTGCGGGGGCTGGGCCTTCGGCGACGGGCGGTGGCAGGGCTTCATACGGAGCGACAAGGCCGACGACGTGCTGGACATCACGCTGGATCTGGGCACCGCCACGAAGCTGCGGGAGGTTACGACCACCTTCCGGCAGGACTGCTGTGCGGAAATCTACTATCCTGAACACTACAGGGTGAGCACCAGCACCGACGGGCTGACCTGGACGGACCTGGGCAGCGTCAGCCATCCCTACCGCCGCACGCCCACCCCCGACGTGCTGGATTTCACGGTCAAAGGTAAGGCCCGTGCCCGCTACCTCCGCATCCGTGCCAACGCGCCCGCCTCAGGCGGATGGCTCTTTACCGACGAGGTGGCCGTGAAATAGAGACTGGCACAATGCGCCCTGCCGAGAGCCCCTTCTCCGCTACGCGACACGGAAAGCCAGCCTGCAAGAAGGTTTCAACCGTCCTATAGAGTAAAGAAAACTGTCCTATAAAGTAGGAAAAACTGTCCTATAGAGTAGGAAAAACTGTCGGCGGACTGGTTTTTCCTACTCTATAGGACGCTTTTGAGAGCCGCCACGGGAGTGCATATTCCCGTCAGGACTAAGTCTTAACAATCCTTAAATGCCGGCTGCCGGTCGGCGGACAAATCATAAAAAACCTTACTGCACTGCATTTTGTCGGCGAACGATGCGGCAGGAGTGGGAAAAAGGTTGTAACTTTGCGTACCAATCCAGATTTATGCCCAAAGCTTCCGTATCCCTTCTCGCCGCCCTGCTGACCCTTTGTTCGTGCGCTACGCAGTACGACATTGCAGGCAACAGTTCACTGGACGACGTGGACGGCCACATGCTCTACCTGCGCGTGGCCGGCAGCGGCATGGACAGTGGCGAGTGCAGCATAGACTCCTGCAAAGTGGTACACGGACGCTTCCGCTTCGGCGGCGTGGTGGACAGCATCGTGCTGGCCCAGGTGTTCGTGGGCAACGACGCGATGCTCCCCGTGGTCATTGAGGACGGCGAACTCCAAATATCAATGGGACTGGCGGGGCCTACGGTGGAAGGAGGCCAGCTGAACAAGCGGCTCTACGACTTCCTGAAAAAACTCGACCGCCTGCAGAACGAACTCTGGGAGGCCGAGAATGCCTGCATCCGCGCCATACGGAACGACAAAAGCCACTTCGCCGAAGCGCGGGAGCGGCTGAAAAAACGATCGGCCAAACTCAACCGACAGATTGAGGAGGCCGAGATAGATTTCGTTACGGACAATTTCAACAATGCGCTGGGGCCGGGCTACTACATCATGCTTTGTAACCGGCAGCTCTTCCCTACGATGACGGAGCAGCTGCGCCGTATTGCCGACCGCGCCCCCCGCAGTTTTTTTTCAAACCCCTACATCAACAGCTACCTGCAAGCGGCAGGCTACTCGCCGGCTAAGACTCGCCGGCGCGGCGCAAAGCGTTAGGCAGGCGGAAGGCCGTGTAGCCCTCCAGCAGAGCAGCCACCGCAAAGCATAGCTTCCACGCACCGCTCCCCAGGCGGAGCAGGCCGAACGTGTGGGTCAGGGCCAGCAGCCCCGACAGGATGAGCAGCAGCGCACCGATGATTTGCTGGCGGCGCAGGCGGCGCACCACGAGGTCGCTTCCTTCGTAGCGCATCAGCAGCTGCATGGAGCCGAACAGCAGGGCACCCACCGTCAGCACTACGCTGCCGGCCCCCGCCATTCCGAAAAGGGGAAGGGCGGCTCCGGCCACAAGCAGGAGGCCGCCCGTTTGAAATACAAGCGTTTGAATGGTGTTCAGGGTCTTCATGGAGGGGAAGGAGTGTTACTCGATGACGTAAACGTCCTCGTCGTCGGATTTCATGTAAAGGCGCACGCGGGCCAGCTCCTCGTAGGCCCGGGGCGATTGCTTCAGGCGCAGAAGCTCGTTGCTCACCTCCTTGTATTCCTGTTCGTACAGGGCTATTTCCTCCTTCAAGTCATCGTTGTGGCGGCGCAGCTGGAAGAAGCGCCAGAGGCTGTTCTCGTCGAGGAATCCGGCTATGAGCACGAAGAGGAGTATGGTCCAGATATACTTGTGACGGCGGATGAGATGCCACAGGCCTTGTATGCGTTCACTCATTGTGGGGTATGGATTTTAATGTCGTTTGAAGAGCAGGCACCGGCCCTACGCCAGTGCTTGCCGGAGGTCGGCCACGAGGTCGGCCTTGTCCTCCAGTCCGCAGGAGATGCGCACCAGTCCGGCGGGAATGCCGGCGGCGGCCAACTGCAGCTCCGTCATTTGGCGGTGGGTGTGGGCCGAGGGGCAGAGAACGCAGGAGCGTGCGTCAGCCACGTGCGTCTCGATGGCGAACAGGCGGAGGCGGCTCATGAAGGCCTCGGCTGCGGAACGCCCTCCCTTGACTACGCAGCTCACCACGCCGCAGCCGCCGTGCCCGAATTGCTTCTGGGCCAGAGCATAGTAGCGGTCGGTGGGCAGTCCCGGATAGGTTACGCTTTCGATGGCGGGGTGCGCTTGCAAGAACTCGGCCACGGCCTGACCGTTCTCCACATGGCGCGGCATACGGACGTGCAGGCTCTCCAGCCCGAGATTAAGGTAGTAGGCATTCTGCGGCGACTGGATGCTGCCGAGGTCGCGCATGAGTTGGGCCGTCGCTTTGGTGATGAAAGCTCCCGCCTGTCCGAAGCGCTCGATGTAGGTAACGCCGTGGTAAGAGTCGTCGGGCTGGCACAGGCCGGGGTACTTGTCGGCGTGCTCCTGCCAGGGGAAGCGGCCACTGTCCACGATGCAGCCGCCCACCGCGCTGCCGTGGCCGTCCATATACTTAGTGGTGGAGTGCGTTACTATATCGGCACCCCACTCTATCGGGCGGCAGCCGTAGGGTGTCGGGAAGGTATTATCGACTATCAGGGGCACGCCGTGGGCGTGGGCTATGCGGGCAAACAGCTCTATATCGAGTACGGAGAGCGCGGGGTTGGCCAGCGTTTCGCCAAAGAGGGCCCGCGTCTCGGGGCGGAAGGCGGCATGAATCTCCTCCTCAGTAGCGTCGGGACTGACAAAGGTCGTCTCAATGCCCATCTTGCGCATAGTTACGTCAAGTAGGTTGAACGTGCCGCCGTAAATACTGCTGGAAGCTACGATGTGGCTTCCGGCCTCACATATATTAAAGAGTGCGAAAAACGAGGCCGCCTGTCCCGACGACGTGAGCATGGCTGCCGTACCGCCTTCAAGCGCGGCTATCTTCGCGGCCACGAAGTCGTTTGTGGGGTTTTGGAGTCGGGTGTAGAAGTAGCCGGAGGCTTCGAGGTCGAATAGCTGACCCATCGACTCGGAGGTGGCATACTTGAACGTAGTGCTCTGGATGATGGGCACTTGTCGGGGTTCGCCGTTGGCGGGTTGATAGCCTGCTTGCACGCAGAGCGTATTCAGGGATTCTTTTGCGCCCCCCTGCTTGGGAGCCGTCTGCTTGGTAGTGGACATAATCGGTGGTGTGTTTAGGGTTTGTGCTATAGTTGTACGGAGTGGAGGTAAAGTTATACGGAGTGGCGGTAAAGGAGTGCGGAGTGGCGGCTTAATCGTTGGGATAGGCGGCGACGAACACATCGGCAGCCGCCAACTCGTCCTGATGCTCGCGCAGTTCGGCCAGACTGATTGTGCCGACCACGTATGAGGAGGCCGCCGAGGTGTATTGCTCCTCCACGTCCAGGAAATGCAGGATGCCCAGATGCTCGGGACGGGAGTAACGGTAGTAAATGCGGAACCTGGCGTCGAGAGAATAGGCAGGGCGGTCGGGACTGTTAAGCTTCTTGTACTGGTAATGATAGTCGTAGGCCTGCGCCGTAATGTCGGACAAGACGGCAGAGCCGGTGGGATAGCCGCCCGCACCGCGCCCGAACATGAACTGCTTGCCGTAGAAAAGTCCCTTTATCACTACGCCGTTAAATTCTTCATCTACGCTGTAGATGTATTTATTAGGGGATAGGAGTTGCGGCATTACCGCCATGATGAGGGAGTTGTCGGGCAGTTTTTCGACGTGCCCCACCAGTTTGATGCGGCGGCCCTTCTCTTGGGCGAAGCGCACGTCCTGTTCGCTCACACGGCGGATGCCGAAGCGGAACACGTCGGCCGGTTTGACGTAGAGGCCGAAGGCGTGGACCGTCACGATGATTAGTTTGTACAGGGAATCCCATCCGTCCACGTCGAGGCTGGGGTCGCTTTCCGCGAAGCCCAGTTCCTGTGCCTGGCGCAGGGCTTCCGCGTAGGGAAGGCCGTCGCGGAAGATGCGCCAAAGGATATAGTTTGTGGAGCCGTTGAGTATGCCTTTCACGCTGGTGAGCAGGTCGTTGTCGTAGTACTCCTCAAGATTGCGGATTACCGGTATTGAGCCGCAGGCCGACGCGTCGTAGAGCAGGGCCGTGCCTGTTTCGGCCTGGAGGGCGATGAGTTCGGGCAGGTGGGCGGCCAGCATTTTCTTGTTGCCGCTCACCACGGGCAAGCCCTGCCGCAAGGCGCGACGGACGTACTCGAAGGATTTTTCTGCATCGTCGATAAGTTCCACGATGATATTGACCTCGGGATCGGAGAATATATCATCGGGATTGTCCGTAAAGCGGGCGTGTACGCCGCGGTCTTTCCGCTTGTTGCGGACGCATATCCGGCTAATCACGACGTCAGGAGAGCCGATGCGGCCTACTACGTCGAAGAGTCCGCGCCCTACGGTGCCGAAACCGAACAGGCCGATATTGAGTTTCTTCATACTACTTCATGAAATCTAAAAGGAGCTCGTTGAGCTGGTCGCTTTCCACGAGAAAACCGTCGTGCCCGAAGGGGGAATGTATCATAGCCACCTGTGAATGCGGAACGTAACGGGCCATCAGCTCACTCTCTGCGGGAGGAAAAAGTATGTCGGTGGAGCATGACACGAGGAGTGTAGGGCAGGCGATGCGTCCCAAGGCCTCGGGCAGGCTGCCACGCCCCCGCGCTAAATTATGGGAATCCACGGCTTGCGTAAGGCGGTAGTAGCTGTGGGCATTGAAGCGTTGCTCCAGCTTCTCGCCCTGATGCTGCTGATAGGTGTGTACGCGGTGGGCAAAGCAGGCGGCATCCGGCTCCCTGTCCTGCTGACTGGCGTTATAGCCCGTACTGCCGCGATAAGAGAGCAAGGCTATGCTGCGAGCCGCGCCCATTCCCTTGCGTCCGGCGGCTGGGTCGTCGGAACGGAAGGAGGGGTCGGCCTCAATGGCCATGCGCTGCGTCTCGTTGAGGGCGGCCACCCACGGCGAAATCTGCGGGGCGGTGCAAATCAAGGCGAGGCGCTCTGCAAAGTCGGGCTGGGAGGCTGCCCACTCCATACATTGGAATCCGCCTATCGAAGCGCCGGCGAGCAGGCGCACACGGCTGATGCCGAGGTGCCGGGCGAGGAGTTGGTGGGCGCGTACCATGTCGCGGACGGTAATCCGGGGGAAGTCAAGCCCCCAGGGGCGGCCGGTGGCAGGGTTGTTGCTGGCAGGCCCCGTCGTGCCATAGCAGGAGCCGAGGAAGTTGGCGCACACGACGAAGTGGCGACGGGGGTCGAGGAAGCGTCCCTGCGCCACGGTGTTCGGCCACCAGTCGGCCACGTCGCTGTTGGCCGTCAGGGCGTGGCACACCCACACGGCGTTGTCGGCATCGGCTGACAACTCGCCGTAGGTGTGGTAGGCGATGGTTATACCGGGCAGCGTCTCGCCGCTTTCCAGCGGGAAGGGCTGACTGTGAGTGAACGTGCGTGCCGTGGCGGGTGGTCCGTACATAGGAGGAGGCGGGTCGTGAAAGCGGGTGCAGGATTCTTGTCGGGGCCGGCTACACCTCGAAGTCGAGGCATACGCGCTGGACGGTGTGGGGCTTTACTTGCTGCGCGGCCACGGCGACGTGGAGCGGATGGGCGGCATAGGCGGCCAGAGCCTCGGGGCTTTCCAGCGTGCTGTCCAGCATGAGGTCGGCATTGGACGTGGCCAGGCGGCCGGCGGTCTGTACGTGAATGTCCACGAGGCCGGGGATGCGGCCCTTCAGGCCTTCGAGGCCTTCTTTTATATTATGGAGTATTTCGTCCCTCTCGACGGGAGCTATGCCGTCGCGCAGGGTCCAGAGGATGATGTGCTTTACCATTGCAAAGTGTTACCTACGTTTCTTTTTCCAGATGAACAGGCCCGTAACGGGCAGTACGGCGAGGGCCAGCGACACTGTACCCACTATGAGTTTGCCGCCGTTGCCGAGGAACGCGCCCTTGTGCAGGGCGAAAATCGTGCGGTAGGACTCGCTCAGGCCCAGGCAGTCGCGCAGCCACGGCAAGCCGCAGAGCGCACCCGTGATGCTATAGTAGAGCAACGGGACGAGGAGCCAGAAGCCGATGACGATGTGCAGATTGTAGGAAAGCGCCTTGGGGTTCTTCCACGTGCGGGGGCAGAAGATTTTGCTTCTCCACCAGAGGGCGAGGCCGCTCAGGCAGATAAGCACGAAGCCCAGCATACAGTAGCCTTCCAGCGGCTTGCCTATCTCGGCCGGCAGCCATAGGGAAACGTGGCCTTGCTTGAGGAAGGCGAAAAACGGCGTGTGGTGGCCGGTGCCCGTAAGGCGGCCAATGTAGTCGGCGAAAGCCATCAGCACGCCGAGCAGGGCGAGGACGAGCGTCACGAAGCCGGTGGTGAGTCCCAGCCAGCGGTGGATGAGGGTGAAGGTGCGTCTTGCTGTCATTGTCGTTAGGGATAACAGTGTGTGCGGAGGGGAGAGGCGGAGCGGGGCGTGCTACGCATCGGGGGAGCCGGCGGCTTCCACGCGCTTGAACACGGTGAGTATGTTGCATCCCTCCTCGAAGCGATAGTCCACGCCGTCCATCATGCTCTTCACCAGGTGTATGCCGAGCCCGCCTATGGGACGCTGCTCAATGGGCAGGGAGAGGTCGGGCGGCTCCTGCCGGAGGGGGTTGAAGGGTGCGCCGTGGTCGCGGAGGACGATAGTAACGAGGCCGTCGGCGCGGCTGAGTTCCACGATGAGGTCGCCGTGGTCGGGGTCGGAGTAAGCGTACTGCACGATGTTGCTTACCAGTTCTTCCAACACGAGGTGGAAAGCGAACACGTCCTTGCTACTCTGCGTGAGTTCCGGCTGCTGGAGAAGGTGCTCTACTATCTCTTCAGTCCGGTTCGTCAGTGGGGAAAACCTGAAGGTATTCATAAGCGGATTGGTACTTGCCAACCGTGGAGGAACGGCGGCGGCAGAGTGCCTATAGGATTTGCGCGGCAAAGTTACGCAAAAATGACCGAAAATGCAAGTTTTCGGCGGACTAATTGACACAAGCCCCCCGAAGTCTTCTCCTATCCCATACGAGCCGCGAAAATTAGTCCGCCGATAGTTTTGCGTAGTCCGCCGATAGGAGAAATTAGTCCGCCGATAGTTTTGCCTGGCCTATAGGCTGAGTTTTGCGGAAGCACCGGCTGTTCCGGCTGCTCTGCGGGAAGAAAGTCTTCCCCTGCGGGGAAGCCGGAGAGGAGTCGCCTTACTGCCATCCAGCCCCTTTTTCGTGCCGTTTTGCGCCGCCCGGGCGGGGAAAAGTCGTTTTTTTGCAATGCGGAGTGCGGCTTTTCGGTTGTTTTTTCGTAACTTTGCATACGCATATTATACGACGAAGCGCTCCTGCGCCCCACAGCAATCCTGACGATGCCCACGATACGCCCCAACAGTCCCAAAGCATGGCTACTGGCCGCACGGCCCAAGACGCTCAGCGGCGCCCTGGCTCCCGTCGTCATAGCCACGGCCCTGGCCCTCTCGCCCTCCGCGCAGGGCGGCAGCGGCGCAAGCCCCGCCGCCTTCTGGACCGTGGCCGCGCTCTGCCTGACCTTCGCCGCCCTGATGCAGGTGGCGGCCAATTTCATCAACGACTACTTCGACTTCCGGCGCGGCACCGACGCCGCCGACCGCCTGGGGCCTGAACGAGCCTGCCAGCAGGGATGGGTAACGCCCCGAGCCATGCTGCTGGCCATAGGGCTGGCACTCACGCTGGCTGCCCTGGCCGGCCTCGGCCTACTCGCAGCGGCCAGCCAGACGCAGGACATCAACATGCCGGCCCTGATGGGGATGGGCGCGGCCTGCATCGCGTTTGCCTTCCTCTACACCACGCTGCTGAGCTACTGCGGAGGCGGCGACCTGCTGGTGTGGGTGTTTTTCGGCCTCGTACCCGTGGCAGGCACCTACTATGTGCTGACGGGCACACTCTCCCGCGAGGCGTGGCTGCTGGCCGCCGCCATGGGCCTCGTCACGGACACCCTGCTCGTCGTGAACAACTACCGCGACCGAGCCTCCGACCGCCGCGCCGGCAAGCGCACCCTCGTGGTGGCACTCGGGGAGCGCTTCGGCGAACAGTTCTACCTCTGGCAAGGACTGGCCGGCACAGCATTGGCCGCACTGGCCGTGCCCGCCTCCTCACTCTGGCTATACCTTATATATATAGTAGGGCACGCCCTCAACTACCGAGCCATGAGGCGCATCCACTCGGGGCGCGGCCTCAACGCCCTCATAGGCCGCACCTCGCTGGCCATGCTGACCTTTACGCTACTCACGGCTGCCGCCCTGCTGGCGTAGGACTACGGAAAACTATCGGCGGACTGCGAAAAACTGTCATATAGACTAATTTCAACAACCCTATAGACTAATTTCAACAAACCCAAAAGCACTTTTATGAAAAAGCTACTCTCCATCGCACTCGTCCTGTTCGGGCTCTGCGCCGAGCAGGGAGCGCAGGCCGCCGGGGAGGTTTACAACCTCACCCCCGCGCCCAAGTCCATCATCAAAAAGCAGGGCACCTGCACATTCCCCAAGGAGTTCACCGTGGGGGTGGACGCAGCACTCGGCGACAGCACACTGCTCGAAGCCGAAGCCTTCGTGGCACGGCTCAACGCCACGATGACCGGACACAAAGCCACACTCGCCCACAGCACTAAAGGCGCGTTCATCCAGATTTCCAAGGGCGGACTCTACTCCTCCGTGGGTACGGAAGGCTACAACCTGTATGTAACGCCCGACAGCATACGCCTCACCGCACTCTACGAGACCGGCTTCTACTACGGCCTGCTCTCCATCCAAAAGATGCTCCCCGCCAACGTACCCGCCGGCGTGAAGGGCGAAGCCGGTGCCACCTACAGCCTGCCCTGCTGCTCCGTTACGGACAACTCCCGCTTCGGCTATCGCGGCTTCATGCTGGACTGCTCGCGCCACTTCTTCGACGTGGCCGAACTCAAGCGGATGCTGGACATCATGGCCCTCTACAAGATGAACGTATTCCACTGGCACCTCACCGACGACCAGGGCTGGCGGGCCGAAATCAAGAAGTACCCCAAACTGACCACCGTAGGAGCCACCGCCCCCGACAGCCGAATCACCGACTTCGAGAGAGGAACCTACTGGCTCGGGCACGCCTACGGCCCCTACTCCTACTCACAGGACGACATGCGGGAGATTGTGCGCTACGCCGCCGAACGCCACATTGAGGTAATCCCCGAAATCGAAATGCTGGGCCACAGCGTAGCCGCACTCTGCGCCTACCCCGAGTTCAGCTGCAACCCCAGCGCACAGCGCACAGTATGGACCAACGGCGGCATAAGCTCTGACGTGGCCAACCCCGCCAACCCCGCCACCATGCAGTTCTACAAGGACGTGGTCGATGAGCTCTGCGAGATTTTCCCAGGCCGCTACTTCCACATCGGCGGCGACGAGTGCCCCGCCGACGCCTGGAAGAACAACGCACAATGCCAGGCCCTCTACAAAGAGAAGGGCTTCACCTCCTACCGCCAAATACAGTCGTGGTTCACCAACGAGATAAGCAAGTACATCGCCTCCAAGGGAAAGCGCACCATCGTATGGAACGAGAGCATCACGGCCGACGGCTCCGACCTCAATCTGGTGAAGGAGCACAACCCAGTCGTAATGTGCTGGTATCCCTGTCAGGGCGGAGCACAAAAGGCCGCCTCAATCGGTCTGGACGCCATCATAACCGAGTACCACTCCTCCACCTCGGCCGCATCGGGAGCCGGCGGCTACTACATCAACCGCAAGCTGAGCAACCACCCCTCGGAGCCTGACGGCGCGGGAGGCGGCGACGACACCGTGGAAGGCTGCTACAAGTATGTGCCTCAGCCCAACGCCAAGACCACGCCCAACGTCATCGGCGTGCAGGGTACGTTCTGGTGCGAATGGGTGGGCGTGCCCGAATACCTGGAATACCTCGCCCTGCCCCGCCTCATGTGCGTGGCTGAAGCCGGATGGACACCCGAGACCAAGAAAAACTGGCCTGACTTCGTGGAGCGTATGCTGTGCGACACACTCATACTGGACCACGGCAACTACACCTATAGCCGCCACTGGATGCCCGGCTACGTGCCGCCAAGAATCGAGACGTGCGAAATCATTGCCGACGGACAGACGGAATACACCTTTAACAATCAGTCGAAGGACCGCCCCACCAGCCTGTGCGACAATGCCGGAAAGCTGAACGGACAGGGAACTGAATGCACCACATTCGTACTGGAGAAGGGTCCGAAAGCCGACCAATACTACATCAAGAGCACAGTAAGCGGCAAGTACCTGTATGCCTCCTCGTCCGCCAGCGGCACCATGGTGGAGCTGAGCACGAAGAAGACGGCCTGGACCTTCGACTGGACGACGATGCCCAAGTATGTGGCCATCTGCCATGCCGCCAATGCCGACGTGGCCCTGAACAACAACATCGGCAACACCACCCACGTCCGCCTCTTTGCCCACGCCGCCTCCAACGGGGCTTCCTTCTACGAAATGGAGCTGGTGAAGCGTGCCGACGGTCTGGCCTGCCTGACCGCCCCGGCATCCTCCTCCGCACTCCCCTTCGACCTGCAGGGCCGCCAACTGCAAGAGCTGCCCGGACACGGCCTCTACATCCAGCAGGGAGCCAAGGTGCTGAAATAAAGTCCTCCTCCATACAGTCTTCCCCCGAAGCCCGCACAAGGTTTCGGGGGATTTCTTTTTCATAGGCCACCGAGCCGCAAGTGCGGCAACCAAATTCTTCTCCCTATCCTATACGAGCCGCGAGTGCGGCAACCAAATTCTTCGCTCTATCCTATACGAGCCGCAAGTGCGGCAACCAGATGCTTCTCCCTATCCTATACGAGCCGCGAGTGCGGCAACCAGATGCTTCTCCCTATCCTATACGGCAGTAAAAATTAGTCCGCCGACAGTTTTCCGTAAGCCGCCGATTCTTTTGCGGGGACATAGGCCTGATTTTCCCACAGCGCCGAAATTGCACCCTCAAAAAGGCAGCGGGAAGGCTCACGCATGGTGTCCTTCCCGCTGTCGTTTTGGGAGAATGTCCTCGGAGGCGAGGTTGAATCTTTCAGATAGGCTTACTCGTCAGTATCAGCCCAATCATGACCCTGACGGTGGGTCAGGACGTCATCGGGGTCGGTTATCGTGGGAGGCTCTTCACCGGAGCCACCTCCACTAACAACGGGGATACTTCCCAGGAGAATGTTTGATTTTTCCGAAAAGCTGACGCATTCGGCAGTAGGCATTAAATAGATTTTTCTCATAAATTGTTTGTTTTTTTTGAATTAGTAGAAGTTTTATGTTATTATCGGATGAGTTTGCGTCCTTGCTGGATAAACAGGCCTCGGGGGCTGCGGGCCACGCGGCGGCCTTGGAGATCGTAGCGCATCGTAGCGTTCTCGGTGGAGCGAAGTACGTTGATGCCTTCAACGGTTACCTCCTCGAAAATCCAGAGCTGGCCCACCTTGTCGGTGAACACGCCTGCGCCGTCGGACTGGTTGTCCACGCCGAAGCCCTTGTCCATCCCTTGCTTCAGGATGGCAGTAGGCTCGCCCTCAATATTATCAATATCCCACACGCTGGCATAGTCGCTGAAGTCCCAGCTGTTGAGTTGTCCGTTGCCGACGTACTTCTTGGTGTCGAGGCTCTGGATGACGAAACCGCCGTCCTTGGTGGCGAGGCAGAAGTTCTCGGGTTCGGTGGAGAGGGAGTAGGTGGTCTGGTTATTGTCGGGCACCTCGGTGGTTGTGAAGTAGAAGTCGGTACCGTCCAGACGGATGTTGAACGTCTTATCTATGGGCTTGGGAGCCGGGTCGTCAGAACCTGAATTAAATTCTGCTTCGTTAAGGATTTCGTAGTTGGCGTATGTGGGAGCTGCCTTATAGGCCTCGATGGCCTTAGCCAGCTGGTCGTCCAGCTCTTTGCCCTCGAAGTAGGCATCTACGCCGTTGGAGAGGTATGCAGCCTTTTCCTCAGCAGTGAGGGCGCTATAGGCGTACTGGCCCTTCGTAATCTTGCTGATGTCAAACTTCTTGTAGACCATGTCGTAGCCGTCGTTGTGGCCGTTCTCCTCATAGAAGAAGGCAATGTGGCCGTCCTGCATCTGGCACATGGTGCTGTAGGCAGAGGTGGTCTCGGAAATCTGATAGGCCGTCCAGTTGGGGGCGAACTCTTTGGAAGTGCGGTAGTAGGAGAGATCCTTGAGATCCTTCCAGTAGATACCTACGTTGACGCGGCTGCCGCTCATGGGGATGGACTGGAGGGCGAGGTAGGTCTTGGCACCGTCTTCTACACGGGTAACGGGGACGAACATGATTTCACCGTTGCAGGAAGCGCCGAAGCAACCCTTGTTGTTGGAGGAGGAAGTGGTCTGCTTGCCCCAGTAGCCTTCACCGGTGGCAATGTTGGTGTAGTGATAGACGTTGAAGATACGGCCACTGTCGCGGCTGCTGACAACAACGCTGCCGTCGGGCATTTCGTCGGCCTTAGGCTCGTCGCCGCCGTTAATGGGCTTCACGTCGGGCGTGCCGAGCATATTCCAGGTCTCGCCGAAGTCGTCGGAATACCATACGAAGTTGCACTTGCCGCTCTGCATACGGGTGTTGGAGGCGCAGTAGAGGCGATAGTACTTGCCGACCTTGACGGTGCTGCTCTGGCTGATCTTACCGGAGCCGATGAAGAAGGCCTGCATCTGGTCGTCCTTGCGCTGGTCGAGCCAGGCTACGACCTGGGGAGCGAGGTCGGTGTAGGTAGATTCCCAAGTCTCACCGCCGTCCTCGGAGTACCAGCGGGCCCAACCCTGGTGGTTGTTATAGGTGCCGCCGGGGAAGCCAACATTACCGCAGCAAGAGGTAACCATGACGCGGTTGCTCTCGCGGTCGCAGACGATGCAGGGGTCGCCAAAGGCGCAGAAAGGCTGAGGAATGTAGGCAGCGAGGGTCTTTTCTTCGCCCCATGTGCCGTCAGCATACTGCTTGCGATACTTCAGGTCAAGCTTGGTGCCGGCGCCGATGTCAGCGTGGGAGTAGCGGTAGTCAGCCACGAAGATAAGGTCGCCGTCCTTGGTCTGGCCCACGGCGGGAATACGGTAGGGCACGGAGCTGGCGTGGGTGTCGAACACGGTCTTGTAGTCCTCGTAGTCCACTTCGCTGGGGTCGCGAGGCTGATACTTCATAGTAACCGTGAAGTCGTAGAGGAGAGTGCCGACTGCGTTGGTGCCGGTCTCGGTGAATTCTACGCGACGCTCCTCAATACCGGTTACGTTGATCTCCTTGACGTCGGCGGCAGAGGTGGAGGTGTAGCTCTTGCCGTCGATGGTCCAGTTTTCGTTGGAGGCACCGTTAGCGTGAAGCTTGAGAGAGTAGCCGGTGATGATGTAGTTATCCTTGTCGGCGGGCTCAATGGCGTAGGTGCTGGTACCGGCGGTGCCGCAGCGGGCATCGATGTTGTCGCCCTTCCAAGCCATATTGTTGGCGGAAGCGGTGAATTTCAGCTGGTTGTCGTTGCTGGCCCAAGCGCTGGCCCAAGTTCCGGCACCGTTGGAGGCCGTCCAGCGGCCATTGTTCTTGTCGATGGTATAGGTGGTCTCTTCTCCCAGTGCCGTGGAGATGGCGCTTTGTGCCACTCTCACAGCGTTGTTTATAGCCTCGGCGGCAGCATTGTACTGGTCAGTCGTCCCTGTTTCTGCCACAGTGTTGTTCTTCACTGCGTTGCTGAGAGCTGCCAGTGCGGCCTGTACAGCCTCGTTGTCGCTGTCGGCATACTTTTCGGCAAGGGCGGCGGCAGCGTCGGTAGCTTCCTTGTAAGCTTGTTTAGCGACCTGTAGGCGCTGTTCCTCGTCGGGAGTGCTCTCCTTGTATTCTTTGATTACGAAATCGGTGGACCAGCCTTGATACTCGTTGTACTGCTGGCCAGTGAACTGCCCACCGCTGACCGTGCCGTTGCTGTTGACGGCACCGTTGCGCGTTTGCTCAGCAATAGCCAAGGTGCCGGGCGTAAGACCAAGGGGGAAGTTGAGCGCAGTGGCCGTCGTGGTGAGCTTGAAGCCCTGATTGACGCTCAGATACTTGGTCTGGTCGGCCATGCTTTGCAAGGAGGTGCCCGTGTACTTCCACACGCCGGCATTTCCGGCGGGGAGGTCGGTTACGGCCTGCAAGCTGCCGTTCTGATTGATAAGGTAGCGGCCCTTTGCGCCGGACTTAAATGAACAGCACAGGGTGTAGGACTTGCCTGCCTCAAGGGAGAGGTCCTCGACGGGGGGCTCGTTGTACTCGGTCAGCGTGAACTGGCAACCAGTGTCGGCTTTGTCGTTGCCGGTGCCGCCGCTGCTCCAGTTTACCACCTTCATACCGCCGGTTACGCCGGTGGTAGTCATATTGATTTCGCAGGTACCGTTCTGGATGTTATACATTCCTGCGGCGTTGCAGTCGGAGAAGCTCCATCCGGAGGTGGGGGCGGCAGCGCTCACGGTGAGCTGTTGGTCGTAGTTGGCGGTATGGATGTACTTGCCGTCCTCGCGGTTGATGATGTCGTAGGTGCCGTCTGTGCGCTGGACGAACTTCCATAGCGTCTTGGCGGTATTGCCGGCCGTTACGCCGACCACGGCACTGCCTGTGCTGGCCACGTAGTAGCTGCCACGGTTGGAGGAGCACATGGTGTACCAGTGCTCATTGCCTGCGGTGCTGGCTTTGGGCTGATTGAGCGTGGGCGTGATGCTTTTCAGCTGGTTGGCCATGGTCTGGTAGTCGGAGGCGGAGTGGGTGCCTTCGCTGAGCAGGGCAAAGGCTTCGTCGATTTTCGCATTAAGGTCGCCCATCGCAGCGGCGGAGTACTCGCCCACGCCATCGCCGATTTTGCCGGAAGTGCGGAGGGCATCGGTGAGGGCATTGCCCAGCACGGTGCGTGCGGCGTAGAGGTCGTTGTTGGCCTGGCACTCAGCGTCGGTAACGGCCTTGATGTCGAGGTTGCTGAAGTCTTTCTTGAGAGCCGTTTCGATGAGTTGGGAGAGCTTGGCGTAGCCGTAGGATGTGAAGTAGTTGCCGCCGTCGCCCTGATAGAAATACTTGCTTGTGCTATTCATGCTTGTGGCGTCAATGACTTTGACATTGGCGTTGGCAGAGGCGAGGGAAGCCAGCTGAAGCTTGTACTGGCTGATGTAGGAATTGGCGGAGGTGTTAGGCGTGTTGAGGGGAGTGATGAGATAGATGGGCGTGTTGGCGGCCTTCTTGCGCAAGCCTGTGATGAGGCTCTGGTAGCGTGTGCTGAAGGTGGAGGCGCTTACGCCGTCGTGGGCTTCCTGCACACCGGCGTAGATAAGGATGGCCTTGGGTGCGACACTGTTTTTGTGCTGGAAGTAGATGGAGGCGTTGGTTATCTCCTGATTGAGCTGCGAGCCTGTGTAGCCCCAGCCGAGGCCGCGGTTCTTCACCTTGTCGCTTTGCAGCCATTCATGCCACTCGCCGGAGCTTACCATCTCGTCGCCGATGAAGAGAATGTCGTCGGCATTGACCACCTGTTGGGCGAAGCAGGTGATGCGGTCGCCGGTGGAGTTGTTCTGGCCGCCGTTGTAGAGTGTGGAGGCGTTGATGTCATAGACGCAGTCGCTGCCCACCTGCGGAGCAATGTACTTACACCAGATGCCGTAGCCGAGGACGGTGGGGTGCAGGTTGTCGAAGGCGAGGCTCTTGCCGTTGTGGGTCTTGAAGCTCACGCCGTCGGCTGCCACGAGCTGGCTGAACACGTCGAGGTAGGTTACCTTGCCGTACTTCTCGTTGAGCTCTGCCACAATGGGCTTCACGAGGTTGTTGAGCGTAACGATGCGCTGGCCTCGGTTGCCGTTGGTGGAGGGAATGATGCTCTGCATATAGACCTCCGTATTGGGGCTTTCACGGCGTATGCGCGTAATGATGATGCGGATGTTCTCAGCCACCACGGCGGGCTCGTTGGCCGTTACGTCGTTGGTGCCGATACCGATGAACACCTTGGCGGGACGGCCCTCAAGAATCATCTCCAGATGGGGCAGAACCTCGTAGGTGAAACCGCCGCTGGTGCCGCGGTTGAGAATCTGATGGTTACCGCCGAAGGCTTCCCACCAGTCGTGCATGTTCGTGATGCTGTTGCCAACAAACACGATGTTGCTTTCTGTCGGCTTCAGCCCATGGAAAGACTCCCAGCGGTGCTCGCGGAAGGGACCTGTGGCAAAAGCCGTCGCTGCCATCAGCAGGGTGAGGCAGAAGAGGATCAGTTGTTTTTTCATTTTGTGTATGGTTTGGGATTGGTTATGCGTTGAATTGGCTATGTCTTTCCAAGACTATTTATTTTCGCCCGCAAATTTACAAATTCTTTTTCACATACACGCACGCAAAGCCCTAAAACTTCGCATTTTTTCTCACCGAACTACGATTTTGCCATCACACACCAAGGAACGCGCACATAACGCAGATTTGTACGTCCCCGGAACAAGTCCTGCCGGCACCCGGTTTGGCGCGTCTCGTCGCACGGCCAGAATCATCAGGCCAAGAAGGAGGAAAAACTATCGGCGGAGTAGTTGAAATTAGTCCGCCGGCAGTTCGTCTTAGTCCGCCGACAGTTTTGCCCTGCGGCAGAGGCATAAAAAGAATGGGTACGGCTCTGCAAAGAACCGTACCCGTTGCAAATAGAAGAGTTCCGATTAGAACTTGTAGATAACGTAGAAGCTGAGCAACTGGCTAATGTTGGCGTCAAGATTAAAGATAGCACCGTCGCCAGCCTTCTCGTCGTACACGCTAAAGCTCAGGAGGTTGGCCTTGGCCTGCAAGTCGATGTGCTTGGACACGTTGAGAGCCACACCGGGCTTAATGCTCAGGCCGAAGCGCGTACCGTCGTTGGTCGTCAGTACGGGATTGGTCTCCAGTTCCAGAGCGCCATCGGCAAAGAACGAAGCGATGCCGGCCTTTGCGAAAGTCCAACGGGCATAGGGTGCAAAGAGGAAGGACGTATTGTCCTGTTTTGCAATCTTGTTGTAGCCTACGCTCAAATCCAAACCTACGCCCCACTTGTTGTTGAAGGAATAGCCGACTTCAGGGGTCAGGTAGAAGGAAGTCTTGTTGTCGCCCACAGAAGGACTTACAACACCAAATCCCAGACCGCCGCCAGCATACCACTGGGCGCTTGCAGACAGAGAGCAAAGTGCTACTGCTGCCATCAGAATCAGTTTTTTCATTGTGTTTTTTGTTTTAGGATTATAAAATATTCGCCGCTTGATGCGACTTTTCTCTTTTCAGCAGGAACGGCTCTCTTTCCGTGCCGCATGCACTGGCTCCAGCAGGGTTGATGCGCCTTTCCGCCTGCAAAAATACGGCTTTCCCGCTTGTTGGCAAACATTTCCGCAAGAAAAAACACAAAAAATCCCATTATTCGCCGCGAAAAGCCTCGAAAAGGCAAGTCAGAGCCTACAATTCGCACATTCCATAGCCATCTCATGCACGCCTCTACAAGGCTGCGCCAGAGACCTCACCCGTCAGATCACGCCATGTCGGGCAAGCAAACGAAGAAAGGCGGCACGCGATGGGCCGCCTTCCTTCTTCTTGCAACGAAACCGTATTTAACTCCCTATTTGCCGCGATAGACGACATTGCCATCCACGTAGGTAGCTACGACTTTGGCAGCAGGAATTTCCTCAATAGGAGCGTTGAGAAAATCCACGTCATAGATGGAGAGGTTGGCCACCATACCGGGCTTAATCATGCCGAGACGGTTTTCCTCCTTAATTTGGTAGGCCACGTTGAAGGTCATCGCCTCAAGAGCCTGCCGACGGGTTACGGCCTGCCGGGGGCCGTGGACACCTTCCGGGCCATGCTGGACATCGGTGCGGGTAACGGCACAATAGATGGTGAGGGGCATATCAATGTCGGGCGACACGGGGTAGTCGCTGTGGAAGTTTACGGGGCAGTCTAAATCGAAGAAGTCCTTGATGCGATACTCATTGTCGAAGCGCTCCTGGCCGAGGTAGTCGATTTCATGCTGAGAGTATGCGGAGTCGTAGGGTACCCAGAGAGGGGCTACTACGGGTATGATATGGTTCTCGTAGATACGCTTGACATCCTCGGGGCGTACAATCTGGAGATGGACAATCGTATTGCGGGCATCGCTGACGCCGGCCTGCTGCTGACCGCTGATGATGCCGTCAACAGCATTGCGGACAGCGGCATCGCCAATGGCGTGGAAGTGGACATTGATGCCGTTGCGGTTGGCAAAGGCCACGGCATCGGCAACACGGGTGGGCTCTGGATAATTCTTCTTGCCGTAGTAGGTAGGGTCGTCGGCATAGGGGTCAATGAGCCAGGCCGTGTGGGCCTCCACCACGCCATCGACGAAGATCTTAACACCATAGACGCGGAAATACTCGTTCTTGTACTGCCTGGTGTGGTCAAGTATCTTGTTGAGGTCGCCGTAGAACTTCTCGTTGTCGGTGGTGTAGTTGATATTCTCCATCGCATAAGTACGCAGTTTCCACTTACCTTCCTTGGCGAGTTCCATAAAGGCTTCTTGCACGGGTGCATCTTCAATGGAGATGGCGGCTTCCACTACTCCGGTGATACCGTAGGAGAAGGCCATATCCTGCCACTTGAGAAGGTTCTTCTTGTATTCGTCCTTGGTGAGCGCGAGGGCCGGACGCGCGAGTTCCATAGCACCCTCGGACACATAGCCGGTGGGGAAACCGCCGCTTTCAAGGCGAATGCAGTCGGTGCCGAACTTCTCAATGTTGGCGGGGTCGTCGTACTTGAACTTCTTGAGGGCAACAGTGTTGAGCCACATAGAGTGTCCATCAACAGAGGAGAGAACCATCGGCACTTTGGGACAGATGGTGTCAAGCATCTGGCGGGTGGGGAGCACATCGCGTCGCACGGACCAACCGGCACCCTTATAGATGGAACGTTTGGGATTGTCATTCACATACTGCGCCATAGCATTGACAAAGTCTTCCATAGTGGTGGAAGGTTTTACGTCAAGAGTGGCGAGGTCGCACTGGTCCAAACGACCGGCGACTTCTATTCCGTGGAGATGCCCTTCAAGGAAGCCAGGATAGATACTGTTTTTACCATAGTTCTCCACGACGGTTTTGTCATCGCAGTGCTTGCGGGCTTCGGTGAGTGAGCCTACATACTGCACCTTGCCGTTCTTAATGGTGATGGCCTCGGCGGTGGAGGCATTTGGAACCATCGTGATGATTTTACCGATGACCAGTTTGTCGGCGTAACCTTGAATATCGGGGTCGAGGGCAATCGCATCGTCGCTGCAACTTACGGTAAAGGCAAGGCACACCGTAAGTATGAGAAACAACAGATTCTTTATTTTCATTGTGTCTTTGATTAGTAATGGTGAAAAAGAGAACAATCGGCTTTATATTTGCTCCTTTTTATCTTGATTGAACACAAAAACAAAGCAGGAGCTCCTTTCACAAAGGGCGAAGAGCTCCTGCCTATATTATTTAAGGTCCTCCTTCAGGTCAACCTTATAGACTTGCGACATATCGTTACGCAGAGCAAAAATGACAGTCTTCTGGGCGGGATTATATATGCATGACCAGTTTGTCATGTGATGGGGAACCTCCAAGTCATAGCGTCCTTCCTGCAAGCAACGCAGGGCTTCCATCTCCGACATCGTGGGCTTGTAGAAGTTCATCATGTGGCCCACGCGCTTTTTAGCACTCATCTTTATCTGCCAGTCATCCGCCACATATTGTTTGGGATAGGTGCTGTACGGCTCAAGAGAACGATAGTAATTCTCAATGCTGTACCATTCGTAGGGGACGTCAGTACCGACATACACGCTCAGGCCGATAAGGTCTGCCTCGCGATAGACATGCAGTTCATCCTTCCAATACTCAAAGAGAGCCCAGTCGCCCGTGGCATCGGCCATCATCCAATGCACATTGAGGCTCTCCATAATATTCACCATGTCGTGAGCCTTAAGCAGCGCCTCTACTTCCTTCACAGTTTTGCAACGGGCGAGGATAAGGTTGTGCATCAAGGAAGACACGATAGCCTTCTTACCCGTGTTCTGTGCCAGCGGAGTGCCCGGATGGTTGTCGAACGAGGGAAGTTGGTAGGCACCGAAGCACAAGCCATACTCATTCATTCCGTCCATCGTGGCAAGGGGCTCGCGGAGCAAACGATGGAGGGAGGTCTTGCCGTCGCTGAGGATACCGTCACCGTGCTCTCTGTCAGAGCTGTTGAACTGCACGGAGTTGTAATGAGGGTCGGTGAATTGCACAAACTTGAAGCCGTTGGCCTTGTTATGAATCAACATAAGAGGGCCACCGTCGCCGTCGAAGTTGCGACCAAGCAAGATTTCGCCCTTCTCATTCCAGCACACGAAGCCGGAGCAAGCCGTCCCTTTATCCACTTTTGCATACTCATAGCCTTGGGGGTGGAACATCAGCGTATCGAAGGCCGTTTCAAAGGCATCACGAGTGCGGTAGTTACCATCCACAAGCTGGTCAAGGGGAAGTTCCGTCAGATAGTCCATTTTGTAGAAACGATCTGAGATGCGACGCACAGATGACAATGTAGCCTCAGCAGCCACGGAATCCTTACACCAGCCGGAATTAGTAGGATTGGAAACTTTCTCTCCAAGCGTGCTTACGCGGAGGACTTGAGGGGAGGTGGATTCCTGCACCTGTTCATCAGAGTCGCTACACCCAAACACAAGTGGGGCAACAGCAAATAGCACAAATAACTTTTTCATAGGATTTGTATTAAGTCAGTAATGTTGCTACTTCTAAAAACACGCTCCAGCCTGATGACTCAGAAAAAGCGTGAACTACACGTTTGAATAGTTAACTCTTCTCCTTTGTCACATCAGACTGGAGTTTCTGTAAAAAGATATACTTGAGAGATTCCCTTAGGAATTACTCGGCACGGAGGGTGAAGCGCTTGAAAGCCTTCACGGTGAGGCCCTTCTCAACGCTGTTGAGATAGTCGGCCACAGTCTGGTTCTTGTCCCAGATATACTCCTGCTCAAGCAGGCAGTTCTCCTTGAAGAACTTCTTCAGGCGGCCCTGAGCAATGTTCTGAATCATCTGCTCGGGGAGGTTGGCAGCCTTCTCAGCGCTTACGGTGGCGATGATTTCCTTCACCTTGGCCACGTCTTCAGCGGTAATCCAGCCTTTCGCCTGGTTGCTTTCCATGTGATCCTCGGAGTCGAAGTGTGCGGGATTGTAGCCAGCCTTCTTAATGGCGGCTTCAACGGCCTTCTGCACCTGTTCTTCCTTGGTTTTCTCAACGGCCACGCGCAACTCAGCGTCAATCACGTCCTGAGAGATGCTGGCCTGGTCGATGCCGGCGGGGGCTGCGGAAGCCACCTGCATGGCCACGTTCTTGCCCACGGTTTCATCGTCCACCTTCTGGCTGAGAGCGACGAGCGTGCAAAGGGTGTTTTTGTTCTGATGGTTATACATGCAGATTTCCTCGCCCTCTACGTAGCAATAGCCGTCCAGTTCCATCTTCTCGCCGGTGATACCGCTACGGTCCACAACGGCATCGGCAACGGTAGCGTTGCCCATGGGCAGCGCCTTCACCTCGTCGAGCGTCTTGCAGCGGGCTGCGACGGCAGCATCGAGGATTTCGTGCGTCAGAGCCACGAAGTCGGCATTGTTGGCCACGAAGTCGGTTTCGCACTTCAAGGCGATAATGGCTCCGAAGTTGCCGTCAATCTTGGCGATTACGCAACCTTCGGCGGCTTCGCGGTCGCTACGCTTAGCTGCGACAGCCTGGCCTTTCTTTCGGATTATCTCAACGGCTCCTTCAAAGTTTTCGGCTTCGGCCAGGGCTTTCTTGCAGTCTGCCAGGCCGGCGCCGGTCTGCTCGCGGAGCTTTTTGATGTCGGTCATTGTAACGTTCATAACGTCTTGTCTTATTTTAGGGTTAATGATTACTCGGCAGCTTCGGCGTGAGCTTCTTCTGCGGGGGCCTCAACGGCGGGGGCTGCGGTTTCCTCGGCGACTGCGGGAGCTTCCTCGGCGGCTGCTGCTACTTCTGCGCGGGGGCGGTTGGTGCGCTGACGCTTACGGGGCTGATCCTCCTGCTGGGCGGCGGCGTTTTCGTCGGCTTTCTCGGCCTTGCGCTCCTCCACGCCTTCATTGATGGCGGCGCAGCACACATTGAGGATGGCCTCAACGCTCGTGGCGGCATCGTCGTTGGCAGGGATTATGTAATCAACGGTGTTGGGGTCGCTGTTGGTATCAACGATTCCGAACACGGGGATTCCGAGGCGCTGGGCTTCTGCCACGGCAATGTGCTCCTTCATCACGTCCACTACGAAGAGGGCTGCGGGGAGGCGGTTGAGGTCGGCGATGGAGCCGAGGTTCTTTTCCAGCTTGGCACGCTGGCGGCTGATCTGGAGCAGTTCGCGCTTGGAGAGGTTGCTGTAGGTGCCGTCGGCGGTGAGCTTGTCGATGGTGGCCATCTTCTTGACGGCCTTGCGAATGGTCTGGAAGTTGGTGAGCATACCGCCCGGCCAGCGCTCGGTTACGTAGGGCATAGCCACGCTTGCGGCCTTTTCAGCGACTACGTCCTTGACTTGCTTTTTGGTGGCCACGAAGAGGATGCGTCGCCCGCTCTTGGAAATGCTCTTGAGAGCCTCTGCGGCCTCGTCGATTTTCTCGACCGTCTTGTGCAGGTCGATGATATGAATGCCGTTGCGCTCCATAAAGATGTAGGGAGCCATGGCAGGGTTCCACTTACGCTTGAGATGGCCAAAGTGGCAACCAGCCTCAAGGAGGGTTTCAAAATTTGTTCTGGACATTTTGTTGTTCTTTTTGTAGGTGTTTACTTTCTTTTCAGTTGTGTAGTTCAACCAATCAGGCGGTAGTCCTTTTGGAGTCGGCCTGATTTAGATGCTAAACGTTGGACAGTTATCAGCAAGCGGTGCCGAAAATTAACGTTTGCTGAACTGGAAGCGACGGCGTGCCTTGGGCTGGCCGGGCTTTTTGCGTTCCACGACGCGGCTGTCGCGGGTAACGAATCCTGCTTTGCGGAGAGCGCTTTTGTCCTCAGCGTTGATTTTTACGAGGGCGCGGGCGATGGCGAGGCGGAGAGCCTGGCTCTGGCCGGTGAAGCCGCCGCCGTTGAGGTTCACCTTGATATCGTACTTTTCAGCCACGTCGAGGAGTGTGAGGGGCTGCTTCACGACGAACTGCAGTATGCTGCTGGGGAAGTATTCGGTAATGTCGCGTTTGTTGATGGTGATTTTGCCGGAACCTTCGGTTACGTAGATACGGGCAACGGCAGCCTTGCGACGACCCAGTGCGTTAATCATTTCCATACTCTGTGATTATTTAAGCGTGTTAATATCGATAGTTTTGGGGCTCTGGGCGGCATGGGGATGCTCGCTGCCTGCATAGACGTGCAGATTGCCGAGGAGCTGAGCTCCGAGGCGGTTTTTGGGCAGCATACCCTTTACGACGCGGCGCATCAGGCGGTCGGCACCGTTGGGCTTGGCCATGATGCTGGCGGGCGTGTGCTCACGCTGTCCGCCGGGGTAGCCCGTGTAGGTGTAATAGACGCGCTCGTTCCACTTCTTGCCGGTGAGGCGTACCTTCTCGGCGTTGATGATAATCACATTGTCGCCGCAGTCCACGTGGGGGGTAAAGCAGGGCTTGTACTTGCCACGGAGGATTTTGGCAACGCGGGTAGCAAGGCGACCGAGTACCTGGTCGGTGGCATCAACCACGACCCACTCTTTCTTGGCGGTCTCCTTGTTCACATAGGATGTCTTGTAGCTTAAAGTATCCACTTTGTTGTTGTTTTAGGTTTGTTAATAACTACATGTTTTCTTATCTTTCCCGTCGCGATTCCCGAACCACATCGTCAGGCCAAGGCGATGCTATTCACACACGGCGAGTGCAGCCCGTTTTCGGGGCTGCTTGATAATAATCGGCGTGCAAAAGTACGATTTTCTGCTTACATGGCACCACCTACCCTTAATTTTTTTTCACTTTTTGCGTATTGCGCAAGTCAGTTGCAAGGCGAGGGTGGCAATTCTTCTACTGAAAGTGTTTTTCCAAAGGGATTTACGCGACGGCAAGGCAGGGGGATTTGCACGCAGGCCATACCCCGCTCTGCCCTACCCTATCAAACCGAAAGAACTGCCCCACACAGTAGGAAAAATTACTTCATACAGTAGGGAAAACTACTCTATACAGTAGTGCGAACTACTCCATACAGTAGGAAAAGCTGCCCTGTACGGCTGGAGAACTTAGTCCGCCGGCGGTCTTTCCTGTCATGCAGGGCGCTCTTTGCCCGCCGCATGGAGGTGCGCGGGAATCCGGAAACAAAGGCCGCCACTTCTTGCGCACGCGCTTATTTATATATAAGGAGTGGTTTCCTGTTTTACAAAGAAGTGCAAATTATTAGGTACTTTGTATTGCATAGTACCTAAGAAATGCGTACTTTTGCACCGCAAACGGGAACCATCCCCCGACTCCTCTCACTTTAATCCCCCACAGACCTATGGATGTAAGCAATGCCAAATCGCAGATGCGCAAGGGAATGATAGAGTACTGCGTGCTCCTTCTCCTGCGCCACCGCGCGGCCTACGCCAACGACATCATCGCCCGCCTGAAGGCCAGCGACCTCATCGTGGTGGAAGGCACGCTCTACCCCCTGCTGACGCGCTTGAAAAAGGACGGCCTCCTGCAATACGAATGGCAGGAGAGCACGCAAGGCCCGCCGCGCAAGTACTACGCCCTCACCGCCGAAGGCGAAACCTACCTCAACGAGTTGGACCGAGCCTGGCTGGAATTAGGCTCATCGGTACAGCAGCTCCGACTGACCGCAGAAAACTTCACTCCCCAAACAACGACCGCACAATGAAACGCAACTTCTCCATCAACCTTTTCGGCACCCTCTACAACATCGACGAGGACGCCTTCGAACTCCTCAAGCAGTATGAGGACAACATGCGCCACTACTTCAGCCACGAGCCCGAGGGCGCAGAAATATGCAACGACATAGAGTGCCGCGTGGCCGAACTCCTCAGCGAACTCAAGGCGCAGGGCACGGAAGCCGTGAGCATCGAGCACGTGCAGGATATAATACGCCGCATCGGCGACCCTGCCGAGTGGACGGATTCCGCCGAGGGCCACGAGCAGGCCAACCCTGCCGACACCGGCTCCGACAGTCAGGGCGAAACGTCCGGGGAGCAAAAAGGAATACTCGGCTTCACGGCCAGGCTGAACGGCCGCAAGCTCTACCGCGACCCCGACAACAAGGTGCTGGGCGGCGTGATGGCCGGCCTGGCCCAATGGTCGGGAAAGGGAGACCCCACGTTGTGGCGCATCGTGCTGGTGCTGTTGCTCTTCTTCAGCTTCTCCATCGTAGGCATCATCTACCTCGTCCTGTGGGCGGTGATTCCCGAAGCCCGCACGGCGGAGGACCGCCTGCGGATGCGCGGCGAGGACGTAACGCCCCTGGGCGTGAGCGAAGAGGTGATGCGCATGAGCGAACAAGGCGCTTCGAAGGAGAGCACGCCGCACTGTCAGTCGGGTGCCATGGGCTGTCTCGGTTTCTTTATCAAGCTGGTGCTGATAGCAGGCGGCGTGGGCGTGTGCCTTATCCTGACGGCAGTTTTGACAGCCTTTGCGGGCATTCCCCTGCATTGGTATGGAGCAAGCGACAAGGTGATGGTTCTCTACACCCTTCTCGAGGGCCATCCTGCCACATTCTATTGTCTGGCAGCAGCCGTCCTGCTGGCTCTTGTGTTCAACGCCCTTCTGCTCTACGGCCTCGTACGCCTCATTCTCAACACCAAGCCGCTGGCTGACCGCACCCGCCGCTGGCTCATCATCGTGGGCGTGGTGGCCTTCCTCCTGACGCAGGTCATCGCCATGGTGGTGTATGTCCGCGCGGTAGCGAGCAACTTCAATTTCCTCAACGACCCCAGCCGTGTGGAGGCTCCTGCCAAGCCGCAGGACGAATACACCTCGCTCCTCGACCCGGGGGAGTACCAGATTATTGTGGACGGCGTGGACGAAACCGCCTCGGACAGCGTCTCCATAGCCCTCTACTACCAGTTGGAAGGCGACAGCGTGCGCACGCCCGTGGCCCCGGGCGAGGCTTTCACGGTGGACGGCGGCATGGTAACATGGGGAGCCTCCTTTAATCCGCAGCACCGCATGATAGGCATCGTCCTCAAGTAGGACCGATGCTCCGCCCCTGCCACGAAATTAGTCCGCCGACAGTTTTTCCTGCCGGCGGACTAATTTTCCCTATCCTGTACGACAGTTTCCCCTGCCGTACAGACCCGTGAAAAGTCTCCTATAAAGCCACAAAAACTTGCAGCAGGCTGTAGGCTCCCACCGCTACGCCCGTAACGGCAAACAGGTAAGCCCTCCAGCGGTAGCCTCGGCGCTCTTCGTTCAGACTTACGAAAAACAGGACTACGGGCACTATCCACAACGCTTGCGCCGCCCCATAGCGCAGCAGTCGGCCAAGGGCCGAAGGGCTCGTGCCGAAGGGCATTACGCCGCCCCACAGGTAGAGCGTGATGCCCCACAGGGCAGGCAGCAGGCACAGCAGGCTGAGGATGCGCAGGGGCAGGGGAAACTCCTTCATGGCTTCACCTCCTCTCCTTGTCCGGCGGGGGCAGGCATTTCGCGCTGGATGTAGGCCAACACGTCGCCGCGCCGCACATGCTGGCCCTGGCGTGCGCACACCTCCACCAGCCTTCCGCCAAGCGCAGCAGGCACTTCGGCAATCTGGCCGTGGGCATTTTCAATGTAGCAGAAGGCGGAGCCGTCGGCATAGGTGCGGCCAATGTAGGGCTCCAAGGCTTGCCGGCCCTCGGCGTCGCCTCCGATTTCCCAAAGCAGGGTACCGCTCTCGGGGGCTACGAGGGCATCGGCCCTGGCGTGCTTGAAGGCCAGCGCCTCGGCGGGCGAGAGGACCTCGGCATCGGCCTTGTCGCGGGCAGCCTGAAGGTCGGCCAGAAAGCGCCGCCGAGCCGCGCCCGACTTGTAGTCGCGGTATTGCGTGGGGTGCATGGCCAGTTCAAACAGTTCCTCATCGTCGTCGCCGCGCTCCCAGCCGTTTTCCTCCATCTCGCGGACGAAGGACTGCAAGTCGTCGGGGCAGTAGCTCTGGGGGTCGGCATCGGTGAACTCCAAGCCCTTCTCCTTGGCGAGGGCCTTGATTTCGGGAGCCACCTCGCCGGGCAGCCGTCCGCTCCGCCCGAGTATCATGCCCCAGATGGCCTCGTCCATCATGGAGTAGCGGGGTCGGCCCATCGACTCGCAGAGAAGGTTCATCAGGGCTATATTCTTGACGTACTGACTGAAGGGCGTAACAAGCGGAGGGTAGCCCACGCGCGGCCAGACGTAGGCCACCTCGTCGAAGAGCCTGACGAGGAGCGCATCCTCGGTAAGGGCAGGCTGGCCTTTCTTGCCGCGATTGTTGTTGATGGCCGACATAACGCCGGCCAGGTCGGCCATCATGGAGCCCATCATACCGCCCGGCAATCCGCAACCCAGGAGAAGGGAGGACATAAGGCGGTTGGAGGGATTCATGAAAAGGCCCAGGAAATCGTCGATGAACTCCTGCGTGAGCTTTCGGGCTTCCATGTAGGCTTCCATGTTGATGTCGGGCACGTCGAAGCCGGCTGCCCGCAACATGGCCTGCACGGAGATAACGTCGGGGTGGACCTTTCCCCACGACAGGGGCTCTATGGCCGTGTCGATGACGTCGGCGCCATTGCGGCACACCTCCAGTATGCTGGCCATGCTGAGGCCGGGGCCGCTGTGGCCGTGGTACTGGATGACAACGTCGGGATGCTTCGCCTTGATGCGGCGGCAGAGTTCGCCAAGCATGGCCGGCTGTCCGATGCCCGCCATGTCCTTCAGACAAATCTCGGGTGCGCCGGCCTCAATCAGCCGGTCGGCAATGCCGGCGTAGTATTCGGCCGTGTGGATGGGGCTGGAGGTGATGCAGAGGGTGGCCTGCGGCGTCATGCCGGCCTCCAGGGCATAATGGATGGAGGGGATGATGTTGCGCACATCGTTGAGGCCGCAGAAGATGCGGGTGATGTCCACGCCCTGCGCGTGCTTGACGCGATACATCAGGCGGCGCACGTCGGCGGGCACGGGGTACATGCGCAAGGCGTTCAGGCCGCGGTCGAGCATGTGGGTCTTGATGCCGGCCTCGCGCAGGGGGCGCGTGAAGGCACGGACGGACAGGTTGGGGTTCTCGCCGTAGAGGAGGTTCACCTGCTCAAATGCGCCGCCGTTGGTCTCAACGCGGCTGAAGCAGCCCATGCGGACGATGACGGGGGCTATACGTTCCAACTGGTCGCGGCGGGGCTGATACTTGCCCGACGACTGGAACATGTCCCTATACACAAGGGAGAATTGTATCTTTCGCATATTACACCTTATTATACTATATACGCATACGCGCACACAGCCAAGCAAAAATACTTATTTCCCACGAAACTGCAAAGCGCAAAGTACAAAAAGAGCACGGGAAAGCCCAAAAAGAAGTCCGCCGAAGGCGATTTCCTTCAGCAGACTTGCTATAATGGAGCGAGGTTTTAAGGCCGTTAAGCTGCAAGGCCCAAGGTTTACCTCATTCAAACTGCATCATTCTGGACACCTGCAAGAAGTAGTCATTTGACCAAATTTCCAGTTCGCGGGGATTGAGGACGAACGGAGCGACATCAGCCTTTACCGCATTGATGTCTGCCGTCTCCAGCTTTTGCTCAAGCAGCGTCCTAAACTGCTCACGGGTCATATCCTCGCCATTGAATTGCAGGATGCGCTCGTGCAGATGTGCCCAGCTGAGCCTTACGCCCTGGCGCACATACCACTCAAAATCATACCAGTCGCGCCCCTTTACCCTGTTTTTCCAGATACGGAACACCAAGGCGTGCATCTTGCCTGCGAAAAGGTCTGGCAGAGTGAAGCACCGCGTCATAAACGAATACGGCATCATCAAGAGTTTCTGCTCCGTGCGGAAGAGCAAGGGCGGCTCTGTATCCACTTCGATCTTTATCTTCAGGCTTTTCTCGTGCTGAAAGGTCAGGTTGTAAACATCTGTAGTGTCTTTCAGGAAGGCAGACTCCACCTTGCCGAAACTGCGCTTGTCCTTCTTCGTGATTTCCACCGTCCTGCCTGCAATCTCAAACTCCTTGATGACGGCTGGGAAGAATTGCTCAAAGTTGAAGTTGGCATCTTTCGCCAAAAGCGAGAAGTCCATGTCCTCGGAAAACCTTTGCAACCCATGAAAGATGCGAAGGCAGGTGCCGCCATAGAAAGCCGCGTGCTCAAAGAATCCTGCCCTGTAAAGTCCAACCAAGGCAATCTGCTGCATCACCTCGAAGTTGGCCTTGCGGTCAACCTCGGCATAGCGCGACAGCATTTGTTCGTATATCGTCATTGTCTCAGTAGTTTGGCTATGTTCAACAGGGCTTGCGACTTCTTGCTTACCTCGGCATATTCCTCAAATCGCTCAGGCTTCAACTTCACGAACTCGTCCATATCGACACGCAGGAAGTCTTCCAGATAGGACATGGTTTCGCTCCTGTAGCGGAGCCTGATGCCAGCAGACAACACTATCAGGTCTGCAAGCGCCTTCTCAGGCGTGGCCATCTGCCAGCATACGCCATTCTCCTCGTGCAAGGCTATGCCCTTGCGATAAAAATCCAGAGGAAGAAGGTCGTAGGAAAAAAGGCCCAGACTGTTCTCAAATGTCCGTGAGCGGTTGATGCTTACCGAAGTTGTTGCAAACACATGCTCCGGTATCAGCCCGTAGTATCTCAGGGCCGACTCCCGCGACACGTATGAAGGGCTGTAGATATGGTTGGCAATCAGGAACAGGTTGAGGCTCGTGGCCGACTTCACAAAAAGCCCCCTCTTCAGACGCACAATCTCGCCAGCCTTCTCCATCTCCGCCACTTTCTGCGTCGGAGCCTTGAAGTCCGCGAGATAGGATGCAAGCACGCTGCTTGTCATCGGCACGTCAGGAAGAATCTTGGCAGCATCCATACTCCTATTTATTGAAGTTCGGCGCAAAAGTAGTCATTTCTTTGCAACTAACCAAGATTTATTCTTGTTTTCTTGCAGAATTATGACTATTTTTACTAAGAACAGCCATTCCGTTTGCTTGAAACGGCAAAGTGCCCCCTCCCCAAAGAGAGCGGGGAAGCCCAAAAAGAAGTCCGCCAAAGGTGATTTCCTTCAGCAGACTTGCTATATAGGTGCAAAAGAGAGTGGTGTCAGGCTATGCCGAGGTGGGGCAGAAAGCCCCGTCCTTATGGCGCTTCGGCCTTAGCGCATCAGCACCTTCTTCGTTGTGCCGTTGCTCATCTTTTGCAAATTGATGGTGGGGTAAGGGGCATTTATATGTCTTTATGGTGACATTCGATGCACTGTGCCCCCTTTTTTACTAACGATGCAGATTATTTTCACTTCTGTATCATATTAGGCGAGTAGTTGCGGATTTGAGGTAGATAAAACAAGGGGGCTTGAGTCAAATCCGACCCAAGCCCCTAGTTTGTTGTTAAAGAAGTGTTAGTTGATGCGTCTAAGGGTGTCGTGGTAGTATTTTTGCACAATGATGCTGCCCTTATCTTCTTGTGTCATGTATTCAACCGTCAGTTCGTTGTCTGTAAAGTGGTTGATGGAAAACTGTTCCATGCCGGTCACAATAAGTTCGTTGCCACTCATGTAAAAGGTGCCGGAAAACTCCTCGTGCCATGTTCCCTTACTGTCGGAGTACTCCATGCTTTTCCATGTGCCATCGGAATTGAAGATTGTGCGGATATGACCTGCTGGAATGTCCTCATCCCATGAATCGGTTTTTTCCGTCTCTCCTGTCTGCTTAGAGGTTACATAGCGATAGCCTAACGAATGTACAACTTCCCATGTACCGTACAGGTTGCTAATATCCTTTGTATTTGGGGTGGGACTGATGGGAGTATCGCCATCGTCTTTCTGCGAAGGGCTGCTGGAAAAGTAATCCACTCCGTCACCATCGCGTCCGTAGATGACTGTGTAACTTTCACCCCATGCAGAATAATATACTGTCAGCCGTTTGCTTGTCAGGCTTTGGATAATTACGCTGATGGCATATTCGTCCCTGTAACTGTCAATCAGTTGCAACTGTTTGCCAACCAAAAGGATGCTTCCGTCGCCGTTGGGAAGTATTCCGTTGCCTTTTTTCCATGTGAAATTGGGAGAATTGGTGTATTGCCCATTGTAGTCATTCCAACGAGGGTTGTAGGCAACGAAGGTCATGTCAGACTTTAGGTTCATCAATACGGGCACATCAAGTGAGTCAAGGCCGCTTAGTGTCTTGGTGTTGATGGTTTTCCCTTCAGAATCAGTCCCTTTAGCAGAGATGGCTTGCCATGTGCCAGCCAGGTTCTGGATGTTCACAGCAAGTTCTTCGTTTGGATTACTGGGTGTTCCACCGTTCGTGCCGGGTTCTGTCTTTTCGTTATCGTCATCGCTGCTACAGGCGGAAAATGTGAGTGCACAAAGGCACATCATAAGCCATGCAAGGCTCTTCAATGCTGTTCTTTTCATGTGTGTAAAGGTTTTAAATGAATAAAGGGGAGTTTTTACATCCTGCCGTCTCCACCGCAACGTGAACATTTACCTGAACCGTGACAGTATTCGCACGTGTTCGTGCCGTTGCAGTGGTCGCAAATGCGTTCTGTGCCAGCCCAGTAGATGATGCCTTCAATGCACCATCTGCATTCGCCCGAACCGTAGCAATAGTAGTTTTGGAGGGCATTCACGTTGGAGCAAGTGCCTGAGCCTCCACAGAGGGTGCAGCGCTTGCCTGTTTCCGTGCCTCCTCCAGGATCGTCTCCTGACCCCGATGTGCGTTCCATGTTGAAAGTGCAGTCGATGAAATCCAGCACCATGTTGTTGCCAGAGATGGAAACGACCCGAAGGACATTGTACAGGTCGTCTTCCGAATGGATGTAGATGGTCTTGGAGTTTTCATCATACACCACCTTCTCGCCTGTCGTGTTCTCCACGGTTTGTACACTTCCCCCTCCGATGAGTATGAGTTTGAAGTCGGCGGTTTTGTTGGCATAGAGTTGCACGATTAGCCCCCATGTGCCGCCAGTGCTGCTTGTTGCCGAACCAGACCATTTTCCCACATATTGGGAGTAATTGTCAGAATTTCCGCTTCCGCTGCTTCCGCCTCCGTCATCGTCGTCCTTGCTGCACGACACAGCCATAGCCAAGCCCATCAGCATACAGATGAGCATCGTAGCATGCTTAAATACTTGTTTCCTTTTCATGACTTCTAAGATTTAAGTGTGAATAAAAGATTTTGGGGTCACTTCAGCAAAGCGGCACGATTCGACCTTGCCTGTGATGGTCTGGCCCTCGCCAATGTTGATGCCGGAGCGCGTATTGGGATCGGCATAGTTGGGATTGGTGGTGAACACGATGGAATAGCCGTTCATCGGGCCTCCAGCAGCCTTGTAGTGCTCAATGTTCTCAATGTCTTCAAGGATGGCGAAACGGTTGTCCGTGGTGGTCTCGCCCTCCGACTTGGGGAAGTACTTGAGTTCAATGGCCGCGCAGACGCTCTCTTTCTGGTTCTCCAAAGTCAGAAAGATGTCGCAGCGGGCCTTGCCGTTCGACTTGGACGTCTTGATTCCCGTGAATTGTTTCTCCAAATCGATGGAGAACTTGCTTGTAGGCCAGAACTCATAGAGAGAACCTACGTCTTTGAGAATGGTGCCAAAGTGCAGTTGCAGGGCAGCCTCGCTTGACGCACGAATGCTGCGGCAGGCAATCCTTTGGCACAGCAACCTGTAGGAAGTGCTTACAATCTCTTCCATACGTTGCTGCAGCGACATAATGGATAGTTGTGCCATAATGTGTTTGGTACCTACAGATCCCCCGACTCGGCCTTTTTTAATGTATAAAAGGTGATTAATACAAGAATGCGCGAGGACCTGTCCTTACTCATCTTAAATCTGGTATCGGCAAACACCATTACTGAAATGAATAAGAATGTAGCAACCCCACGCCGATATGCAATTGCTACTCGGCGTGGTTAGCCGTATGCAAAATACATACAGGTGAGCGTTACATACCCTCTATCCTTCAGTAGATGAAATTTTGCCGTTTTCGATTTAAAGGATAAAGCGTGGAACGCCTTCTTGTCAAACGCGCTTTACGTTTGCGGGGCAAATATACGAACAAATAGGGAAATGGCCAAATTACGGCGGCATTATTTAATGGAAGTGGATAGAAATGGAGCGAAAAGCCGCTTCTATCATATTATATTTACGCACGCGCGTGGATGTCCGCCTACGGCCCCAGTAATGGGTGCGTCATGGCGCGTCATCCTACCATGTGGGGGCCATCTCCCTACGGCGGCGCTCCCTACGGTCGCTCTGCCGCAGGGTCGCAGGTGCGACAACCAACACTCTTCCCGCCCTCATTGTTCACTCTCTAACTGTTCACTCTCTCTGGAAGTGTGGGGAAGTCTCCTTTTAAGGGAGATTTAGAGGGTCTAAAACAGCAGGCGGCCGCACATCACTGTGCGACCGCCTGTCTATCGGAGAGTGTGGGGATTATTCGTCGGTGCTCGTTGTCCAGTTTTCGCAGCTCCAGCCATTGGTGAGCTGGCCGATATGCTCATCGGATTGGTCGCCAGCGCCGCCAACGACTATGTCGTCGGAACCAACGGTGAAGCTGGTCGTCATAACGGTGTTTTCAACGTGCATAGCAGTAACGTCCACTGCGGGAATGATATACTTTTTCATAAGGAGCAATTTGGTAAATTGGCAAATGGAGTTACTTGATAATCTTCTGGCCGTTCAGGATGTTGATGCCCTTCTGCATCTTGTTGATGCGGCGGCCCTGAATGTCATAGCCGGCCTTGAGGTTGGTAGCGCTCATCACGGTGCTTACGCCTACGATCTGACCGCCGAAGTCGATGGAGAAACCGTTGATGTGGGCCACGGCGGGCTTGTAGTAAGCCTTGAAGCCCTTGAGCTCGGTGCCTGCGAACTTGTAGAAGCCGGGATTGCCGCCAACGATGGAGAATACGTAGTTGCCGTCGGCCTCAGCGGAGGCGATGGTGGCGCAAGTGCCGTCGAGGAGGCTCGTACCGCTGCCTGCGGTTTCGGCGATGGCGAAGTTGTAGGTGCCAGCGGCAGCTTTGAGCACGACGCCCGTGTTGGCGGGGATGGTAGCCAGTTCAGAGGGGGTGAGGTATTCGTCCTTGGCCTCCGTTATGCTGTAAGCCTCCACGCCGGTGGGAACGGTGAGGTCCACGGGAGCATAGAGCGTGGCGTAGCCGGCAGTGGTTATGGTTACGGGGAGTTCGGTAACTTCTTCGAGATACCAAGCGCAGTTCACGCTGTTGGCGGCGCTGTTGCGGTTGATGTCGGTGCTGCCGTCATATAATACCTTGCTGCCGCCGTAATTGGACAGGATGGTGTAAGCGCCTTTGTTGCCATAGTTGCTGGCAGAGAAGCTGTGGTGCTCGAAGGTATTGCCGACTGCGGCGCGGCTGTGCGTGTTGATGAAACCGAGACCGGACTGGTAGCCGATGAGTTCGTTATTCTCAGTGTAGTAGAGAATGCTGGAGGCATCCTTTTCGGCAGTCATGGCAGCGCGGCCGTTGGATATTGAATTGTCGCCTGCAATGTAGTTGCCGGAGGCTGCACCCTTCACGCGGAGGAACGTGCCGGCCTTGGGCATGTTGAGCTGGAGATTGGAAATTGCTGTATTGAGGAGGTCAATCAGGAAATCAACATAATCGGCATCGCCTTCGCGAGCTTCCAGAATCTGTTCGTAGGAAGATATTGTGCTGTCCCAGTCGTCGGTGTAGTCCGCACCTTCTTCAATCCAAGAGTACTGGCCGAGGCCATGACCAACGGGATAGCTATTGGCAGTGGTGATGGCAGCCTCAAGACCATTCCAGTCAATTTCGCCAGCAGTGAATACGTTGTCAATATGGCCATTGGTGTTGGTGTTGGAACCGTCAGCAGAATGAGCCGTAGCAATGTAACGTACGGTGTAGGTGCCTGCGGGGATTTTTACAGTATAAACATTATCAACTTTCTGACCGCCGCTATAGCCGAAGTGATAGTCGGAAGCCACAACAGTACCGCTGCCATCTACAACGTCAACACCGACGATGTCGATACGGTGGCTGCCACTTGTATAGACAAAGGTGGACTGCAGTTTACCGGCTTCTTCGATTACATAGGTCTTTTCGATATCATAGAGGTCGGTAGCTTCGTAATCGGTAAGGAGGTCTGCGGGCGGATTGCTCATTACGCTCCAACAAGAGGTGGTGAGAGGAGTGTAATTGATGGAAGCGTTGATGTCGTTGAGCGTATAAACTACGTTGATGACAGTGCCGTCGATAGTGATATTACAGGTATAGGCTTCTACGGGAATGGCAGTAAGTTCAGCCACAGTGAGGCCAGTAGCCGAAATCTTTCCACCATTGTTGTAGGTGTTGCCGCCATAGGTTACGCCACCGCCAGTGGCACCCGTGACGTTCACGGTGTATTCAACAGTGCTGAGGTAGTAGAGTTTCAGGCTCTGGAAAGCCATGCACATACCATTGTTGACGGAACCCTTGCTCATGGAGAAGTTCACCTGAACGTCACCGCCATTGGTAACGATGTCTTCGCCGCACTCATAAACGAGGAGGTCGTTGAGGTTGCCCTTCTGTATCTGGGGCACGTTGAAGTTGGTGATGGTGTTCTCATAAAGGGTGCTGCCGCCTTCAATGACGGTTACCTTGAAGTTCACGTCGCTCTGACCGGCATTCTGCTGGAAAGAGCCGCTACCGTTGATGGCATACATGGGCAGGTTGATGCGGTTGAACTTGGAACCTGCGGGCAGGCCGGAAATGGTAAAGTTCAAGGGCTCATTGCTCATGTCCTTACTGTTCTTGTTTATCACGATGCAGTTCGTGCCGGGCTGGGAAACGGTCTTGGGAGCCGTGTTGCCCGTTACGGTAGCCGTAACGCCGCTGACGGCATGGCCATCAGCATCGGTGGCTGCAACGGAGATATTCACACCGGTCCAGGAGGTGCCAGTGTTGCTGAAAGTGGCATTCAGGTTAGTCACAGCACTGGCAGGAGCGGACTCGAAAACATATCCGCATTTCGGGCATACTGTAGCGTCGATGTCCACAGCTTCACTGCACTGGGGGCATTCTTTCGTGGCAGGAGCTACTTCTTCAAGGCTGAAGACGACAGGATTGTCGTTGTTGTTGTAGAACTTCGTCTTACCGCTCTGGCCACCAAACCATTTGCCGGCATAAGAACCGGAAGTGTTTTTGATGGTGATACCGCCTTCAACCTTGGCAATAGCCCAAGGCTGGGCCGTGGTGGTGCTTATGGTATTCCAAGAAGTGTCGATACCAATATAGTTGCCAGTATTTGCATCCTGAATACTGAAACCTCCTGATACGGCTGCAAACTTCACAGCAGTCTTATCGGTGGTGGAGGGAGTAATATTTGCATTGGTAGCAGAGGGTATTACAACATACTGGCTGATACCCTTGTCGTACAGGTAGTAAGTCTTCGTTACGTCAACGGGAGGTTCGGGAGCTGCGAGCTGCTCAACAGTCCACACCACCTTGGTGAGGTCGGCGGTACCGTTGGAGGTCTGGGCGGTTGAGGTCAGCATAATCGTAGAGGGAAGCTCGTCGTTAAGCTTATTGACAACGTCCAGACGGTTCGTCTTACCATTGGCCAGCTGGCCATAGATGGCGTAGTAGCCTGCATACTCGGTGTTGGTGTTCTTCACGACGATGACATACTTCTGGCCTACCTCGGGAGTTTCCTCGGGACTGGCCATTACGAGCGAAGCGTTGGACATCGTCACCTTGTAGAAATAGAAGTAGCGTGCATTGGTCTGAGTTGTGGCAGAGGACAGATAGCCACTCGTACCACTGTTAATCCAACGGCTGATGTCGTTGCAGTAGAGCTGGTAAGCATTGGTCTCACCGCTCACAGCCTTGATGGAAAAACTCTGCGAGGCGCTTCCCACGCTGACTGCATCGTTCGCCACCGCTGCATTCAAGTACATACCGGCATCATTCTTGAACGCTACGTTCTCAATGTCTGCCGCCCACGCTGCCATGCCTGTGAGACACAGCAGCAGAAGAGTAATAAACTTTTTCATAGATTGAAGAGGTTTTGGGTTAGTAAAGTGAATTGAAATTGTGCTATGGAGTGTTATGCGCGGGTGTACGTATATTTATTGTGTAAGTAAGGACGCGCACGTGTTTGATTGCGCAAAGATAGGGCTTTTTACGCCAACTACCAAATAAATATGCGAAAAACACGGGGGAAAGGCCAAAATTCCTCCCACAAGGGGGCGGGGAGGGCTGTTTAAGAAGAGTGAAATATCCCTTGTTGCTCTAAATGGCGGTCGTGGTAGGGCGAAGCTTCATGCCGGAGTGGGTGTAAACGTAGGCGTGGCTACCGTCTCTTTGAAGATAGGGTAGCCACGCCTTGCTGTCAGCGCGGGGGCATCATCTGTGCCGTGCCTTTGATGGCTGTGTTCAGAAGGGGAAGTTGTTGGCGCTTACTTGATGTGCTTCTCGGCGTTCTGAATGAAGATGCCTTTCTGTGCGTTGGTGATGCGGCCTTGCAGGTCATAGAGGATGCTGGCGGGCAGAGTGGTGTGGCTGCCGTCGGCATTGTCGATGACGATTTGCCGGATGTCGGTCGTGTCAAGCACGAAGATGCCCGTGAAGCCCTCGGGCACATGGGCGGCGGTGAGGTAGGGCGTGTTGGCACGTAGGCTGGTGCCAGTGGATTTCTGGATGGCCGTACACTCCTCGTTGAACACGTAGTCGTTCTTACTGATGGTGAGCTTGTAGTTTGCGCCGCCGAGTATGTTGGCTGCCTTGGCCCGGCTGGCGTCGATGTTCTGGCTGACGATGGCGCAGGCAGTGGGAGCCACTGCTTTGCCGTTGGTGCTGTGGAGCACTACGGGAAGGCCGGCTGGCAGCAGGTTGGCATCGGCTTCGGCCAGATAGCCGTTCAGCGGAGCGAGGTGGAGCTGTCCGTCGGCCACGCTGGTAACGACGAGGGCTTCCACGCCGTCGGGCAACTGTACGGATGCAGGCAGGCAGGCCCAGCCGTAGCCGCAATCCTGGGTGCTTACGGCATCTTCAAGCTGGAGGACTTCTTCGAAGTAGAAGAGTTCGGCATCTTCCTTCGTGCCGTACTGTGTGAGGGCGTTGGCGCCGCTGACGGTGATGTACTGATTGTCGGCGCTCATGCGGAAGAGACGGTCGCCCTCGCAGCTGATGGCGATGCTCTTGGCATTGGAGCTGATGCCCTTGTCGATGTTTTGCGTGAGGAGGTAGGTGCCTGTGGCGGCGCAGAGGATGTTGAAGGTGGTGTCGTTGTCGGCCTTCTCAAACTTGAAGAGGCGGTAATTCTCAGCCACGAGGGTGGAGGTGGGAGCAGGTCCGAACTCGGTGTTGGTCTTGGAGGAGATGTTCCACTTTTCCTTGGTGCCGGTCAGGGTGAGGTAGTTGTCCTTGGCACCGGCTACGGGGCGCTTGTAGTTTACGAGGCGATAGTAGCGGTCGGTGCGGGGCATGGCGCTGGCTCGTGCCTGGTCGTAGGCGGCGGCTACCTCATCGACGGAGGCTCCGGCCTTGGCGAGAGCGGCTTCCAGTGCGCTGGTGTCGTAGATTCCGGCGTATTTCTTGTCGTAGTCCTTGGCGGCATCGGCCTTGGCGAACTCCAGGAAGCCCTTTGCGGCTTTGGCCTTTTGTTCGCGTATGGCATAGTCGGCTGCATAGTCGATGGCGGCAAGCACGGCTTCGGCCACGGCGTAGTCGGGGGTGGCGTAGTAGTTGTCGCGCAGTTCCCAGACGCTGCCCTTGTTGCCGGCCGTGGAGCCTTTCACGGGGGTGTCGGTGGCGGGTTGTGCGCTCACGTAGTCGTTGCTGCCGGTACCTGTGCGGAAGGTGAAGCCGCTGGTGGCTTTCGCCGGGGTGACGGGCACGGGTTCGTCGGACAGGCTGCATGTCGTGCCTGTCTGGAGGAACTTCTTCACGCCGAGGTTGTAGAGGTAGTATTGGCCGGTGTGGGCACTGTGTACGAGGAGCCAGTTGTTCTCGGGCAGGGTAACATTGGTCGGGGCGGTGAGCTTGGTGTCGGTTACGGCCTTGTCGGTTACGCCTGTGAGGCTGAGCTTTCCGTCGGCAGCGGCCACGAGGTCGCCCTGGCCGTTTACGTTGTGCAGCTGGTAGGCCTTGAAGCTGCTGAGGTTCTTCATTTCATCGACGCGTCCGAACTTGAGGGGCTGGGCGTTGGCGGCGAGGTCGTTGAGGGCCTTGGAGAGGGCGGCGAAGTCGGTGGCTGTGCCGGCGGCGTAGGCGGCTTTCACGCCTGTGAGGGCGGCAGAGGCGTAGCCGTTGAACTGGTCGGCATGGGCGATGATGTCGGCCACCTGCTTCTTGAGGTCGTCGATGCTGGGGGCGGACTTGAAGTAGATTTCGTTGATGCAAAGGAGGTTGGTACCGTAGCCCTTGTCGAAGGAGAGCTTGATGTAGGGTGCGCTGATGGGGTTGGCGAACTCCGCATTGGGGTTGTTGGTGTCGTCGAGGGTTACGGTTTCGGCCTTCGTCCAGGTCTTGTTGTCGGTGGAGGTGCTCACGGTGAGCTGCTTGGCGCGATAGTTGGAGGCACGCTGCTGCACGAGAGAAATCTGGCCGATGCGCACGTCTTCAGGATTGCTTACCTCGATGGTGAGGGTGTGGGGATAGGGGGTCTCGCCGCCGCTCCACTTGCTGTGCCAGTAGGTGCTTTCGTTGCCGTCGAACACGGCGTCGGCTATATTGCCGGCACCCTCGTTGGTGGCCTCGTCGCTCTTGGCAATAACCTTGAAGGTGCTCTGCGGATAGACGGTGCAGGCGTTGCTGATGTTTTCCTTCATGGCCACGACCTGCTCGTTGCGGATGGCTTGGTTTACGCGCTCGGTGAGGCGGTCGAGGGTGGCCTGGTCCACGGGCATGTAGTTGCGCTTGAGGGGGAGCACCTGGGCGTTCTGTACGGGGTCTTCGTGGTAGCCGCCCGTGGACATGAAGAAGCTGTTGTCGAAGTCTTCGGTCTGTCCCTGTCCGTAGTCGCGGCGGTCGCCGTACTTGTCGCCGCCGTCGGTGTGGCCGAAGCCTACGCTGTTGGCGTGATACCACTTGCCGTTGGAGAGGGAGTGGAGGCCGCCGTTGCGATAGTAGGCCTTGCGCTGCCACTGGCCGGTGGGCCAGTTGTAGTTTTCGAGGAAGGAGTACCAGCCGTCGAAATAGTTGTTGGCACCGCTCTGGCGGATGGTGGCGATGTAGTGCCAGTCGTCGTCAAGGCCGTCGGCCATGAACCATGCGGAGCAGAGGGTGTTGGTGTAGGTGATGGTCTTCTTCTGTCCGGGGTGGGCGGGGTCGTCAATCTCCACGTCGATAATCTCGGGGCGGGCGTTGCTGATGAACTTCACCCACTTGCCGGGAATCCAGTTCTTGCCGGTGCGGTATTTGGCCTGTGCGCCTGTGCCTTCGTTGGCAAAGCGGGCTATGGTTACGCCCTTCTCCCAGTCGAGGGCTCCGGAGCGGAGGTATTCGGGCAGGTAGGGGTCTTCGTCGGTGGAGCCGTTGTCCCACATGGAGAATATGATGGGGTAGTCGTTGTCGCTGTCAATCTGTATGCCCATGTAGCCGTGGAGCACGCCGAGGCTCATGCAATAGGTGCCTACCACGGCGCTGCTTTCGGGCACCATTACCTCTTCATACACCCAGTCGTAGTAGGCGGGGGAGGGAGCCGTGGGGTCGGTGGTCTTCCAGCCGCTGAGGTGGACGGAGGGGGAGGACATGTAGTCGGCGGTGTAGATTTTCTCCGTGCTGCCGGTCTTCTTGAACTGCCAGTAGAAGAACTCGCCGATGTTGGCGGGGTTTTTCGTGCATTCGAAGTCGAACTTGTACCAGCCGCTGGCGGGGAACTGCATTTCAGGCATTACATCGACCCACTGCTGCGTGCCTTTGGCCATGTCGATGTTGCCTTCGTAGAGTACTTTGCCGTCTTCCATAGCCGTTACGACCACTTTGATGGCGGCTGCGCCTTTGGTGGTGAGCTGCATCTTGGCGTCGGCCTTGCACTTGGGGAAGTGGAGGTAGGTGGCGATGTGCTTTTGCTTGTTGTTGTCGGGCCAGTTCTTGATGCTCCAGCCGGCGTTGGAGGTGGAGTAGAAGTTGCCGTTGGCGCCGCTGGGCTTGCCGTTCACTTCGTAGTAGCTTTTGCCGAAAGCCAGCTTGCCGCTGGCATCGGTAACGTTGTAGCGATCGGCAGTGGGATTGCTCTTGTCCTTCGTGTCGGCCACGAGGCTCTGGGGAAGGGTTGCGAGAGCCAGTGCTGCGATAAGTAGAATACGTTTCATTGTTAGAAGAATTGAATGTTTGGTAGTTTGAATGTGATATGTCGTGGGTGTTCGGAAAGATTGCTGCGCCTGCAAGGAACAGGATGTAAGCAGAAATCTGTGCAAATTTACGGAATTTTATCCGTACCGCCAAGATAATTTTGCGAAAACAGGCCCTTGCCGAAAATCTGCCGCCGAAAATGTGTCGGGGCGCAGGTGTAGCAGGGCTTATGGCTGGGGCGCTTCGAGCCGATTTGCAGGGCAGGCGGAAGGGCCGTATGGAAAAGCACGAACGCTCTCATGGAATGGGAAAAACTGCCATATAGAGTAGTGCGAACTCTCATAGGGAGTAGGAAAAACTATCCTATACAGTAGTGCAAACTCTCATAGGGAGTAGGAAAAACGCTCCTGTGGGATGGCGGCGGATGGGGTAGGGGATGCACGGACTTGTCCGGCCGCAGGTGTGGCTCCTTGTTAGGGGAATGCGCCCCCGCGCCGCGCACGAAAGTGCCGTTTCGCCGTCCGAAAAAAGCAGAATTGAACGATTTTGCACCCAAACCGCAAAAAAAAGCGCAAGCAAAGGCCTGCAAATGAAAACTATTTAGTAAATTTGCAGCGGTTATGTGTGGGAATGCCCCGCAGCGGTACAGGACGCCCGTCCCGCCCCCTGCCCCTTCCCCGCAGGCCGCCTCTAAAAATCATAACAAATAAAACCGATGAATGTAATTACGAAGACAGTCTCCCTGCCCGATGGAAGGACCATCAGCATCGAGACGGGCAAGCTGGCCAAACAGGCCGACGGCGCAGTCATGCTCCGAATGAACGACACGATGCTGCTTGCCACAGTGTGCGGTGCCAAAGATGCTGTACCCGGCACCGACTTTATGCCCCTCCAGTGCGACTACAAGGAAAAGTATTCCGCCGCAGGCCGCTTCCCCGGTGGCTTCACCAAGCGCGAAGGCCGCGCCAGCGACTATGAAATCCTTACATCACGCCTCGTGGACCGTGCCCTGCGTCCGCTCTTCCCCAGCGACTATCACGCCGAGGTGTATGTCAATATCATCCTCTTCAGCGCCGACGGAAAGGACATGCCCGATGCCCTGGCCGGCTTTGCCGCCAGCGCAGCCCTGGCCTGCTCCGACATCCCCTTTGAAGGCCCCATTTCCGAGTGCCGCGTGGCCCGCATCGACGGGGAGTACGTCATCAACCCCACCTTCAAGCAACTGGAACGCGCCGACATGGACCTCATGGTAGGTGCCACCGAAGAAAACATCATGATGGTAGAGGGCGAGATGAAGGAAGTGCCCGAAAGCGCCCTCCTCGAAGCCCTGAAGGCCGCCCACGAAGCCATTAAGCCCATGTGCCGCCTCCAGAAAGAACTCATGAAGGAGCTTGGCACCGACGTGAAGCGCGAATACTGCCACGAAGTGAACGACGAAGAACTCCGCGAGCAGGTGCGCCGCGAACTCTACCAGCCCGCCTACGACGTAACCAAGCAGGCCCTCGAAAAGCACGCCCGCGCCGAAGCCTTCGAGAAGCTCCGCGAGGACTTCAAGGTGGCCTACGCCGAGGCTCACGCCGAACTCACCCCCGAAGAGCTGGAAGAGAAAAACGCCCTCATCGACAAGTACTACCACGACGTGGAGAAGGATGCCATGCGCCGCTGTATCCTCGACGAAGGCATACGCCTCGACGGACGCAAGACGACCGAGATACGCCCCATCTGGTGCGAAGCCGGACCACTCCCCATGCCCCACGGCTCTGCCATCTTTACGCGTGGCGAAACCCAGAGCCTGTCCACCACGACGCTGGGCACGTCGCTCGACGAAAAGCTCGTGGACGACGTACTCGATAAGTCCTACATGAAGTTCCTCCTCCACTACAACTTCCCGCCCTTCTCCACCGGCGAAGCCAAGGCACAGCGCGGCGTAGGCCGCCGCGAAATCGGCCACGGCCACCTCGCATGGCGCGGCCTGAAGGGACAGATTCCCGCCGACTTCCCCTACACCGTGCGCGTGGTAAGCGACATCCTCGAATCCAACGGCTCCAGCTCCATGGCCACCGTCTGCGCCGGCTGCCTCAGCCTCATGGATGCCGGTGTGCCCCTCAAGAATCCCGTCAGCGGCATCGCCATGGGACTCATCAAGAACCCCGGCGAAGACAAGTATGCCGTGCTCTCCGACATCCTCGGAGATGAAGACCACCTCGGCGACATGGACTTCAAGACCACAGGCACAGTGAACGGCCTCACCGCCACCCAGATGGATATCAAGTGCGACGGCCTCTCTTACGAAATCCTGGAAAAAGCACTCATGCAGGCAAAGGCCGGCCGTGAGCACATACTCGGCGAGATGCTTAAGACACTCGACGCTCCCCGTGCGGACTTCAAGCCCCAGGTACCGCGCATCGTGGCCTTCGATATTCCCAAGGAGTTCATCGGCGCTGTCATTGGCCCTGGCGGTAAGATAATCCAGGGTATGCAGGAAGAAACCGGCGCTACCATTACGATTGACGAAGAAGACGGCGTAGGCAAAGTTCAGGTCAGCGCACCCGACAAAGCCAGCATCGACGCAGCCGTGGCTAAGATAAGGGCCATCGTCGCTGTGCCTGAAGTGGGCGAAACCTACGACGGCCGCATTGTCAGCGTGATGCCCTACGGCTTCTTCATCGAGTTTATGTCGGGCAAGGAAGGCCTACTCCACATCAGCGAAATCGCTTGGAAGCGCTACGAAACCATCGAGGAGACCGGCTTCAAAGAGAACGACCACATTCAGGTCAAGCTTCTGGAAATCGATCCCAAGACGGGCAAGTACCGCCTCAGCCACCGCGCCTTGGAGGAAAAGCCCGAAGGATGGGAAGACCGCCCCGCCCGTCCCCGCCGTCCCCACCGCGAATTCGACGGTGAGCGCTCACGCCGCGAGTTCGGCGACCGTCCCCGCCGCCCCCGCTACGACGACCGCGAGGAAAACTCAGCCGAGTAGTCCTCTCCGCCATACTTCCATGTTCACCCCCGATGGCTCAGGCTGTCGGGGGTGAAATGTTTTCTTACCCTTGCCCCCCCGCTAATTCTCCCTAAGCTACACACCAATGGGCTTTCAGCCCAAGAGTATAATCCCTAACGGGATATCGGATTTAGGAGAGTGAAGGGTATTGGTTGTCGCACCTGCGCCCCTGCGGCAGAGCGACCGTAGGGAGCGCCGCCGTAGGTACGTGGCACCCACATGGTAGGACGACGCGCCGTGACGCACCCATGGCCGTATCACACCAGCGCGACCGCAGGGAGCGCATATCCCGTTAGGGATAATACAAAGGTAGCCAGCCATGAGCGGAGCGTAATGGCTGGACATCGTAGCGGACGGACGGCATCCCAAGGGATGATACAATGGCGTGCATACACCATATTCGTATTTACGCACGCACGTATGTGTCGCCTACCTACGGCAGGCATCGTGCGGGACGGCCTATCCAGCCATTGCACATTACGGCAGAACAACAGGCGGGAGGTGATGCAATCGACGCACTCGACGCAGAAAAAGTCATTTCCACACAAATCCG
>JAGHRT010000041.1 GCA_018066245.1 Candidatus Equimonas faecalis | reverse complement strand
AAGGGCGTAGCCCGCAATGCCTGTTTACGGACGTGCGTTCATACGCCTGCCGTAGGTAGGCTGACATTTACGCGCGTGTGTAAAATAATATGGTTGATGCGGGTCGTTGTATCATCCCTACGGGATGTGTCTGGGCTTGACCGTGTACCCAGCCATTGCGGCCTGCGGCCTTATGGCTGGCTACCGTTGTATAATCCCTACGGGATATTGTGAACAGTGAAGAATGAAGAGTAGGTAGGCAATGGGCTTTCAGCCCAAGAGTATAATCCCTACGGGATATTGGGGGGCGTTGCGGCAGGGCAATGGGCTGGAAGCCCAAACGGATTGGCGTGGAATGTTGTTTTCGTGCGTCGATTGCATCGATTGCGTCTCACAATTATCGGCGGCCTATGTGAAAATATCGGCGGATTACGCAAAACTGTCGGCGGGCTTTTTTTTACTGTCGGCGGGCTTGCTCCACCATTTGCCTGATGTTGTGTCGGGAAGCCTGTTGGGGATGATGCCTGCCTACCTTTGTATTATCCCTACGGGATATGCGCTCCCTACGGTCGCTCTGCCGCAGGCTATACAACGTAGGGCTTTCAGCCCATTGCCCTGCCGTAGGTAGGCTATAAAGGTTCTTGCTCTGGTAAGCGTCCCTACGGGCCGAGCGGCCAGCCATGAGCGGAACGTAATGGCTGGACATCGCTATATGTAAGACTGGCCAATCTGTCGGGCACCTTTGTGCGTCTGACGGGGAAGGCAGGATGGCCGACAGTTATAAAAAAGTCCGCCGATAATTGTGAGACGCAATCGATGCAATCGACGCACGAAAACAACATTCCACACAAATCCGGCTGGGCCTACGGGATATGCGCTCCCTACGGTCGCTCTGCCGCAGGCTATACATCGTAGGGCTTTCAGCCCATTGCCCTGCCCCCATTGACCGTCGCCGCAACATGCCTCATTGTCCACACTTTAACTGTTCACTGTTTAACTGTTCACTGTTCACTCTTAGACTTACAGAAAGGCGCACGACCTCACGGGGAGATTGTGCGCCTGTGCTGTGTGGGGGGATATGGCCGCCTGCGGGGAACGGCTGTTACTGCAATGTCTGAAATTCGGCCCAGATGCGGTCGGCGGTGGCCTGCATCACCTCGGGGGCGGGGCTGAGGTGCTCTTTGCGGAAGTCCACGTCGGCTTCGCTCTGCATGGGGATGAGGTGGATGTGGGCGTGGGGCACTTCAAGTCCGAGCACTACTTGTGCGACCTTGCGGCAGGGACATGCGGCTTTCAGGGCGGTGGCTACTTTCTTTGTGAACACTTGCAGGGCGGCGAGGGTGTCGTCGTCGATGTCGAAGATGTAGTCGGTCTCCTGGCGGGGGATGACGAGGGTGTGGCCCAGGGCAAGGGGGGAGATGTCGAGGAAGGCGTAGAAGCGGTCGTCCTCGGCGCACTTGTAGGAGGGGATTTCTCCTGCGGCTATTTTGGAGAAGATGCTCATAGGTTGAAGGTGATGTTGATGATTTCCAGTTGGAGGGTGCCCATCGGGGTCTGCACGCTCACTTTGTCGCCCACCTTGTGGCCCAGAAGGCCTTGTGCGATGGGCGTGGCGCTGGATATTTTGCCTTGGCGCAGGTCGGCTTCGGCTTCGCTTACGATGGAGTATTTCATCATCATGCCGTTGGCGAGATTCTTCATTTCCACGGTGGAGAGAATCTGTACGGTGCCGTTGTCCAGTTTGCTGGGGTCGATGATTTTTGCCTTGGCCAGTTGCTCCTTGAGCACGGCTATGCGCATTTCCAGCATACCCTGAGCTTCTTTGGCTGCATCATACTCGGAATTTTCGGAGAGGTCGCCTTTCTCGCGTGCCTCGGCAATGGCTGCGGAGGCGGCAGGGCGCTCCACTTCTTCCATGTGCTTAAGTTCGGCCATTTTCTTGTCGTAGCCGTCTCTTGTCATGTATGCCATAGTCGGATAATCGTTTTGTGGGTTAGTGTGAATAGTGTTTGTTTCGGGATAGGTATAAAAGAAAGAATCCCTGGGCGTTGTGGGGCGCCTTGGAACTCTTTCTTTTGTCTTGGTGCAAAGGTACGCAATTCTGCGGCAATGGCCAAATTTTTCGGGCGAAAAAGTTTATTTTCCAGCGAGTTTTGCCGTCCAGAAGGCTTTTACGTCGCTCCAGAGGTAGCAACCGGGGCTGTAGGGCTTGAGTGGACCTATGCTGATTTCGGCCTCGTTGAGCAGGGCTTTTACGAGTATGGGGGCTCCTGCTTTCGGGGATCGGAAGAAGATGAGTTGCACGTTGCTGGCCATGGTGAAGATTTCGTAGTTGCGCCAGTGCTGCTCAAGGTCGTCGGGGTCGGTGGCGCGGTAGCCTGCGTTGCCCAGTTCCATCAGGCAGGTGAGGGGCAGCACGCAGGTTTCATGGCCGAAGCGCAGGGTGGCTGCGTGGTGGCGGGTCTTGGCTTTGGCCGGCGGCATGGCCAGACAGCTGTCGGCGGCGGCGATGAAGTCGCGCAGGAGGTTGGTCTGGGAGAATGCGCCGCCTTCGCCCGTAACGGGGGCGTGGCCGTAGTTGATGTACCACAGCCAGTTGTCGCGCTGCCACAGCAGGTGGAGTTCGTCGGCGGTGAAGAGCGGGTAGAGGTTCCAGTCGGCCTTGAACACGGGGTAGGCGGTGGCGTGGCCTCCCTCAATGGTGAAGCTGTGGCTCTGCATGTTGTTGGCCAGCGAAAAGAGCTGGTCGCGCAGGTCGGCCACCTTTACCACTTCGCTGGCCTTTTCGACGTCGGTGAACAGTTGCCGGGCGAGGCGTTGGTCCATGGCGTCGTATTCGCTCTGGTGGGCCTTGGTGAACTTGTCCAGCACGGCCATGCCGGCCTGATACTGCTCGTTGGTCATCAGCGTGCGGCGGGCTTTTGAGCCTTGGCAGTTCAGGTACCACCAGTCGGCTTCGCTGGCATCGGTGCGCACGTCCAGCGCGGGGTTGGCCTGCTTGAGGCTCCACAGTTCGTTCTCCATGCTGAAGATGCAGCGGATGACGGGTGTGCTGCGGGCTTCGATGAAGGCTTTGCCTGAGAATACTTCGGGCCAGCGCTGCATCAGGCGCTGCCCGATGCCGCGATGCTGCTCGGCGCCTATATCGGTGAGTTCGCCCAGCCGGCCTTCGGAGCGTGCCTTGATATTGTCGATGATGTGCATCACCTGCCGGCCTTTTGCGGTGAGCAGGCCGAGGGAGTCGGCTCGGTGCATCTTGCGCGAGGGGGAGGCATAGTCGTTGGGTGCAATCAGCCACCGGCTGCCATGGCGGGCGTAGGTGCTGATGTAGAAGGGCTTGTAGCCTTTCGGGGCGGGCGTGGGGGCGGGAGCCTCGCTGCCTCGGTAGCACACGTAGTTGGAGGCCGAGAGCGTGATGTCGCGGCGGATGTCGTTCAGCGCTTTCTGCGCATGTGTCAGGGGCAAGGCCGTCAGTACGGCCAAGGTCAGAAGCAATGCTTTGCGTCTCATGGTTGTTGTTTGTTAAGGGTTAATGGTATTTGATTGAGGGGTTAGGAGTTCGTGGAGCTTCTTGCGTGCGGTTTCAAGTATGGTGTCGGTGCTGCGCCGGTAGTCTTCCGAGGTGATGTCGGCATGGATGTGCGGCGCTATGCCCCATTCGGTGTGCTCCATGTCGGTGTTGAGCATGGGCGATGCGCTGAAGCGGATGGTCCAGCCGTAGGGCAGTTCGGAGGAGAAGGGCAGTCCGCTGCCGCCTCCCGTGGTGTCGCCCACCTGAAGCACATGCCGCTGCGTGCGCATGTACATCACGAAGGCATTGGCGGCGGAGTAGCAGCGCCTGTTGGTGAGGATGACCACCGGCCTCAGCCAGCGGCTGCCCCTCGACGGCTCCAGCCAAATTTCTTCGGGAGCGGAAAAGGCGTTGTGGGCCTTTCCCGTCTTGTGCTGCATATAGCCCACGAGGGTGTGCTCCCCGATGAAGGAGGAGGCGAGGGCTTCGGCGGCTGTCAGGAGGCCGCCCCCGTTGCTGCGCAGGTCGAGGATGAGCGCGGGGCAGTCCTTGAAGGAATACAGCATCTCACTCATCGCCGCCGTAGAAGGGGTGGTGTCGAAACTTGCCACGCGCACGTAGCCGATACTGTCGCCCGCCAGCACCCTGTACTGCATCCCGCCCGCCGAGCGGAAGTCCTCGGCGCGGCCCAGCGTCTTGTGGAGCAGAGAGTCGGAGAAGTTCATCGGATGGTCGTCGAACCACGCGCCATAGCGGCTTGTGTTCATCGACGAACTGAGGTTCACGTGGCCGTCTTTCAGCGTGTAGGTCATGCGGGCGAGGGTGTCGAACAGGGCCGCCCGCTGCATCGTGTCAGTAATGCTGCGGCTGAAGCGGTCGTGTACGGCCTGCCAATCCACTTGCTTATAGTCGAAGAAGCAGTAGCGCTCGTCCAGCGTGGTCCAGAGGGCCTCAAAGGCCGCGCGGGGCGTGCTCACGCCGTCGTAGTCCTCGGTGATGCAGGCGCAGAGCAGGCAGGGAAGCGAGAGAAGCAGGAGGAAACGTTTCATCTGAGTAGGGAAATTGTGCGGCTGAAGCCGATGAGAAACTGATTGTACCAGCCATGCTGGCGCAGGCCGTTGAGAGCGCTTTGCCGCACCTCGGCACCATAGCCGAAAGTAAGGCGGGAGTGGCGCACGGGCAGGCTGAGCGTGGCTTGCAGCCGCAGGGAAGGCGCGTTCCAAGGGGCTGTCAGGCGTAGGTTACGGTCGGTGTGGCCGAGGTGGAAGAGTTCGTAGTAGCTCTCGCCGTACTGTTGGGCGAATTGCAGGCCGAGGAGCGGCACGTCCACCCGCAGGGCGGCTTCCCACGGACTTGCTTTCACGTTGAAGCGGTAGGCGGCAATGCCTGAGGCCGCCACGTCGGCTCCGAGGCGGGCCTGCCCCGGGTTGTTCCCTCCCACGGCCCCGTAGGAGCCGCCCGTGAAGCACTCCATCAGGCCGCCTGCGGCCAATCGTAGCCGTCCGTCGCACAAGTGCCAGTTGCGGTGCCAGCCGCCTGCCAGATTCAGTTCGCCGTCCCATATATGGGCTCCGCTGACGGGCGACTCGGTGTAGGCTCCGCACAGGCTGAAATGCCCCATCGTGCTGACGTGTCCGCCTCCCCAGTGGGCAGGCCGCTCCGTCGTAAGGCTGACGCTGCCCGACGGGCCGCTGTAGCTGAATGGCGTGAGGTAAGTGTCCAGCACGCTGGCCCCGCCTATGCCGAACAGCGTGGTGCGTTGCACCTGCGCACCGAGGGCAAGGGGCAGCGGCAGGCTGAGCAAGGCCAGTAAAAGCCGAAAAAGGAAAATTCTACGCATACGCATGATTTAGTCTGTTGTGGCGGGCTTACTTGCGGAGGAAGGCATCGTAGCGGTCGGGTGAGTGAAGGATGTCGAGGGCGGCCTGCAGCACGGGGTCGTCGCGCAGGAAATACTCTGTCTCGCCCCGATAGTCGTAGTAGCAGGACACGACTTCCGCCTCTGCCACCTTGCGGATTTCCTGCTCCCAGCGTATGAAGTCGTGGTCGATGTCGTGCGACAGGGCAGCCTCCAGACGGTCGAAAAGTTCCGATGAATCCGTGTCGTAGCCCTCCAAATGGGCCCAGGAGCGGAGTTCTTTCAACTTCTGCTTGCTCTGGTTGTCGTACTTGAAGCCCCGTTGCTTCAGGAAAGCCTTGAAATCCGCCATTTCATCGGGAGAAATCCGAAACTCGGTGGGGTTGGCAATCCGCTCGTGGGAGTTATGGTAGGCCACGCCCCAATCGAAAAGCTGGGTGCTCAGCCGGAGGTAGGCTATCAGCGAGGGGAGGGTGTCGGGCACTATGGTGTGGTCGGGCGTGATGCCGCCCCCGTCGCGCACGGGTCGCCCGCCCGCCGTGTAGAACGTCTTGCAGAGCGAATCGGGCAGGTGGAGGGGCTGCCCGTCGTCGCCCCGGTGGGCATAGTCGAGGGCCTGGATGCAGCGCCCCGAAGGAATGTAGTATTTGGCCACGGTGTATTTCATCGCGCCGTCGAGGGGCAGGGCGCAGCTCTGCTGGACGAGACCCTTGCCGTATGTGCGGGCTCCCACGATCACGGCGCGGTCCATGTCCTGAAGGGCTCCGCAGGTGATTTCCGCAGCGGAGGCTGTGCCGTAGTCGGTGAGTACGACGATGGGAAGCTTCCGGTCTAAAGGCTCGGAGGGCGTGCGGTAAGTCGTGCCCTCCGATGAGCTGCGCCCGCGCATGGTTACCACGTCTGACCCGCGTTTCACGAACAGGCTCACCATTTTCACGGCTTCCTCAAGCAGGCCGCCGCCGTTGCCGCGCAGGTCCAGGATGAAGGACTTCATGCCGCTGCTCTTCAAGCCTTGGACGGCTGTCTTCAACTCGTCGCTTGCGCCTTCGGTATAACCCGACAGGGAGACGTATCCCACGGTTTCATCGAGCATTTTGGCCAATTCTACGTTGTTCTGGTGGATTTGTTCGCGCGTGATGGTAAGCGTGAGCTTGCGGACGGTATCTTCCACGGTTTCATCGGGGGAAATCGGGTAACAGGGGCGCTCTAAATCCACCGTAACGGTGGTGCCGGGCTCTCCGCGCAGCATGTTGGTGATATTGGTGAGGTAGTCCTGCGTGTCGGTGGGGTGTTCGCCGCTCACGGCCTTGCCGTCGATGCGCTTAATCCTGTCGCCCGAGCGCACGCCGCTGCGATAGGCAGGCTTGTCGTGGTAGGGATTGGAAAAGACGGCGCAGTCCAAGTCCTTGCGATAGACGATGGGCGAGCCTATGCCGGCGTACTTGCCGGTGGAGAGGGCTTTCAGGTTTTCGGTGTCCTCCTTGCGGTAGTATTCCGTGTAGGGGTCGATCTGGCCGAGCATATAGTCGAGGGCCTCTCCCAGCCGCTTCTTGGCATCGAGGCTATCGACGTAGTGCAGATGCAGCTGACGGTACGCCGTGTTGAAGACTTCCAACTGGCGGGCGGCCTCGAAGTCGTAGTTGTCCTGTGCGGTGGACGTGAGGGCAGGGCAGGCGAGGAAGCCTGCGCCTATAATATATATAAGGAGTCGTTTCATGCTGTTGTGTGTTCTATTGGATGCTGAGTTTTGCTTTGAGGCTGTCCCACATTTCCGGGGGGAGCTTGGTGCCCATCACTTGGATGACGTTGCCGGCGCAGGCGGCACCGGCTTTCAGGCAGGCGGTGAGGCCGTTGCCCCGCACATAGGCGTGGAGGAAGCCGGCGGCGAAGAAGTCGCCCGCTGCGGTGGTATCGACAACCTTTGCCACAGGCATGGCTTCCACGCGGGCGGTTTCGCTTCCCCGGCGTGCCATGGCCCCTTTTGCTCCGAGCTTCACCACGGCTATGGCGCAGCGTCCGGCAAGGTCGGCCAATGCGTCTTCGGGGGTGCCGGGCAGCCATGCGGCGGCCTCGTCCTCGTTGGCGAAGACTATATCGGTCTGCGGCAGCACGCAGCGGTGGAAGAAATCGTGGTCGGCCTCCACCACATTGTAGCTGGCCATGTCGAGGCAGACCTGTGCGCCTGCCTGGTGGGCAAGGGTGAGGGCGCGTTGCATCAGGGCGTGGCTGCTCACGAGGTAGCCCTCGATATAGACGATGTCGGCTCCGGCGAACATTCCTTCGTGGAGGTCGTCGGCCTGGAGGTCGCAGGCTGCTCCCAAATAGGTGGCGAGGGTGCGCTCGCCGTCGGGCGAGACGAAGGAGGTACACACGCCCGAAGCCTTGTCGGTGGAGGGAATGACGGTTACGTCCACTCCGGCGCTCCGGAATGTCCGGAGGAAGTTCTGGCCGTAGCGGTCGGTGGAGTTGAGCTTACAGATGTAGGCCACTTGCGTGGCTGCCGGCTGCGCCGTGTCGCTGAGGTGGGCGAGACACAGGGCGGTGTTGGCTGCGCTTCCGCCCGTGGCCACTTCGGTGGGCAGGTTGGCGAGCATGTCGCTGAGGTGGGCGAATTGGTCGGCGGTGATGAGTGTCATGCTGCCCTTGCCAAGTTGAAGTTGGTCAAGGACGTCGTCGGACGTGAGTTTGGTCAAAACATCCGTTAAAGCACTACCCAAGGTAGCAATTTTAGGCATAATTGGCGTTTTTTTGCGGTTTCTTTGAAATTTTCCTGCAAAGTTATTGTTTATTTCCGAATTAATCACTACTTTTGCACTGCAAATCGCAAGAGAAAGCGAAAAAAAAGCAAAAAACCCGCTTCAGTAGCTCAGTTGGTTAGAGCACCTGACTGTTAATCAGGGGGTCGTTGGTTCAAGCCCATCCTGAAGCGCACCGAGAGGAGAGACAAGTTCTCTCCTCTCGCTTTTTGTGTGCGGCAGGCCGCCGCGAGTGGGGCGTGGGGGAGGCTGAGGGTCGCGTGGCTTACGGTCGGGCAGGCCGTGGCCGGCGCAGCGTGCGCAGAAGTCCGCCGATAGGAAAAACTGTCGGCGGACTTGTTCTTACGGGTGTATAGGACAGTGGGGAGCATCGTATAGGAGAGTGGGGAGCATCGTATAGGGGAGTGGGGAGCATCGTATAGGAGAGTGGGGAGTGTCCTATGGGCCGGTGCGGCGTGGGGCTTAACGGGTGAGTGTCTTCTTGCCTTGGCTGACGACGATGCCCCGCGTGCTGCCTGTGGCAGGCTGGCCGTAGAGATTGAAGAGGGGCATAGTGACGGCTGCCGTGGCTGTGGGTGCGAGTATGCCCACTTCCTCGGGTACGCTGAAGCTGACAAGGGCGGAGCGGCGCTCCTCGCCGCCGCCTCGGTAGATGCTTTGCAGGCCGATGGTGCGCACGCCTTTTTCCTGAAGGAAGAGCCCGAGGCATTCAAAGTGCACGGTGAAGTATTTGTTTAGGAATCCGAGGCTGAGTTCCTGACGGTCGGCTTGCAGTCGATAGGGGCCGGCGGTGAAGGTGTAGGGCTGGCCGTTCACATAGAGCACGTAGCTGAATTTGTCGGGATTGAGGTAGTGGCCTTCGCTGTCGCAGTTGGTTACGTCGTAGAAAATCTCCAGCGTGCCTGGTAGGTTGGCAGACGGGGATACGTCGTAGATTTCCGGTGCCACAGGCGTGGCGGCCACTTCTTCATAGGGCGTGAGGACGGGGCTGGCAAAGATGTTGAAATTGCCGTAGTCGAAGGTGGTGATGAACAGGGATTCGTGTGTGTTCTCGGGAGTGAGGGTGCCGCTTTCTGCATCGTAGAGGAAGGTGAAGTCCTCGGTGTATTCGCCCAGGCCCTCACGGTTGGCGGTGCCTCCGCTGAAGTAGGTGAGAAAACTATTGACGGTGCCGATGAATTGTCTTGGGAAAGTGATTTTTCCGTCGTGGACGGTGCCTTTCACCCAAGCGTGGGGGAGCTGGCTGGTCAGGGAGCCGAGATAGGCATCGGTGCCTGACGTGGCCAGTTGTACGAGGCGTTGCTGTGCGTTGTCGGATGAAGTGCCGGCGGTGAGGAGGTAGTCGCGGGCAGTAAGGCCGTCGGGCAGCGTGGCGGCGGACTCGCCGAACAGGGTGGCTTGGGAGTCCCATTCGCCCATCTTGGTCCATGTGCCGTTCAGCGTGGCGGCCTTTCCCTCGAAGTCGGTATAGATGGCTCCGAGTATGGCTTCTTCGTCCTTGGTGCCGTTCAGTATGAACCGGTCGCCGCTGAGGGTGAAGGTGATGGGGGCTTCGGCGTCGGGCGTGAACTGTATGCCGCCGTCGTGGGCGCGGCCCTTGAGCATGTAGAGGCGGAGGTTGCCCTCGTAGAACTGTTCGCTGTCTGGCACGCGGACTTTGTCGTTCCTTTCGATAATGGTGCCGGCGGCTACGGTAACGGTGGTGCCGTCGGGACTTAGGGTGCCTTCCACCCATTTGTCGGAATTGACACCGCAGAGTATATTCTGAATCCACACGCTCTGCCCTTCGCCAAGCACGAGGTTGTAGGCTCCGTATTGTGCGTATTCAAACACGTAGCCTGCCATCTCGTCGTAGGCGCAAGCTTGGCCTGAGCGCAAATAGATGCGTCGCTCACCCGCCGGCTCTTCGTCGGTGAAGGTGGGGCTGGGGGCGGACCAGGCTGTGGTGGCGGACGGATGGGGAGCGGCCTGGCACGGGACGGAAAGGGTGCCGGCGGCGAGAAGGCCGCAGAGGGTAAGGGTGAGTGTTTTCATGGCTTTAGGAATGAAAATCAGATTAAAGGTAAATACTGTGATACAAAGGTAGGGCAAGTTTCCCACGTGGGCAAATTTTCAGGGGAAATACGGATGCTTGGCCGTGTTTTTAGGGCGGCGGCAGGTGGCTTTGCAAGTCGTGGCTGCCATACTGCGGATTGTGAAACCGCAGAATACCAAGAGGTTTTGAGCGTCCTGCAAGGGGCTCTGCACGGGCCTGTACGACAGTTCGTCCTACTGTATAGAGTAGTTCGCCCTACTGTATAGAGTAGTTCGCCCTATGGTATGGAGTAGTGCGAAGCATCGGTGGGGTGGGGGAGGCTTTCCCTGCTCTGCGGCGGCCAATCGGGGCTTGGCAGGCGCTTCAGGGCTGAAAAATGGCGTTTTGTTTGGCTTTTCGCTTTCTATTTCGTAATTTTGCAGAAAATCCCCCTATCATGCAGAACGAAGAACCCTTACAGCCGTCCCGGGCAGCAAAGCCCCAGCAGGGAGAAGCCCCGCTGCTGCCGAATATGTATCAGGACTGGTTTCTCGACTACGCCTCCTACGTCATACTGGAACGCGCCGTGCCTCACTTGGGCGACGGCCTGAAACCCGTGCAGCGCCGCATCCTCCACACCATGAAGCGCATGGATGACGGGCGCTATAACAAGGTGGCCAACATCGTGGGCGAAACGATGAAGTTCCACCCCCACGGCGACGCCTCCATCAAGGATGCTCTCGTGCAGCTCGGCCAGAAGAATCTGCTCATCGACTGTCAGGGAAACTGGGGTAACATCCTGACGGGCGACCGCGCCGCCGCCGCCCGCTACATCGAGGCCAGGCTCACCAAACTCGCCCTCGACATCGTGTTCAACCCCAAGACGACCGACTGGAAGATGTCCTACGACGGACGCAACAAGGAGCCCATCAGCCTGCCCGTGAAGTTCCCCCTCCTCCTCGCGCAGGGAGCCGAGGGCATCGCCGTGGGATTGAGCGCCAAAATACTGCCCCACAATTTCGGAGAGCTGTGTCAGGCCGCCGTGAGCTACCTCCGTGGCGAGCCCTTCGCCCTCTACCCCGACTTCCCTACCGGCGGCCTCATCGACATCAGCAAGTACAACGACGGAATGCGCGGCGGCGTGGTGAAAGTCCGCGCCAAGATTGAAAAGCGCGACCCCAAGACTCTCGCCATCACCGAAATACCGTTCAGCAAAGATACCACCGATGTCATCGACTCCATACTCAAGGCCAACGAGAAGGGCAAGATAAAAATCCTCAAGGTGGACGACAACACAGCCGCCGAGGCCGAAATACTCGTACACCTCCGCCCCGGCACATCGTCGGACAAGACCATCGATGCCCTCTATGCCTTCACCGACTGCGAAGTAAGCCTGTCGCCGAATTGCTGCGTGATAGACGACCGCACCCCAAGGTTCGTAACCGTCAGCGACGTGCTCCGCCACTCTGCCGAGCACACCAAGGAACTCCTTCGGCAGGAACTGCTCATCCGTCGCGGCGAGCTGACGGAGCAACTGCACTTCTGTTCGTTGGAGCGCATCTTTATTGAAGAGCGCATCTACAAGGATAAAGAGTTTGAGCAGGCTCCGACGATGGATGCCGCCTGCGCCCACATCGACCTCCGCCTCACGCCGTGGTATCCGCAGATGGTGCGCGAGGTAACCAAGGACGATATTCTGCGGCTCATGGAGATTAAGATGGCGCGTATATTGAAGTTCAACTCCGACAAGGCCGAGGAGCAAATAGTCAGGCTCAAGGACGACATAGCCCTCATCGACCGCGACCTGAAGCGTATGACCGACGTAACCGTGCGCTGGTTCCAGAGCATCTACGCCAAGTATGCCGCGCAGTACCCCCGCCGCACGGAAATCCGCTCCTTCGACACGATTGAGGCCACTAAGGTTATCGAAGCCAACGAAAAGCTCTACATCAACCGCGAGGAGGGCTTCATGGGCTTCGGGCTGAAGAAGGACGAATTTGTGGAGAACTGCTCCAACATAGACGACGTAATCATTTTCTATCGCGACGGGACATACAAGGTTACCCGTATTCAGGAAAAGGTGTTCATAGGCGAGACGGAACGCTCCAAGGCCGAGAAAAAGAAGGCCGACATACTCCACATCGCCGTGTTCAAGAAGAACGACACGCGCACGATATATAATGCGGTGTACCGCGACGGGCGGCATGGAGCCTACTACTACAAGCGCTTCAACGTAACCTCCATTACGCACGACCGCGAGTACGACCTGACGAGCGGCACGGCGGGAAGCCGCGTCTGCTACTTCTCGGCGAATCCCAACGGGGAGGCGGAAACCATCAAGGTGCAACTGAAGCCCAATCCCTCTAAGCGCAAGATGCGCCTGGTGTTCGACAAGGACTTCGCCGAACTGGCCGTGAAGGGCCGTGCCTCCAAGGGCAACCTGCTCTGCAAGGACGACGTGCTGCGCATCCAGCTGAAAAGCCACGGCGGCAGTACGCTGGGCGGGCGCAAGGTATGGTTCGACTGGGACATCCAAAGGCTCAATTACGACGAGCACGGGCAGCCTCTCGGCGAGTTCCACGCCGATGACCTCGTGCTGGTAATCTTGAAGAACGGACGCTTCTATACCACCAACTTCGACCCCAACAATCACTACGAGACGGCACAGGAGCTGCTGCGGGTGGAGAAGTTCGACCCGCACAAGGTGTGGACGGCCGTCCTACTCGACGCACGCTACGACCTCAACCCCTACTGCAAGCGCTTCACCCTGGAGGTGGCTGCCGCCACCCGTGGCAAGCATTTCATGGGCGGCGACCTGGAGCACTCGCAGCTCCTGCTGCTCACCGACACACCCTATCCGCGCCTCCAGTTCACCTTCCCCGGCGGCGACCGAGCCCCCCTGGAGTTCGATGCCGAGGCCGAAACCACGGTCAAGCCCTACGATGCGCTGCGCGGCACCCGCGTAACGACGCTCAAGGTGGCCGATGTCGTGGAGTTGGAGCCTACGCGCTTCCCCGAGCCTGCGACAGATGAAGAGCCTGCCGGCGATGAGGCCCCTGCCCCCGCCGCCCCTGCCGATGAGCCTGCTCCTGCGCCCGATGAGCCTACCGACGACGAGGCCGCAGGCCCCCGCCAGCTGTCGCTGTTCTAAGGAGGAAAGTGCCTGGCCCATAGAGAAGCCGGCCCGTCCGGAGCGTCCGGCATGACGGGCCTATAGACAAGTGAAAACAAGTCCGCCGATAGAAAAAACTATCGGCGGACTAAGAATAGCCATCGTATAGAGGAGTGAAAACGCCTCCTCCGCTCAGCGCTTCCAGCGGTTGTGCGTCCAGAGCCAGAGGTGGGGGTGCGCCTGTATGTCCGCCTCCAGACGGCGGAAGTAGGCACGCGTGTAGGCGAAGTCGCCGGCAGCTTCTTCCGCCGTGGGCGTGAGGGGCTGGAAACTTACGGTGTAGTGGCCACGGCGGGGGCGCTCGATTTGCGCATAGCAGAAGGACATGCCAAGCTGCCGCCCCAGCTTTTCGCAACCCGTAAAGACAGCCGTGTCCTGGTGCAGGAAAGGCAGACGCAGATGTATGCTCTCGCGCGTCGGAACCTGGTCGGCTATGCAGCCGAATACCATCCCCTTCACAGCCGTCTGCCCGTCGTGCCCCTTGAGGCTCCCCTCCTGCATCGCCTTCCTCAGTTGGAGCAGACGGCGCAGCGTCTGGCGCATCGGAATGCACACGGCGCGGAAACGCTCGCGGCTCTGCGTGCTCCAATCGTTGAACACCGCGTTCTCCAGCGGGTGATAGATCTGACAGAGCGTCAGTTCGGGACGCTCATAGGGGAACCCCACGCACCATTCCCAGGTGGCGTAGTGCGAAAGGTAGCAGCAAATGAAATCGTGCCCCTCCGCCGCAGCCTTCTCCAGCAGTTCAGTGCCTCGGTACTCCACCCGGCTGCGCAGCGTCCTGAGGCTGATGGTGTGCGCTTTAAGGGTTTCCACCAGCATGTCGCTGAACCAATGATAGAACCGCCGTTCAGTCTGGCGCAACTGCCCGTCCGTCCAATCTGGAAAGGAGGCACGCATGTTGCGCCGCACCACACGCCGGCGGTACCGCAGGATATAATAAACCAGGGGGTAGATAAAAATGTCGCTCAGCACATAATGAACAGCCAGCGGCAGATGCGACAAAAGTGTCAGCAGGCTGGCCGCCACTCGGGAAGGCAGGGAACGAAGTGTCATACTCAATGGGCACATTTACACCTGCAAAGTTACGCTTTTCCCCCGAGGTGGCCAAAACTTTCCCATACTTTCGGCTATATCGCGCCTTTTCTACGGCCGTCGCCCCCCCCGAACAGACCAAACTACATGCCCGACAATTACGACAGCTCCGCCGAGGAGCTCTACCGCGACCTTGAAGAAGCCCTCCAGGCCGCCGCGCCCCAGACCTACCGCCTGCTCCGTGCCGTCCTGCGGCGCAGCGTGGAGCCGTTCACCCGCTTCACGCACCTCCAGCACCCCTCCCTTTTTGCCAAGCTCAACTATCTGATGAACCAGCAGGGCGTGCCTGCCCGGCTCCGCAGGCGTGTCAATGCGGCTCGTAGCCGTATGCGCCATGCCTCTGCCGACGGACAGGCCTTCCACGCCGCTGCCGACGTGCGGGCCGTGGCCGATTGGGTGGCGTGGCTGTATGCCGTGCCCGTGCCCGCCGATCTTCTTGGCCGGCTCCCCGCTGCCGTGCGCGACCCGGCCGAGACGACCGACGAAGGGCTGGCGCCGTGCCTCAGGCTGGTGGTGAGCGCGTTCACGCCCACCACTGTTACGGGCCAGTGCAACGAGGCCGACGGCCAGACCCTGACCGTGGACTACGGCCCCTCCAATCCTTATTTCTACGGGCGGGACTGGAGCTATCTGGCCAAGCTCCTGCACGAAGGGGCCCAGCTCAACGTCGTGCGCCCCCACCGAGCCCCCGACGGGGTGCTTCATCCCGAGCTCCTCATCCTGGAGCCCGATTTGCTGATGGATATAACGGCCGTGGTCTCCTGTATGGAGAGCTATGCCGACTCCCCCGCCGTGCATCTCCTGAGCAGGCTCCGTGCCGACCAGGCCACCGCCCCTATTCTCCTGGGGCAGTTTGCGAGCCAGATGCTTGACGAGTCGTTGCGCGGCCTTGACCGCCCCTACGCCGAGAGTGCCCGCGACTTCTTCCGCCAGTACCCGCTCCTGCTGGCCACCACGCCGCTGCCCGACACGTTCCATAAGGATGCGCAGCGCCAGGCCGCCAACATTCGCGAGGCGGTGCGGGCCGGGCTGAACGCCCACGTGAAGGGTTTCCGCTCCTCCGCCGTGGTGCTGGAGCCGACCTTTTTCTGTGAAACCCTGGGCTTGCAGGGGCGTATGGACATGCTGCAACTCGACTTCCGCGTCCTGCTTGAGCAGAAAGGCGGGAAGGGCGGCTGGCCTCCCAACGCCGACCCCGAGGTGCCGGTGGCGCAGGAGAAGCACTACGCGCAGGCCCTGCTCTACATGGCGGTGCTCCACTATGGCCTGGACCTGCCCAACGAGCAAGTGATGCCCTTCCTGCTCTACAGCAAGTACCGAAAGGGGCTGCTCAACGTGGCTCCCGCGCCGCGCCTCCTCCACCTCGCGCTGCAGCTCCGCAACCAGATGGCACGCTGTGAGCAACTCTATGCCGAGAAGGGCTACGACGTGCTCCTGACGCTCACGCCCGACAAACTCCGCCAGAAGCAGGGCAGCGAGAAGCTCTGGCAGCAATACAAGAGGCCCGAGTTGGAGGCCCTGCTCAGCCCCGTACACGCCGCCTCGCCCCTTGAGCGGTCCTACTACCTCCGCTTCCTGCGCTTTGTCAGCACGGAGCACATACTGGGCAAGGTGGGCAACACGCAAAAGGAGGGGTCGGGCTTTGCCGCGTCGTGGCACGACACGCTTGCCGATAAGCTTCTTGCAGGCAATATATACGCCGGCCTGACCCTTGTCAGCCCGAGTGGCGCGGAGGCTACCGACGTGGCGGAGGTAACGCTGGCCTGGCCAGAGGCTTCGCACGGACTGGCCGGCACGGACCCTGCGGCTGACGATGCCGGCCTGCTGACCTGCGTGGAGGGGCAGGCGGCCAATTTCCGCCAGGGCGACATTGTGGTGGTCTATCCCTACGCCGAGGGCGACGAACCCGACCTGCGGCGTACACCCTGCCTGCGCGGCACGCTGGCCGAACTGCGGGGAGGGCGCATCACCCTGCGCCTGCGGGCTCCGCAGAGCACGGCGCGATTCTTCTACCCGCCCCGCACGGACGGCCGCCCCATACGCTGGGCCGTGGAGCACGACTTCTACGAATCATCGTCGGCCACCCTCTTCCGCGGACTCCACGCCTTCTTGTCGGCACCCCGGCGCCGGCGCGACCTCGTGCTGCTCCAGCGCAAGCCCGAGGTGGACGCGTCGCTGCGGCTGCGCGGCGACTACGGCGCATTCAACGACCTCGCCCTGCGCGTCCGCCAGGCTCGTGAGCTTTTCCTCATAATAGGGCCTCCCGGCACGGGGAAAACGTCCTTCGGCCTTATGACCACGCTGTGCGAGGAGCTGGAGAGCCCCGAGGCCGCCGTGCTTGTGGTGTCCTACACCAACCGCGCCGTCGATGAAGCCTGCTCCAAGCTCATCGAGGCGGGGATTGACTTCATCCGCATCGGCGGCAGTCTGTCCTGCTCCGAGGCTTGCCGCCCCTACTTGCTGGAGAACCGCGTGGCCACGCTTGAGAGTGCCGCCGAGGTCAGGGACCTGGTGGCCCGCATCCGCGTGTTCGCAGGCACCACGGCGGCCCTGTGCAACCATCAGGAGCTTTTCCGCCTCCGCTCGTTCAGTCTGGCCATTGTCGATGAAGCTTCGCAAATTCTTGAGCCGCAGCTTCTTCCCCTTCTCGCAGCCACGGCTCCGCCTGCCGTAGCCGCAGCCGAAACTGTCGGCGGACTAGGAGAAACTGTCGGCGGACTAGGAGAAACTGTCGGCGGACTAGGGAAAACTGTCGGCGGACTAGGAAATGCCAGCCCTACGGGGGGAGAAAGCGGCCTTGCCATACGCAAATTTGTCCTTATCGGCGACCACAAGCAGTTGCCCGCCGTGGTGCAGCAGTCGCCCGATCAGGCTGCCGTGGCCGACGCCGGTTTGCAGCAAATCGGCCTGAGCGATTGCCGCCAGTCCCTCTTTGAGCGCTTGCTCCACGCCTATCGCCACGACCCCGCCGTCTGCTACATGCTCACCAGCCAGGGGCGTATGCACCCCGACGTGGCCGATTTCCCCAACCGCGCCTTCTACGACGGCCTCCTGCGCCCCGTGCCCCTGCCCCACCAGCAGGCCGCAGCCGACGGCCCCCGCGTGGAGTTCATCCCCGCCGAATTGCCCCTTCACCCCCTGTCCGACAAGGTGAACGCCGTGGAGGCCGACATCATCGCCCGCCTCATCACCGACAACGGCTGGAAGGACGAAGTGGGGGTCATCGTGCCCTACCGCAACCAGATAGCCGCCATACGCTCCCGCCTGCCCGACGACGTGGCCGCCCGTGTGGCCATCGACACCGTGGAGCGCTTCCAAGGCTCGCAGCGCCGCGTCATCATCTACGGCTTCACCGTGCAGCGCCGCTACCAGTTGCGCTTCCTCACCTCCCACACCTTCAGCGAGGACGGCCACCTCATCGACCGCAAACTCAATGTAGCCATGACCCGAGCCATGGAACGGCTCATTCTCGTAGGACACGCGCCCCTGCTCCGCCAGGCCCCTGTGTTCCGTCAGCTCCTCGACGAGCTCCTGCCCGCTGAGGGCTGAGTGCCGCACTATACGAAAAATCCTGCAAGCCCACGGAGGGTTTGCAGGATCGGGGAACAGGCGGAGTCCCCGCCGCCTGTTCCAAAAAGCCGCCTGTGGGCGGCTATTGTTTTGTCAGTACGAGGCCCAGGAGCACCCCGCCGTAGTTGTTCATCATCCGCCCCATGCTGCCCAGCGACCTTTCGGTGGCGGCGCTTTCCCCGCCGATGGCTTGCAGGAAGGCCAGAAGGCTGTCGGCCCTCATGCCGACTTGCAGGCCGTTGCCGCCCTGGCTGACGTTCATCCCTGCGCTCTTTTTCAGCAGAGGGAAAGTAAGGGTGAGCGTGCTGCCGCTAAGCGTGTAGGAAGCTTCGAGGGTTTTGCCGCCCGCTCCGACGGTGCAGTTTCCTTCAGCGTCGAAGGTCAGTGTCAGTGCGCCGGCAGTGAGGCCCGCTTGGGTAAGCGTGCGTCCCAGATAGTCCGCCATTTTCCTGACGGCAAGGTTGTGGTCGAGAGTGCTGGCCGCGTGGTCGCTTTCAAAGACGAGGCACGGACAGCGGTAGGCCCAGGTTCCCGCGAGGTCTATGGGCGTGATGTCTTCCTGCCCTATGGTGCGGCTTAGGGTAGCGGCGTTGGCGCTTTTCGGCGGCGTGGTCTGTCCTTGGGCTTTGACAGGCAGGGCCAGCAGCAGGAGGCTGGCGACCATCAGGGCTTTGAGTGTGCGCATGGGTGGGAAATTTGGGATTGGAACGGGGAAAGTCTCTGCTGGGGCAGGGGGCGCTGCAGCGGGTGCGGGGGGCGTTGCGACTGGAATAAGGGGCGTTGCGACAGGCGCGGGGATAAACGCGGCTTGTGCAGGGGAAAAAAGAAAGAGCTGAGCGAAACTTTCGAGTCGCTCAGCTTCTGTTTTTCTTTCCGCAGGGCGGGTGGATTTAGCTCAACTTATTGACGTGCGCCATCAAGCCGCTCTTGATGTTTGCGGCCTTGTTCTGATGGATAACGTTGGTCTTGGCGAGCTTATCCAGCATCTTCTGCACCTTGGGGAGGAGCTCCTGAGCGGCGGCCTTTTCGGAGGTTGCACGGAGCTTGCGCACGGCGTTACGCATGGTCTTTGCGTAGTAGCGGTTGTGCAGGCGGCGCGATGCGGTCTGGCGGATTCTTTTTAGGGATGACTTGTGATTTGCCATTATCGTTATTACTGTTTTTATTGTTCGCTTGATGGTCAGTGGTAGTCCCTAGGAGAGTCGAACTCCTCTTTAGAGAATGAAAATCTCTCGTCCTAACCGATAGACGAAGGGACCTGATGGTTTTGCTTGCCGCGCCGCTCCTGTTTCCTATCCCGCCGATGGTTTTTCGTAGTCCGCCGATAGGAAATTTTAGTCCGCCGATAGTTTCCACTATCGTATAGGATGGTTTTTCCTGTCGTAGGGGTAGGGGAAACTACCCTTGGGATGGGGGCAACTGTCGGTGGGCGCGTGGCTCTTTCGCTTAGTTGCGGGTGCAAAAGTACGGCTTTATTTTGAATTGGCCAAGCGTTAGGGCGTTTTTTTTGCTGTTTTTTGTGTTTTTAGGTGCTTATCCGAAAATCTGAGTGAGCACTTCGGCACTTTTGAGCTCTGGGAAGGCGGGATAGTGGCGGCTGTAGTAGAGCTGGATTTGGCGTAGAAATTCCGCGCGTTGCGCGCGCGTAAATAGATATAGGTGTTGGTTGGCGAGGTTGATGCGCAGGAGTTGGGGGAGTACGGCCTGATATTGCTGGGGGCAGGTGAGGCTGAGTTCTTCGGGGGTGGGCCGGAAGCCGAGGAGGGTGGCGAGGCGCACGAGTATGGCGAGGTGGACGTTGCCCAGGGGGCGGCCTTCGACGAGGTTGAGCCAGCGCACGGCGTGGGCACAGAAGTGGAACACGGGCGGGGCGGGCGGTTCGTGGCGCAGTACGGCTCGGAGAAATTCGGCGAGGAAGAGGGCGAGGGCGGCTTTGACGGGCTGGGCGGCTATGGAGTGGCCCACGATGAGGGGGCGTGCGGCCTGGGGCTTGTGCAGGGTGGTGCGTGCTTGTTCAGGCCAGGTGATTTCGAGTAGGGCGAGGGGCTGGAAGAGTGTGTGGGGGATGCGTGCCTTCGCCCGTCCGTGGCTGACGCGGGTTATGAAGCTGACGGCTCCTGCTTCGAGGGTGTAGGCTTCCACTACGAGGCGGTCGTCGGCGTACTTGCCTGTGTGGAGAATCAGGGCGGGGGAGGTGGGCAAGGGGGGATTGGCTGTTAGAGGTTAAGGGGGGAATGCGGGCAGTCTGTAGGGTGGCGGGCACTGGGCCGCCGACAGGGGAATTTAGTCCGCCGACAGGAAAAATTAGTCCGCCGACAGGGAAATTTAGTCCGCCGATGGTTTTTCCTCTCCTTGGGGCTGATCGTCGGCAGCGGCGGGGTTGTCTTTTTTCTTGGGCAGTCCGCTCCACGCCACGCTTTGAATCATTCCGATGTAGGCGCAGGTAATGAGCGTGCTCGTGCCGCCGCGCGAGATGAGCGGCAGGGTCTGGCCCGTTACGGGGCCGAGGCCTACGGCTACTATCATGTTGAGGAGGGCCTGGCCGGTGAGCAGTACGCCGAGGCCCATGACGAAGAACGCGGGGAAGTCCTGTCCGCAGCGGTTGGCTATGATTCCGCAGCGGTAGAGCAGGATGAGGTAGAGCAGGAGTACGATGGAGGCGCCCCAGATGCCGGTTTCCTCGGCAATGATGGCATAGATGAAGTCGCTGTAGGCTTGGGGAAGGTAGTCGCGCTCTACGCTGTTGCCGGGCATCAGCCCGAGGCCGTGGTTGTTGTTGGCCACGGCTATGCGGGCGTGTACGACCTGCATGTTCTTGTCGCTGACTACGAGGCTGTCGGGGTTGGGCGTGATGACGAGGCTCTTGCCGAACACGCGGTTGTGTATGGTTGGGCCGCGGTGCTTTAGGAAGGAGCCCGGAGCACTCTGGTAGAAGGGTGCTTCGCTGTCGGTGGGAAGGGCTTTTGCGCCCAGGAGGCCCAGGCCTCCCAGCACGGCGCAGATGAGCGTGAGCTTGATCATTTGTCCGCGCGGTATGCCGGCTACGAACATCATGAGGTACACGACGCCGCTGATGAGGACGGCTGTGCTGACGTTCTCCTTGCCGATGAGCGCGACTACGGGCAGTGTGAAGGCGAGTACGTAGCGCAGGGCCATGCGGCTTACTCCGTTGCCCTCGCGGCAGCGCGAGAGTATCAGGGCTATGGTGGCGACGAGAATGCCCTTGGCGAACTCGCTGGGCTGGAAGCCGAAGAGCCAGCGGCTGGCTCCGTTGGTTTCGTCGCCCATCAGGATGGTGAGCAGCAGCAGGCCGACGATGATGGGCCACAGGGCGGAAATGAACGTGAGCCGGCGGCACTGCACGAAGTGTGTGCCGATGCAGATGACTGTGCCTATGGCGAGGAATACGCCTTGGCGGATGAAGGGAGCCCAAAAGGAGCCGCTGCGATATACCAGCATACTTGTGGCGCTGAATACCTCGACCAGTGAGATGAAGCAGAGGGCGAAGAATATGCTCCACACGACGGTGTCGCCTTTGAGGCGGAAGAAGGAGGGGAGTGTCATGGGTTGTGTTTCGTGGTCTATAGGGGAGTGTTTCTTAGTCCGCCGACAGGGGAAATTAGTCCGCCGACAGTTTTTCCTATCGGCGGGACAGTTCGGGCTATCCGGCTGTCTGGCGCACGCAGGCGCGGAACTGTTCGCCCCGGTCCTCCATGTTGCGGAAGAGGTCGAAGGAGGCGCAGCAGGGGCTGAGGAGCACGGCATCGCCTTCCTCGGCGAAGCCTCGGCAGGCGGCTACGCAGTCGGCCATGCAGTGGGTGTCGGCCACGGGGAGGCCGAGGGCGTCGAAGTTGCGGTGGAGGGTGTCGTTGTCGGCGCCGAGATAGACGAGGGCCCGGCACTTCTGGCGTATGATGTCGTGGAGCACGGTGTAGTCGTTGCCCTTGTCTTTGCCGCCGACGATGAGCACGGTGGGGCGGTCCATGGCCTGGAGGGCGACGAGGCAGGCATCTACGTTGGTGGCCTTTGAGTCGTTTATCCAGAGCACGCCTTCCTGTTCGCACACCTTTTCCAGCCTGTGCTCCACGCCGGGGAAGTCGTCGAGGCACTGGCGTATGATGTCGTCGGCTATGCCGGCGGCTCGGCAGGCCAGGTAGGCGGCGGTGGCGTTCCTTTGGTTGTGGCGTCCCATCTGTGAGAAGCTGAGCTGGAGTTGCTGGAAGGCGTCGTCGGTGAAGCCGATGAGGTTGGGGTGGCCTGGGGCGGCGGTGTGGCCCGTAGGGGTGGTGGCGGGTGCGCGGTAATCTCCCTCGCGTTTCTTTAGTTCGCGGCACACTGTCGGGTCGCCGGCCCAGTATATCAGGCAGTTTCTTTTGTCCTGGTTCTGGATGATGCGCATTTTCGCATCGGTGTAGCGCTGGAAGTCGTAGCCGTAGCGGTCGAGGTGGTCGGGCGTGATGTTCATGAGCACGGCTATGGCTGCGCGGAAGCCGTACATGTTGTCGAGTTGGAAGGATGAGAGTTCGAGGACGTACCAGTCCTTGTCGTCCTCGGCCACCTGTCGGGCGAAGCTGCGACCTATGTTGCCGGCCAGGCCGACGCGCAGGCCGGCACGCTGGAATATGTAGTGGATGAGGGTGGTTGTGGTGGTCTTTCCGTTTGAGCCTGTGATGCAGACGCAGTGTCCGTTGGTGTAGCGTGCGGCAAACTCTATCTCGCTTAGGACGGGTATGCTGTTGTCTATGATGGCCTGAATGATGGGGGCGGTGTCGGGTATGCCGGGGCTTTTCACGACTTCGTCGGCGTCGAGGATGCGCGACGCAGTGTGCCCGCACTCTTCCCAGGTTATCTGGTGGGCTTCGAGCATCTGTACGTAGCGGTCGGGTATCTGGCCGCTGTCGCTGACGAGCACTTCGTAACCTTTTTGTGCGGCGAGGATGGCGGTGCCTACGCCGCTTTCGCCGGCACCGAGTACTACGATTTTTTTCATGGGCGTAGGGAGGGTGTTTTCTTGTCTATAGGATAGGGGGAATTAGTCCGCCGATGGTTTTTCTTAGTCCGCCGATAGTTTTTCGCGGCCTATGGGCTGGGACGTCCGGATGCTCCGGACGGTCCGCCTTGCCTGTAGTCAGCGGATTTTCAGCGTTATGATGGTGAGGGCTGCCAGCAGGACGGTGATAATCCAGAAGCGGACTGTTACCATCGACTCCAGGGCCGGCGTGCGCGGCCAGTTGCGGAAGATGTACTTGGCTCCGGGAATCATGTCCTCGGGCTTGACGCGGAATGTGTCGTGGAGGGGTGCGCGTTTGAACACGCGCCATTTCTGGCCGCGGCGGTTGCCCATCTTGGCGTACTCCGTCTGGAAGATTACGCTGACGCTTTCCAGGAGGAACACGCCGCAGAGCAGGGGCAGGAGGAGCTCCTTGTGGATGATGACGGCCAGCACGCCGATGGTGCCGCCTATCATCAGGGAGCCTGTGTCGCCCATGAAGACACGAGCGGGGTAGGTGTTGTACCACAGGAACCCTATGAGCGCACCGAGCATGGCACAGCAGAAGATGACCAGCTCCTGCGAGCCCGGCACGTACATCGTATTGAGGTAGTTCGCCAGGCCGAAGTGCGAGCTCACATAGGCCAGCACGCCCAGAGCCACGTATATGATGGCTGAATTTCCGGCGCACATGCCGTCCATTCCGTCGTTGAGATTTGCGCCGTTCGATACGGCGGCGATGACGAACGCCGTCATAAGCACAAACAGCACCCAGCCGCCGGCTTGCTTGTGAGCGCCGAGAAATCCTACGGCTTCGGCATAGTCGAGGTTGTTAGCCTTGACGAAGGGTATCGTAGTCTTGGTGCTTTTTACTTCGGTGCGGCTGTGGGCCACCAGTGTGGTGCCTCCCCGCTGGCCCACCTCTATGTTTTCGCGGATGACCGCGTCGGGCGAGAGGTAGAGCGTCAGGCCTACGGCGAGGCCGGCGAGGAACTGTCCGGCCAGCTTCCAGCGTCCGGCCAGGCCGTCCTTGTTGTGGCGGAACACCTTTATGTAGTCGTCGAGCAGGCCCAGCGCGGCGAACCAGAGGGTGGCGGCCAGCATGAGGAGCATGTAGATGTTGCGCAGGCGGCCCAGGAGGATGCAGGGCACCAGGACGGCCACGAGGATGACGACTCCTCCCATCGTGGGTACGCCTTTCTTCTGCACGCCGTAGGGGTCGATGCTCTTGTCGCGCTGCACCTCGCTGATGTTGCGCCGCTTCATCCAACGGATGTAGTGCTCGCCGAACCAGAGGCTGATGGCGAGGGCACAGATTAAGGCCAGGATGGCACGGAAGGAGATGTAGCTCCACATGGCGGAGCCCGGGATGCCCAGGCTCTCAAGAAGGCGGAAAAGGTAGTATAGCATGGCTGTTCTTAGTCCGCCGACGGTTTTTCTTAGTCCGCCGACGGTTTTTCCTGTCGGCGGGATAGTTTTTCCTATCGGCGGGATAGTTTTTTCTGATTGTCAGGATAGGCTTTGGAAGGCGGCGCGTACTTCTTCGTGGTCGTCGAAGTGGTGCTTCACGCCGTTGATTTCCTGATACGGCTCGTGCCCTTTTCCGGCCACGAGTATTACGTCGCCGGGCGCGGCCAGCATGACGGCGGTGCGTATGGCTTGGCGGCGGTCGGTGATGGTAAGGACGGTCTGCCGCTGTTCGGGGCTGAGGCCTGCCAGCATATCGCTGATGATGGCTTCGGGCTGTTCGTTGCGCGGGTTGTCGGAGGTGAGGATGACGCGGTCGCTCTGCCGCACGGCTTCCTGCGCCATGAGGGGGCGTTTGCCTTTGTCGCGGTTGCCTCCCGCGCCGCATACGGTGATGACTTTGCCGCCGAGCCGGCTTATCTCGCGGATGGCGGTGAGGACGTTGGCCAGTGCGTCGGGCGTGTGGGCATAGTCGATGACGGCGCTCAAGCCCTGCGGCGACGTGATGGCCTCGAAGCGCCCGTTGACGGGGCGCAGGGTGGACATGACGCGCAGCACGTCCTGACGGTCGAAGCCCAGCTGCAGCGCGGCGCCATAGACGGCCAGCAGGTTGCTTACGTTGAAGCGGCCCACGAAGCTGACGCTCACCTCGGTGCCGTCGATGCTGAGGAGCATCCCTTCGATGCTTTCCTCTATGATGCGGCCACGGTAGTCGGCGGCTGCGCGGGTGCTGTAGCTCAGGCGGCGGGCTGCGCAGTTCTGAAGCATAAACGCTCCGTTCCGGTCGTCGGCGTTTGTCAGGGCAAAGGCTGTGGGTGCCAGGCCGTCGAAAAACATTTTTTTCGCATCGCGGTAGGCTTCCAGCGTGCCGTGGTAGTCGAGGTGGTCGCGGGTAAGGTTGGTGAACAGGCCGCCAGCGAACTGGAGGCCGCCGATGCGGCGCTGGTGTATGGCGTGGCTGGAGCACTCCATCACGGCGAAGGTGCAGCCCTCCTCCACCATTTCGGCCAGGAGGCGGTTGAGCGTTACGGGGTCGGGGGTGGTGTGGGAGGCGGGCACGGGGCGGCTGTCGATGTAGTTGCACACGGTGCTGAGCAGGCCGGCTTTGTGGCCGAGGCCGCGCAGGAGCTGGTAGAGCACGGTGGCTATGGTGGTCTTGCCGTTGGTTCCCGTTACGCCGACGAGGCGCAGTTTTTCGCTGGGCCGTCCGAAGAAGGCTGTGGCCACCGTGCCTGCGATGGACTGGCAGTCGGCCACTTGTATGTAGGGCGCGGCGGCATCGGCGGGCAGGAGGCCGCGCCGGGTGAGGCTTTCGGCGGTGTCGGTGCCCACCACGGCTGCGGCTCCCTGGTTGAGCGCGGTGGGGATGTAGGCGTGGCCGTCGGTCTGCGTGCCCCTGACGGCGAAGAAGAGGTGGCCTGGGCGGACCTGACGGGAGTCGAGGCTGAGGTCGCTTATTTCTACGTCGGTGGGACGGCTGGCGGCGATGATGTCCACCTGGGCTGTGTGGAGGAGTTGGTGGAGTAGCATGGCGTAGTCTATGGGAGCCCCCTTCCTGTTCCTGCGTAAGGGGAAAGTGGTGTGCGGGGGCGTTGGAATTTGTTTATAGGATAGTGAAAATTAGTCTATAGGGCGGTGAAAATTAGTCTATAGGACGGTTTTCCGCAGCCCGCCGGCAGTTTCGCGCGGTCTATTGGGCGGCAGTTCCGGACGCTCCGGCAGTGTCGGCTTCTTTAGGGGCCGGGGCCTCCTCCTTTTGGGGAGGGGCGGACGGCTGCTCCGGCTGCTTCGGCTCATCGGGCAGGTCCTTTCCGTCGGCAGACAGTTCAAGGCTGACGGCTGCCCCCGGGCGCACGGGGCTGCCCGGCTTGACGTTTTGCTTCACTACGCGGCCCACGCCCCGCGTGTGGACACGCAGGCCCATCCGCTCCAGGCGATAGACGGCATCGCGGAGGCCGTAGCCCGTCAGGTCGGGCATGAGGCCCTTCTGCTCCTTCTCGGCGGTCAGGTCGTAGGAGTTGCCGCTGTGCGCGGCTGAGCCCCACTGGCTTCCTTCGGTTTCGCCGTCTGCGCTCCCTGCGCTGGCGTTCATGTTAAGGTTGCTCATCACTTGCCGCGTGGCGCGGAGGTTGCCGGGCCTTATGACGGCGTGGCGGGCGTGTAGGGTGTCGGCAGCCGTCTTGTAGCTCTTCTCGCGCTGCTGCGCCATGATGCTCTCGGCCACCCGCTTGAACACGGGGCCGCAGTGCATACCGCCGTAGGCAGGACTGGCCTTTTTGATGCACACGATCATTGAGTACTTCGGACGCTCGGAGGGGAAGTAGCCCACGAAGCTGACGAGGTAGCGGTTGGTGTTGCCCTGGTTTGTCCAAATCTGCGCCGTGCCCGTCTTGCCGCTCACGGCGAAGCGCTTGGAGCCGCAGGGCTTGCCCGTGCCCCTGACCACGGTGTTGCGCAAGGCTTTGTGGAGGTCGCGGATGGTGGACGGCTTGCACATGTGCTGCCGAGCCACGCGCACGGGGTACTCGCGGATGACCTCGCCGCCCCGCTCCACCGACTTCACGAAGCGCGGGTAGAGCATGGTGCCTCCGTTGGCTATGCCGTTGTAGAACGTCAGCGTGGAGATGGGCGGCACCTGCGTCTCATAGCCGATGCTCATCCACGGCAGGGCGGTGTTGCTCCAGTTCTCCCAGTAGCGGCCCGTCTTGTCCTTGCGGGGCATTCGTATGCGCGGCTTGGCGTAGCCCACGAGCGGCAGCTGGAGGTCGTCGTGTATGCCGGTGCGATAGACGGCTTTGACGTAGCGTTCCGGCTGGTCGTGGTAGAATTGGTCGATAAGGCGGCTTGTGCCGATGTTGCTGGAGTGTTCGAGCACCTCCGAGGCCGATATGTTGCCGTGGCCGCCCTTGCGCCAGTTGGAGTCCTTCATCTTGCGGCGGTACATCTCGTACACGCCGCCGTAGGTGTCGATTCGTGTGTCGAGGGTGAAGGCCCCTTCGTCCAGTCCTACCATGAAGCTCACCGTCTTGAATACGGAGCCTGGCTCCATCAGCAGGCTGATGGCTCGGTTGCCTATCTCGCGGTAGCTTCCGTCGCTGAGGCGGTCCAGCGAACTGATGGCCTTGATGTCGCCCGTGCTGACTTCCATCACGGCGCAGATGCCGAAGTCGGCCCCGATGCTGGCGAGTTGTTCGCCGAGGGCTTTCTCCACGATGTCCTGCAGGCCTATGTCGAGCGTGGTGCGGATGTCGTAGCCGTCCTCAGGCATTCGGTCGAAGATGCTGACGTAGCGGTTCAGCACCTTCTGCCTGTGGCATGAGCCGGGGCGGCCCCGGAGCAGGGAGTCGAAGGACAGTTCCAGGCCGCAGCGTGCGGAGTCCTTCTCGCCGTAGAGGTCGCCCACGGTGCGTGCGGCCAGTTTGCCGTAGGGGTTTTGCCGCGTGCGGTACTCCTGGGTGTGGAAGCCCGTGCGTAGGGTGCTTTGCGAAAAGAAGGGGAGCTTGCGCACCTGCTGGTACTGGATGTACGACACCTTCCGCCGATAGAGCGGCCAGTGCTGGCTCCGCTTGGCCCTGCCTTCGATGAGGTGCTGACGGAAGGCGGCGGGGTCAATCTCGGGGAAGATGCGGTGCATCCCCTGGCACAGGGCAGTGAGCGTGCGCCGGCAGCTGTCGATGTGCTGCCGCTGGGTGCTTTCGGGTATCGGCTTCTTGGCTCGGTTGAGCAGGCCGGGAATGACGCGCAGCGTGTCGGCGCAGATAATGGAGTCGCGCCAGACTTGGGCCCGGTGCTGCACGAGGCTGTCCTTGTCGTGGGCCATGAAATCCATGTAAAGGCGGTATTCGGGCAGGGAGGTGGCCAGTACTTGGCCGTCGGCGGCGAGGATGTTGCCGCGCTGGGCGGGTATTTCGAGGTTCTGGCGGATGAATTTCTGGCTTACGCGCTTCCAGTAGTCTCCTTCTACGAAAGAGAGGTGGAAGAGCCTGAAAAGGATGACGAGGCCTATGAGGAATGCTCCCGCTACTACGAAAAAGTAGCGGTTCATTACGGAAGTGCGGCTTTTCTTTGGCTGGGTTTTCATCGGGGCAGGACGAAGGCGGGTTTTTCAGGTGTGCGGATGGTGCTGTCGGCGAGGTTTTCTTCCACTTGGGAGCGGAGGGTGGCTCGTTTCAGCTGTCCCTGCGCCGTGAGTGCCTTGTAGCGGCGGTCGGTCAGGGTGTCGGAAAGAGCCTTCCCCTCCAACATGGCCTGCTGGCACATGTAGCGGTTGCTGATGTACAGGATGACGAGCAGGATGATGAGGAGCAGATACTTTATGTTGCGGCGGATGCCGTTGCCGATAAGGTATTTTCCGCCCATCACTTCGCGCCAGTATTTCAGGGGGCTGGCGCTGCGGGTTTTCGGGGCTTTGCTGTTGTTGGCCATAGGCTTTGCGGTGTGTGTCAGAGGATTTCGGCTATGCGGAGCTTGGCTGAGCGTGAGCGGGGGTTTTGCTGTTGCTCCTCGGGGCCGGGCGTGATGACTTTGTTGCTGAGGGGGCGGATGGGACTGAGGCGGTTGCCGTAGAAGTCCTGCTGGATGCGGCCTTCGACGTTGCCGCTGCGCATGATGTTCTTTACCATGCGGTCTTCCAGCGAGTGGTAGGTGATGACTGCAAGGCGGCCTCCGGGCTTGAGGCAGGCGATGCTGGCCTCAAGCATGGCTTCGAGGGCTTCCATCTCGTGGTTCACTTCCATGCGGAGGGCTTGGAATACTTGCGGCAGGAGGCCCCGGCTGCGCCCGGGGCGGCCTGCGGACGTGGAGCCTTGGGGCTCTACGATGTCGCGGAGCTGGGCTGTGGTCAGGATGGGGGCTTGCTGCCGCTGGCGCACGATTTGCCGGGCCAGGGCGCGGGCCTGTTTCACTTCGCCGTAGAGCAGGAGGATGCGGGCCAGGTCGTCTTCGCCGGCTTGGTTCACTATGTCGGCGGCGGTGCGGCCTGCTCGTCCGTTCATGCGCATGTCGAGAGGCGCGTCGAAGCGGTAGCTGAAGCCGCGCTCCTCGGTGTCGAAATGGTGGGAGCTCACGCCGAGGTCGGCCAGCACGCCGTCCAGTCCGCCGCGCCCCTCGCTGTCCACCACGCCGTAGTAGCGCATCCAGTTGCGCAGGTAGCGGAAGTTGGAGCGCACGAAGGTGAACCTGTCCTGCCCCTGGAAGTCTTGGGCGGCGACTTGCTCGGCATCGGCATCCTGATCGAAACTGTAGAGGTGGCCGCTGCCGCTGAGGCGGCTTAGGATTTCACGGCTGTGGCCGCCTCCGCCAAACGTCATGTCGGCGTAGAGGCCGTCGGGCTTGGTGAGAAGTGAGCTTACTGAGGCGTCCAGAAGCACGGGAATATGGTATGTGGGGCACTTTTCCACGGGTGGTATTTCTTTCTACGCTGCAAAGTTAAGGCTTTTTTACCAATCCGTGGCATTTTCCTTATGGAAAATTCTTTTTATTAACCTTGCAGACTTTTTTCCGCCTTGAAACGCGTGTCGGGCCGGCAGGACAGTTTTTCGTAGTCCGCCGACAGATGAATTTAGTCCGCCGATAGGAAAATTTAGTCCGCCGATAGGAAAAAATAGTCCGCCGACAGTTTCGCGTAAGTCGCCGTTTTTTTCGCGTAAGCCGCCGGTATTGATGAGACGCACTCGACGCATTCGACGCACGAAAACAACATTCCACGCCAATCCGGCTGGGCTCTCAGCCCGTTGCTTTTCACTATTCATTGTTCTCTAACTCCAACATCCTGTAGGGATTATACACTCTTGGGCTGAAAGCCCATCGGTGTGTGGCCTACGGGACAAAGAAAAGCAGGCCTCCCTCTGTGCGGAGGAAGCCTGCTTTGCCGGTCGCTTGCAGCGGATTAGTCGGTGATGAGGCAGCGGCCCGTCATCTCGGCAGGCTGCTCCAAGCCCATGATGTGCAGGATGGAGGGCGCAACGTCGGCCAGGATGCCATCGGCCACGCGGGCCTGCTTGTTGGCGGTAACGTAGATGAAAGGCACGGGGTTCAGCGAGTGCGCCGTGTTGGCCGAGCCGTCAGTGTTGAGGGCGTTGTCGGCATTGCCGTGGTCGGCGATGATAATGACCTCGTAGTCGGTGGCCTTAGCTGCCTCTACCACTTCATTCACGCACTGGTCCACAGCCTTCACGGCCTGTTCGATGGCGCTGTACACGCCGGTGTGGCCCACCATGTCGCCGTTGGCAAAATTTACGACTATCCAGTCGTACTTGTTCTCCTTGATAGCGGCCACGAGTTTATCCTTCACTTCGTAGGCGGACATCTCCGGTTTCAAGTCGTAGGTGGGTACTTTGGGCGAGGCCACCAGTATGCGCTCCTCGCCTTCGTAGGGCTGTTCGCGCCCGCCGTTGAAGAAGAAGGTAACGTGGGCGTACTTCTCCGTCTCTGCCGTATGAAGCTGCCGCAGTCCCTTGGAGGCGATGTACTCGCCCAGCGTGTTTGTAACGTTCTCCTTGGGGAAGAGTATGTGGACGCCCGTGAAGGAAGCGTCGTAGGGGGTCATGCAGCAGTAGTGCAGGCCTGGGATGGTGTGCATCCCCTGTTCGGGCATGTCCTGCTGGGTGAGCACTTGCGTGAGCTCCTTGGCCCGGTCGTTGCGGTAGTTGAAGAAAATCACTACGTCGCCCTCTTTGATGCGTCCGTCCACCTGGCAGTTCACGAGGGGCTCCATGAACTCGTCGGTGTCCTTCTGTTCTTCGGTGTGGCGGTCGTAGCAGCCCTGAACGGCTTCCACCATGTCGCACACCTCCCGTCCTTTACCGTGTACAAGCTGTTCGTAAGCCACGCGCACCCTGTCCCAGCGCTTGTCGCGGTCCATGGCGTAGAAGCGGCCTATTATGCTGGCGATGTGGGCGCCGTGCTTGTCGCATTGCTCCTGCAGGTCGGCCACGAAGCCTTTGCCGCTCTTCGGGTCGGTGTCGCGTCCGTCCATGAAGCAGTGTACGAAGGTGCGGTCGGCCACTCCGTAGGTTCCGGCTATTTCCACGAGTTTGAAAAGGTGGTCGAGTGAGGAGTGAACGCCGCCCGTGGAGCAGAGGCCCATGAGGTGTACGCCCTTGCCATTGTCCCGTGCATAGGAGTAGGCTTTGACGATTTCGGGGTTCTGGAGTATGGAGCCGTCGGCGCAGGCCCGGTTGATTTTCACGAGGTCCTGATAGACGATGCGGCCTGCCCCGATGTTGAGGTGGCCGACTTCTGAGTTGCCCATCTGGCCTTCGGGCAAGCCGACGTTTTCTCCGCTGGCCTGGAGTTGGGAGTGGGGGTAATTGGCGTTGAGATAGTCCATGTAGGGGGTGGGCGTCTGGAAAATAACGTCGCCCTGGCCGTGGGCACCGATGCCCCAGCCGTCAAGAATCATAAGGATTGCTTTTTTTGCCATAGTAATAAGTACCCCGCCGAAGGGGGCGGGGATTTGGTAAGGGTTTGCTTGTTATTTTTTGTTGGCTTTCGCTGTCTGGAAGTGTTGGTTGAGGATGCGGAAGCTGGGCTTTTCTTTGGTTTTGATGGCGGCTGCCCGCAACTGGCTGGCCCGTTCTTCGCGCTGTTGGGCGGCGAGTTCGGCGGCTGAGCGGAGTGCGCCGTTGTGGAAGTCGAAGAGTTGGAGTTCGGGGAACTCCCGTGTCTTGTACTGGGGGCCAACGGGCTGATTGACTACGGCTACGGCTTCGACGGGTGCGACTCCTTGGCGGATGATGTCGAGTTCTTTGGCGGCGGCCATGGACAGGTCGACGATGGCGCCTTTGCGGAAGGGCCCCCGGTCGGTTACGCGCACGACGACGGCTTTTCCGTTGCGGGGGTTGGTAACGCGGAGGAGCGTACCGAAGGGGAGGGTGCGGTGGGCGCAGGTCATGCTGTCTTTATTGTAGGGCTCGCCGCTGCTGGTGCGCCGTCCGTGCCAGCGGTTGCCGTAGTAGGTGGCATTGCCGGTGAGCTTCTGGGCGAGGGTTTGCAGGGGGCTTGCAAGGCTCAGGAGGAGGGTGGCAATGATGAGGGTTAGTTGTTTCATTAGGGGGGCGTTTTGTGGAAGGCGGCGTAGGGCCGGTTTTCCAGTTTGCGCTGCAAAATTACAATAAATCTGCGAGTTGGCCAAATTTTTGCAGGACTATTTGCTTTTTGCGTGGGTTTGCTCCTTTATTATATAGTGGTTTGTGAGGGCTGGTGGGCGGTTTGGCGGTAGGCCTGTATGCGTTGTTCGATGTAGTGTTGTATTTCGGGTGCGCCGCTGGTTTGTACTTCGCCGAGGAGGCTGAGTATGAAGCGCCCGATGCCGTCGGGGTGGCTGTAGAGGGTGGACAGGGTGTAGCGTCCGGCTTCGGTGTGCCATTCCTGCCTGCCTGCTGCGGGGTATTCCTCGCAGAGGGTTTGCCAGGCGCGGCGTGTCATGGAGAGGTGTACGGGTTGTGGCGTTTCGCTGCTGTAGCCGAAAAAGTCGGTGAAGCATTCGCTGTGGAGGTGGGCGTACTGCCATTCCTGCGGGAGGAGTTGCACGTCGTCCATGCGGGTGAGTCGGAAGGTCTTGTTGGCTTGGCTTTCGGGTTCGTAGCATCGCACGTCGGCGTTGCCGTTCATGAGGGCGAAGGGCTCCACGAGGCGGTCGTCGGTGCGGGTGGAGTGCTGGCTGGCGTAGCCTCGCAGCAGGACGCAGCGGTGTGTGCGTATGGCTTGGAGGATTTGCATGAGGTTGTGCTGGGCCCTCTCGTCGAGGAACTGGGCGGCGAGCGGCTCGTCCTCGGACAGTCGCTGGAGCTTGTCGCGCAGGTGGCGCAACGGGGGGCTTGGGTGGGACACGGCGCACACGAGTTGGTGGAGCGTCTGGGCTTCTTCGCGCGAGAGGTAGGTGCCGTCGGTGAGGCGGCGGAAGAAGGGCGATGAGGGCAGGAGGCGGTAGATGCTGCCGTGCTGATCGAAGAGGAAGCCTGCGTTTTGAAATTCGCCGAGGTAGCGGTAGATTTGGCGGCGGCTCATTCCCATTTCGCGGGCCACCTGATTGACGTTGCGGGTGCGGTTGTCGGTGAGCAGGGCGAGGAGCTGGAGCTGGCGGTCGAATATGCGGAGAGACATGGTCGTAAGGTTTGTGGGGTGCAAAGGTACGAATAAATTTTGGGATTTACGGGGGAAATGCCTCTCAAGTGCAGGGTGGCGTTTCCTGGTGTATAGAGTAGTTTTTCTTAGTGTATAGAGTAGTTTTCCTTAGTGTATAGAGTAGTTTTCCCTGGTGTATAGAGTAGTTTTGCGCATCGGCGGAAGGGCGCAAACAAGTCCTCGCTGAGGACAAAATACTCCTATGGGGCGGGAGTTTGCCGGGGAATAAGGGCGAAACGCTTTGCTCTTTCGGAAAATTGTCGTAACTTTGCGCAGAATTATCGGCATACGCCTACTCGCGCGTGCATAGATAGAATGTAAAACTCCCGCTGCAATGAAAAAGCCCCTTGCCCTCCTTTTGCTTTCCGTGCTGGCATGTGCCGGCAGCGTAGCCCAGAACTGCGACCTCATACCGAAGCCGCAACGTCTCACACGCCTGGCCGGTACGCTCCGTGTGGAAGGCGCCCTCACGCCTGCCTACGAAACCGACGCTTCCCTGCCGGCAGATGCCTACCGCCTGACGGTTACGGCCGAGGGGGCCGTGCTGGCCAGCAGTGCTCCCGCAGGCCGCTACTACGGCGAACAGACCCTGCTCCAGCTGCAGATGCTCAATCCCGACGGCACGCTGCCCTGCGTCAGCATAGAGGATGAACCGCAGTTCAAGTACCGCGGTTTCCACTTGGACGTTTCCCGTCATTTCTTCTCCAAGGAGGCCATCAAGAAGGTGCTGGACGTGATGTCCTTCTACAAGATTAACAAATTCCACTGGCACCTCTGCGACGACCAGGGCTGGCGCGTGGAAATACCCGAGTACCCCCGCTTGACCGAAGTGGGCAGCATCCGCAAAGCCTCGCTGACCAACAAGGGCGGAGCCACCTACTTCTACGACGACACGGAGTACGGGCGCGGCCTCTACTACACGCTGGACGACCTCCGCGAGGTGGTGGACTACGCCGCCGCACGGCAGATTGAGGTTATCCCCGAATACGACCTGCCCGGCCATAACGTGGCTGCCATCGCCGCCTACCCCGAGTTGAGCTGCGACACCACCCGTACTTACGAGGTGCGCGTCATGCAGGGCATCAGTACCGACGTGCTCAACGTGGGCAGCGACAAGGTCATCGACTTCCTCAAGTGCGTGCTCGGACACCTGGCCGAGACCTTCCCCTCGAAGTACATGCATCTCGGCGGCGACGAGTGCCCCACCGTGGCGTGGGAGAACAACGCCGACTGCCAGCGCCGCATCCAAGAGGAGGGGCTGAAGGACGTGAAAGACCTCCAGCCGTGGCTCCTCGAAAAGCTCGGCTCATGGCTGCGCGATGAGTACGGCAAAGAGGTCATAGCCTGGGACGAACTCATTGACCGCTGGAAACCCGAATACACAGTGAAGCCCATCATGATGGTATGGCGCGGGACGCAGTATGCCGCAAACGCCGCAGCCAAGGGCCTGCGCTGCATCTACGTGCCCAGCCGCCCGTGCTACTTCGACCTGATGCAGTGCACCGTGGAGCAGGCTGAAGTGGACGAACCCTACCAGGGAGGCTACGGCGACAACGAGGTAAATTCCATAGACAAGGTTTACGCCATCAATCCCGTAGCGACGCTGCAAGGTAAGGAAGGGATGTGCTGGGGCCCCCAAGCGAACCTTTGGGCGGAAAGCCTGACCAGCGAGACGGAAATGCAGTATCAGTACTTCCCCCGTATGCTTGCGCTGGCCGAGGTCGGCTGGCTGCACTACGACAGCCGCCATTGGGCGGACTTCCGCCAGCGCCTGCAGTCGCACGCCGCCATACTCGACCGGTTTGGCGTAGCCTACGGCAAGCATTTCATAGACCCCGTGGAGCCCACTCCCATGGGCGCGGCGCAGGCTGAGGCCGAGCGCCTGTTGCAGAGCAGGGGCAGGGCCGGCCAGGCGGGGTATGCCGAGCAGGAAGCCTACGCTGCGCTGGACGGTGCCCTCGCCGCTTCGCGGCAGCCGGGGGCGGAGGCCGAGGCTCTGGCCGAGGCCGTGAGCCGGTTCAAGGCCGCCCCGCTCCAGATGCCCGAGGACGGCCACACCTACCAGATTACGAGTGCCTCCACCTACTATAAGGCCCGCTACGAGGGGAGTACGCTCTACCGCGACCGCGACCGTCTGAGCTTCCACTACACGCCGCAGCAGGAGCCGCGCGAACTGTGGCGCTGCCGCCATAATGCCGACGGCACCCTCAGCCTGATAAGCCTGCTGGACGGCAAGCCCCTCGTCGTGGGCGGCACGGAGGCCCTCAGCCTCAGCCGACCCGTCGAGGCTACCAAGTACGACTACGTCCCTGGCGCTATGCTCATCGGGGGCGGCGGTAAACTGCTCTACGCCCGCAGTACGGGCCGTGCCGAGGACGATACCGACGCCCGCCTCATGTATCCGGGCACGTGGCGGCTCAAGGAAGTGCAGGACTTCACCGCCCAGCTCCAGGGCCTGCTGCGGCTGGCTCAGGCCGAGCGCGACGGCTGGCAGGAAGGCACCTACGGCTACTCCTCGCGCGAGGGCTACGACTACCTCGCCACCGTCATAGAGGCCGTGGAGACGCGCCTCGGCCAGGGCGGCACCGTCAGCAGGGAGGAGTATCAGCACTATGCCGACATGGTGCAGCGCTATATGGAATACCCCCTCGTGGGCCTGTTGGAGAGCATCGACGAGGAGCACTACTTCTACATAGAAAACGGCTACTTCACAGGCACCTATGCCGCAGCCACCTCCAGCGGCGTAACCACGCTCCCGTCCTATGCCGCCGACAACGCGCGGTGGAGGTTTGAACGTCAGCCCGACGGGACTATGCTCATCCGCAATAAGGAGAAGAACCGAGCTCCCTATGCCATGAACAGCACGGGCGGTACGGCGCTGAAGACGACCACGCTCTTCAACACCGCCAACGGTAAGTACGGATGGACGCTCCAAGAAGTAACGACCGACCAAGGCAACACAGCCATCGCTATCCTCGATAAGACGGGAAAGTTCAGCTGGTATGCCAATCCCAACAATACCCCGTCGGTGGTGCTCCAGCCCCGCGACTGGGGAGCCTCGGTGTGGAACATCACGCGCATCAAGGCGGACGTCTATACCGACCCTGCCACGGGCATAACCGCCCTGCCGCTGCCCGCCGCCGCCCTGCCCGCCGTGCTCTACGACCTACAGGGCCGCCGCATCCCCTCCGCCGCTTCCGCCCGGCCCCGTAAGGGCCTGTACATCGAGGGAAGGGAGAAGAAGCTGTACTGAAGGACTTGTGCCTGCTCTCCCCGCGAGGGCGGGAACACGGCCCGTAGAACAGGAAAAACTGTCGGCGGACTAAGAAAAACTATCCTATACAACCGTAAAAACTATCCTATAGACTAATTTCCCCTATCCTATAGACCGCGAATTGCCAATGCTTAAACTCACCAAACTCCTCGGTACGCTCGGCCTGCTTCTCGCAGCCGCGCTGCCCGCTCAGGCCGACGACGTGAAGCCCACCGCTGCGCCCACGGCCACCATCACCTACCCCGACGACAAGGCGGGGGAGCTGGGCAACGACGACTACGAGGCCCCGCTCACCGTGCGCTTCGAGTCGAACACCCAGGCCAACGGCTGGACACCCTACTACGAGTGGCGTATCACCCGCGTGGGCGATACGCAGCCCTTTCTGGTCAGGAATGATGCCGACCTTGAATATACTTTTCTGGAGCACGCCCAGTGGGAAATCGACTTCTACGTCAGTTTCGTGCAGGACGGCGACACCATCGTCTATGACCGCGAGCCTGAAAAGCCGTCCGACACCTCGCACATCACGCGTATGGGCGCTCTCCTCGACTCCCCCTTCACGCTCAGCATCTCCGACAGTCAGCTGGAGTTCCCCAACGCCTTTTCGCCCAACGGCGACCACATCAACGACTACCTCAACGCCAAGCAAGCCAACGTGCGGGGTATCGTGGAGTTCGAGGCCAGCGTGTTCACCCGCTCAGGCCGCAAAATCTACTCCTGGAGCCAGCCCAAACCCCTCGAAGCCGGATGGGACGGCACCGACCACGGCCGCCGCGTGCCCGACGGGGCCTACTATCTCGTGGTGAAGGCCAAGGGAGCCGACGGCCACAAGTACAACATACGCAAAGTCATATCCGTGCTCACAGGCTTCCGAGAGGACGGCGAATCCGCAAACCCCTGACAAATCCCCCGACACCAGCGTGCAGAAAAAGCCCACAATAGAAGTCTATGGCGCCCGCGTCCACAACTTGAAGGACGTGGACGTCAGCTTGCCGCGCTATGCCCTGAACGTCATCACCGGCCTGAGCGGCTCCGGTAAGAGTTCTTTGGCCTTCGACACCATCTATGCCGAGGGGCAAAGGCGCTATATCGAGACGTTCTCCGCCTATGCCCGCAACTTCCTCGACCATCTGGAGCGGCCCGACGTGGATAAAATCACGGGCTTGAGTCCGGTCATCTCCATCGAACAGAAAACCACCAACCGTAACCCCCGTTCCACCGTGGGCACCGTTACGGAAATCTACGACTTCCTCCGCCTGCTCTTCGCCCGCGCCGCCGATGCCTACAGCTACGAGACCGGCGAGCGCATGGTGAAGTTCACCGAAGAGCAGGTGGCCGAAATGATACTCTCCGACTACAAGGGCGAGCGCATCTACCTCCTCGCGCCGCTGGTCCGCTCCCGCAAAGGCCACTACCGCGAACTCTTCGAGACCACCCGCCGCAAGGGCTACCTCCACGTAAGGGTCGATGGCGACATCCGCGAGATAATTCCGGGGATGCGCGTGGACCGTTACAAGAATCATGACATAGAGGTGGTGGTGGACCGCCTCGCCGTGAGCGAGAAGGACGGCGAGCGCATACGCCGCAGCATAGGAAAATGCCTGGAGGTGGGCGAGGGCCTCATGATGGTGCTCCGGGCCGACGCCAAAGCGGGACAGGCGCCGCCGCCCCATACGGGCGCGGAAACTACCCCGCCGACAGGAAAAACTACCCTATACGGCAGTGCGGACAAGTCCGCCGACAGTTTTTCCTACTCCGCCGACAGTTCCGAGCCCCCCGCCGCTCCCCGCCCGAAGGCCGCCGTGCGCTACTTCTCAAAGAGCCTGATGGACCCCCTGAGCGGCATCTCCTACCGCGAGCCCGCCCCCCACAACTTCTCCTTCAACTCCGTGCAGGGCGCGTGCCCCAAGTGCAAGGGCCTGGGCTACATCACCGTCATCGACTTTGACAAGGTGTGTCCGCGACCGGAGCGCAGCCTCCGCGAAGGCGCACTGGAGCCCCTCGGCTCCTACCGCGACACGGGCATATTCCACGCCCTCGAAGCCGTACTCGCCCAGTACGACAGCACACTCGACACCCCCGTCAGCCAACTCCCCCAGGAAGCCCTCGACGAGCTTGTGAACGGCTCAGCCGACCCCTACATAGGCTATCAGGGCCTGAGCGCGTACATACAGCAGCTGGCCGACGTGGAACAGACCGCCGCCGCCCGCAAATGGGCCGAACAGTTCAACACCGTGCAGCAATGCCCCTGCTGCCACGGCGCACGCCTCAACCGCGAAGCCCTGAGCTACCGCTTCGCAGGCCACAACATCCACCAACTGGCCAGCATGGGCCTCACCGAACTCTACCAGTGGGTGCAGCAGGCCCCGGGCCAGTGCCGGGGCAAGCAGGCCGCCGTGGCCGCCGAGATACTCAAGGAAATAGGCACCCGCCTGCGCTTCCTCCTCGACGTGGGTCTGGGCTACCTCTCCCTGTCGCGCGGCATGACCACCCTAAGCGGAGGCGAAAGCCAACGCATCAGGCTGGCCACGCAAATAGGTTCACAACTCGTCAACGTGCTTTACATCCTCGACGAACCAAGCATAGGACTGCACCAACGCGACAACGTGCGCCTTATCCAGTCGCTGAAGCGCCTCCGCGACGGGGGAAACACCGTCATCGTAGTGGAACACGACCGCGACATGATGCTCTCGGCCGACTATGTGGTGGACATCGGGCCACGAGCAGGCCGCAAGGGCGGCGAAGTGGTGTTCCAGGGCACGCCCGCCCAGATGCTGGAGAGCGGCACGCTCACCGCCGACTACCTCAACGGCCACCGCGAAATAGCCCTCCCCCCCAAGCGCCGCGCAGGCAACGGACACTTCCTCTCACTCTACGGCGCACGCGGCAACAACCTCAAGAACGTCAGCATCAGCCTGCCCCTGGGCACCCTTATCTGCGTTACAGGCGTGAGCGGAAGCGGCAAGAGCACACTCATCAACGACACGCTCCAGCCCATCCTCTCGCAACATTTCTTCCGCAGCCTGCGGGAGCCCCTTCCCTTTGAACGAATCGAAGGCATCGGGCACATCGACAAAGTCGTCGCCGTGGACCAGAGCCCCATCGGGCGAAGTCCGCGCAGCAATCCCGCCACCTACACCGGCGTGTTTGCCGACATACGCACCCTCTTCGTAGGACTGCCCGAAGCCCGCGCCCGAGGCTACAAGCCGGGCCGCTTCTCCTTCAACGTGAGGGGCGGACGCTGCGAAGCCTGCCGCGGCAACGGCTACAAAACCATTGAGATGAACTTCCTGCCCGACGTTTACGTGCCCTGCGAAGCCTGCCACGGCCACCGCTACAACCACGAAACGCTGGAAGTCCGCTTCAAGGGAAAAAGCATCAGCGACGTGCTCGACATGACCATCAACCAGGCGTGCGAGTTCTTCGAGGCCGTGCCGCACATCCTCCAGAAAATAAAAGTGCTCCAGGACGTCGGCCTCGGCTACATCAAACTGGGGCAGGCCAGCACTACGCTCAGCGGCGGAGAAAGCCAGCGCGTGAAGCTTGCCACCGAACTCAGCAAGCGCGACACGGGACGCACGCTCTATATCCTTGACGAACCCACCACCGGCCTGCACTTCGAGGACATCCGCGTACTGATGGGCGTACTCGACCGGCTGGTGGAAAAAGGCAACACAGTGCTGGTCATCGAGCACAACCTGGACGTGATAAAGATGGCCGACTTCGTCATCGACATGGGGCCGGAAGGAGGCGCCGCAGGCGGCCAGGTGGTGGCCACCGGCACGCCGGAGCAAATTGTCGCCACGCTCCGCGAAACTACTCCGCTTGCAGGAGAAACTGGTCCGCCGACAGGAGAAACTAGTCCGCCGATAGGAGAAACTAGTCCGCCGACAGTTTCGCCTACTCCTACGCCTGTCAGCCATACCGCCCGCTTCCTGCGCGATGTCCTGCCGCCGCAATAATCCCAACCCACGATAATCAACTGTAATCCATAAACAAACTATTATTAACCCTTAACAAAAAACAATCCAACTATGTTTGAAGGACAACCAAAAGGGCTGTGGGCACTCGCCCTCGCCAACACCGGCGAACGTTTCGGCTACTACACCATGCTCGCCGTCTTCGCTCTGTTCCTCGGAGAGAACTTCGGCTTCACGCCGGGCGTGAGCTCTGAAATCTACTCCGACTTCCTGATGCTCGTCTATTTCCTTCCTGTCATCGGCGGTATAGCTGCCGACCGCTTCGGCTTCGGACGGATGGTAACTACGGGCATTGTCATCATGTTCCTCGGCTACCTGTTGCTGTCAGTCCCCCTCGGGGGCGACTGGCTCGCCATTGTAGCCATGGGTGCCGCCCTTATCCTCGTCAGCCTCGGCACTGGACTTTTCAAGGGTAACCTGCAAGTGATGGTGGGCCGCCTTTACGATGACCCCAAGTACGCCGACAAGCGCGACTCCGGCTTTTCCCTTTTTTACATGGCTATCAATGTGGGCGCGATGTTCGCCCCCACGGCTGCGATAGCCATAATGAATTGGGCGCAGACCGCCTTGGGCGTGTCGAAGGCCGAGAGCTATCACTTCGCCTTCGCCGTGGCTTGCCTCTCCCTTATAGTCAGCATTGCCATCTACTATGCTTTCCAAGGCACGTTCCGCCACGTGATGGATTCCAAAAAGGCCGCTGCCGCCACCGACCAGCAGGCTGTGGAGGAGCTCACCCCCGCCCAGACCAAGGAGCGCATAGTGTGCCTCTGCCTGGTATTCGCAGTAGTGATTTTCTTCTGGATGGCTTTCCATCAGAACGGCTTGACCCTGACATTCTTCGCCCGCGACTATACTGAGACCAGCGCCGCCGGTGCGCAGTCCCTTATGTTTGACGTAACGGTGCTCGTGGCCGCCATCTTCGCCGTCTATGGCCTGTTCGGCCTGTTCCAGAGCAAGACCTCCAAGGGGAAGGGCATCAGCGCAGCAGTCATAGCCGCCGCCGTGGCCTACGTGGGCTGGCAGTACGCCAATGCCGTTGAAGTGGGTGTGGAAGCCCCCATCTTCCAGCAGTTCAACCCCTGCTTCGTCGTGATGCTCACTCCCGTCAGCGTAGCCCTGTTCGGCTGGCTCGGAAAGAAGGGCAAGGAGCCCTCAAGTCCCTGCAAGATTGGCCTCGGTATGCTTGTGGCCGCCGCAGCCTACTGCCTGATGATAGCCGGCTCCGCCTCCCTGCTCGCTCCCGAGGCTCAGGTGGCCGCCGGTGCCGATGCCGCACGCGTCAGCCCCAACTGGCTTGTGAACACCTATCTGGTACTGACCTTTGCCGAACTCCTGCTGAGCCCTATCGGCATTAGCTTCGTCAGCAAGGTGGCTCCTCCCAAATATGCCGGCCTGATGATGGGCCTTTGGTTTGCCGCAACCGCCATTGGCAATAAGCTTGTGGCCATTCCCGGCTACCTGTGGGACGCCAACGTAAGCCTGACCTACATCTGGGCTACGCTGGCCGGCATCTGCCTGCTTTCGGCCCTGTTCATCTTCAGCATCTTGAAAAAGTTGGAGAAGGTCAGCAAGTAGCTTCCCGCCACCTCCGGCAATAACCCAAGGACTACGGAAAACTGTCGGCGGGACAGTTTGCACAAGTCCGCCGACAGTTTTTCCTAGTCCGCCGATAGAAACGACTAAACCCAAACACACTAACAACCTCTTTTAACAATGAAAACAATCCGACTACTTGTCGCGCTGGCTGCCGTACTCATAGGTGCGGCCCAGCGTAGCTCTGCGGCCACGTCGTTCACGCTGACCACCACGCAGGGCTCCGCCTTCACGCTCTGGCTCAACGCCGACGTCGAGGCCGACCTCAGTTGGAGCGACGGCACCACCGCCAAGCTCCCCGCAGGCTCCGTTTACACCACCACCGCCCCCGCCGACAAAATCACCGTCAAGGTGGCTGCGGGCAAAATCACCGAGATTGTGGCCCCAAGCAGCGGCATCACTGCCGTGGCCCTGAGCAGCTGCACCGATTTGCAGGTGCTGTGGCTCCCCGACAACCGTCTCGCCGCCCTCGACCTCTCGCGGCAGAAGCAGCTCCGCAACCTCGTGGTCAGCGGAAACGAGTTGGAGAAACTCACCCTGGGCAGCAACCAGCTCAGCCACCTCTGGGTGGATGCCAACAAGCTCAGCGGAACCCTCGACCTGTCGGAACTCCCCGCCCTCGTTACCGTGGCTGCCGACAACAACGACTATGCGCTCATCAAGCTCAACGGCAGCGCCACCGCCAAGAAGGCCCTGACCGACTTCTACGCCCACAACAATGCCTTGTGGTACAATTCTTTCCCCACGGTCTATAACACGACCACCAACAAGTACACCCTGCGCAACGTGCTCGCTCCCCAGCGCCCCTTCTTCGCCTTCTATGGCAAAGAGTTGAACCAGAAGTACGACTCCGGCGACATCTTCCGCTACAATGCCTGGAATGTGGCCGTCAGCGAGGAGCTTACGTTTGCCGATACCCAGGGCGGGGAACTCGTCAGCGGCACCGACTTCACCAAGTCGGGCTATAACTACACCTTCCTCACCGAGCACAAGTCCGTGGTTATAACCGGCACCAGCCGACTCTACCCCGACGTCGTGCTCACCACCCAGCCCTTCGCGCTCCTTGCCGACCTCACCGGCATAGCCGCCCCCGACCTCGCCGCTCCGGCAGGACAGTCCACTGCTGCCCCCGCCTACGACCTCTCTGGGCGCACCCTCTTGCAGTCAGGCCTCTCGGGCCGTAGCCTGAACCACGGACTGTACATTCAAAACGGTAAGAAAATCATCAGATAAGCCCCAGCCATGAAAGCAAAAAGCCTAATACTCATACTTCTGAGCCTTCCCGTCATGCTGAGGGCTCAAATTGCAATGCCTGCCGACCCCCTGAAGGGCTCCACCCTCCTGCTCACCCACGACACCCTTACCGTGGGCAGCGACAATCAGCCCAGCCAGCTCGGCGTGTTCACCAACACCACCTACACGGCCACCGCCGATGCCGACTGGGTTACCGCCACGCCCAACAAATGGGGCTTCAGCGTCAGCGGGTCCTACCAGTATCTGCCCTCCGCCCGCTATGCCAACCTCACCGTCAGCACCGCCGACGGCCAGTGCTCCCGCACCATCGTCGTAAGGCAGGCCCCCAACAACGCCGCCGCCTCGCTGCAAGGCGACCAGCGGATTAAAATCAAGTCGGCCAAGGCCAGCCAGTCGCAAGACGGCTATCCCATCACCAACACCTACGATGAGAAGACCAATACCTACTGGCATACGCCCTGGGGCGGAAGCACCACCAACTTCCCCGTAACCCTGACCTACAACTTCGCCGCCGCCAGCCACATCGACTACATGAACTACACTCCCCGGCAGGATGGCAACAACAACGGCAACTTCAGGGACATCACCGTCAGCTACACCACCACGGAATCCGGCACCAAGTTCATCGACCTCGGCAACTATTCCCTCGGAGGCACCTCCTCCAGCACGCAAATCGCCTTCGGTGAAAACGGTACCGACGGCGTTACGGCCGTGCGCATCACCGTGAAATCCGGTCAGAACGATTTTGCGTCCTGCGCCGAGATGGGTTTCTTCAAGCGCGACAACACTTTGCAGGAGCTCATCGCCAAGTATTTCGCCGACGGCCTCTGCACGCAGCTGCGCCCCGAGGTAACCGCCCAGCAGGCCGCTGCCATCGAGCATCCCTACATTAAGCAGCTGGTTCACTACATGCTGGCCGGCGACTACAGCACCAAGTATCGCGTGGGCACCTTCGAACCCTACGAGACCATCGGCACGCTCCAGCAGCGCCTGAAGAATTCAAACCCCTACTGCGCCTATGAAAACCCCACGGGCATCTATTTTGAGAAGGGGCAGACTTTGGCACTCTTTGTCGAAGGCATGACCTCCGCAGGCGCCTCCCTGAAAATCTACTGCTTCGGCGAGGGCGACGATTTCCAGACCTCTTCGTCCTATCCCCTGAAGAATGGCGTGAACGTCATCACTACCACGTCGCGCGGCAACGGCTATATCTCTTACTACAGCGATGATTACAAGACGCTGCCCAACATTCGCGTCCACTTCGCCATGGCTACGGAGAACGGCTACTTCGACCTCCAGCGCGGCGACACCAACGAGGACTGGCAGCAGCTTCTGGCCAACGCCGTGAGCGACGTGATTGACGTGCGCTCCCCCCGTCTGCAGGTGGCCATGCCTACGGAAACCCTCCGTAAGAACTGCCCCAAAAAAGGCGTTGAGTTGGCCACGATATACAATGATGTAATCTATCGTGAGCGCGAGGTAATGGGCCTTGTACAAGGTCTGCCCGGCTTCACCGAAGAACCCAAGAACCGCCAGTTTGCCCGACCCGCCAGCAGCGGTATGTTCGCTTCCACCGAGGGAGCCTACGCCGCATTCGGCTCACTGGGAGAGTGGTGCAACCCCGACAACTTCGGTTTCTGGGGCATTGCCCACGAACTTGGCCACAACAACCAAATCAACAACGGCTTCAAGTGGAGCGGCTGCGGTGAGACCACCAACAACATCTACGCCTCCTGGGTAGAGCACAAGGTGGGCACGGGCTACCACCGCCTGGAAGATGAAATCACGGGCGTGGATGCCTATAGCGGCACGCGCGGCGGACGTTTCGAGACCTACCTTGAGGAAGGCGTGCGCAAGGGTGTGTGCTGGCAGCTCCAGGACGGCCCCGACTACCACGGCCATGCCAAGGACGGCCCTAATGAAAGCCGCAACTACGACCACTTCGTGAAGGTTGTCCCCCTCTATCAGATCAACCTCTGGACGCAGGATTGCGAGAAGTCCCCCAATGCCTACGGCAAGGTCATTCAGGGCTACCGCAATCAGAGCGGCACTTCCACCAGCCTCTCCTGCGGTCAGCAGCAGCTCAACTTCATGCGCAACTTCTGCGATTCCACGCGCATCAACTTCCTGCCTTTCTTCGAGAAAGCCGGCATGTTGCGCCCCATCAACGCCTACATTGAGGACTATACCCCGGGTTGGCTCACCATCACCGAGGCTCAGATTAAGCAGCTCAAGGATTATGTGGCCGGAAAGGGCTATGCCGAGGCTCCCGAAGCCCTCAACTACATCAATGCCTACAATCTCAAGAACTTCAAGGACGAGGTGAAGCTCGACACCAGCGTGAAGGTGAACACGGGCTGCTCCCGCAGCGGCACGAAGGTAACCGTTACGCACAGCAAGTGGCCTGGCGTGGTGGGCTTCGAGACCTACGACAGCAAGGGCGAGATGACGGCCATCTCCATGTACGGATTGGGCGACGGACAGAAGAAGTCCGCCAAGACCGTCTGCCTCTTCCCCGCAGGCTCCAGCTACATCATGGCCGTAGGCTACGACGGCACCCGCGTGAAGTGCTATCAGGCCAACTGAGCCCCCCTCCGCGGAGCATCCGTGCCCTAAAGGGCAGTAATGCTTCCCATACACAAGGAAAAACCATCCTATACGAGAGGATCGCCTACTCTATAGGGTGGTTTTTCCTGTCATATAGGATAGTTTTTCCTGTCATATAGGATAGTTTCCCCTGCCATATAGAGTGGTTCTTCCTGTCATATAGAGTAGTTTTCCCTGTCGTATTCTACGGTGTTTCCCGCCGCATAGGGTGGGGTAGCCTGCCCTGTGGAGGAACATTGCGCCCACTCCATATTAAATAACGCGCGTTCGCGCCTGCGTGCGAGAAACGCACGACCCTTGCAATATTATCCTTCGCCGCCGTCTGCAACTTTATGCCCCAAACGCCCCCGAATACTGCAAAAATCGCACGTAAGGCAGGAAAAAAGATAATTTTTTTGCCGATAAAGTTTCTCTGTTGGAGGAAAAATTGTAACTTTGCTTCCGAAAAAGCAATTTTGCCCTCTTATCGGAAAAGCATATTGCCTAAATAACACATTTATTAACCCACATTAAAACTACTCAACAATGAAGAAGATTTACAATCTTTTTGTGCTGGCGATCCTATTCGCCTGCGCAGGTAGTGCCAACGCCATTTACTGGGAACAGACGGGCGACGAACCCGTGCTGGTGCCCGAGGCCGGCGTAGCCTACTTCATTGCCAACGGTGGCGCGGCCGACTACACACAGATGGCCTACCTCAACACCGAAGGCAAAATCACTACAACCAACGCCATCGCTGAGCGCGACGTATGGTACTTCGAATCCGCAGGCGAGAACTCCTGGAAGGTCTATTGCCTCGTAAACGGCGAGAAGCACTATCTGGCAAAGTCCGCTAACGTAGGCTCCGGCTTCGTTACCACGACCCACAGCCGCATCAACGAGATTCAGGTAACTGCAGCCGTTTATGCCGCCGATGCCGATGAGGCTGAAATCAACGAGTATCCCTACTGGACAACCAAGGACAATCTCGACGGTACTCAGGTGTTCCTCATTGATGCTAATGGTAGCTCCTACCTCAGCACCAACGGCTCCACCGCTTCCTATGGCGGCGTGTCGGCCAACACCACTTGGCGCCTCATCCCCGCCATGCAGATGACGGGCAACAACTATCTGAACGCCATCATCAACGAACTCTTCCCCGAAGGCTTTGATCCCGAATCCTACAGCGTAGGTATCAACCCCGGCGACTACAGCGAAGATGCTCTCAACGCTCTCGTTGAGGCTTATGAGAACGCATCGGAAGGCAGTGGCGACGATGCAGAGTGCATCCAGCTGGCCGAAGGACTCATCAAGGCTTACGAGGCCCTCAAGGCCAGCTTCGTGAACTTTGGCCCAGGCTACTACATCTTCACCACCTACCGTTCTTCCATCGGTGCCATGTTCGACAACACGAACAACGTTTCCGGCGCTAAGAACAACATGTACACCACCACCGATCCCGCTATCGCCATCACCCATACTCAGACGGGTGGCAACGAGTTCTCCATCGGCGGATGGGATGTCTATGACCCCGAGAACGACGACGCTTGGATGACTTCAGCCGCAGCTCCCTACTTCATCTGGGAGGTTATAAAGAGCGACAAGGAAGGCATGTTCTATATCCAGAACTGGAAGACCAAGCGCTACATCGGTACCCCCGGTGCCGACAAGGCCTCCAACACGCCTATCCCCACCGTTGCAGAACCCAACGCAGCCTTCAACATGGCTCCCTCTGCCTACAAGAATGATGCCGGCGAAACCTGCTGGACCTTCTACTCCGACGAGCTCACCAAGAAGGGCGCTTGGGGTGGCGGCTGGGACATGGGTGGTCTGCACGCTCCCGGCGATGTTCTGAACATGGTAACCTGGGATTCTTCTACCGAAGGTTCCTGCTGGGTACCCCGCAAGATTGACGAAGCAATGCTCCAGCAGATTGAGGAAGGCAACAAGCAGGCTACCCTCAACTACAACCTGAAAGTTCTCGTTGATGAAGTTAATCAGGCTATCGAGAACTCCAAGATCTACGCCATCTTTGATTCTGCTACCGGCAAGCCCGCCGAGAACCTCAACGTTGTAGAGAGCCTCCTCAACGAGGAAGGCGTGGCTGACGGCCTCGTAAACGATGCCTCACAGCTCTATACCAACGCTCAAGAACAGAGTGAAGGCCCCATTGCGAACCTTCTGGATGGCGACCTCACCACCTTCTTCCACTCCGCTTGGAATTCCGACGGTGCTCCCCAGCAGGTTGCTGTTATCGATCCCGAGACCGGCGAACCCATGATTGACCCCGAAACTGGCGAAGAAGTGCTGGCTTATCCCGCCCACAACATCTGCTTCGACCTGCTTGACCAGCCTCAGGAGGCTATTACCGTAATGTGGTACACCCGTAACGGTAAGCCCGCCGACCGCCCCGTAGGCGTTAAGGTTTACGCCTCCAACGACGAGACCGAAGAGAGCGAGATTGACGGTACCTACAAGGAATGGACCGAAATCGGCGAGAACGAATTCCACTTCGACCTCAATAACAAGATTGTTCTTGGCGGCGAAACTTCCAACAACTATGTAGGTGTTCTGTCCGCTAAGCTGGGTGCCCAGTATCGCTACGTTCGCATTGACGTCATCACTACTGGCGGCAACAGCGGCAACTATGGTAAGTTCTTCAACGGTGCTGAAGTACGCGTATATCCTGGCGTGAAGTACGAATACAAGTACGATGAGGCCAACTCTCCCTACGAAGGCGTTGCCGCCGGCATCAAGCAGACTCTGAACGAGGTTCTTGATATTGCCAACACCGAACTTGAAGACGAACTCGCTACTCAGGGCACTATCGATGCTCTCCAGGCTGCTTTCGACAACTTCAAGAACAACCTGCCCGATCCCACCACTGTGCAGAACCTCGTTAAGGAAGCCCTCGCACAGGCTGACGCAGCTCAGGAAGGTGAAGGCGTAGGCTACTTCGCCGTAGGCGCAGCTGCCGAACTCCGTGCCGTAGCTGAAGGCATTCAGGTTACCGGTACAAGTTCCGTTGCCGAAATCCAGGAAGCTCTTGCCAAGATTAAGGCTGCCATCGCTGCCTTCAACGGCAAGCTCAACAAGCCCGTAAATGGCAAGTACTACTACATTAAGAGCGCCACTGAGGCAGGTGCTAAGTGGCTGGCCAGCATAGAAGAGCCCACAGAGGAACAGCAAGATCAGGCTATCACTCACTATGCCGACAACGACTTCGTAGGTACCCGCAACGCTGAAGGCTTCAATGTAGGCTGGGGCGCAGAGGCTATGACCGACGAAATCGAGGACTACCTCGGCTATGTATGGCAGAGCGAAACGAATGCTGACGGCACCTTCAGCCTCAAGCACATCCTGACTGGCTACTATATGGGTGGCGGCTACGAGAACGACGAAAACGTAGAACTCGTGCCTGCCGACCAGAAGGGCAAGTTCGACTACCAGAGCGCCAAGGTGGCCGGTGTAGTCAATATCGTATTTGCTGAGAATGTTTACCTCAACGCACAGCCCGGCACCAATAACATGGTAACGTGGAACTCCGCTTCCGGCAATGACAACAGCGCCTTCACTTTCGAGGAGGCTGAGGCCATTAAGGACGGTGCCGAATACGTGATTGACCTGAGCTCCGCTAATGGTCTCCGCGTTATGACCCTGCCCGTAGCTGTTTCCGTTCCCGCTAAGGGCTGCGCAGCCTACGAAGTACTTGGTGTGAAGGGTGAAGGCGAGAACGCCACCATCGAACTGAAGGCCATCACCGGTGCTATTGAGGCCGGCAAGCCCTTCATCTTCGATCCCGACGGTTATGCTGAGGCTTACTTCGAGAATGCCAAGATTGGTGCCGTTGCCGAAGGCAAGGTTGCTAATGGTCTGATGGGCGTGCTTGTTGATACCGAGCTCAACCAGGACGGCTTCCTCGTAATCCAGAACCAAATCAAGCGCGACAGCGAAGGTGAAGTTACGGAAGTAATCACCAATGCCGTTCTCGCTGATAAGGGCGCTTACATCTCTGCAGGCCGTGGCTGCTTCACCGCCGAAATGACTGCCACCACCGAGAAGGGCGACATCAGCATCGCTTGCCCCGATGGCGCTCCCGCTGCCAAGGCAGAAGGCATCCAGGCTGCTATTGTTCGCATTGCTACGAAGGGTAGCTTCGACCTCCAGGGCCGTCGCGTTTCCAATGCACATAAGGGCATCTACGTTAAGGATGGCCAGAAGTACATCGTGAAGTAATCATCCCTCCATATTCTATTAAGGAGCCGCATCCATAGGGGTGCGGCTCCTTTTTTATGGTGTAAGGTGGAGGGAAAGTCGGATTTTTCCTCCCTAACTGCCTTTATGCCGGATTTTTTGTGTAACTTTGCGGCGTATAACCTTCACTAAGAGCAATGAAAGCAACCGTGTGTGCCACCATAGCTGTGGCTCTGATGACCAGCCCTTCCTGGGGTGCAACCGTCTCCGAAGAGGCCCGTTCCCAGGCCTTTGAAAGTACCACCTCTACCATGGTGTCCGACCATCCCGTGTCCCGCTACGTCAGCCAGCGGCCGGCTGCGGAAGACCGACTCTTCGTGTCGGATGCCGTAGAAGCCAAAATCAAAGCCGTAACGAAGAAGTTGAAGAATCCCAAGTTGGTTTGGATGTTTGAGAACTGCTTCCCAAACACCCTCGACACGACCGTGCATTTCGATGGCGACGAGGACACCTTCGTAGTTACGGGCGACATCAACGCCATGTGGCTGCGCGACAGCGGTGCGCAGGTCTATCCCTATGTGGCCCTGTGCAAGGACGATGCTCGGCTGGGGCGCATGATACGCGGCGTTGTGCTGCGCCAACTGAAGTGCATCAACATCGACCCCTACGCCAATGCCTTCAATTTTGGCCCTACGGGAAGCAAATGGCAGACCGACGGCACCGATATGAAACCCGAACTGCATGAACGCAAGTGGGAGATAGATTCGCCTTGCTACGTGGTACGTCTGGCTTACGCCTATTGGAAAGCCACAGGCGATGACAGCCTTTTCACTACTCCCGAGTGGCAGCAGGCTGTCGGGCGCATTCTGGCCACCTTCCATGAGCAGCAACTCAAGGACGGGCTGGGCAGCTATTCTTTCCTCCGCGTTACCGACCGGCAGCTCGACACCCGTTGCAACAGGGGCTGGGGTGCGCCGGCACGCCCCGTGGGTTTGATAGCCAGTGCCTTCCGTCCGTCCGACGATGCCACCACCTTTTCTTTCCTCGTCCCTTCCAATTTTTTTGCTGTCAGCATTCTGCGCAAGGCTGCTGAAATTATGGGTGCCGTGCCCTTCACCGGTTCCGAGGCTCTTGCGGCAGACTGTGTAGCCCTTGCCGATGAGGTGGCCGAGGCCCTGAAGAAGTATGCCGTCTATCAGCACCCGAAGTACGGCCCCATCTATGCTTTTGAAGTGGACGGCTTCGGCAACCAACTTATCATGGACGACGCCAATGTGCCCAGCCTGCTCGGCATGACCTATCTCGGCTTGGTGCCCGCCAGCGACCCTGTCTATCAAAACACGCGCCGATTTGTGTGGAGCGCCGACAACCCCTATTTCTTTAGCGGCAAGGCAGGCGAGGGCATCGGCGGCCCCCATGTGGGCTTTGGCATGGCATGGCCCATGAGCCTGCTGATGCGTGCTTTCACGGCTTCGCGCGATGCGCAGGGCGATGCGGAAGTGAAGGCTTGTCTCCGGATGCTGCTGGCCACCGATGCGGGAAAGGGCTTTATCCACGAGAGCTTCGATGTGGACAACCCTGAACACTTCACCCGCAGCTGGTTTGCATGGGCCAACACGCTTTTTGGCGAACTTATTCTCCATTTGGTCGATACGGGCCGCTTGAACCTCCTGAATGACCTGCAATAACTTCATGCCCACGGCGCGGCGCTACGCGTTTTTGCAACGAAACACTCTTCTGCGGGCGGCTAAACGTGCAAAAACGAAGGGGAACGTGCAAGTTTTCCCCGAAAAGTTTGTCCTGCTGGGTAAAAAAATCTAAATTTGCAGTCAAAAGCCATTAACACACAACCTTTAAATTCAAACGTCTCAAGCCCTCCATGAAAAAATACCCCCTTTATATCCTTTCGGCCCTGCTTCTGATAGTGGCAGGCTGCAAAGAAGACATCGACGACGGCGACTTCGCCATTGCCACGGGCCTGACCATTGCAGAGTACGTTTCTGAGAATCCGGAACTGTCCGACTTCGAGTATCTCCTCCGCCGCGTATCGCTCGGCAGCAAGGCCGAGGCTTCATCCGTTTACAATGTGCTTTCCGCGCGAGGCAACTACACCTGCTTCTTCCCCGACAACAAGGCTGTCAGGGCCTTCTGCAAGGAACGCATCGGCACCGAAGACGTTACCCAGCTTGACAACGAGACCGTCCAGCTCCTGGTTTACAACAGCGTGATTGACAACGGCGATGCACAGGGCTACGAAAGCCCCGACTTCCCCGAAAACGGTGCATTCGGACTGCCCTGCCTCAGCGACCGACTGCTTAATTGCAAGCTGAACAAGGAGGGCGGCTACACGCTCAACAGTTCGTCAAACATCACGAAGGCCGACATCGAGAGTACCAACGGCTTCGTAAACATAGTGGATGCGCCGATTGCTCCCTCCATGCTTATGGTGCCCGACATTATCCTTCAGGCCAGCAACCTCAAAATCATGGGCACTCTGCTCATCCACACCGCTTGGGCCGACTCCATGCAGGCTTTCCAAGATGCCGAGTTCAATGCTGCGGAGCATCCTGAGACCCGCCTGTTCACCAACGTGGGCAATTTCAAGGTGGAGCAGCATCGCTATCTCGGCTATACCGCCTTTGTGGAGCCCGACAGCATTTTCCAGTGCAAGTGGGGCATTCCCGCACCCCAGCTTGACGCCGACGGCAACGTAACCAATTTCAGCGACATCGTGGCTGCCCTGAAGCCCCATTGCGAGGCCATTTATGGCACGGCCGATGCCGACAGCCTGAAATCTCCCGACAATGCCGTCAACCGCTTTGTGGCCTACCACCTCATGAAAGGCCGCTATGCCTACAACAAGCTCCTTCACCATTTCAGCGAGTACGGCTACCAGTATGGCTCCTACGTAACCAATCCGCAGGAAGACCTCTACACCGTCGATGTGTGGGACTACTACCCCACGCTTGGCGACAAGTATCCCTCATTGCTGAAGTTGGTGCAAGTACCCACGGGTGAGCACGAAATCTACATCAACCGCGTGAGCACCTACAATACGGGAAACTATCAAGTCAGTCAGGTGCGCAATCCTGGCGTGCAGGTTCTCAAGACCAACGGCGATAACGACAATAACGCCCTCAACGGCTTCTACCACATCCTTGACGACATTCTGGTGTACGACGACAATGTGCGCAATTTGCTGGGAAGTGAGCGCATCCGCTTCGACCTTTGCGACATGCTGCCCGAGCTTACGTCCAACGCCGCCCGCACCCAGGGCTACAAGGGCTTTGAACGCGGCTACTTTGAAAACATCTTCAACGAGACGGAGAGCACCAACATCTTCTACCTCACCGCTCCCAAGGGCGCAAACTGGCGCGACTATCAGGGCGACGAGTTCCTGTTCAGCGGCACCTACGACTTCTGCGTCAAGCTCCCGCCTGTGCCCGTTGACGGCACCTACGAGCTGCGCATGGGTGTAGCCATGAACCCCTCGCGTTCCATGGCCCAGATTTATTTCGGCGACAATCCCGAGAACCTCCAGCCCGCCGGCCTGCCCTACGACCTGCGTCAGAGCGCCTCTAACAATCCCGCCATGCCCTGGCGCGAGGACACGGGCGATGAGAACGTGGACCGTGAAAACGACCAGGCCCTCCGTATTCAGGGCTACATGAAGGCTCCCAAATACTTCTGCTCCAACGACGGCACAGGCAAGACCCCTGCCCGCAGCTTCGGCGGCGACTGGCCCTGCATGAGGCGTATCATCACCACGGCCAACATGGCGAGCAACAAGACCTACTATCTGCGTTTCAAGACGGCCCTCGAAAACACCGACTCGCAGTTCTTCCTCGACTATTTTGAGATAGTGCCCACCATCGTTTACAACGGCACCGAAGCAGAGGACATTTGGTAGGCACCATCCGCCCGCCAACCTTCCCTCCGCTACGGAGAGCCCCGCACCCCGCATCGGTACAGAATCCCCTTCTGCACCGATGCGTTTTTTTTGTAGGCTGTTTTGTAGGCTGCCATTAGGAGGGGCTTGCCTTTTGACTTGCAATGGCAAAGCACCGAAGGTGCGTCAGATTGGAGGGTAGGGCGCGAGCCCTATCTTTTGTGTTTGATTCTTTACGGGAGCACTGTAAGTGTGATATAATTACCACTTTACTTGAAATATGTCGCACTTGCAGTGCTCCCAAAGAAAAGGATGCTGGAGTGAGGTAGGGCTCCGCCCTACCCCTCCGTTATGCCGTCTTTTCAGGACTTTCAAGCTTTCCCTGGCACTAATATATATAAATATGGAGTGCCGCCTTCCCCTCCAGCCCTCTGTCTTGCCGTTTCAAACTGCGGCTCCTGCGCAGCGCTTCACTCCCGTATGGGGCGGTAAAAACTCCCGTATAGGGTAGGGATGACTACTCTATGGATTAGGAACGACTACCCTATAGGATAGAATCCCCTGCCGTATGGGGCACGGACGTGCGGAATGCCGTCTGCTTCTGTCGCTCCGGTGAGGCAGTCGTCGCTCTCCCTCGCCCTCTGAAAACTAACTCCGAGATAGGCTATTGCAATTTCGTAACTTGCAATTCCATACAGGCAAAACTTTTTTCTGCGAAAATTTTCCAAAAACCTTGCGCCTTTCTAAAGGAAAATCGTATATTCGCACCGTGAAAGTGGAGTAGGGGCGCTACACGCTTCTTTCTGCGACACGAAACAGCACACAAATCACCCTTTTATTAACTCAATTTATCAACAAACCCAAAACCAAACCATGAAGAAGTTCTACACACTTCTGGCATTGTGCCTCGCAGGCATCATGTCAATGACGGCTAAGGATTACTACACCCTTGACGGGCTCAATGAGTCTGCCTATCCTTCAGTCGCCGAAATCCAGACGGGAGTGGATTATTTCATTGGTAACGCACGTACCAATGCCGAATCCTATCTCTGCACTACCGGTGGCACCGGCTCCCTGAGCAGCGCTTGCCTCTATCAGTTTGAAGAAGCAGGTAAGGACAAGGAAGGCACCACCACCTACTTCATTAAGAATGTGGAGACCGGCCAGTATATGGGCGAGGATCCCTCCACCTACACCAGCAGCCGCACCCGCGCCACGCAGTTCACCATCATGCCTGGCAAAGTGTTCAACGCTACCCCTAATCCCGAAAGCGGCGCTGCCCCCTACACCGTGGATTGGGCCAATGTGGACTACGATGCCCGCAACGCCACTTCCGACTACGACACCAACGGCAACTTCATCCTTGCCGACGACTTCAACCCCCTCTTCGGCGGCACGCGCACCTGCTGGGTGTTCTGCATTGCCGACAGTAAAGAGACCGGCGAGGATGGCCTGACCAGCGCCACCTATCTCAGCACCTATGGCGGTGCCAATTTCATGGAATACCGCGACACCAACTGCTGGGGCATCTACAAGCCCGCCAAGCTGACCGGCAATGCCGCTATGATTCCCGCTTTCAACGACATCCTCGGTGGCGTTGAGTTCAACCCCGATGACTATGTAGCAGGCAGCGGCCTCGGCGAGTACTCTCAGGAAGCCATCGACAACATGACCGCAGCATGGGAAGTCTTTGCCGACCTCCTCAACAACGGCGAAGGTTCCGACGAGGATTGCAACGCCGCCATCGCACAGCTTCAGGCTGCCTTCGACGCTCTGATGGCCAGCATGGGCACGCTTCAGGACGGCCAGTACTATCGCTTCTGGAACTGGCGCAACGACTGGACGGGTTGCGTCTATGAAGCCGACAGCCAGGTGAAGTGGACCCCCAACTACGTATCTCCCGATGAAATCGACGTGGAAGACACCAAGTACATCTGGAAACTCGAAGTCATCGACGGCAAGAACTACTTCAAGAACTACTACACCGGCCACTACATGAGCGATGCAGCCAGCTTCTCCAACGCTTTCCCCGTAACCGTAGAGCCCACCACCTCCTTCGCCATTACAGCTTCCGACCTGGCAGGTTCCTTCAACATCCGTGGTGATGAGCGTGCCACCAACTGGGGTATGCACTCACAGACTAGCGGCAACGTTGTCGTTTACTGGAACGCCGGTAGCTCCGAAAACAACCAGGGCTCCCTCTGGAAGTTGGAGGCCATCGACGCCGAAATCATCCAGGCTCTTGAAGAGAAGATGGAGCAGACCCACAAGAACCAAAAGCTCACCGAACTCCTCAACGAAGCCTCCGATACCTACAACAAGGGCTTCTCCTACACGCAGTATCTCACCGATGTCAGCCAGATTACTGCCAACCGTACCGAAACCTCCGAAGGCGGTACTGGCAAGGATGGCGATCCTAAGGAACTCGCCCTCATTGATGGCAACTACAACACCTTCTATCACTCCTTCTGGAGTCAGCAGGGCGACCTCGGCCAGCCCCACTGGTTCCAGGTGGCTACCGAAGAGCCCATTAAGGATTTTGCTCTCGACGTGGTTCGCCGTCAGATCAATGTAAACGTAAGGGGTGCCGTTACCCGCTGGTTCATCGCCGGTACCAACGATGCTTCCCTTGCCGAGGCCGACGACTACACACCAGGCGACCTTGCCGCTACCCTCGACAATTACAAGAGCACTTGGGATGCCTGGCAGATTGTGGAAGCCAACTACGACCAGAGCGTAACCTACAATGGCGCTTCCTACAACAACGCCAAGGCTACCTTCACCGTAAACCTCAGCCAGCCTTGTCAGTACATCCGTGTTATGGCTCTCGTCCGCATGGCCGACACCGTTGTAGCCGACACCGTATCCACCGATCCTCTTGAGGTGGTGGAAACTATCACCTACGGCGACAAGCCCGCCGATAACATCTATATGTGCATAGGCGAACTTGTTATGCGCAGCATTGACGTTGATCCAAACACCAGCCTCATCAACGCCGTTCCCGCTGAAATCCGTCAGGCTCTCGAAACCGCAATGGAGAAGGCTCAGACCGAACTCGCTTCTCAGGCCGCTACCGATGCCACCATCGCTGAACTCCAGAAGGCTTACGACGACTTCCTCGAAAACTTCCCCGAACCCCAGGTTCTCCGCGACCTCCTCGAAGATGCTCAGGGCTGGATTGTCGAAACGCCCATTGGCAACGAGGTAGGCTACTTCCCCGAAGGTGCTACCGCAGAACTTGAGAGCGTAGTTGAGCAGGTAAGCGCTACCGTGAAGGACGTAATGACGATGGACGAAATCAACGCTGGCAAGAAAGCCATCAACGATGCTATCGCCAACCTCCAGAGCAAGCTCATCTATCCTGAAGAAGGCATCTACATGATTCAGAGCACCACCGAAGGCGCTGCAGCCAACAACTATGTACGCAACTGGTACAGCGGCGACACCCAGCTCTCATGGGGCGGCGCTGAAGAAAGCGTAGAACCCTCCAGCCACCCCGGCTACTTCTGGAAGCTCACCAAGAACGAAGACGGCACTTGGAGCCTCTTCAACTATGGTACCGGCAACTACCTCCAGGCTCAGCCCGAGGAAACCTCTCCCGTACTCGCCGGTGCTGCCAAGAGCAGCTTCACCATGCGTAGCGCACGCCTCGGCGGCAGCTTCAACATCGTGTTCGGCGAAAACAACTTCATGAACGCCGATCCCAACACTGGCGGCATCGTTACTTGGGGCAGCGCTAAGGGCGCCGACAACAGCTCCTTCCAGTTCGTTGAAGCCAGCGAAGAGTGGAAGGCCGAGTATGGCTTCTACTACGAACCCGGCACTCCCCGCATCATCACCCTGCCCTTCGACATCGTGAACGACTGCGTTGAGCCTCTCTACAAGCTCGTGGGTACCTTCAACAACGCCTTCCAGTTCGACTACTACGCAACTGACGAGGTAATCCCCGCAGGCACTCCCGTGGTTTACTATTCCGAGAGCGAGGAGTATGAGAACGATATCTTCAGCACCGTTGCTTCCGACCTCGCCGAACTGACCTACACCAACGAAGCCAAGACCCAGAACGGCCTTATCGGTACCATCGTAGGCATCGATGAACTCCCCGTAGGTAGCGGTATCTTCTGGAAGGCTATGGTAGTAGCTTCCGAGGAAGGCGAAGGCCTGTACCCCAACTCCGGTTATCTGCTCGTGAGCGACGACTGCGGTCGCGTTGGCGAACTCTCTATCCCCTATGAAGAAGGCGTAGGTACCCTTACCGGTATCAGCAACGTGGCTGTGAAGAACAACATCAGCCGTGGTATCTACAACCTCCAGGGTCAGAAGATGCAGGGCAAGCTCAACAGCGGCCTCTACATCATCAATGGCAAGAAGTACATTGTGAAGTAAGCATCTCCTCTCCCAATAGGGACTCTCTCAAAGTCGCACCCGCCCAAAAGGCAGGTGCGGCTTTTTTTTGTGGCCAATGATAGGAGGCCGTCTCTCCGAGGCTAACGGTTTGTCGTAAAAAACGTTGGCTTAGTTTTTACTGACGCAGGCTTTTTTTCTCCTAACGCAGGCTTTTTTCTACTGATGCAGGCTTTTTTTCTCCTAACGCAGGCTTTTTCATGACTATGCCCTACGGGTGCCTGTCCTTTCGGCGGAAAATTTCCATCTGCGGTTAGCGGAAATGCCCGACAGACAGGGCTGTGCGCAAAAAAACGGGAGGTTGTAACATTTCTGTAATAACTCCGTACTATTTTTGCAGACGTGAACAAGTTTTCCGTACTAATATGACAGTATTTCTAAACCTCCTTTCACTCTTGGGCTCGCTGGGTCTCTTCCTTTTCGGCATGAAGACCATGAGCGAGGGACTTGAAAAGTTTGCAGGCGACCGCCTGCGCAACATCCTGGCCGCCATGACGCGCAATCGCGTGATGGGCGTGCTGACAGGCCTCAGCGTAACGGCCCTCATCCAGTCGTCGTCGGCCACTACCGTAATGGTCGTGTCGTTTGTCAATGCAGGCCTGATGTCGTTGGCACAGGCCATCGGCGTGATTATGGGTGCCAACATCGGTACCACCGTTACGGCTTGGATTATCTCCTTTGTCGGCTTCAAGGTAGATATAGCAGCATTGGCCCTGCCTCTGCTGGCCGTTGGTATTCCGCTTGTGTTCAGCGACAGCTCGCGGCGCAAGTCGATAGGCGAGTTCCTCTACGGCTTCGCCTTCCTGTTTATGGGTCTCAACCTCCTGCAACAGTCCGCCCAAAGCCTTGACGTGGGCACGATGGTGGCCCACCTGCTGGCCAGCGTGTCGGGCGGCGGCTATCTGACCATCCTGCTGTTTGTCGTGGTCGGTGCGCTGGTAACGGTTCTGGTGCAGTCCTCCTCGGCAGCTATGGCCATCACGCTCATGCTGTTCGATATGAACATTCCCGGATTCGGGCTGGCTCAGGCCGCAGCCTTGGCGATGGGCCAGAACATCGGCACTACCGTTACGGCTGTCATAGCTTCGCTCACGGCCAACACGCAGGCCCGTCGCGCAGCCTTGGCCCACATGTTCTTCAACGTGTTCGGCGTGTGTGTCGTACTCGTGGTGTTCTACCCCTTCTGCCACGGCGTGGAATGGTTTGTGGCCGAGGTGATGAATGCGTCGGGCAACAAGCTCTTTGAACTGTCGGCCTTCCATACGGCCTTCAATGTGGTGAACACGCTCATACTTATTTGGTTCGTGCCGCAGATAGAGCGTCTCGTGTGCCGCCTCATGCCCGACCACTCGGCATCCGAGAAGCGCCTTCACTTCATTAGCGGCGGCCTGCTCTCCACGGCAGAGCTGTCCCTCTTCCAGGCTCGCAGCGAGGTGGGCGTAATGGCTCGCCGCTGCCACCGCATGGTGGAGATGCTGCGCGATGCCTTGGCTGCTGAGCGCGATGCCGAGTTCAACGATGCCTATGAGCGCCTGGAGCACTACGAACAGATTACCGACAATATGGAGAGTGAGATTGGCGACTACCTCCGGCAGGTGGCCGAGGGCCGTCTGTCAGCCAAGTCGAAGCACCACATTGCCTGTATGCTCCGGCAGATTGACGAACTGGAGTCGGTGGGCGACTCCATGTTCCACCTCGGACGCACCCTTCTGCATAAGCGGCGCAACGAACCGCAGCCCTTCACCCTTTGGCAGGTGCAGCGGATGACAGAGATGCTGGGGCTGGTGGACACCGCATTGTCGCAGATGCGTGATGTGCTGGATGAGCCTTCCCAGTCAGCGCCTGACCTGACATCTCACTATGCCACGGAGCAGGCCATCAACGACCTGCGTACCAGTTGCCGCGCCGCCAACATCGAGGCCGTCAATTCCGGCGAGTACGGCTACAGGCTGGGCGTGTTCTTCAACGACTTCATAGCCGAGTGCGAAAAGGTGGGCGACTATGTGATCAATACGGTGCAGGAAGAGGCTTCCAAAGAAGAGAACGGCCCCCGCAAGGCCGAATAACGGGAATTTCGCCTTGCAAGCTTGGCCGTGTCGGCCAGAGTTTGTAACTTTGCCGAATAAAACGCTCTCCTGCCATGCCGTACCGCATTCTGATAGTCGATGATGAGGCAGACATCTGCCAGATACTCCGTTTCAACCTGGAGACAGAGGGCTACGTCGTACAGACTGCCGAAAGTGCCGAGGAAGCCCAGCGGCAGCTGTCGTGCGCTACGGCTCAGGGCCAACTCCCCGACCTCATACTCTTGGACGTGATGATGCCTGGCAAGTCGGGCTTCGAGTGGGCAGCCGTACTGAAAGCCCATGTCGAGACAGCGGCCATTCCCGTCGTGTTCTGTACGGCGAAGGGGACGGAGCACGACACGCTGACAGGCTTCGGCCTCGGATCCGATGACTATATAGTGAAACCTTTTCGCATCAGCGAGGTCTTGGCCCGTGTCAAGGCTGTGCTGCGCCGTTGCCGGCCTGCGCCGCAGAGTGAGGGCGGACAGACCCTCGGTCATGAGGGACTTGTGCTGGACATTCAAAGCAAGGGCTGCACGGTGGACGGCCAGACCGTGTTCCTCTCAAAGACGGAATGGGAGCTGCTGGCTCTGCTCATGGTCAAGCCGGGCCACGTGTTCACGCGCGAAGCCCTTCTCCAGCGCGTGTGGCCCAAGGATTCGCTGACATTGGAACGCACGGTGGACGTGGCCGTGGCGCGGCTCCGCAAGAAGATAGACCCCTACGGAGCGTGCCTGCGTGCCCGCTTCGGCTACGGCTATTCGTTCAACCCATAACGCCACAAGCCGGCTTCCCCTGCCTGTTACTCTGTATTTTCTATGATTCATCGCAATAGATTTCCCGACAGACTGTTTCTTGCGCTTACGCTTGTGTCCGTCCTCGTTACGCTGATTTTCGGCATCTATGAGAACAGACGTGAGCATCTGTTCCGTTGCGACATACTCCATGCCCGCCTGCAGCTCAACAACTACCGCGTGATGCACGCTTCGCCCAAAGAGGCCGACAGCACCATACGCGTTACGCTGATTGACACCTTGGGCCACGTCGTCTCCGACAGCGAAACGCCCGACGTGGCGCATCTGCCCAACCACCTCCAGCGGCATGAGGTGCAGGAAGCCCTTCGCAATGGAAACGGCTATGACATCAAGCGCACCTCAAGCACCTTGAGAGAGACTTTTTTCTATTCGGCCACCTATTTCCCCAGCCAAGGACTTGTCGTGCGCTCCGCCGTACCCTACGATGCCCCGCTCACGGCTAGTCTGGAGCATGACTACACATTTTATTATTATACGGCGGGTATCCTTGTACTCATAAGCATCGTACTGTATCTGCGCCGCAGGCTTTCGAGCAGCGAGCAGGATAAACAGCGCCTTAAACGGCAACTCACCGAAAACGCCGCCCACGAACTGAAAACGCCCGCCACGACCATTGAGGGCTATCTCGACACGCTGGTCAGCCATCCGGAGATGGCCGCCGACACCCGTATGGATTTTCTGCGGCGTTGCCACCGGCAGAGCATCCGCATGAGCAGGTTGCTGGCCGATATGAGTATGCTCACCCGTCTGGATGAAGCGTATATCCAAAGGCCAAAGGCCACAATCGACCTGGCCGGCGTCATACGCGAAGTGGCAGAGGAGGCGCGTCCGCAGTTGGACGAGCACGGCATTAGCCTCCAACTGCAAGTGCCTTCCACTCTACCGATGCAGGGCGATGCGGCCCTCATCTATTCGCTTGTGAGAAATGTGGTGGACAACACTTTGGGCCACGCCGTAGGAGCTACCAAGTTTGTCGTCGCCGCCAATGAGCGGGGACGTTCCTCCGTGGTTCTCTCTTTCTCCGACAACGGGCAAGGTGTGCCTCCTGAACACCTGCCCCACCTTTTTGAGCGCTTCTACCGTGTGGACGCAGGACGTTCTCGCCGCATGGGCGGTACGGGATTGGGGCTGGCCATTGTCAAGAATATCGCCTTGCAATATGGCGGCTCTGTCAGTGCGGCGCTCACGCCGGGCGGCGGCCTCACGCTCACCATAGCCCTGAATCGCCAGTAGTCCGCACCGGAAAAGGCCATGAAGTAAGGTGTCGTATCGGGCCTCGGCCCCTTCTGCCGAATCACCTCCTCGGAAGCCGTCTTTTGGCCGCCGCTTGCATGACTTGTCGAAGCGCTGGTATGAGGCGTTTACGCGCCATTTTGCAAACTCTAAGTTGTCATTTTTAGGGAAGTAGCAAAAAAAAGAGCGGAATTTACGGGGCGAAGCACTCCCGTTTGGAAAAAAAGTGTTAATTTTGCGCTCCGAATGGGGAAATACGCCCCAAATTCAACGTGCACATACGAAAACAACAATAATAACTCAAAAAACAAAATCACAATGCCTACAATCCAACAGCTTGTAAGAAAGGGCCGTAGCGTAGCAGCTGACAAAAGCAAGTCGCCTGCGCTGGAAGAATGCCCTCAGCGTCGAGGCGTGTGCGTCCGTGTTTACACGACAACGCCTAAGAAACCTAACTCCGCTATGCGTAAGGTAGCCCGTGTGCGCCTCACCAACGGTAAGGAAGTGAACTCCTACATTCCCGGCGAAGGCCACAACCTTCAGGAGCACAGCATCGTGCTTGTGCGTGGCGGTCGTGTGAAGGACCTTCCCGGTGTACGTTACCACATTGTTCGCGGTACGCTCGATACCGCAGGCGTAGCTAACCGTCTGCAGCGCCGTTCCAAGTATGGTGCAAAGCGTCCCAAGGCAGCTAAAAAGTAAAAGAAACACTCAAACATTTGGTTAGCACGGTTGAGTAAGTGCCCGTAAGGACGCTGAAGACTTGCAGCCATCAAACCAAAACTTAAAAGAAAATGCGTAAAGCAAAACCAAAGAAGCGTGTGATCCTTCCCGATCCCGTGTACGGCGACCAGAAGGTCTCCAAGTTTGTAAACCACCTCATGTACGACGGCAAGAAGAACATTTCCTACGAAATCTTCTACCATGCCCTTGAAATCGTAGGCGAAAAGATGCAGAGCGAGGAAAAGAGCGCTCTCGAAATCTGGAAGGATGCCCTCAACAAGGTTACGCCTCAGGTCGAGGTAAAGAGCCGTCGTATCGGCGGTGCTACGTTCCAGGTTCCTACTGAAATCCGCCCCGACCGTAAGGAGAGCGTCAGCATGAAGAACCTTATAAATTACGCACGTAAGCGCGGAGGCAAGACGATGGCCGACAAACTCGCTGCCGAAATTATGGATGCCTACAACGAGCAGGGCGGTGCCTTCAAGCGTAAGGAAGACATGCACCGCATGGCCGAGGCTAACCGTGCATTTGCCCACTTCCGCTTCTAATCTAATCCCCAGTAAGAAATTATGGCCAAGCAAGATTTGCATTTGACACGTAATATCGGCATCATGGCTCACATCGATGCCGGCAAGACAACCACCTCCGAACGTATTCTCTTCTACACCGGTAAAACACATAAAATCGGTGAGGTACACGAAGGTGGCGCTACGATGGACTGGATGGAGCAGGAGCAGGAGCGCGGTATCACCATTACCTCCGCAGCCACCACTGCCTTCTGGAAGTACAACGGCACACAGTATAAGTTCAATCTCATTGACACTCCGGGACACGTCGATTTCACCGCCGAGGTAGAGCGCTCACTCCGCGTACTTGACGGAGCTGTGGCTGCCTACTGCGCAGTGGGCGGCGTGGAGCCCCAGTCTGAAACGGTTTGGCGTCAGGCCGACAAATACAACGTTCCCCGTATCGGATACGTGAACAAGATGGACCGCTCCGGCGCCGACTTCTTTGAGGTTGTACGCCAGATGCACGATGTACTGGGCGCAAATCCCTGCCCCCTCGCTGTGCCCATCGGCGCCGAGGAAACCTTCAAGGGCATCGTGGACCTCATCACCATGAAGGCTATCATTTGGAACGACGAGACCATGGGTGCCGAATACGACGTTGAGGAAATCCCCGCCGACCTCGTGGACGAGTGCAACGAATGGCGTGCCAAACTCGTTGAAACCGCTGCTGAGCAGGACGAGGCCCTCATGGAGAAATACTTCGAAGACCCCGACTCCCTCACCAACGAGGAAATCATTGCCGGCATCCGTAAGGGTACGTTGGCTCTGAACATCGTCCCGATGACCTGCGGCAGCTCCTTCAAGAACAAGGGCGTACAGACGCTGCTCGACTATGTATGTATGTTCCTGCCCAGCCCGCTCGACACTCCCGCCATCGTAGGCATCAATCCCGACACCAACGAGGAAGAAGAGCGTCATCCCGACGAGAACGACAAGACCTCCGCTCTCGCCTTCAAGATTGCCACCGACCCCTATGTGGGCCGCCTGACCTTCTTCCGCGTCTATTCCGGTAAGGTGGAAGCAGGCTCCTATGTCTATAACGTGCGCTCCGGCAAGAAAGAGCGTATCAGCCGCATCTTCCAGATGCACTCCAACAAGCAGAACCCCGTTGAGGTAATTGGCGCAGGCGACATAGGCGCAGGCGTAGGTTTCAAGGACATCCGCACGGGCGACACGCTGACATCTGAGGGCGATCCCATCATCCTCGAAAGCATCACCTTCCCCGATCCCGTTATCGGCATCGCCGTAGAGCCCAAGACGCAGAAGGACCTCGACAAGCTCAGCAATGGCCTCGCCAAGCTGGCTGAAGAAGACCCCACCTTCACCGTCCGTACCGACGAGCAGAGCGGCCAGACCGTCATCAGCGGCATGGGCGAACTCCACCTCGACATCATCATCGACCGTCTGAAGCGCGAGTTCAAGGTAGAGTGCAACCAGGGCAAGCCTCAGGTGAACTACAAGGAAGCCATCACCAAGACAGTCAATCTCCGCGAAGTCTATAAGAAGCAGAGCGGTGGTCGCGGTAAGTTTGCCGACATCATCGTGAACGTAGGCCCCGTGGACGAGGACTACGACTGGAAGGAAAACGGCCCCTTGCAGTTTGAAAACAAAGTTACTGGCGGTAACATTCCCAAGGAATTCATCCCCAGCGTTCAGAAAGGCTTTGAAAGCGCCATGAAGAGCGGCGTGCTTGGCGGCTATCCTCTCGACAGCCTCAAGGTAGAACTGCTCGACGGTAGCTTCCACCCCGTGGACTCCGACCAGCTCTCCTTCGAAATTGCCGCCATCCAGGCCTACAAGAACGCATGTTCACAGGCAGGCCCCTGCCTCATGGAGCCCATGATGAAGCTCGAAGTGGTTACTCCCGAGGAGAATATGGGTGACGTTATCGGCGACCTCAACAAGCGCCGCGGCAACGTGGAAGGCATGGAAACAGGCCGCAGCGGTGCCCGCATCGTCAAGGCCACCGTACCTCTGGCCGAAATGTTCGGCTACGTTACCGCCCTGCGTACCATCACCTCCGGCCGTGCCACCAGCTCCATGCAGTACGACCATCACGCACCCGTTTCCAACAGCATTGCCCGCGCCGTGCTTGAGGAAGTGAAGGGCCGCGTGGACCTCATCAAGTAAAGACCCTCCCTCCGCTCTCCCCTAATGGGGAGGGCTCGGGTCGGGGATTGTGCAGGCAGGCTGTACGGCAGTGCCTCGCCTCTCCCCAGAGCGTCAGGGGTAGCGAATGACTCTTACCCCGCGCCATAACAAACCATAAATTCTTAACTATTCACTCCTAATTAATCATCATGAGTCAGAAGATTCGTATCAAGCTCAAGAGTTACGACCACACCCTCGTGGAGAAATCCGCCGAGAAAATCGTAAAGAGCGTAAAGGCCACGGGTGCCGTCGTGAGCGGCCCAATTCCTCTCCCCACCCACAAGCGCATTATCACCGTAAACCGTTCCACCTTCGTCAACAAGAAGGCTCGTGAGCAGTTCCAGGCTTGCACCTACAAGCGCCTGATTGACATCTACAGCACCACCGCCAAGACCGTCGATGCCCTTATGAAGCTCGAACTGCCCTGCGGCGTAGAAGTAGAAATCAAGGTGTAGAGTCCGCTCCGCCGTTCCCAAGCGGACGGCTTCGGACAGCAGGCACTCCGCAGTGCCCCGATACCCAGCGTGCCGGTTCCTTTATAGGAAACCGGCACGCTTGTTTTTGTCCTTTCCCCCGAAGGCTCCGTACTTTAGCCTTCGGGTAGGAGTGTTACCATAGACAGCGCTTGACAGCCGCTTTATGTCCCCCGTATCTATCCTATAGGGGCGTAACAACTGTCGGCGGGCCAGTTCCTCCTATCCTATACGGTAGTTCTTCCTACCTTTATACTGTTTCGGAGAGTGAACAGTATTGGTTGCCGCACCTGCGACCCCACGGCAAAGCTACCGTAGGGAGTGTATATCCCTACGGGATATAGGAGGGCGTTATGGCAGGGCAATGGGCTGAAAGCCCTATGTTGTATAGCCTGCGGCAGAGCGACCGTAGGGAGCGCCGCCGTAGGTACGGGGCACCCACATAGTAGGATGACGCGCTATGACGCACCCATTGCCGCGCCTACGGCGGTACACGGTTGTCGCACCTGCGACCCTACGGCAAAGCGACCGTAGGGAGTACATATCCCGTAGGGATAACACAAAGGTAGGCAGGCATAAGGGCGTAGCCCGCAATGCCTGTTTACGGACGTGCGTTCATACGCCTGCCGTAGGTAGGCTGACATTTACGCGCGTGTGTAAAATAATATGGTTGATG
>JAGHRT010000057.1 GCA_018066245.1 Candidatus Equimonas faecalis | reverse complement strand
ATATTATATATTTTGCCATGATTTTGCACACCGAAATGCTTAATGACCTTAATGACAAATGACATAATGACCACTTTTGAGGCAACAGTGAGAGAGAGAACAGTTTTTCAGTGAACAGTGAGAGAGGGAAAAGCTGAATGTCCGACTGCTCCCGGAATGAAAAAAAATCGGGAGGGGCTTTGGAGCGCAATCGGATTGTCGTACTTTTGCACCCGTCTTCACGTCCTGCCCCGATCTCCTGCGCCTCACGCCCCCCAGCCTCCCCCTCCTTGCACCTCCTCCACTACTCCCTACGGCACTTCACACTACTCCCTATGACACTTCCCACTACTCCCTACGGCAGGAACGGCTCTCCTTACCGACAGTCAGGACAAGGGGAATTGGGGCATACGCTTTGCGGGCGCAACTGAACGGGAAGAATGCGGCGGACGACAAATGAAAACATTCTCATGAAAAGGCGCGAACCGCCTCATTTAACAAGAAGCCATTCGAGCCAAAACTGTCTATACCAAAACTCTTGATGAATTGGCATTAACGTATGTACACCAGAATATTACTCGCCATAGATTTCCTCCAACATTGCTTTCAGTTTATCATCCGACATATCGTAGGCTACAAGATTTCCGTCGGGGCCAATGAAGACGGCAAAGGGGATGAACATCACGCCATAGGTGGTGGCGCCTACGGAATCCCACCCCTTGAGGTCGCTGATGTGCTGCCAGGGAAGTCCGCCCGCCACGGTATTGATGGCATTCACCCACGCTTCGCGCTTGGAGTCGAAACTGACGCCGATGATGTCGAGCCCTTTGGCATGGTACTTCTCATAGAGAGCCTTGACCGTGGGCATATCGGCGCGACAGGGGCCGCACCACGACGCCCAGAAGTCGATGAGCGTGCAGTGGCCGGGCTTGATGAGGTCCTTCAGGTGGTGTTCGGTGCCGGTGGTGTCGGCCATGACGAAGTCGGTTACGGGTGCGCCGAGGGTGCGGGACTTCCACGCCAGGATGCGGTCTTTTATACGGGCGAGTTTGCCCTCGGCAATCCACTTGGGGTTCTGCTCGGCGAGTTTGGCCAGTTCGGCGTGGTTTACGGTGAAACCGCCTTTGAGGAGCAGTTCGCCGGGGAAGGTGCTCTGCATATTCTCGCGGCAACACTGGAGGACGGCGTCCTCATAGGTTTTCAGCGCCTGCTCCCTCTGTTCGGGAGCGGCGGAGTCGATGTTTTTCGAGAGGCTGTCGAGGCGTGCGCTCCACAGGGCGAGGAGTTCTTCTTCGGTCTTGGGGGCATCGGGACGGGCGCTGCCGTTGGCGCAGGCGGTGAGGGTGCAGATGACTGCAACAAGGGTCAAAAATAGTTTTTTCATAAGGCGTTTGTTAAAAATCTGCTGCAAAAGTACACAAAAATGGCGAATTACAAGCTCTCTTTGCTTTTTTTTCTGTAAATTTGCACCAACTATTTATATATATTCGCACGCGCATGAATAAAAGCGACAGTATTGTTCTCATACCCACCTACAACGAGCGGGAGAACATTGAGGCCATCATCCGGGCAGTCCTCGCCCTTGAGCCTCACACCTTCAACATACTTGTCATCGACGACGGCAGCCCTGACGGCACGGCCGACATCGTGAGGGGGCTCATGGCCAACGAGTTTCAAGACAGGCTCTTCCTGCTCCAACGCAGCGGCAAACAGGGCCTCGGCACGGCGTATATAGCCGGCTTCAAGTGGGCCTTGGCGCACGGCTACGACTACGTGTTTGAGATGGATGCCGACTTCAGCCACGACCCCAACGACCTGCCGAGCCTCTACGCCGCATGTCACGACGAGGGCTGCGGCGTGAGCGTGGGCAGCCGCTACATCACGGGCGTGAACGTGGTGAACTGGCCCATCGGACGCGTGCTGATGAGCTACTACGCCTCCGCCTATGTGCGCACGGTGCTGGGCATCCAGTTGCGCGACACCACGGCGGGCTTCGTGTGCTACCGCCGCGAGGTGCTGGAGGCCATAGATATGGACGCCATACGCTTCAAGGGCTATGCCTTCCAGATTGAAATGAAATATACGGCCCTCTGCCTGGGCTTCAAGGTGAAGGAAGTACCCGTCATCTTCGTGAATCGGCAGTTGGGCACCAGCAAGATGTCAAGCGGCATCTTCGGAGAAGCCTTTCTCGGCGTAATCCGCCTCCGCCTGAACAAGCCAAAGGCACGGAAGGACCGCTCATAATTCATAATTCTTAATTCAAAATTCAAACGTCCTCACATTTCTCTCGCCATGCACTATAGAACGCTTATCAAGAACGCGACCATCGTCAATGAGGAGCGGCAGTATATCGGTTCACTCGTCATCGACAACGACCGCATAGCGTCCCTCCTTGAAGGCCCCGACCGCCTGCCCGAAATCCCTGCCGACGTGGAGGTGGATGCCACGGGTTGCTACGTCCTGCCCGGCATCATAGACACCCACGTACACTTCCGCGACCCCGGCCTCACCCACAAGGGCGACATGGACACCGAAAGCCGAGCCGCAGCAGCCGGCGGCGTAACGACGGTGTTCGACATGCCCAACGTGGTGCCCCTCACCATCAACCGGGCGCGGTGGGAGGAGCGCATGGAAATGGCCTCCAGGAAGATGCACGTCAATTTCGGCCTCTACATGGGAGCTTCGCCCGACAACGACCACGAACTCCGCCACATGCGCCACGGGTCGGTGTGCGGCACAAAGCTCTTTCTGGGTTCCTCCACAGGCAACATGCTCGTGGACGCCGAAAGTCAGGTGCGCCGCATCTTCTCGGAATCGAAGGTGCCCGTAGTGGCCCATTGCGAAGACGAAATCATAGTGCGCCGCAACATGAAGCGGGCCGTGGAGAAGTGGGGACAGGGCCAGATACCCGTGAGCGAACACCCGAGCATACGCTCCGCCGAAGCCTGCCTGCGAGCCACCCGCCAATGCATAGAGTGGGCACGCGGCACGGACGTGCGCCTCCACATCGCCCATGTCAGCACGGCGGAAGAACTTGAACTGTTCACGCCCGACGACCCACGCATTACGGCAGAAGCCTGCGTGGGGCACCTCCTCTTCACCGAAGCCGACTATGCCCGCCTCGGCACGCGCATCAAGGTGAACCCCTCCGTGAAGACACGGGCCGACCGCGACGCCCTGCGTGCCGCCCTTACCGACGGGCGCATCTACACCGTGGCCACCGACCACGCCCCGCACCTCCTGTCGGAAAAGACAGGCGGGGCACAGGCGGCATCGGGGATGCCGCTCATACAGTTCTCCCTCCTCGCCATGCTGGAACTGGTGGACGAGGGCGTACTCCCCATCGAGCGCCTGGTGCGCCTGATGTGCCACAATCCCGCCCGCCTGTTCAGCATAGAGAACCGAGGCTATCTGCGCGAAGGCTTCAAGGCCGACATCGTCGTCGTGCGACCGCACGTACCCTGGACGCTCACGCCCAACAAAATCCTCTCGAGCTGCAACTGGAGCCCCCTGGAGGGACACGTATTCAACTGGCGCGTGGATCAAACCTACGTCAATGGCCGGTTGCTTTACAACCGTGGCCACATAATGGATGAACACTCACGCGGACAAGCCGTAACATTCCTCCCACGATGACCATACTCTACAGAATCTACCAACTCCTCGTGGCCCTGCCCCTCGGCCTTCTGCTCACCCTCATCATCAGCTTGACCACAGGCATAGGGTGTATGCTGGGCAGCCAGACATTCTGGGGCTATTGGCCCATGCGCATCTGGAGCGTCGGCATGTGCCGCCTTTTCCTGCTTCCCGTAAAGGTGGAAGGCAGGGAAAACATTGCCCGGGGCGAGAGCTTCGTGTTTATCGCCAACCACCAAGGCGCTTTCGACATTTTCCTCATTGCCGGCTACCTGCACCGCCCGTTCAAGTGGATGATGAAGCAATCGTTGCGCAGCATCCCCTTCGTGGGTTGGGCTTGTGCGAAAGCGGGATTCATATTCGTCGATAAATCCAGCCGCCGAGGGCTCGTGCAAACCATACAGAACGCCCGCACGGCCCTACAGGACGGTTCGTCAATGGCCATTTTCCCCGAAGGATCGCGCACCACGGACGGACAGATGGGGGCCTTCCAGAAAGGCTCTTTCATGCTTGCCCGACAGATTGGGCTTCCTCTCGTCCCCATCACCATTGACGGCTCTTTCGACGTGCTGCCGCGCACAAGGGGCTTTTCCTTCGTAACGCGCCATCCCCTGCGCCTGGTCATCCACCGGCCGATACCCCCCGACGACGAAGCGATGGAGCGCTCCTATAATATAATAAGGAGTGCCCTTCCCGCTGCCGCACCAACCGACAATCCAGAAGCTGCCGCGCAGGCAGAATAACAACAAGCCGGGAAAGTGGGCCTTACCCACCCCGCCCTTTACGACTCAACTATGAAGAAACTTCTCTCATTGCCCCCCAACCTCGTGGAATCCTTCCACGACCTCAGCGGTCTTTCACCCCAGGAATACTTTTGCACATGCGACCCCGTGGGTTCCAAACTCGGCTCCGGCGGCGGCACGGCGTGGCTCCTGCAAGCTGCCGGGCAGGAAGGCTTCTGCACGGCAGGCGAGAAGCGTATTCTCGTCCATGCCGGCGGACAAAGCCGCCGCCTGCCAGGTTACGCTTCATCAGGCAAAGTGCTCACGCCCATACCTGTGTTCCGCTGGATGCGCGGCCAAAGCATCGACCAGACGCTCCTTGACCTGCAAATGCCGCTTTACGAAGCCATCATGCGCAAAGCTCCGCAGTCGCTCCGCACGCTCATCGTGAGCGGCGACGTGCTGCTGCGTGCCACCGAGCCGCTGCAGGACATTCCCGAAGCCGACGTAGTGTGCTACGGCCTTTGGGCCGACCCCGTGCTGTGCTCCCACCACGGCAACTTCCTGATGCGGCGCGACCGCCCCGACGAGTTGGACTTCATGCTTCAGAAGCCGTCCACCGAAGAGCAAGCCGCGCTGATGACCACCCACCTTTCGCTGATGGACATCGGCGTGTGGATTCTCTCCGACCGAGCCATCGACCTGCTCATACGCCGCAGCACGGACGAGGACGGCAATGTCAGATTCTACGACCTCTATTCCACCTTCGGCTACTGCCTGGGCAACAAACCCGCCCGGAAAGACGAGGAGATAGCCGCCCTCAGCGTAAAAATCCTGCCCCTTCCCGGCGGCGAGTTCTACCACTTCGGCACCACACCCGAACTGCTCTCCTCCACGCTGGCCATACAGAACCTCGTGAAGGACCAGCGCCAGATACTGCAACGCCACGTCAAGCGCCACCCCTCGCTCTTCACGCAAAACTGCAAGGTGGCCAACGCCCTCACCTCGGAGAACGAAAACCTCTGGATAGAGAACGCCGTGCTCGGTGAAGGCTGGCATCTCACACGCCGCAACGTCATCACAGGCGTACCCGCCAACGACTGGCAGGTAACCGTGCCCGAAGGCGTGTGCATCGACATCGTGCCCATCGGCGAAAGCCAATGGGCCGTGCGTCCCTACGGGTGGAGCGACCCCTTCCGGGGCGACGTGTGCGACAAGGACACCCGCTATCTCGGCCAGAGCTTTGCGGAATGGGCCGAAGCCCACGGCTACGCCTGCACGCCCCACACCGACATCCAAGCCTTCGCCCTCTTCCCCGTGGCCGACAGCGTAGAGGAAGCCGGACGCTGGCTCCAATGGATGATAACACCCCATCCCGACCTCGCCGCCAAGCCCAAAGCCGCCGCCTTCCTCAGCGCCGACGAACTTTCGGCCAAGGCCAACCTGCGCCGCCTCTTCCAGCAACGCCGCGACCTCCAGCGCGAAACGCTGCCCCGTCTGGCGCAAAACTGGCACAAGTCGGTGTTCTATCAATCCAACCTGAAACGTGCAGCCGCCAAGTTCCGCGAATACGCACTCCCCCTGCCCGCTCCCCTGCCCGACACGGCACCGCTCATGACCCGCATCCACGACGCCATGTTCCGCCACGAGGCAAGCCAGGAAACCGCAGGACAGGAACGGCAGGCCTACGACCTCTTGCGCGAAGGCCTCACGATGGATGCCCTCACCCACAAGGTTACGCCACGGTTCACCACCCACAGCGACCAGATCGTATGGAGCCGTTCCCCCGTCCGCATCGACGTGGCCGGCGGTTGGACAGACACGCCGCCCTACTCCCTCTACAACGGCGGCGACGTAGTGAACCTTGCCATCGAACTCAACGGCCAGCCGCCCATTCAGGTGTACGTAAAGCCCTGCAAGGAGCCGGTCATCATCTGCCGCAGCATCGACCTCGGAGCTGCGGAGCGGATAGAAACCTACGAGGAACTGCGGCAGTACCACAAAGTCGGTTCACCCTTCAGCATCCCCAAGGCCGCGCTCACCCTCTGCGGCTTCATGCCCGGTTTCAGCACGACCGACTACCCCACCCTGCGGCAACAGCTCACCGACATGGGAAGCGGCATAGAAATCACCCTGATGGCCGCCATTCCCGCAGGGTCGGGATTGGGCACCAGCAGCATACTGGCCAGCACCGTGCTGGGTGCGCTGAACAACTTCTGCAACCTGGGATGGGGGCGCCACGACATCTGCGACCGCACCCTGATTCTGGAGCAGCTCCTCACCACAGGCGGCGGCTGGCAAGACCAGTACGGCGGCGTGTTCAGCGGTGTGAAACTCCTGCACACCGAGTCGGGCTTCAACCAGCACGCCGTGGTGCGATGGATTCCCGACCCCATTTTCCGCGCCCCCGAACACCAACCCCTGCACCTGCTCTACTACACCGGCTTCACCCGCACAGCCAAACACATTCTGGCAGAAATCGTGCGCAACATGTTCCTGAACGACAGCCACACGCTGATGCTCCTGCGCGAAATGAAGCAGCACGCCACCTCGCTCTACGAAGTGATGCAGCGCGGCAACTTCACGGCCTACGGCCAACTGGTGCGCAAGACCTGGGAACAAAACTGCGCCCTCGACCCCGGCACCAATCCCCCCGCCGTGCAAAAGCTCTGCGCCCGGATTGACGACCTCTGCCTCGGCTACAAGCTCCCGGGCGCAGGCGGAGGCGGCTACCTCTACATGGTGGCCAAGGACGTGGAAGCTGCCATGCGCATACGCAAGATGCTCTGCGAGAACCCTTGCGCCCCGACTGCACGCTTCGTAGATATGTCGCTCTCCGACGTAGGCTTACAGGTCAGCCGGTCGTAAAGACCCTCTAAAGACCCTCTAAAAGGCCCTCTAAATCTCCCTTAAAGGGAGACTTTCCTCATTTGCTAATTTGCTAATTTGATAATTCACTAATTTACTCATTCTCAATGCGCCGAAATCTTCTTCTCCTCCTGCTTGCGTTTGCCGCCGCCCTCCCTCTGTGTGCACAGAAGGAGCTGAAGCCGCTGCGCGAACTTGTGAAGACAGGAAAGAACGCCGACGCGCTGAAAGAAGCCGCACGGCTGGCTGCCGACAGCACATGGAGCAGCCAGCCGCAAGTATATGCCCTGCAATTCCAGGCCTACCGCCAGCAGTATGACCAGCAGAACGAGAAGATGTACCTCCAGCAGCAAGCCGACACCTCGCTCTACTTCCAAGCCGTCAGGGGGATGTTCCTCGCCGCACAGAGCCACTCCACCGCGCTCCTCCACAAGAAAAAGCCTGGCAAGGCCGACCTGCGCGGACGAAGCACACAGGCACAGCAACTCCGGCTCCTGATTCCCAACCTGCAAGCCGCCGCCGCCCACCACTACACCCATGCCCAGTATGCCGAAGCCGAAGAAGCCGCTCGCCTCCTCCTCACTTCCACAGCCGACAGCACCCTGTGGGACGGCGAGAAGCCGCCCACGCTCTCGCCCTTCCAGCAGCAAGTGGCCAGCCTCATCTGCCTGCAAGGCAACTACCAGATGAAGCGCTACGCCGCCATGCTGCCCTACAGCCGGCTGGCCTTGCGCTACCAGCCGGCACGCGCCGAGGTGATGGAGGAACTGGCCGTGGCACACCTCGCGCTGGGCGACACCGCCACCGCATTCGACACGCTGCGCTCGGCCTTCAAGAGTTACCCCACGCGCCAGAGCATATACGACCGCCTCAGCCTCCGCTACAAGGAGCAACACCAATACGACAGCCTTCTCGGCATCGCCCAAACGCTCATCGCCGCCGACACCACGCGCATCGACGGCAGGCAGGACGAAATACTGGCCCTCCACCATTTGCAACGCCCCGACAGCGTCATACGAGCCGCCCGTGCGCTCATCGCCCTCCAACCCGACAATGCCATTGGCCACTACTACCTCGGCATGGCCTACATCACCAAGGCACAGGCCGTACCCGTACCGGTAAAGCGAAGCGGAACAAAGAATTATCGCACCTTGCTTAAAGAAAGACGATCATGGTACAGCAAGGCGCGACGGCCAATGGAGGAGTACCGCAAACTTCGCCCCGTCAGCGTGAAATCATGGGCACAGCCGCTCTATCTCATCTACCTGAACCTCAACCTCGGCAAAGAGTTTGAAGAAATCAGCCGCCTGATGGAATAAGCCGGCGATACGCCCACACACACCGTCCTATACGGCAGGAAGTACCGTCCTATACGACAGAAAAAAACGTCCTATACGGCAGGAAAAAACGTCCTACACGACAGGAAAAAACGTTCTATACGGCAGGAAAAAACGTCCTACAGACAAAGAGGAACGAGCCCCGCTTCATTACAAATTATCCATTATATACATTATAAATTATCCACTGCACATCACTCCCCGACCATGCCCAACGCCGAATACGACCTGCGCTACCTCTCCCTCCTCAAGCGCGACTTTCCCACAATCAGCAGCGTAACCACCGAGATTATCAACCTCGAAGCCATACTCCACCTCCCCAAGCCCACAGAGCACTTCCTGGCCGACCTCCACGGTGAAAACGAAGCCTTCCAGCACGTCATACGCACCTCAAGCGGCAACATACGCCGCAAAGTAGAGGACAACTTCGGCGGCATCATATCGCCCGAAGAAATCAACGCCCTCTGCACCCTCATCTACTACCCCGAAGAAATACTCAAAAACGTGCGGGCCACCCTCGGACGCACAGAGCGCACGGCCTACTACCGCCTGATGCTGCAACGCCTGCTGCCCGTGTGCCGCAGCGTCAGCCATAAATACACACGCTCCAAGGTGCGCAAGGCCCTGCCCGCCGAATATGCCTACATCATCGAGGAACTCCTCAACGAGAGCGTAGGCGACCGCGACAAGCAAGCCTACTTCAACGTCATCATCGACACCATCATTGAAACCCATCGCTCACGCAACTTCATCAAGGCCCTGTGCCACCTCATCCAAGACCTCAGCATCGACCGCGTCCACATACTGGGCGACATTTTCGACCGAGGCCCCTCGCCCCACCTCATCATGGACACCCTCTGCCAGCATAAAGGCGTGGATTTCGTGTGGGGCAACCACGACATACTCTGGATGGGAGCAGCCGCAGGCAATCCCGTGTGCGTGGCCGGAGTGCTGCGCCTGTCGCTGCGCTATGCCAACGTCGATACACTTGAAAACGGCTACGGCATCATACTCCGCCAGCTGGCCACCTTCGCCCTCCACAAGTATGCCGACGACCCCTGCACGGTGTTCATGCCCCACGTCATGCCCGACCAATACGTGTCCGACGACGAACGCCTCGTCATCGCACAGATGCACAAAGCCATCAGCATCATCGGCTGGAAGCTGGAAGCCCAACTCTACCGCCGCCACCCCGAATGGCACATGGACGACCGCGCACTCATCGAGCAGATAGATTACGCCCAAGGCACCATCCACCTCGGCGGCACCGACTATCCGCTCACCGACACCCACTTCCCCACCGTCAATCCCGCCGACCCCTCGGCGCTCACTCCCGAAGAGGACACGCTCATCGAGGCCCTCTGCCACAGCTTCTGCAGCAGCGAACTCCTCCAACGGCACATCGACTATCTGCTCACGCAGGGACGTATGTACCGCATCACAAACGGCAACCTCCTCTTCCACGCCGCCGTACCCCTCAATGCCGACGGCACCCCACGAGCCGTAGAATGTCTCGGACAAACCGTAGCCGGACAGGCCCTCATGGATCGCATCGACGAAGTGCTCCGCCTTGCCTTCGACGACGACAAGGAACTCTCCGAACAGCAGCAAGCCCGCGACTACTACTGGTATATGTGGTGCGGAGCCGACAGCCCCCTGTTCGGCAAAGAGCGCATGACCACCTTCGAGCGCTACCTCATTGCCGACAAGGCCACCCACGAAGAACCCAAAGGCCACTACTACCGCCTGCGCGACGATGCCCAAGTGTGCGACCGCCTGCTGGACGCCTTCAACGTGCAAGGCCAGCACCGCCACATCATCAACGGCCATGTGCCCGTACATGCCTGCAACGGCGAGAACCCCATAAAGGCCGGCGGACGGCTCATGGTCATAGACGGCGGCTTCGCCAAGGCCTATCACAGCCAGACGGGCATTGCCGGCTACACCCTCGTCTATCACAGCCGTGGCTTCGACCTCGTGCAGCACGCTCCCTTCCTCGGACGCGACGAAGCCGTGCGCCACGGCACCGACATCCAGAGCACCACACACCTCGTGGAAATGACAGGGCGACGCGAACTCGTGGCCGACACCGACAAAGGCCGCGAACTCAAAGCCCAGATTGCCGACCTCAAAGCCCTACTCACCGCCTACCGCAAAGGCCTACTCTAAAAGCCCCCTCCAACTCCCCCTTAACACCCCCTCCAATTCAAACCGGATGGCCTCCCCATAAAGGGGGAGGTGCCCGAAGGGCGGAGAGGGTTCCTAATTCCCTAATTTGCTAAATTCCCCTCCCATGAAATCCCTTCGTGAGCTTTACCGCATAGGCCACGGCCCCTCCTCCAGCCACACCATGGGGCCACGCGCCGCCGCCCACATCTACCAAAAACGCCACCCCGAAGCCAAAGCCTTCCGCATCACCCTCTACGGCTCCCTCGCCGCCACCGGTCGCGGCCACCTCACCGACAAGGCCCTCTACAGCATACTCGGCCAAGAACGAACCGACATCGTGTGGCGTCCCGAAGAAGTCAAGCCCTTCCATCCCAACGCCATCCAGTTCGAAGCCATCGGCGAAGACAAGAACCCCTACGACCCGTGGCTTGTCTATAGCGTAGGCGGCGGCGCACTCCAGGAAGAAGGCAAACCCTCCTCCGAGACACCCGACGTCTATCCCCTCTCAAGCCTGCTTGCCATAAAAGACTGGTGCATTGAGCGCGGGCAAAGCTATTGGGAATACGTCAATCAGTATGAAGCACCCGACATTTGGGATTACCTCGACGAGTGCTGGGAAATAATGTGCCGCTGCATCGAGCGCGGATTAGAAACCGAAGGCGTACTGCCCGGCCCTCTCCACCTGCGCCGTAAAGCTCCACAGTTCTACATCAAGGCCTGCGGCTACAGCACCAACCTCCAGACACGCGGCCTCGTGTTTTCCTATGCCCTGGCGGCCTCCGAAGAAAACGCTTCAGGCGGCCACATCGTAACCGCCCCCACCTGCGGAAGCTGCGGCGTAGTGCCCGCCGTGCTCTACCACCTGAGCAAATCACGCCAGTTCCCGCGCAAACGCATACTCCACGCCCTCGCCACAGCCGGCCTCGTGGGCAACATAGCCAAGACCTGCGGCTCAATCAGCGGAGCCGAAGCCGGCTGTCAAGCCGAAGTAGGCGTGGCATGCGCCATGGCTGCCGCAGCAGCCAACTACTGTTTCGGAGGTTCTCTGGCCGCCACCGAATACGCCGCCGAAATGGGACTTGAGCATCATTTCGGCATGACCTGCGACCCCGTCTGCGGACTTGTGCAAGTGCCCTGCATCGAGCGCAACGCCCATGCTGCCGCCCGAGCCCTCGACTGCAACATCTACGCCACCTACGCCGAAGGCCACCATCGCGTCAGCTTCGACCAAGCCGTCAATATCATGCGTCAGACAGGCAAGGACCTCCCCTCCCTCTACCGCGAAACCGCAGAAGGCGGCCTTGCCAAAGAGTTTGAACTACGCCACGGGCATCCCAAAGCATAATAGGCGCACGCCTCCCCCCATTTTACCGCATCCCGCCATGAAGCGACCCTTCCTCCTTGCAGCCCTTCTGTTCCTACTAATGCCTTTTTCTGCCTCGGCGGCGGAGAAAAGCGACAGCGTGGGAGTATCAGGCAATGTGCTTGACAGTTTCTCACGCCAGTACCTCGACAGCATCCGTGTGCGGCTCTACACCATCGACCACGCCACCCTGCTGCTCGACACACTCTGTACCGATGTACTCAACACCATAAAGGACTCTACCCAGCGTGAAATGGCGGCCAAGTACTGGCCAAAGGTGTACCGCCTGCGCTACGCCTTCAAAATACCGGCCGGCAACTACGTCATCTGCTTCGACCGACACGGCTACACGCAGGAGGAGCAGGCGCTCAATATTCCCGCGAAGCGCTACGGAAGGCGCACGGAGGAATGGACAATGAAGGACGTCTTTCTCCAACGCAAGTTCGTGCGCAATTTAGGGGAAGCCGAAGTGACGAGCACCCGCATCAAAATGATGATGAAGGGCGACACGGTCGTCTATAACGCCGATGCCTTCCAGGTGGCGGAAGGCAGTATGCTCGACGGCCTCATACAGATGATGCCCGGCCTTGAAATACGCGACGGCGGCAAGATTTACCACAATGGCGAATACGTGCCCGAACTCCTTGTCAACGGCAAGGACTTCTTCAAGGGCGACCCCACCGTAGCGCTTCAGAACCTGCCCGCCTATACCGTCAAAGACATTCGCATCTACCACAAAGCCCCCGACGGTGCCTACCTGCGCAAAGGCCTCACGCATCAGGACACCCTGCAATGGGACAAAGCCCTCGACGTGCGCCTCAAGCGGCAATACAACACGGGATTTCTGACCAACGTGGAAGCCGCCCTCGGCCCTGCCTACGGTGGGGGCGACACACGCCTCAACTACATGGGACGCCTCTTCGGCATACGCTACACCGACCACTCGCGGCTGGGATTCTTCGCCAACCTCAACAACTACAACGACCTATCCTCTGCCGACGCCCAAGGCTCGTGGCAAGAGAGTTCCTTCATGAGCGGCGTGACGCGCACCTCCATCGCTGGGCTCAACCTCAACATCGAGGGCAAGAAGACCAAAGTGGAATACAACGGACAACTGCAGTTCCAACACAATAAGACAGAATCTGAATCCGTAACCTCATCCACCACCTTCGCGCTCAGCGGCGACGCCTTCAATCGCAGCCGCAACACATCCACATCGAAGAACTTGCAGATTGATTTCAACAATGGGATACGCTGCATGAAACCCAAGTACATGTGGAGCGTGCAACCCAACCTTTCATACGCCCACTACGACCGCGATGCCGATGTCATCTCCGCCCTCTTCAACGGCGACCCTATGGATGCCACTCGCGGCGCCTCGCTCGACAGCATCTTCCTGTCGCCCACATCGCCCCGCCTGCAGCAGATGCTCGTCAACCGTCTGCGCAACACCACCACCAGCCGTAGCGACACGTGGATATCCAACCTTTCGGCATACACCTACTTCAACTCCCCCTGGACGGGCAATACCATCAACGCCTACGCCAATGTCCGGTACAACCATCGCTCCTCCACCTCCTTCGACATCTACGACCTGCGCTACAACGGCACGACACCCGACGACTACCGCCACCGCTACACGCTCCAACCCAGCTGGGACTTCGATGCCAGCGCCGCGCTCTATGACTACGGAAAGACGCCGGCGGAGTGGTTCTCATACCAATTCAGCTACAGCTACGACCACAGCAGTTCCGAGAATGACAAAACGCTCTACCGTCTGGAACGTGCCGACAGCACCGCCCTGGACGTTCTTCCCTCCATGTCCGGCTGGAAGGAGCAAGCCATCGACCTGGACAACACCTACCACAGCAAAAAGCGCAACAACACGCACAAAATCGTGCCCCTCCTCATATTCTCATCAAAGGAAGATACATGGTCGGCAGCGGTAGGCACGGAAATCCAATTTGCCGGCAGATACTACTCCGACACCCGTGCCGAGAACCGCAGCGTAAGCCGCCACTACACCTTCCTCGACCCTCGCGTGAGGATTTCCTACAGTTACGTGCCCCGCAGTCAGAAGGGCAAGGCCGAGCCGCAAAAGGGCAACATCATCCTGAATTACTCCCTCCAACACAACACTCCCGAAGGCCAACACCTCTTGGACATACGCGACGTCACCGACCCGCTACGCCACTACTACGGCAATCCCAACCTGCAGAGCAGCTACCAGCACCAGGTGCTCCTCGTCCTTTGGCGACATAGCGACAACGGTTACTACAACCTGCATCTGTCCTACAACCGACAGATGCGCAGCATCGCCCAAGCCATGACCTATAACGCCGCCACAGGCCTCTACATCTACCGCCCCGAAAACATCAACGGCAACTACACAGCCAGCGCTGCCCTGCGCCTCGGCTTTACACCCAAGGAGAAGCCCTTCAGCTGCGTCGTAAATCCCTCGGCCAACTATTACCACAGCGTGGACCTCATAAGCCCCGACGGCATACAGGACGCCCAACGTTCCGTCGTAAACAACATCACGGCATCCCTCAACGTGCGTCCGCAATACATGAAAGGAAAGATTACCGCCTTCCTTCAGGGCAACCTCGACTACAACTACGCCACGTCGCAACGCCCCGGCTACCACACGCGCTCCACCTTCGACATTCACTACACCTTCTCCTTCACGGCCAAGGAATTTTGGAAAGGCCTCACAGCCGGTACCGAACTCACGATGTACCATCGCCGCGGCTACGACGACCACAGTATGAACGACAACCATCTGCTCTGGAACGCCAACCTGTCCCGCAGTTTCGGCAAAGGCAAGGCATGGACGCTGAAACTCGTGGGCTACGACCTCCTGCATCAGTTCTCCAACGTGCAGCGCACCCTCAACGCCCAAGGCCTCACGGAGACATGGGTAAACTCCCTCCCCGCCTACGCCATGCTCCACCTAAGCTATAAATTCAACAGCCATAAAAAATAACCGGATTGCCTCAACCCATGCCTAACGCCATAATCCACGAACTCCTCAACCTCACGCCCACCACAATCCGCGAGATGCAGGAACTCATGAGCCACCTGAGCGACACGCCCTGCACCGAAGATGCGCTACGGCAGGTCGTCAGCACGCCCCACTGCCATGTCTATGTGGCCGAATTAGAAGGACGCATCGTAGGCACGGCCACACTGTGCCTTTTCACCTCGCCTCTGGGCGCAAAAGCCAGCGTGGAAGACGTGGTCGTACACCCCGAATATCGCGGACAGCACCTCGGGCGGCAACTCATGGCACATCTCCTCGAAGTCAGCCGACAGTACGCCCCCCTCACCCTGCAACTCACCTCCCGTTCCTCCCGCCAAGCCGCCCGCGCCCTCTACGCCTCCCTCGGCTTCAAACTCAAAAATACCGACTTTTTCACACTGAGCCCTCAGGCAGCGGCATCCTTCATATAAGAAGTCGTGCGCCATCTGCCAAGAGGGCCTATTTTGTGAACAGGGATTTTAGGAATTGAGGGGATTTAGCGGCTCATTCGCTAATTTTCTGATTTTTTCCGCCGTCCGCCGGTATGTTCGTTCATGTCGCGCATATTCAGTATGCGTATCAGCTGTTGAGCTTGGGGGGCAGTGAGCGTACCGGCTTTCATTTTTTTCCGGTAATACTTTATCTGGTTGTGCAGGGCTGTGTTTTTGGGGGGACAATGGCGGTGCGCCTCTATGTGGGCTTGGAGCTGAGCGGTGAATGTGTGCCAACGTTCTTCGTTTGTCATAGCGTTCTGGATTAGTAAGTAAAGAGTTATCAATTAAGAGTGAATAGTGAACAGTGAAAGAGCGAACAATGGGAGATTTAGCGGACGGCTAATTCCCTCATTTGCTAATTTCCTCATTTGCTAATTTCCTCATTTGCTAATTTCCCGTGTCCGAGGTTTGGAACTCGGAGGTGAAGTGGAAGCGTATTTTGGGGAAGTCCTGCTGGGCCATAGTGAGGACGTAGCCGGAGTCGGCGAGGAATACGTCGCGACCTTCGCGGTCGAGGGCCATGTACTGGTACTTGCGGCGTTTGAACTCAGCGAGCTGGGCTTCGTCGTCGCTCTCTATCCAGCAGGCTTTGTAGAGGCTGACGGGCTCCCAGCGGCACTTGGCGTTGTACTCGTTCTCAAGGCGATACTGGATGACCTCAAACTGGAGTTGGCCTACGGTGCCGATGACCTTACGGCCATTGAACTGGTTGATGAAGAGCTGAGCCACGCCTTCGTCCATAAGCTGGGAAATACCTTTCTCAAGTTGCTTGGCCTTCATGGGGTCGGCGTTCTCTATGTATTTGAACATCTCGGGTGAAAAGGAGGGGAGGCCGCGGAAATGGAGGTTTTCGCCCTCGGTGAGGGTGTCGCCAATCTTGAAGATGCCGTTGTCGGGAAGGCCAACGATGTCGCCGGGCCATGCCTCGTCGATGGTTTCCTTGCGCTGGGCCATGAACTGCGTGGGGGAGGAGAAACGCACCGTCTTGCCTTGGCGCACATGGAGGTAGGGGGCGTTGCGGATGAAACGGCCGGAGCATACCTTGCAGAAGGCGATGCAGGAGCGGTGGTTGGGGTCAATGTTGGCGGTAATCTTGAAGATGAAGCCGGTGAACTTGGGCTCGTCGGGCTCTACATTGCGCTCCTCGGCTTTGACGGGGCGGGGGTAGGGGGCAATCTTGACGAAGCAGTCGAGAAGTTCCTGCACGCCGAAGTTGTTGAGGGCGGAACCGAAGAATACGGGGGCCACCTCGGCATCAAGATAGGAATCCACACTGAACTCGGGATAGACACCTTCCACGAGTTCGAGGTCTTCGCGGAGTTTGGCGGCATCGTGGTCGCCCACGGCTTTGTCGAGTTCATCGGACAGTATGTCGATGGGCACCTTCTCGGTTACTTTCTGTTTGTGGGGTGTGAAGAGGTTGAGCTGCTGCTCGTAGATGTTATACACGCCCTTGAAGCGCTGGCCCTGATTGATGGGCCATGTGAGGGGGCGCACCTTAATTTGGAGCTCTTCTTCCAGTTCGTCGAGGAGGTCAAAGGGATCCTTGCCTTCGCGGTCCATCTTGTTGATGAAGATGATGACAGGTGTCTTGCGCATACGGCAGACGGTCATGAGCTTGCGCGTCTGCTGCTCTACACCTTTGGCGCTATCGACAACGATGATGGCGGAATCGACGGCGGTGAGGGTGCGGAAGGTGTCTTCGGCGAAGTCCTGGTGGCCGGGGGTGTCGAGGATATTGACCTTGTAGGGGGCACCGTCGGAGCCTTCGGGGGTGTAGTCAAACTCCATGACGGAGGTGGTGACGGAGATACCGCGCTGCTTCTCGATGTCCATCCAGTCGGATGTGGCGGTCTTTTTGATTTTGTTGTTCTTAACAGCACCGGCCACCTGTATCTGGCCACCGAAAAGAAGGAGCTTCTCGGTGAGAGTGGTCTTGCCGGCATCGGGATGGGAAATGATGGCGAATGTACGACGGCGGGATATTTCGGAATTCATCGGCGATTTTGCGTTTTTTTGACGTTTTATCGATTTGTCGGTATGACTTTGCGGCCTTGCTTGAGGTAGATGCCTCGGTAGCCGTCTTTGACGGTGCGCCCCTGCAGGTCGTAGGATGTGGAGGATTGATTGGGGACGGTCAGCGGGGACGGGAGGCTCGTAATATCGCTATGGACGAGGTTACTCTGGCAGGCATTGATGATTTCTGCCGTGGTGGGATTGAGGAGGAGAGCCACGATGCGCACATTGTCGGGGTTATCGACATTGAGGGGGAGCTGGAAAGTGTGGCTGTAGGCGTAGGTCTCGCCGCCAGCTACGGTGGAAGGCACGCTTCCCTCCAATCCGGTATAGGCCGGAAGTAGGTCGCGGGCCACGTCGTCGTAGGTCATGCGCACGGTGGCCGCCTTGCTTTCCCATCCATACATATAACCCTGACTGCCACCTGCATAGAAGTTCTGCTGCGCATAGGGCCCCACGTTGTCTTCCAGCACGACATAGGCGATGCGGTAGTCGGCCTGTGTGAAGTCGTAGCCAAATTCGGTGGAAGTGACTACGGTCACTTCGTCGCTGGACGCGTCGTAGGTAGCTGTGCAGGAGATGTCGGCGATACAGCTGGCCTGTTCCTGCTTGTAGAACCTCTCAACGACGGCAAGGTCCATGGAGGTATAGAGGGAGCTGTTGCGGTTGATGAGGCCTGACGGTGCAGTGGAAAGTCCCACGAGCAAGGGGGCATATCGCTGGTTGGGGAAGGCCATGGGGTCGTCCGTATGGATGCTTATGGGGATGAACTGCGTGCCATAGTTCTCCTTCATGTAGTCGATGGCCGCGAAGCCGCGCGGACAGAAGCCGCACCAGGTGCCCGTTACTTCTTCAAGCACGACGTTTCGCGCATATTTGCGGGCCGTCACGGCCACGGGCACATCGACGGTGCTGTTGTCAGCGATGGCGTCGGGTTGTCCGTTCACCTTCGTGACGGAAAGGCGCACATTGTGAAGCTTGGCCGTCTCGAAGCCGGGAATGGTCAGGGAGAAATCGACAGAGCTGCCCACCTCGATATGCTGCGTGAAGGACTTGGTGGAAGAGAGGCCTTCTCCATCGTGGCTCCAGGAGAGTTCGTACTCCTCGATGGGTGCGGCGCTGATGTTCTGGAGCTTGCCTGTCAGCGTGATGTCTTCTCCAATGGCTACGGGGGTGGACTTAATGCCAGAGAGTTTGGCGTCAATCACACTCGTGCCACCCACGATGATAGTCTGAATGGCGAGACCTGAGGCCTCGCTGCCGTAGGTGTAGTAGAGGTCTTCCCAGCCGTTGCCGTTGTTCAGCCAGCAGGCTCCGGGCATAATGGTTTCCTTGCTGGCTCCCATGGCTCCGAAGTAGCTGGCATACTTGGCAGTCATCTCCACCACGCAGAAAAGTCCGCTGCCATCAATGGTGTAAGGTTCGCTGAACAGGTAGTTGTCATAGACGGCGTAGTTCTCGGGCGAGAATTCGTCGCTGGAAGCCAGGATACGGTCGCCCGGGTATGAACCATCATAGTCGAACAGGAAGATGCGCAGGCGAAGGTCATCGCCTGTGAAGGTGTACCAGCGATTTTGGCCAAAGAGACAGCGCAGGCCAGTGATTTGCCCTCCAATGTAGGGAGCGAGTTCGTGGGCGGGTATGCTGATGCCGAAATAAACGGGAGAGGTACCGCCCGGACACCAGCTCGTATTCGCGCTGTTCGTGCCGATATAGCTCCAGTAGGTCGTCTCGGCCTCACTGGTGTTCAGGCTCTTGTAGAAAGCGAGGAGGGCAGCATTGAGCTGGTCGATCAGAGCCTTCACTGCATCTGCGCTGAGGCCATCTGTGGGGGTGCGGCGCGTGTCGTCGATGACGGCCTGCAGGGTGCTGCAAGCCTCGTCGGGATAATTGCCGGAGGCGCGGGAGTTATTGAGGATACCCTGTACCTTATCAAGCCGGCTATTCAGCTGCCGCACTGTTTCCTCAGCCGTGCGCTGCACGCTGAAAGTGAGTGAGCCCGGGGGCACGATGGAAGCCAGCCCGCTGCTGTTGTGGCGTGCCAGCTCCATGGAGCGTATGCGATAGTCGCCATACTCGTTGCAAAGAATGGGGAACTCCACCTTCCGGCTCTCGCCGGGAAGAAGCCTGACGGGGCCTATCTGGTAATTGCGGGAGAGCTGGTTGGGCACATCCACTTGAATACGCAGCGATCCGTGCTCCACCTCGCTGCCCTCGTTGGTCATCGTGCAGCTGATTCCCTCCGTGCCGTAGGCGATGTCGCCCAGCTGGAAGCTCCAATCGGAGGCTTTGAGCCCCGTGGGCGTATGTTCATCGAGAGTGAAAGTGGCCATACCGTCCTTTACGCTGAGGCGGACGAAATTGGGCGTATTGATTGCTGTGCGCAGGACGGCATAGTCGTCGCGGCTGCTCTCCTTCATATAGATATAGACCGTATAGTCGCCGTCCCGAAGGTCGGCGGGTACCGTCCAGTAGCCGCCATAGGCATCCACGTGCTTGTTGCTGCTCATCGTAGAGGCACCGGCGGAAGCCGTGCCGGCTGGTATGCGGGCCACTTCCTCACCCTGGAGGTTGAGAATCAGGGCTCCGTATTCAGCCGAGAAACTCTTGTCGGTCATGTTGCAGATATTCTCGAAAGAGAGGCGGGCCTGCTGCCCCAGCTCCACGGTCCCCGTGGTACTTGTGATATTGCCCTGTCCGCCGAAGGGCTGGACGGGGAGATAGTACTTCGTGGGGGCATCTGCATCGGGCGTGATGTTGATGACTGCATCCTGATAGGTGGTAAAGCCGCTGGAGAGCGTGGCGCCTATGCCCGTCTGCTGAGGATTGAGGAGCGTGATGTCGTAGTAGCCGTCGGACATGCCTTCCCAGCCCCAGTTCACATGGAAGAAACCGTCGCTGGCACGGTAGCCGTCGATGACGAAGGCATGGCCGCCGTCATTGCACACGCCGTCATAGATAACCGGTCGTTTGGCTTCAAATTCGCCAAGGAGAATGTCAATCCACTCGCCGTAGGTGTAGCCGTCGCGGTTGATGAGTATGGTGTTGCGATTGTAACCGAAGCGGTCGCGCAAGGCTGTAGTGTACATGGTGCTGACGGATCCGGAGGCCTCCTCGCCGTATTCCATGTGAAGGCTGAGTCCTACGTGGTAGTGGAGTTTGGCCACTTCGGCCCGTTCATCGGCAGTGCCCTGCCAGCCTTTGTAGGTGGGGAGAATCTTGGACCAGTCATAGGTGTAGTCGGCAAGATTGACACCGTAGGAGCGGCCATTGTAATTGACGCTGACATAGCCCTCGCCATGATTGGGATACTTGTGATAGGCCATCACCTGCGCCATAGCCGTGGCCATACAGCCCGTATAGGTGTCCTCGGGGCACTGATCGTTGTAGGGTGAGTTCTGGTTGAAGGAGATGACACCCAGCAGGGGGGCATAGTCCTTGCGATAGTCGCTGGCCAAGTCGGCAGCGGTGAGAGCGGCCTCGGGATGCTGCTCCACATATTCGGCGGCATCGGCAACAAAGCCCAGCCAATAGCGCAGGCCATCGGGAAGGGCGGCTGCGGAGGCAGCTATCGTGCCATGGTCTGAGTGAGCAATGACGGGTGGCAGACAATCGGTGCCTGACACAATGACAAAGCCCCCACCTTCTTTGTTATATATATAATATGGAGTGGAGAGCTTCTTGGGAAGCTTGTTCTTGCCCGCCAGCTGCAGGCGCCTAGCCGTGGCCTGCGGCATCAGGGTGAACTGAGCGGCTGTGGAGGAATGGCGTGCAAAATACTGCGCGGCGATGGCTTGTGCCTCGGTCTCTGTGCGAGTGTTAGCTTCGATGCTTAGGGTAATGAGCATTGCGAAAGCAAGAAAAGGGAACAATCTACGCATAACTCGTTTCTTGTTAAGTTTTAGGCTGGTTATTAAAGTTTAGGTTTGTCTGACAGTGGTTTAGAGATAATCAGAATGGGGCCGCCGATAGTTTGCACAAGTCCTACGACAGTTTTTGCCCGTCCGCCGACAGTTAATCGTAGTCTTGAGACGGCTGTAACTATTTAAGCGCTTCAACACATTCCTTGAGTGAATCTTCCCACCAAGGAATTTGGATAGCGTAGGCTTCTTTTATTTTGGTCTTGTCAAGCACGCTATAGTGGGGACGCGGGGCTTCGGCAGGGTACTCGCCGGTGTGAACAGGACGCACATCGCAGGAGTTGAGACCTGCAAAGCGGTGAACGGCCCGTGCGAAGTCATACCATGAGCACACGCCCTCGTTGGTGTAGTGAAACACACCAGGCTTGATGCCAGCCCTGACTATTGTCAAGATAACCTTAGCCAGGTCGCGGGCGTAGGTGGGCGTGCCGATTTGGTCGAACACGACGGACAGGTTTTCACGCTCACGCCCAAGGCGAAGCATCGTCTTGACGAAATTGTTGCCGAAAGTGCTGTAAAGCCATGCTGTGCGGATGACCATACTTCCGGTGCAGCCGCAAATGACCTCTTCCTCACCGGCCAGTTTCGTGCGGCCATACACTCCCGTAGGATGAGTGGGGGCATCTTCGCGGTAGGGCATGTGGCCCATGCCATCAAACACATAGTCGGTACTTATCTGAATCATCGTGCCGCCTACAGCCTCCATAGCTTCTGCCAAATAACCTGGGGCTACACGGTTGAGGAGATCGGCTTTTTCGGGATCGTGCTCCGCCTTATCAACGGCCGTATAAGCGGCACAATTGATGAGAATGGAAACATTGTTATCTTCCACAAAGCAGCTCACGGCCTGACGGTCAGTAATGTCGAGTTCGGCCACATCAGTAAAAATGAAGCGGTAGCCTTCCTCATCAAAGTCGGCTACAAGGTGTTGTAGTTCACTGCCCAGTTGTCCGTTGGAGCCTGTTACAAGTATGGTTTGCAAAATATAATAATTTAGTGTGGTTTTACGAAAATGTTGGAAACAAGCTACATTGCACCTGGCGCTTTCTCCAAAGCCCAGCCTTGTGCTTTCAAGGAGATTTCACTTCCTCCACGAGCCACCATGACGGTTCCTTCGGATGCTTCGGTTATATGGCCGATAATCTTAATGTCATCCAGTTGGAGAGCCTTCTCATGGCAGGAAAGCGGCAGGGTAAACAGGAGTTCGTAGTCCTCGCCACCGTTGAGAGCGCAGGTGCTCACATTGAGGTTGAGTTCCTCGGCAGCGGCTGCCGTCTGGAAATCGAGGGGGATGCGCTCCTCATAGAGACGGCACCCTACCCCACTCGCTTTACAGATATGAAGCAGCTCGGAACTCAGGCCATCGCTGATATCCATCATGCTGGTTGGGAGGAGTTGAGCTTCGCGCAAACGCATTATCACATCACGCCGAGCTTCGGGCTTGAGGATGCGCTCCAAGAGATATTCTCTGCCACTGAACTCTGGCTGAAAAGGAGAATCAGGCGTAATTTTCCGTTCCTTTATCTGCTGGAAGTATATGGCTTTCTCACGCTCCAAAAGCTGCAAGCCGAGATAAGCGGCTCCGAGGTTGCCAGAACAGCAAATGAGGTTAGTGGGCTTGGCTCCGCTTCGGCGCACAATGTCGGCATCGAGGGCTTCGCCAATGCAAGTGATGCTGATGCAAAGCCCTGTCATAGAAGCGCAAGTGTCGCCACCGACAATATCTACGCCGTGCCGCTCACAGGCTAAGCGCATTCCTGCATACAGTTCTTCGATGTCCTCTACTTGCAGGCGCTGATCTATGCCCAGGCTTACCGTAATCTGACGAGGTGTGCCGTTCATGGCATACACATCACTCAGATTCACCATCACAGCCTTATAACCAAGATGGCGCAGGGGCGTATAAACAAGGTCGAAGTGGATGCCTTCCATCAAGAGATCGGTGGTAACAAGTTGGCGCGTGCTGCCGTCGAAACCGAGCACGGCGCAATCGTCACCCACTCCCACGAGGGTGGAGGCGTTAGTGGGCTTCAGGGGCTGGGTAATCCGGTCAATCAGACCAAATTCCCCAATCTGGGATATTTCCATCAGCTCTATCAGACAACTTTAGAAGAAATAGCCCAAACCCAGACGAAGCCCCACCGTAGAGCGGTCAGCAAAGTCGTTGAAGGACATCTTGTAGAAGACGGAAGGCTCAATGGCCAAATGATGGTTGAGGTAATAGCAGTAACCGATTTCTATGGGCATACCGAAGGAGTTGTCGCTCTTGATATAATGGTCGTAGCCCAATCCCGCACCGAGGAAGATGCCATTCTGAAGAAAATAGTAGCGCACACCAGCTCCAATGCTGAGATTGTTGATGTCCTTCTTGTGGTCGTAGGAGAAGGCACCTTTAAGCATCCAGCCGTCTGCAATGAAATAACCGGCCTCGGCGCCTATGCCAAACTGAAAATCAGTAGCCTTACTATAGGACAGGCCAAGAGTGGTTACATTGGCACCCACATACTTCGTGCCATGCTGAAATTGGGCACTTACTGTAAGAGACGAAAGCAGCAGGGCTGCAATAAGGAAAATCTTTTTCATTTGTTTGTTCTTGTTATTATAATAAATTATGATTACTTGTAACTGACCCTTCCCACGTGCTCATCATCATATATGACTTCGCGGAGCTCATCGGGATTGGTACGCACGGCGTCGCGGGTGAGTTCGGGTACATTGTAACTCTTCATACGCAAAAGGTTGTATTCGGGATCCTCTTGCGGCAGAAGGAAGGCTTTGTGGGCCTGTCCCTGCTTGTCGAAATAGGCGATGTAGGGACGGGTATAGCTGCCATCGTCGCGGCGGGAGGAGAACACGATCCAACGGCCGTTGCTGCTCCAGGTGTGGTAAGAGTCCACATTGTCGGAGTTGGCAGCCGTAAGGGGACGAATCTCTCCCGTCTGCAAATCTTTCACGAAGAGGTCGCTGCTGCTGTGCCAGATGTGGAACTGACCGAACTTGCCGAGAGTAAAGAGTACATAGCGACCATCAGGGCTGACACGCGGCACACTGGCAGAGAGCGAGTCGCTGGCGCAGTCCATCTCCATCTGCGGCGTGCCCCAGGTGCGGGTGCTCTCATCAAAGGAGATGCTCATGAGGTTGTAACGTACCTTGTCGTACTTACGCAGAACGACATCGGAACGTTCGTCCTTCTTGTCGGCAGCCAGAGTGTCGAACTCGGCCACGTGGGCGCTGCAGTAGAACACCTTCTTGCCGTCGGGTGTCCAACAGGGGAAGTTCTCCATGTCAGAGTTGGTCTTGAGGACATTGCTGATGATGTTGTGTTCAGCATCGTAGAAAATGAGATCAGAACCATAATCAATTACCTCTATTTTTTGCGGATCCATCAAGTGGAAAGCCTGCCCCGTGAGATTGGAGGAGAACACCAGCCAGGGCTTCGTAGGATGCCAGGAGGGATAGACAGCGTTACCCAGTATGGAGTCATTCACCATGATGCGCTTGTCAGCCTTTCCACTGGTGGAGAACACAGTACCACCATGGTCGCCGCGTACATGAAATAGCATACGTTCGGTGCTATAATTCTGGTAGTTGTGGCAGTTGATGCAGTGGTTCTCACCTTCTTGATAAGTGTCGTTATTCTCGTAAATGACGGCCTCGTTAAAGTTGGTGAGATTGCGCTGGTAAAGGCCCAACTGGCGGTAAAGCTCGTAGGAGGGTTCAATGAGACGGTAGGAGAGGTAGGAGTCAATATCTTCCTCTGCCACACTGAACTTGTAGGCGGGATGTTGAAGCCACTCGCCATCTTTCTTAGCATATATGGTCACGCTGAGTTCACCGCCCTTGTTGTCAGCCAGCAAACTACGCCATTCAATGCTGTCAAAGGCCAATTTACCATCGCTGCCGGCAGCGGCCAGCACAGGTGCGCCTTTCCCTTCAACACTGGCCACAAACTCCTTGCCTTCGCTTTTTACCATTATGTTAAGGGGAGCAATGTTGGGTGGCACCACAATGTCACGATAGTCGGGGTAAATGCTGACAACTTCCTGAGTAGTCCTGGCATTGTTGGGGACGCGGGCCTCGGGCTTACAACCCACCAGAAGCGAAGCAAAAGCTATTGCTATTATTAAAAGGTATCTGTTCATAAGAATCTGCCTAAATAGTTGTGTCTTGAGGATGTTAGTTCACAGCCGTCTCCGTTTTTTTCTGCGCTGTCTGATTGAGGTTACCACAGTAGTAGTAGAACATGTATGAACCTTTCCAGTCATTGACAAGGGCATCTCGCATAGTCTTCTTGCCCTCGTCACTCTTGTCTTTGCTCAGGGGAGCGGCCTGTTGGGCAAAGTTGATTACCTCATTCTGCACGAAGTCGCTAATGTTGGGGAAGTTCTTCAGCAGGCCAGGACGCTTGAACGAAGCGATGACCAGTGCCTGCTGCACCGAGAGGGGAAGCGTGCGCTTCTGCTGGAGGTACTGGGCACGCATTATTATATTCTCCATATCCTTGGAGTAGAGAGCCGCTGCCACGGAGGTGTTGAGTGTCTCGTCTGTGCCGGAGAGCACGCCCACATTGTAGCCAAGGAAGGGGGGCGTTCGGAAATTCTGCTCAAACTTGTGCTCACGCGGCAGAAACTGGAGTATGCGGGCCATCGTAGGGTCGTTCACCAGCTTGGCCGACTCCTCCATCATTTCACGCAAGGGTCGGGTGAAGTTGTCCTGAAACGGCATCTTGTCAATGAGGTGGAGGTAACGCTCGCAGAGTTCCTTTTCTCCATTCAGCAGGCTACTCAAGGCCAACAGTTTGAAATAGCGCAGGCGCGGGCCACCCATCACATTCTGTTCCATGGCGTAGTGATAGGCGGGCAGCACAAGGCCGCAATGAAGATTACACTCCGTAATGTAGTTTACACCTTCATCCATACCTCCGATGCTGTCGAGTTTCACGGTAGGATAGTTGTAGTCAATATCAAAGACGTGCTCCAGCAATTGCCCCGTATGATTGAGAGCAATGGCGTGGTAGGCAGCCACGGAGCGGTCGGGCTGACGGGCGGCGAGAGCATCGTCCACCATGCCTTCCCAGTCGGCGTCCATCATCTTGTTCTGCATGTCGCAGGAGAGAATCACGTTCTGGCGGCAGGTATAGGTGTAGGTCATCACGCCGCCCAAGGCTGCGACAGCCACCCACAGGCCCCAGCGCGTCCAGATATGGGGGCACTCCGTAGCGAAGTCCTTGCGTCCGAACACACCACGCACAGCAGCGGCTACACCCGACACGATAAGCAGCAACCACGCACCAATAATCAGCAAGGAGGGCTCATTGCGCAAGTAGAGATTGTAGCCACGCCACGAAGCCCAGCACAACAGAAGGGCAGCAGGCACAAAGCCCACTCCTTTCCAGCGGCAGCTAAGATTCAACGCCTTATCTGTGAAATATGCGCTGAGCGTGAGCAAGGCTGCCAGATAGAAACCGCCAATCCACTGATTGAGGAAAGGCAACGTCAAGAAGCGGCCTGCCCAATAGAGCCCCCCCAGAGGCTGTCGCCACAGATAGTTGAGGGGCAATTTATCGAAACTGAAGTAATTCTCTTCGGCCAGATGACGCAACACGGGGCCAAACTCCCAGCTGCAGTAGCAGATGAGTAGCAAGCCCCCCACGATGGCAGGCAACCCCTTCCTATCACGCCCAGTTTCCTTCAGCACAGACAATGTGGCAGTCCTTACTGCAGTCTCGGGGGTTCTATTCTCAGTGTATTTCTTGTTCATAGTCTTTCTAGAGATTCTAGAGTTTCTAGGTTTCCTAGTCTTAATACGACCTTGCCACGACCACTCTGCAGGTAGCGGGCTTGCCGCTCACCATATCGTTGCCGAGGTTCTCCTGGCTCACGCCGTAGGGGACGCAGCGGATAGTGGCCTGCGTGTCGGCCTTTATCTGCGCTTCGGTCTCGGCGGTGCCGTCCCACGGGCAGAGGAAGAAGCCGCCGTCCTTCACGCGCTCCTTGAACTCCTCGTAGTCGTTGCACTCGTATATGTGCTCGTCCAGATAGGTCTTGGCCTTCGTGTAGATGTTCTCCTGAATCTCTTCCAGGAGTCCGGCTACATATTCCTCGATGCCTTCCACCTGGCGCGTTTCCTTCTCCAGCGTGTCGCGGCGCATCACCTCGATGGTGCCGTTCTCAAGGTCGCGGCCGCCCATTACGAGGCGCACGGGCACGCCTTTCAGTTCGTAGTCGGCAAACTTGAAGCCGGGGCGCTTGTTGTCGGCGTTGTCATACTTCACGCGGATGCCCATCTTGCGGAGTTTCTCCGTCACGGCTTCCAGTCGGGCGTTCAGGGCGTCCAGTTCCATGTCGCCTTTGTAGATAGGCACGATGACCACCTGTATGGGGGCGAGGTGCGGGGGCAGCACGAGGCCGTTGTCGTCGCTGTGGGTCATAATGAGGGCACCCATAAGTCGGGTGCTCACGCCCCACGAGGTAGCCCAGGCGTATTCCTCATGGTTCTCCTTGTTCACGAACTTCACGTCAAAGGCCTTGCCGAAGTTCTGGCCGAGGAAGTGGCTCGTGCCGCTCTGCAGGGCCTTGCCGTCCTGCATCATAGCCTCGATGGTGTAGGTGTCCAGTGCGCCGGCGAAGCGCTCCGTCTCACTCTTCACGCCGCGCACCACGGGGATGGCCAGCACCTCCCGTGCGAAGTCGGCATACACGTCCAGCATCTGCTTGGCGCGGGCCTCGGCCTCCTCGCGTGTGGCGTGGGCCGTGTGGCCTTCCTGCCACAGAAACTCACTGGTGCGGAGGAACAGGCGGGTGCGCATTTCCCAGCGCATCACGTTGCACCACTGGTTGCAGCACAGGGGCAGGTCTCTCCACGAGTGAATCCAGTTCTTGTAGGTGTTCCAGATGATAGTCTCGCTGGTGGGGCGTATGATGAGTTCCTCTTCCAGTTTGGCAGCGGGGTCCACTACCACGCCGTCGCCGTCGGGGTTGGCTTTCAGGCGGTAGTGTGTCACCACGGCGCACTCCTTGGCGAAGCCCTCCACGTGGTCGGCCTCCTTCGAGAGGTAACTTTTGGGGATGAGCAGGGGAAAGTAGGCATTCTGCACGCCCGTCTCCTTGAAGCGCTGGTCCAGGCTCTGCTGGATGCGTTCCCAGATGGCGTAGCCGTAGGGCTTGATGACCATACAGCCGCGCACGTCGGCCTGCTCGGCCAGGTCGGCCTTCACCACCAGTTCGTTATACCACTTGGAGTAGTCTTCACTCCGTTTCGTAAGGTTTTTAAGTTCTTTTGCCATATTGTACTTGGTTTATTTGCTCTTTGAGGGGGAGTCTGCCTTAGTTGTTTCAACAGGCGGGGGCATTTGGGCACAAAATTACAAAAAAAACAGAAGTTTCTGGCCTTTCTTGCTGAAAAATGCCGTTTTTGCTGTCCCAGCTCCTCAAAATTGCCACACCGAACTCCCTAAATCCTCAATTCGCTGATTTACCAATTCCCGAATTTGCTAATTTACTAATTTCCAAAACCTCAATCGGCATAGCGCAGTGCCTGCGTTTGGGCATCTATGACAGCCACTGCCGTGATGTTCACGATGTCACGCACGGAACTTTGGAAGTCGGTAAAGTGGATAGGCTTACGCAAGCCGAACTGTATGGGTCCTATTACCTCGCCATCGTCGGCTATGGCCTTGACTATTTTGTAGGAAGCATTGGCCGCGCTGAGGTTGGGGAACACGAGCGCGTTTACGTCCAAACCCTTGAGCCGAGTAAAAGGGTACTGGCTATCACGCAGTTCACGGTCGAGGGCGAAGTTCACCTGCATCTCGCCATCTATGGCCAAATCGGGATAACGCTCATGAAGCCGCTGAATAACGTGCTGAACTTTAGCAGCGGAGCCTTCCTTATCGGTACCGAAATTAGAATAGCTTATCATGGCTATGACAGGCTTCCTGTTGAAAAAACGCACAGCCTCGGCCGTAAGGCGGGCTGTATCCTCCAAAGCCTCTTCATCGGGATGACGGTTAATAAGGGTGTCGGACACGAAGCAAAGTCCTTTTTTGCCGTTGATGATATGGATGGCTGCAAAGTGATTATAGCCGGAGCGTATGCCTATGACCTCATTGGCCACCTTGATAGTGTTGCTATATTTAGTATACATACCGGCAATGAAGGCATCGGCATCGCCTGTCTCCACCATCATCATGCCGAAATAGTTGCGCTCGTACATTTTATCAACGGCCTCTTGGAGCGTGTAACCACGCCGCTCCATTTTTTTTGCGAGTATGCGTGCGTAGCGCAAGCGCGTGTTGTGCATTTCCTGCGTAGGAATACGAAGGTTAAGCAGTTCCACACCTTCAAGGCTGAGATTTAAGTCAGCAGCCATGCGGCGGATTTTCTCATCGTTGCCTAGAAGGATAGGGCGGCATATGCCTTCCTCTTTGGCCCGAACGGCAGCCTCAATGACGTTGGGATGGGTGCCTTCAGCATAGACCACACGCTTGGGGTTGGCACGGGCAACCTCAAACAAGTTGCGCGAGAATTTGCTCTCCTGCCCCATAAGCTGGCGCAGACGGCCGTCATAGGCTTTCCAGTCAGTAATGGGCCGGCGAGCCACGCCACTTTCCATGGCGGCACGTGCCACGGCCATGCTTACGTCCGTGATGAGGCGAGGATCCACGGGCTTGGGAATGAAATAGTCGGGCCCAAAACTGAGATGGTGTTCGCTGTAGGTACGGTTCACCACATCGGGCACAGGGCGGCGAGCCAAGCTGGCAATAGCCCGCACGGCCGCCTGTTTCATCTCTTCGTTAATGGCTGTGGCTGCCACATCAAGAGCCCCTCGAAAAATATAGGGGAAACCTATGACATTGTTGATTTGGTTGGGATAGTCAGTACGGCCTGTAGCCATGAGTACATCGGGGCGGGCTTCCCTTGCTGCCTCATAGCTGATTTCCGGTACAGGGTTTGCCAGTGCGAAAATAATGGGCTTCTCTGCCATGGAGAGCACCATGTCGGCTGAAAGTATATTACCCTTCGACAATCCTACAAACACATCGGCTTCCTGCATAGCCTCAGCCAACGTATGAATGTCACGACTGGTGGCAAACTCCATCTTCTGCGGACTAAGGTCAGTGCGATCAGCACGGAGTACTCCCTTGGAGTCGAGCATCACGATATTTTCTCTCCGCGCTCCGAAACTGCAATAGAGCTTTGTACAACTGATGGCAGCAGCACCGGCTCCGTTCACAACGATGTGTACGTCTTCTATTTTCTTGCCGGCAATCTCCACGGCGTTGATAAGGCCAGCACAAGAGATAATGGCCGTACCATGCTGGTCATCGTGCATCACAGGAATGTCCAGCTCAGCCTTAAGGCGTTGCTCTATCTCAAAGCACTCGGGAGCCTTGATATCTTCAAGATTGATACCTCCGAAAGTGGGGGCAATAGCTTTAACTGCCTGGATAAATTTTTCGGGGTCTTTCTCGTCCACCTCAATGTCGAAGGCATCCACACCACCGTAAATTTTGAACAAAAGGCTCTTGCCCTCCATCACGGGTTTCCCGCTGACGGCACCTATGTCGCCCAAGCCGAGAACCGCTGTGCCGTTGGAAATGACGGCCACGAGGTTGCCTTTGTTAGTATAGCGGTAGGCATCGTTGGCATTTTTTTGGATTTCGAGACAAGGCTCCGCCACGCCAGGAGAATAGGCCAGCGAAAGATCGCGGGTAGTTTGATAGGGTTTGGTGGGCACTACTTCTATTTTGCCTGGTTTGCCCTCTGCATGATAGCGTAGCGCATCTTCCTTGGTTGTTTTTATCATAATATTGGGTTTAAACTTTTAAAATTGCTCGCGAAATTAGCAAAAAAATCCCACAAAAGCCTTACCACACGGTCTTCTTTTAGGAAAATACACAAAAAAAGCGGGAGAAATACTACCTTTTTTCAAAAAAATACGTATTTTTGCAACATCAAACTATTAAATCTATGAATCCAGAAACAACAGCAGCAGTAAGGCAGCATGTCATCGACGTTGCCCTAAAATCATTCCAAACCTATGGAATCCGACAGTTCACAATGGACAAGCTATCCCACGAACTCGGCATGTCAAAGCGCACCCTTTACCAGCTTTTTTCCGACAAAGAAGAGCTCATGATGGCCAGCCTTGATCGTGCAGAGCAGATTCGCGTGGAAAGGCTGGCAACCCTACAGAAAGAATCGGAAAACGTGCTCGACTACATACTGAGCATTTTTCGCTATAACCTGATGCGCTACCGCAACCAAAGCTTGTCCTTTATTGTGGACATCATGCACTACCCCACCGTAGAGGCTCACATGGAAAAACACCGCGAACAGAGCATCCGTGAATCAGTTGAGTGCATGAAAAAGGGCGTGGAGCAGGGCTTATTCCGTGATGACATCAACTATGAACTATACACGAAGGTAATGTCCAACCAGTTGCGCGGCCTTTCTACCAATCCAGACTTCCGCCTCCTGCCGATGAAAGATATCTTCATGAACATCACCATTGTCTATATGCGCGGTTGCTGCACACCCAAAGGCATTGAAATCATCGACAAGTTCATAAAGCATTATGCCGATGAGATAATAAATTAAAATATGTGTAAAACAAGATTTCTTTTGCTACTCCTTTTTGCAGGAAGTAGTATGGTAGCCATGGCCTATGAGAAGATAGGCCTGAGTTTCAGTCGTACTGGCTCTGATGCCAGCAGCGTAACTGTAAATGTAGTGGACCAAAACGGGAAGCCCATTGATGGCGTTGCCGCCAGTGTATCAAGTAGCCACACTTTCAAGACAACAGGGAATGCCGTAAGCGGCAACCTCCTGTGCTTCGATGTAAACGGCAACACCTCCCCTACCATCACATTCAGCGTTGCACTCAACGGATTGAAAGAGCCCATTGACTTTGACATTGTGGGCATGGATATACATGCTTTGAACGGCCAAGGCAACTACCAGCAGAACAACGACAATGTCAATCGCCTCTGGAATGTAAGCATGACCCAGAACGACCAAGCTTTCGCGAGCCTCTCTGACATCGACATAGCCGCAGGCATAGGAGAGAACCAAACTAGTGTGCACAAATTTTGGGCACTCAAAGCGACCAGCAAAGCCACGGTCAGTACAGCCCTCACACTGGACTTTACCATCACTGCCGGCAGCGAAAACAAGGGATGTTTTATGGGCATCAGCTACATTACGATAGGAGGCAATGACATCATTGAAAGTAAAACCGATCCTATCATTCCTGACGACAATGGCTTTGGCGGAAGCGAACAGTACTATCTCATACAGTGGTACGGCAATGCCAACAGCTACATCACAGAAGGCAATACCGGTGTACTTCAGGTAGATGCCAAGAAAAATACCGTTAAACAGTATTGGCAGTTCCTTCCGACCGGCAACCCCAATTGCTACCACATCAAGAATGCCGTAACGGGCCACTACATAGAAGCCTGCAAGACATCCTCCGACAACACCTACAACATAAGCGCAACGGAAACACCCGTAGAATACTACATCAGCAAGGAATCCGCCCTGAGCAATGCCTACCGCCTGACTTCCACCAACTGCGCCAACTACGACAACACGAGCAAGTCACCCGTGGGGCTGAACAAGAACGGTGCCAATTCCTACATTATTACCTGGGCTGCCGGAACGAGCAATACAGGCTCCTACTGGTACATCAATAAGACCGACTTTGACTACGACTATGAAGCAGCCGAAGCCAGCAAGAAGCACACAAGCTTTGCAAAGTCCGCACAGGTCTATTTCATGCCCTGTGGTTCCGTAAAATCCACCGTCTGCGTGGACAAACTACAACTCACGGGCGAAGGAGCCATGCATAAACTTGACTACCCCGTTACCACTTGGGCAGGCAAGAAAGTAACTGGCACAGCCGTAAGCAACACTTGGTGGACTCTGTTCACCACCGACAAAGCTCAAGTGGCCCCAGGCCACGACATCCAGCTGGACGTTACCCTGAAAGGCATACCCACCACGGGATATATCGTTCAGGCATGCTTCGACTGGAACCATGACGGCGAGTTTGAGGAGGTACTTCAGGTAGATGAGCCCACATCCAAAGCACTCACCTTCAAGACCACCGTACCTGAGGATGCCGTACTCGGTGAAAGCCGTATGCGTATCCGTATTACCGACAATGGCATGACTGGCCCTGATGAAGACGTAACTATGGGGCAAATTCTCGACTGCATCGTAGTAACCGTTCCCTACACGGCCCCTGAAGTTACCGTGGATGTCAATGACCACACCCGCGGTTTGGCCACAAAGACTGAAGCCACTGAAGGGTCTAATCAGGTCATCTGCCAGGCTACACCCGTAGGCGATTCCAAATTCCTTTGTTGGACCGACGGAAAGAAAGTAGTCAGCACCAATGCCAGTTATAGTGTCATACCCGAAAGGCCCACCCACCTCACGGCCATGTTCAGCATCAACACCACCAACGAGCGCCCCACCGCCATTGACATGTCCCCTGCAAATTCCATCGATGAGGTGTATGATGTCCCCAGATACTACGACCTCACAGGTCGCCACGTTACCCGGCCCACCAAAGGGGAGACCTACATTCGCAAAAATTCGGCTCTCACCGGCGAAGTTGTCGTATTTTAATCCTCAAAAATCCATTGCTCGACACGTAAAGGCACTTGCCGAAGCAAACTTAGAAAATACATAACCTTACAAAACCAAAACATGGATAAGAAACTTTTCCTCGGCGTAGGTGGTATGTTGGCCGCTTCTGCCGTCTGGGCACAACAACGCCCTAATATAATATATATAATGTGTGACGATATGGGTTACGGCGACCTCGGTTGCTACGGGCAGCAATATATTGCGACACCCAATATCGACCGCCTCGCATCTCAGGGTATGCGCTTCACCCAAGCCTATGCAGGCTCACCCGTAAGTGCCCCCTCACGCGCCTGCTTCATGACAGGACAGCACAGCGGCCACACCCATGTACGCGGCAATCGCGAATATTGGAACAGCGGCAACTTCAACTACCAGTTCCGCGGTGAGAACGGCAACGTATGCACCGACTATTCAGTGGTTGGCCAAGAACCCTATGACACCGACCACGTCATCATTCCCGAAATCTTTAAGAAAGAAGGCTATGCCACAGGCATGTTTGGCAAGTGGGCCGGCGGCTACTACAATCTCAAGAACAATGCCCAATCCTCCAAGTCCACGCCCGACAAGCGTGGCATTGATACCTTCTATGGCCCCATCTGCCAATTCCAGGCCCACACCTACTACCCTAACTTTCTCAACCGCTACGACCCCAAAAACTACGGCGACAAACATGTCGTAATAGATACTCTTAAACAAAACATACAACACAAGGACGTGGCCAGCGGTAATGCCGACTACGAGAACAGGGAGCAGTATTCTGCCGACCTCATCCACCGCTACGCCCTCCGCTGGTTGGACGAGCGTGCTGAAGATGTACAGAAGAACGGCACGCCCTTCCTTGGTATCTTCACCTATACCCTTCCTCACGCCGAGCTGTGGCAGCCCCGCGACAGCATCCTTGCTGCCTACGATGGCCACTTTTGCACCGAAAAGGGCGGCGGTGGAAGTTCCTGGTACAAGCAAATCAGCAATGGCCACGCCCAGTTCGCAGCTATGATTACCCGTTTGGATGCCATGGTAGGCGAAATCATGGCCAAACTGGAAGAAAAGGGCCTGGCCGACAACACCGTACTTATCTTCACCTCTGACAATGGCCCCCACGAGGAAGGCGGGGCTGATCCCGACTTCTTCAACCGCGACGGTCTGCTCAAGGGTAAAAAGCGCTCTACCTATGAAGGCGGCATACGTGTACCCTTCATCGTGCGCTGGCCTGGCACAGTCAAGGCAGGCAGCGTGAGCGACCACATGTTTGCCTTCTACGATCTCATGGCGACCTTCTCCGACATCGCCGGCATAGACAACTACAAAAAGTACAACCCCAAAGGCGAGGACGACTACTTCGACGGCATATCCTTCTACCCCACCCTCACGGGCCAAGGAATCCAAGAGGTACACGACCACCTCTACTGGGAATTTCACGAGACCAACATGCTGGGCGTGCGCCAAGGCAACTGGAAACTCGTTGTAAGCGGCGGCTCCGTACAGGGTCTCTTTGACCTCGCTACCGACATCCACGAAGACGTAAACCTCGCCTCCAAGTATCCAGAAAAAGTCAAGGAACTCAAGGCCATCATCAAGCAGGAGCACACCAACAACAATCTCTTCCAGGTAACAATTCCCAACTGATGAATAAACGTCTTCTACGGTTGGACGTCCTGCGCCAAATCATCATAGACGGCCAGATACACGACCAAGACTCACTGCGTCTGGCTCTGGCTAAAGAAGGTTACTATGTGTCGCAACCCCAGCTCTCCCGCGACCTCTCCCGCATACACGCCTATAAGATGGACGGACAGTACATAATCGTAGAAGACCCACGTTTCAAACGCATTATCCATACAGACAGCATCCAATCCCATTAAAACATATAAAATGAACAGACTTATCCTCATCTTTCTTATGGCATTGGGCACGCTCAGCACAAATGCCCTAAGCCCCAAACACTACAAGACCCCGCCACCCTGTCCCGTGTGTGGCCGTCCCAATTGCCAATGCAGACACTGCACAGGCCACTGTTACAAGTGCAGCACGCCTCGGCCACACCCGCGCCCGGCGATTCAACCACCCAAACCTGCCCCAAAGCCGCCAAAACCCAATAAACCCTCTGTCACGAGGAACGACCGCCCCACCTATATAGGGAATCGCCCCAATGATGGCCGCAACAATCCTGCCGACAGCCGGAACAATCAGAAAAACAGTCAGCCGGACAGGAAGGAGCCAGCCAAGCAAACACCCCAGCAAAACAATCGGGGCGGCTACAGAGGCGGTGACCGATCCGCTTCTAAATAAGCGAAAGCCCTCGTTCCTATATCCCCCTATTAACAAATCAAATTTCCAACCAAATAAATCACTACAACAATGAAAAAGACCCTTTTTATGGCCCTTATCGCAACATTCAGCATAAGCGCCATGGCACAGACCGAAACCACAGAAACTCCCCAGCCAGTCACAGCTCCTGAACAGCCTCAGACGGAGAACGTCATCACGCCCGAACAATGCAAGCAGCAATGCCAGAAGATGCAGGCCGAATGCAAGCAGAAATGTCAGCAACAGCAAGCTGCCTGCGACAAGGATTGCAAGAAAAAGCAGGGCGAATGCGACAAGGAATGCAAGAGCAAACAGGATGCTTGCAAGAAAGTTTGCAAGGACAAACAGGATGCCTGCAAGAAGGCCTGCAAGGACAAGCAAGACACCTGCAAGAAGGCTTGCAAGGACAAGCAGGATGCCTGCAAGAAGGCCTGCAAGGACACTGAAGACGCTTGCAAAAAAGCATGCAAGAACGTAGAGGACGCCTGCAAGAAGGAATGCCAGGACAAACAGGATGAATGCAAGAAAGCCTGTAAGGATACCCAGGACGTCTGCAAAAAAGCCTGCAAGGAAAAGCAGGATGAGTGCAAGGCTGAATGCAAGAAACTCCAAAAGGAATGCGATGCCAAATGTAAGGCCTTGGAAAAGCAGTGCAAGATGCAGCAAGCTAAATCAAAGAAGTAAATTCACAAGTCCATGGTGGATTCCTGCCCTCCAATTTTAGGTTTTACCCGTACGGTTCACGCCTCTTCACAACAAGCCGCAGAACCCGCCTGCCTAAACACATCCCACCATGGAAACCATAAACCCAGAGAAAAAAGCCTACGTCATCGGTCTTGACATGGGTGGTACAAACTCCGTGTTCGGCATCGTTGATAGCCGTGGCACCATCAAAGCCCAGACTGTTATCAGCACCAAGGCATACCCATTCTATTCCCACCCTTTAAGGGAGAGGTAAGGGGAAGGCCTTCATCCCCCAGCCTCAGCAACCTAACCGTGGTGGCCACAGATACAGATATAAATTGAATTTTATATTACCATCGACCTTAAAAATAAAAGTATGAAACAAACAAGTATTATTTCACTGTGTTTAGTATCTGTCCTCGTTTTCAACACAGGATGTGAAAAAGACGATACTCCCGAACTGGAAAAGCCAAAGTATCGTATTACTGAGAACATACGACAGTTGGGAGCACCGGTAACCAATCCCATTAATTCCGAAAAGTGCAATGATTCCGAATCGGCAAAGACTACCTTGTCGTCACTGCGTCGTATATCTGACAGATTCTACTACATGGACTTTACGACCAACCTCCATTTTGAGAAGTTGGTAGCAAACGAAATGCCTACTCACTCGTCCAACCATAACGCAATGGAAGAGCTGTGGTTCAAAAAAGATGGCCAGGAGCCGCCATTTGACGAAGAGCATCCGCAGCAGTCCTGCTCCGGATTTGTATGTTTCAACGAGAAGGGAGAAGTGCTTTTCGGCCGCAATTTTGACGGTGCAGGCGGTCCGCTCTGCTTGCTGTTCAACAAAGCCAACGGTTACAGGTATATTCAGTTTACCGCTCCCAATTACAATTCCGCTACATACAATGGCGTCTCAAAGAAGACCCCCAAAGAAAACGGAGACGGTATTCTCTCTAACGACACGACCTCTCTCCACCGACTTCTGCGCCAGCCCATGGCCACGATGGACGGCATAAACGAATACGGCCTGTGTTTCGGAGCTTTCCAGTTGCCGGTATTCGCTGACAATGAACATGGGACATCGGGACCGACGCGCGTTTTGCAGAATGAAGGCGGGAAAGGCTATGTTGCAAACAGTCTGATGCAGAACTTTATTCTGAGTAAATGCAAGACGGTCAAAGAAGTTGAAATGATGATGAGACAGTATAATTATGTATCCTTGCATCCTTCCATCAACGTTCATTGGATGGTTGCAGACGCCACGGGCGATTATGCTATATTCGAGTACTGGGAGAACAAACTTTATGTGCTCCGTCCGGAAGACCGTATGAATATTGTTCCGTTTACCTCTCAGGTTATCCCTTACGAATACAACAGCGTAGAAAATTATTACGCCAATCCCGAGGCTACGAAAACCTATTTGACTGATGACTGGCAGTATGGCTACAGCGCCAAACAACGTGTAAGGCATATGATGGATGCTTATGGCGACAAAGTTCATCTGGTGCAGTTTGGCACCAGTTACAGGCCGGTGATGAGCGAAATGGAGGCTCTCGAATGCCTACAGGCGGGAGCATTTGCCATTGAGGCGCCCGGTAATGCCACTAACTGGTCCTGCATATATAATCCGGCACAGAAGACAATATTGTTCAATATGCGTAACGATATGTCGCATATTTACAAGATAGATTTCAATAAGGATTTTTAAGGTAGGTTCTATAAATTAGTTTTTATAATGAATTTACAAAACGTTAAATTTTCTTGAAATGAAAAAAATCATTTACGCTTTCACCGTGTGTGCAGTGGTTCTGTTCACCGGCTCTTGCAGCAAAGACGAAACGGAGATGTTCACCGCAGAGCAAATAGATGAGTATAACTTCCAGAAAGTCGAGCTGAAAAGGATTAATGATTACCTCTTTGAGGTGACGAACAACGATTTCTATACGAGGTATTATTTCAATCCATATTCCGTTGGAGATGAATTTATGGGGCTCAAGGAGTGGCATGGTGTGTGTGCAGGTGTTCGCAACGGAGATTTCATAGGTCGCAACTTCGATTGGGAATGCTCAGAGACACCGGAGTTCATAGTACACATACCTGCCGACGGTGACCGTCACGCCTCTGTCGGCATCTGCAATTCAAATATGGTGAAGCATGCCCCTACCGAAGACTGGCTGTCCCAGATGCTTGTCAATGATATCTCAAACAACTGCTTCGACGGCATCAACGACTGTGGTGTCTGCGCCATCTCGCTGGTGGTGCATTACGCCGACGACACCGAGGCAACACTCAAAGGCACAAAACCAGGTTCTTCATTTTCACTACATGGCGCGAATGTAGTGCGCTACGTTCTGGACAAGGCTACATCTGCCAAAGAGGCTGTAAGACTTTTACAGGAAGCCAATATTTACGGCTCGTTGGGAGAGTACTCATTCCACTGGATGATTTGCGATGAAAAAGACAATTATTTGGTGGAACTCATCAACAGCAAAGTGGTAGCGACAAAGGCAGAGGACAATCCCATAGAGAGGTTCAGAAAGCCCGTCATTACAAATTTCTACCTATTTAAGGATCTCAGCAAACAGAAAGTGCCGTGCGGAGTAGAACGTTACGGCATCCTAGAAGCCAACTATGCCAATGCCGGTAGTGCCAAGGGAATGTTCGAAACTATGGAAAAGGTCAGATACTCACGAAAATATGATGGCAAAGATCCTTCTACTCTTGCCGGTGCTCCAGACCTCAACTGGTATTCGGAATATCTCGCTCACATGCCAAACTACAAGAATACCACAGGTCCTCTCCTCTATAATGAATTCCCGAAGACCGATGAAGACAGACGGCGTATCTGGAGAGATATCATGAGTCTGGATATAGAGCGTAACGCCATCTCCAAGTTCGAAAATCCACGCATGAACCCGATGTCCGCATGGACCTGCCATACTACAGTTTACAATATTAAGGAAAGGACGATGCAGATTGTCATAGGCGAAAAATACGATGACATCATCCCTTCCGCCACGACTTCATTCAAGATTAACGGCTTGTGACAAGCGTGTAGCTATAGAACATGGCAATTAAGTGTAAAGGAGTGTTCTATTAATTAGTTTGAGGAAGATTAGAGGCTATTGAGACGAGAATTGAGTAATTAATAGAACACCCCTAAATAATACAGGAAGAAAAAACTCATAAAAAAACACCATAGAAATGGACAACAACCTTACCCCCGAGAAGCCCTACGTCATCGGTCTTGACATGGGCGGTACAAACTCCGTGTTCGGCATCGTTGATAGCCGTGGCACCATCAAAGCCCAGACCGTTATCAGCACCAAGGCATACCCTGACGTGAAAGACTACGTCAAAGCTGCCGTAGAAGCCCTGCAACCCTGCCTCGACATGATTGGCGGTATCCAAAACGTACGCGGCATGGGCATCGGAGCGCCCGACGGCAATTACTACACTGGCAACATCGAACATGCCGTAAACCTTGTATGGAAAGGCATTATACCCATAGCCAAGCTTTTCTCCGAAGCTCTCGGCATACCTGTCCGCATCACAAACGATGCCAACGCAGCCGCTATGGGCGAAATGGCCTATGGTGTAGCACGCGGCATGAACAACTTCATCATGATAACCCTCGGCACGGGCGTAGGTAGCGGTATCGTGTGCGACGGAAAAATCGTGTATGGCAGCGACGGCTTTGCCGGAGAATTGGGCCACGTCATCGTCGATTACACCCCCGAAGCACGTCCCTGCGGTTGCGGCCGTAAGGGCTGTCTGGAGACCTATTGCTCCGCCACCGGCGTAGCACGCACGGCACGCCAATTTTTGCAGAAAAGTGTAAAGCCCAGCCTCCTGCGCGAACTCAATCCCGAAGAAATCACCTCCTACGACGTGTTCTGTGCCGCCGAGAAAGGCGATGAAATTGCCAAGGAAATCTTTGAATTCACAGGCTATACGCTGGGAGCAGCCTGCGCCAACTTCGCCAACTTCAACTCCCCCGAAGCCTTCGTGTTCTTTGGCGGTCTGACCAAGGCCGGCCACTGGATTATGGACCCCATCACACGAGCCTACAACGAAAACGTGCTCAGCCTTTACAAGGGCAAGGCCAAACTCCTCGTCAGTTCCTTGGAGGGCAGCGAGGCTGCCGTACTCGGAGCCTCCGCTCTTGGCTGGGAGTAAAGTTTCCGCCCTATGATAAATCTGTCTTCTATTTTCGTACTGCTTGGCTCTCTGGCCATGTTCATGTACGGCATGAAGATTATGTCGGAAGGCTTGCAGAAAGTGGCAGGCCCTCAATTGCGCCATGCTCTGGGAGCAATGACGACCAACCGCTTCACAGGCCTGCTGACAGGTGCTTTTGTTACGGCTGCCATACAGTCGAGCACGGCTACCACCGTCATGACCGTCAGCTTTGTCAGTGCAGGTCTGCTCTCTCTGACTCAGGCCATCAGCGTCGTCATGGGTGCCAATATCGGCACCACCATGACGGCGTGGATTATGTCGGCAGGCTTCGGATTTGACATGCGGAGCGTCATCTACCCCGCCTTCCTTCTCGGCATCATTCTCATCTTCTCCAAGAAAAGCGGGCGCAAGAATGCCGGGGAACTGGTATTCGGCATCAGTTTCCTCCTCCTCGGCCTCACCACCCTGAAGGAAAATGCCGAAGCCATGGACCTGGGCAGCAACGCCTCCGTGCTGGCCTTCTTCCAATCGTTGGGCGGCTATGGCTTCTCCTCCTACCTCATCTTCCTTTTCTTAGGCGGCCTACTCACGTTCTGCGTGCAGAGTTCAGCAGCCATCATGGCTATCACCATGATACTGTGCTCCACCGGAGCCCTTCCCCTTGATCAGGGTATAGCCCTCGTGATGGGCGAGAACATAGGCACCACCATCACCTCCAACATCGCCGCCCTCACAGGCACACGTCAGGCACGGTGCGCCGCCATGGCTCACCTTGTGTTCAACGTATTCGGTGTTATCTGGGTGCTCTGCGTGTTCAAGCCTTTCGTCAAGATGGTATGTGGCTTTGTGGACATGGACTTCGATCATCCCGAAGCCGCAATGCTGCCCGTGTGCTTGGCCGCGTTCCACACCACCTTCAACGTGTGCAACGTGTGCGTGCTGATTGGCTTTGTCAGGCCACTCGCCAAACTCGTCACCAGCATCGTGAACTTCCTCAGCAGCAAGGCCCCCACCAGCGAGGAGGAGGATTTCCGCCTCCATTTCATCAGCGGCGGCATACTCTCTACGGCGGAAATGTCCATCATCGAAGCTCACAAGGAAATCAACCTCTTCGCCGAGCGCACCAACCGCATGTTTTCCATGGTACGCCAGCTCATAGATACTGGCGACGATGCAGCCTTCAACGCGCTCTACTCGCGCATCGAAAAATACGAGGGCATATCCGACAACATGGAACTGGAAATCGCCAAATACCTCAACGAGGTGAGCGACGGCCGTCTGTCCAGCGAAACGAAAAACAAGATTCGAGCCATGCTGCGTGAAGTCAGCGAAATCGAGAGCATAGGCGACAGTTGCTACAATCTGGCCCGCTGCATCTCGCATAAGCGGCAAGCCAAGCAAAAGTTCACTGAAGAGCAGCGGCAACACCTTATGCACATGTTTGACCTCTCAGCTCAAGCACTCACCCTGATGCTCAAAATCCTCAACTCCGGCAATCACACCGATGCCATGGCAGGCTTCAACCTTGAGGTGGAAATCAACAACTACCGCAAGGACTTGAAGATAAACAACGTCAATGACGTGGCTAACGGCCTCTACTCCTACCAATCCGGCGTGTTCTACATGGACATGGTAAACGAGTGCGAAAAGATGAGCGACTATGCCGTCAATATCATCGAAGCCCGCACAGGCCTGAAAGAGCCCAAAGAGTTCTAATCCGCAGGGCGGCAGGAGGATTCCTCCCCCCTACTAATCCCAATCAAGCGGCCCTCCACGCATTTCGCATGGGGGGCCGCTCGTTTCTATCGAAAAGTCTCCGATTCAGTCCTCTTCCGAAAATTCCTCCTTGCCTGCACCGCAAAGAGGGCAGACAAAGTCATCCGGAAGATCTTCAAACGGCGTGCCAGGGGCAATGCCGTCCTCAGGACAACCCACCTCGGGGTCGTATTCCCAACCGCAAAGGTTGCAAACATACTTTTTCATAGGGAACCAGAGGATTTATTAGATACTAAACAAATTCTTGCCCAAAGGCACTTACCTGCCCTTCAGGCTGTTGTCAAACATGAAGAGGGCGGCCTGGTCGTCGCCTATGAAGTGGAGCGTATCGATGATTTCCTGCACGCTGGCTTCTTCCTCGACCTGTTCGTTCACGAACCATTGCAAGAAGTTCTGCGTGGCATAGTCTTTCTCCTCAATGGCCTGGCCGCAGAGGTTGTTGATGTTCGAGGTAATCTTTTTCTCGTGAGCGAGAGCCTGCACGTACATTTCCAATGGGTTCTCCCATGTGGTGGGCACAGCTTCAATGGCCTTCAGTTCCACCTTGGCCAACTGGCTGCCCAGATACTCAACAATCTTAAAGGCATGTTCCATTTCCTCCTCATACTGCTTGCGGAACCAGTGGGCTACACCTTTGATGCCCTTGTCCGTGGCATCCATCGACATGGCCAGGTAAAGATAGGCTGACCACATTTCAGCATTCACCTGAGTGTTCAGGGCTTCCTGCATTTTCTGACTAATCATAATTCAACCGTTTTAAGTGTTAGACATGTTTCCGCCTCCCAGCATATCGCTCTCTGAAAGGCGCTGCAAAAATAACACGAAAGCAAGGTAAAGCCAAACAAAAAAGGCTGCAAACAGCCATCCACACCATAGAAATACCCACACAATACAACATACTGCAACGCCCTGTTTACAAATTCACAAACTTATGAGGGAGAAAGCAACTATGCCAGTAAGGCACAGGGGGGCATGGGGCGCCCACGGATTTCATCTGCGTCCCCGTTCTTTAATGCGGTATTTGAGCGTAGTACAGACGCAATGCGTCGTGTTTTGCTATACAGGGATTGCATATACCCAGCCCCAAATGGGCAGAATTGGTTGGTTTATGGCTATTTATTAGGGGATAAGTGGAAATAAAGTAGTAACTTTGCGCAAAATACGACTACTCAAAATCATCCAAACCTATCATTCACTTAAACCAAACCACACAAAATGACAAGACAACGTGTCCTATCGGCATTGCCGATGCTGCTTTGTGCGGCACTCCTTTTAATCTCTGCGGGCGCACGCGCACAAGATGAGACGATTGACCTTACAACACAGGTTACATCGCAAGGCAACATTTCGTTCAACTATATGTCGTATTCCACGGGAGCCTATGTCGGGTACCTCCACAGTACGACCTATTGTCTGGATGTAAAATCCTCTGGAGCTAACATCGCTCACATTGAGTTTGAGGGTAGCCAAGTCAAGGACAAGACGGCTGACATTGAGACTGTCGATACCTATGGTTCTCCCGTAGGCGAATTTACCGTGAAGGCCGACGGCATTTCGCGCTGGAACGGTACGGCTAAGTTTATCAGGTTCTGGGGTAGCACCTCTACCGCAAGCTACAATATCTCCAAGATTCGTATCTGGTACGAAGGTTCTTCCTTTACGCCCACGCCCGACGGCGGCGGACAGCAGGATATCGTTGATCTTGGTGGTTCTCCCAAGGATATTCACTACTATGCCCATCCGCAAACCCTGCCTACACAGGGCAAAGGCGTGCCTATGGCAGTTGTGTATCCCACCAAATTCCGCGAAGCGTTGCTTCCCTATATGGAGTGGAAGACCCAACAGGGCTACGAGGTGCTTGAACTCTGCGTTGATGACGTCGTAACTGAAACAGGCAAGAGCGAAGATGCACTGGCTCTGGAGCTCCGCAGCCGCTTGATGGCCATGCAGCCGCGCCCCGTGTTCGTGCTCCTTTGTGGTGATACCCCCGAGGTGCCTCCTTTCAACCATCGTACCCAGAGGCCTAACATCGGTCAAGACCCCTTTACCGACTTCTTCTATGGCGAATACACGGGCGACTTCTTTGCAGAAGCCTACGTAGGCCGTTTCTCGGCAAACACGGTGGAGGAACTGCAAGCACAGATGGATAAGACGCAGTACATGTCGATGATTGACCCCGATGAGGCCGGCTGGCTTTCGCATTCGCTGGTAGTGCATAGTCCTGCCTCGAACATTACCACCGACCCGGCTGCCGACTTCGGCAAGGCCTTCCCCTTGCAATGGAAGGGCAATACTACCGACCTCATTCTCTACGCAAGCAAGACCCAGCAAATCAATCAGCAGATTGAGAGCGGCTGCTCGCAAGTGGCCTACGTGGGGCATGGCGACTGGAATAAGTGGTTTGATAGTTGGTACGACACGAACTACACCATGGATCATGCCAAGCAATTAACGAACAAGAATAAGTACCCTGTGGTACTGGGCCTTACCTGTCTCTCGGGCTCCTATCAGAAGGACAACTGTCTGGCTGAAACCTTCATGCGTCTTAAGGATGCAGGTGCCGTGGCTTACTTCGGTGCTTCACGTGAATCGTGGGACGTGTCCGACAATGCCTTCTTTACTGGCGGCGACGGCCTTGGCAAGACCTTCCAGCATATCGGTTATATGCGCTCACTCTTCCATCCGATGGAAGAGGACGAGTCGCAGCTTTCACGCACCATCGGCGAGGCTTTCTATATCGGAAAGTTCTCCGACCGCTACCTTGGTGAAATCTCGCCCCATCGCCAGTTCGTGGAGCTCTACAACCTATTTGGCGACCCCACCTATCAGCCCTATATCACGGTGCCTAAGAAGATGTTCGTCACTCCCTCCGCCAATTCCGTAGTGGCTGGCCACACTATTGATATTACCACAGCGCCTGAAGCCGTGGTGTGCATCAGCCAGGGTCGCCACATAGCAGCCGTAGGCGTGGCGGATAAGGAGGGAAAGATAACCCTTAAACTGCCCGTGGACGCTCCTGTGGGTGAGTGTGTGCTCTATGCAAGTGCGCCTTTCTACAACGACATGAAGTCCACCATTACCGTGCTTGAAGGCGACCTTGAAGAGGATTACTTTACTCCTACTGCCAAGCTCCCCCATGTGCAGTATGCCGACGTGATAGATGTAAAATCGGCAGCATCTGCGCTCACCAATGCCACCGACTGGCCTGGCTTCCAGCCAGAGGCCTTCGGTGTAAGCTCACCGGCCAAATATACTATGTGGACTTCTACCAATCTGAACCCTGGCAACTTCGGCTTTGACTATGCCGACTGGAACAATAAGGACAACGACACGCTGCGTGCCATCTATATGCGCAACAAGTACAATTCTTGCAGCTTCATCACGAAGCAGACGGCTGGCAATGCGGCTTATGTGAGCGTGGATTGGCTGAATCCTTGCGGCCAAGCCGAGGTACTTGGCGTGTACGGCAAGAATACGGCCTACAATAACACGACGGACGCATGGAACGGCAACAAGGGCACGAAGCTCGGCGAGATTCGCAAGGGACAGAACGACTGTCTCGTGATTGACGGCAACTGGCCTTACATCCTCGTGCGTGCCGAAGATTACGAACCCACGGCTACGGAGCAGAACGACGTGTTCATCAAATCCCTCACCATCGGCTGGAACAAGCTGACCGCCGAGCAACCCATCCGC
>JAGHRT010000025.1 GCA_018066245.1 Candidatus Equimonas faecalis | reverse complement strand
CGCCGTGCCCTGGACAACCGTGGCGGCATAGTGATAGAAAACGGCAGGAAAGTGCTGAAGTAATCCCCCTAAATTCCCTAAGAAAACAATGAGACGTACATATATTATTCCCACGGCCTCTTCCGTGACCCTGCGCGTGGAGGCCACCCTCCTCGCGGGCTCCATTACGCACGAGACGACACACCCCGAAATAGGCGACGACGCGGATTACACGCGTCAGCAGGGCGTAAGCTGGGACAACTGGAACGAGGATTAGCCCTCGCCCCCTCCGGCTCCTACGTGGCGGAGGGGCATTCCTGACGCTCAGTCAAACTAACGATTACTACCCTATAGGATGGCTTTTCCTGTCCTATAGGGTAGTTTTTCGTAGTGTATGGAGTGGAATGTCTTAGTGTATGGAGTGGTTTTTTTATATTGTTTTTCCCGGAGCACCGAAGGTGCGACAGAATGGAGGATAGGGCGCGAGCCCCATCTCTTGTGTTTAACCCTATGCAGGAGCACTGTAAGTGCGATATAATTCCCACTTTACTTGAAATATGCTGCACTTACAGCGCTCCCAAAGAAAAAGGCCGAAAGTGAGGTAGGGCTCTCGCTCTGCCCTCCGTTATGCCGTCCTTTCAGGACTTGCAAGCTTTCCCGGACACCAATAATTATAATTAGGGGCGTTCGGAGTTCACAAACGTGAAGGACAGGAGGCGTTTCATCTGAGGAGTTTTTGGGAGAGCCAACGGCGCACGGGGAGGTCGTAGAACTTCATGAGGAGCCAGGCAAGGAGGATGTTGAAAGCCACGAGGGCGAGAGCGACGGGCCACACGTCGGCCATGGTGCCGTGGGTCTGGGGAAAGCCTATATAGGCGTAGAAGAGGTACATAAAGGGATAGTGTACCGTGTAGAGAGGATAGGAGATGTCGCCGAGGAAGCGAGCCACCTTGCTGTCGGAAGAACCGGCCCGGGCGGCAAACCACACGACAAGAGGAAAGACTATGACGAGGAGGGCGATGATGTAGAGGCCGTTCTGCCATGGTTGCAGGGGAGAGCCGACGAAGGGTACGGGAAGGGTTACCAGAAGGGCCGCGGCGGTGATGAGGAAAGTGAGCCGCACTTTCCCGGGGGAGGCGGAGGGAGGATTGAGGCGCATAAAGAGGCGTGCCATGAGCATACCGAGGCAATAGGGGAAGAGCATTCGCGTCATGCCCCAGCCGAAGCCGCCGTCGATGAAGCTCCATCCCACGCCAAGATAGCCGAGGCGGAGCACGGAATAGGCGAGTGCCAGGCCACTGACGAGGGTGAGAAGTGCGAGAAGGGCCGTCGGGAGACGACGCAGGAGGAGGGCATAGAGCACATTGCCGATGTACTCGAAGAAGAGGCTCCAGTGTGGGCCGTTGAGGGGATACATCTCGCCGTTGCCTCGAACATCGGCTCCGAAGCCGGGCCAGCAGGGCACGAGGAGGAGGGCCATCATGAAGGCGAGGGTTATCCAGCCGGGCGAAGCGTGATGGCCGCTCCAATCCACTCCGCCCTGAATGAGGAAGGTGATGAGGCCCAGTACGGCACCGGCAATGACCATGGGATGGAGGCGTATGAGACGGCGGAGCGCGAACTGGCCGGTGGTGAGGCCTTTCTTCCAACGCCGGTCGTAGGCATAGCCGATGACGAAACCGGAGAGGAGGAAGAAGAAAGCGACGGCGAGATAGCCGTGGTCGCAGGGCTGGGTGTAGATGCCGCTGCCGGCTGCCACCTCATAGCCGAAGCCCTCGTAGCAATGATACCAGAGGACGATGAGAGCGGCTACGCCACGGAGGGCGTCAAGAAGGAGAAGGCGAGGATACATTAATGTAGAATGTTGAATGTTTAATGTAGATAAACAAGGCCAAGAAACCGTTAAACATTAATGGCTTGTTCCGCAAATAGAGGTGCTGCTACTTTAACTCCAACTCAACGGCGGCGGGGAATATGCGGCGGGGGTCGCCGAAGAGTTTGAGGCTTTCGTGGAGCCAGCGCTCATCGAGGTCGAGGCGTCCGTGGAAGGCTTTGCGGCCGTTGAGATAGACGGTAACGGGCTGCGTGAGGTCCACGAGTTCCTCGCTGAGATAGAGGCGCACCTTACCGGTGGTGCTGGGCGTGAAGGTGCGGGCAAAGCGCATCTCTATGCCCCACACGGAGTCGAGCTGGGCGGTGGTATAGGCTATGTCCTCCACAGTGAGACGCACGGTTTGGCCGTCGATGGCCATACGGTACATCTGGCGGTAGGCATCGCTACGCCGGAGCACCTGGAGATTGTAGAAGCCCTCACGGCGACGGCCGTCCATCTCGAAGTCCTCCCAATCGAAAGTGCGGGGTTGGGCGTTGCGGCGAAAATGGGAGAGCCAGGGTGTGGTGAGGCGGTAGTCGATGCTGTGCCCACGGCCGGGGATGAGATTGATGCGATGGGCGTAGCGACCGGGGTTGCGCACTTGCAGGGAATCGAAGGCCTGCTGCGTCCAGTAGGTGAGTTCGTCGCGGTAGAAGCCTTTGTCCTGAGCTCCCGTGAGGAGAGAGAAGCCAATGTGGCTGCAATTCTCAGCGGGGGCGTTTTTGAGGGGTTCACCACCGGCCATGGGGCCTGCGGCAGCGAGATAGTCGGCATAGAACGAGGCAAGGCGCTGGCTGCCGTAGCCTCCCTCGGAGATACCGAAGAGATAGATACGGTCGGGGTCGATGGAGTCGGATGCCAACGCATATTGCAACAGCTGCTCATAGGCCCATTGCTTGCTGCGCTGATACCAGCGATACCACGGGCCTTCCTGCGGAATCTGAGGAATGTAGTAGTAGCAGGGGGCATCGTCGAACCATTGGGCGAGGCGGTAGCCCGTCTGCCATTCCATGTCGCGGGGGCCAGAGCCATGAAGATATATATAGAGCGGCATGGCACCCTCCGCCTGACCTTTGCGTCCCCAGTAGTAGTTCCACTCGGCATTGGGCTCCAGTTCGGCTGGAAGCTGCCACGTGAAGTGCCAGGCATTGGTGAGAGCCTGATAAGGGAGGTTCAGGCGCGATGGCCTGTCGTAGCGTTGTTGCCACTCTGTCCAGATGCGCTGGCGGGCATCGGCCACTTGCTTGGGTTTGAGGGAGTGCGCAGCAACAGGAAGAGATAAGGCTGCCAATAGCGAAAAAAGAAGAGTCTTACGCATGATTTATAATTGATAGTGTGTAGTTAGCGGAGCTTTTTATTGTTGAAATGACGGCGGGCGGAAAGGAAGAAGAACATGACACCGCAGAGATTGACGGCAGCGGCACACCAGAAGGCTGCGCCATAGCCAAGGTGTTCGCTCAGTATGCCGCCCGCTATCACGCCAATGCCCATGCCTATGTCCCAACTGGTAAGGAATGTGCTGGAGGCCGTACCGCGTTTGTTGTTAGGCGCGAGATTGACAAACATGGTCTGCGTGGCCGGATACATGTGGCCATTGCCAAGGCCCACAAGCAGGGCACAGCCGTAGTAGCCTATGGGATTGTGGCAGGCAGCAAAGAGAGTGTAGCCCACAAGAGATACGAGCATCCCTCTGCCGGCATTGTGAGTAACACGTCCCTGGCGAAGGGAGCGGGCTCCAAACAGGCGCGAAGTCATCAAGCCGGCTGAGAGCAGCAGGAAGAAGCCGCCCGTACCCGTTGTCATGCCGAGTTCCTCCTTGCCGTATATGGCGAGGTAGGTGCTCACCACGCCATAGCAAAAAGCGAAACACGCCATCATCGCTCCCTGCCGCCACGCTTCGGTCAGTATAAAGCGGTCAAAACTGACGGGAGCCTTTCCCTGCGCGATTTCGCGTACAGGGATGTGGACGGTAGAGTTGGCTACAAAGCCCGCCACAGCCGCCACGAGGGCAAGAGCGAAGAGTACGGTATAGGACTGCGTGAGGTCGTAGGCATAAAGACCGGCGAAGGGAGCAATGGCAGTACCCAGATTATTGCTGATGCCGTAATAACCTATGCCCTCGGCGCGACGCGAGGAGGGAAGCACGTCAATAGCCGCCGTGGTCGTGGCCGTGGTGGCAAGGCCCATGGGACCGCCATGAAGAGTACGTACAATGGTAAAGAGCGTGAGGCCGAGTGTGGCGGGAAGTGCGCCAAGCCCCAGGTAGAAGGAAAAGAAAAGGGCAAACACCCCGTAGCTGATGAGCAGTACACGCTTGCGGGGGAAAGAATCCGTAATGTAGCCGCTAAAAAGCCGGGCAATCAAAGCCACCACGGTGTAGCCCGACAGCACCACGCCTATGGTGTGTTTGTCCGCCCCAAAGGTGTCGCTCAGGTAGAGCGGCAGGAGCGGAGCCAGCACCATGAAGGAAAAGCTACTCATGAAGTTGGCTATGTTTACTTTTATGTAGTTGCTATTCCAGAGTTTTTCCATGAAAAAGAAGTGCCTCCTCCGTCAGAGCCACCTATGGTACTCCAGCACCCCTCCTCGCATAGAAGGAGCAAATACATCTGAAGGACGGCGGGGTATTTGTTTTTTGAGTGGATAATGTATAGTTGATAATGTATAAGAAGAAGCCGCCCGCATCGGTGGTCATGCCGCTTCCCAAGTAGTTTTGCGCACCTACTTATCACTTGCCCGAAGGCTCGATGACGAACTGCAAGGTATATTCGCCGTAGGGGAGCATATACTGCTTGCGGGGCCAGGCACCCCACGAGTCGATGCCGCCCACGCCCATTTGGGCTGACTGCACGTGCGTGGTGAGTTCCTTGCGGGGCGAGAGGCTGCCGCTGTGGCTCTGGTGGGCCTCCTTGCGGGTGCCGTCGTCAAGGTCGGCGGTGGAATAGGCCAGTGTGCTGACTTCCAGGGGCGAGGTGGCAACGATGCGCAGGCCCTTGTGGGTCTCGCGGTTTTCCAGTTGCCAGATGCGCACATCGGTCTTGTTGCCGTATTCCTGCGGACGCACATAGGGACAGGGCTGGCGCAGTGGCTGGAAGGTGTACTCGCCGATGAAGGCAGAAGCCTTGCGGTCGGCATAGTTGTCGTGAGGACCACGGCCGTAGTAGCGCACGGCGTTGAAGTCCTTCACGGTGGTGAACTGCATACCGAAGCGCGGCAGATACTCGGCTCCTTGAGGAGCCTTCTCGCCGTCCTTGGGCGTGAACTTCTGCGTCACGACGAGGCGGTTGAACGAGGTGAGGGTGTATTTTATGGAGAGCGTGCCGCCCACGGAGGGCATATCGTAGAGCATCGTGACGGAGGCCTCGCGCTCATTGCTGGTGAAGCCTTTGAACTTCATCTCGGGCTGGTACCACGCGCGGAACTTGTTCTGAAAGTTGGCACCATAGTCGTTGTCGGTGGGGGCGCGCCAGAAGTCGGGCACGAGGCTCTCGCCCTTCGCGAAGACGGGTTTGCCGTCAATGTCGAGATAGTCGAGGAAGCCGGTGGCGGTGTTCCAGGTGGCTGTGAGGCGGGAAGCGGAGAGGGTGTAGGAGGCAAGTTGCTCGTCCTGTTTCACTTCTGTTCGAACGGAAGTGAGGAGGTCGGCCTCCGTGGGGAAGGCATAGGGGCGCACGACGAACTCCTGACGCCCCAGCACGGTGCCGGCACCGATGAGGGGAGCGTTGTCCTTCTGACGATAGGTGAGCACGAGCGTCACCTCGCCCTTTTCCGGCACCTTATAATCTTTCAGGCGCACGCGTGCCGTCTGCTGCGGTTCCACGGCGGGCAGGGGCAGCGAGCCCTTGGCTTGCTCCTGGCCGTTCTGGAAGAGTTGCCAGTCGAGCGTGAGGTAGTCGAGCGAGCGGAAGAAGTTCTCGTTGAACACATCGAGCACGCCGTTTACGGAGTCGGTCAGCGTGGCCCACACATTCTGGTACTGCTGGTGCACCTCGTGGGCCTCGGGGTGCCACTGGCGGTCGGGATTGACGAAGCCGTTGCAGTTGAAGTTATGGTCGGAGGCGGGATAGCGGCCGTAGTCGCCGCCGTAGGTCCAGATGTGGCGTCCGCGCTCGTCCTTGTCGCGCAGGGCCTGGTCGGCGAAGTCCCAGATAAAGCCGCCCTGATAGAGGGGATAGCGGCGCACGAGGTCCCAATAGTCCTTGAAGGCGCCCATCGTGTTGCCCATAGCGTGGGCATACTCACACTGGATGAGAGGTTCCTTCTGCGGCTTCGAAGCATAGCGCTCGCACCAGTCGTGGTCGGCATACATCGGGCACATAATGTCGTTGAACTCCGTGCCACAGGCGCGTTCATACTGCACGGGGCGCGTCTCGTCGTACTGCTTTATCCAGCGGTACACGGGCTCGAAGTTCACGCCCATACCGCTCTCGTTGCCCATACTCCACACGATGATGGAGGGGTGGTTCTTGAAGATGAGGACATTGTGCTCGTTGCGCTCCATGTGGGGCAAGGCGAGTTCGGGCAGATGAGCCAGCGAGCCCTTGCCGAAGCCGAAGCCGTGTGCTTCCAGATTGGCCTCGGCCACCATATAGAGGCCCAGCGAGTCGCAGAGGTCATACCAGCGAGGGTCGTCGGGGTAGTGGCAGGTGCGCACGGCGTTGATGTTGAGAGACTTCATCACCTTGATGTCGTCAATCATCCGCTGGAGGCTCATCACATAGCCTCCGTCGGGGTCAATCTCGTGGCGGTTGGTGCCCTTGATGAGAATGGGCTGGCCGTTGACGAGGAGTTGGCCCTCCTTGATTTCCACGGTGCGGAATCCCACCTTCTGCGGGATGACTTCCAGCGTGGTGCCCTTCTTGTCGGCCAGCGTCAGCGTGAGGGTGTAGAGCGTGGGCGTCTCGGCCGTCCAGAGGGATGGGGAGGCAATTGAAGAGTTAAAAGTGAAGAGTGATGAGTTGAGCACTGTATTTTCAACCCACATCGTCTTTCCATCCTTATCGGTCAGTTCGGCTTTCAGCGTGCAGCCCTTGGCAGCGGGGGCGTTCACTTCCACTTGCAGGCGGCCTTCGGCATCGGCGCGGACGATGCGGACGTCCTCCACGTGCTGCTGCGGACGGCTGTAGAGATACACCTCGCGGGCAATACCCGTCAGGCGCCAGAAGTCCTGGTCTTCAAAGTAGGAGCCGTCGCACCAGCGCATCACCTGCATAGCGAACAGGTTGCTCTGCCCGGGCTTGACATAGCGCGTGATGTCAAACTCGGCGGCCACCTTGCTGTCCTCGCTATAGCCCACCTCGCGGCCGTTCACCCACAGGCGGAAGTTGCTCGTGGCGGAACCTACGTGGAAGAGGATTTGCCTGCCTTTCCAGTCGGCGGGGACAGCCACCTCGCGGCGGTAAGAGCCCGTGTAGTTGTTCTTCTCCTCCACGCGGCAGTCCGTCGAGGGCCTGAACTGCGTGCTCCAGGCATAGCCGAAGTTCTTGTAGGTGGCATCGCCGTGGCCGTTCACCTCAAAAATGCCCGGCACGGGGAAGAGTTCCCACTTCGAGTCGTCATACCCCACGGCCTGGAAGCCGGCGGGCGCCTCGTTGTGGTGCTGTGCGAAGTGGAAGCGCCACTGGCCTTCCAGCGACAGCCGTCCCCAAGTGGAGGACTGGAAATGCGAGCGTGGAGCCTCCACGTTCACGCGGTTCACTTTCGGGTTGAGCCAATGCTCCACAGGCTTGGCGGCAAAGGCGCAAGTGCAGAGCGCCGCAAGGGCGAGGCAGAGAAGAATGGAATACTTTTTCATAGAGTGATGTGTTTTATGATTTATGTAAAGCTATAAACTTATTGAATTATGTAAAACTATAAACTTAACGTTGCCAATCACCTTTCCACGATTGCACGATGCTGAACTTGTCGCCAAGCTCGCAGGCGGGCGTCGCCCTCAGCCAAGAGGGCGGGAGAGAAGGCCCAACGGCGGAAGCGCTCGGCTATAATATCCACGGCCTGACTGCTCGGGTGGAGCATATCGGGAGCATAGAAGCGATAGTCGCGCAACTCGTCGAGGAGGATTTCGTAGGAAGGGAAATAGGACGCTCCTGCCTTGTGGCAAAGTTCTTCGCACAGGAGGAGAAGCCGCGCCTTTTGCAGTTGCGACTGGTGGAGGCCGTATTTGCGATAGCGGTAGGGGCTCACCGTGAGAAGGAGCGCAGGGTGATTGCCCTGCATGGAGAGTTGGCGGCAGAAGGCGGACAAATGGGCCACGAGTGCGGGCAATTCAGGCGTATGCTCCACAAAGGTGTCGGCCACCTCCTTGTGGCAATTGGCCACTAAGCCGTCGGGCCAGCCGCTCATACCGGAACGCAAGGCATAGCCACGGGTGGTGCCGAAGGTCAGCACGATGAGCGTGGCTTGGGCAAGGGCTTCCCTACCCTGCTCCCATGCCGCCGCCAACTTCTGGCGGCACTCTGCCTCCGTGGGAGCGGAACACACGGACGAAGCCTGCCAGGAGTGCCACAGGCCGTCGCGTCCGCGAAAGGGGGCTGCCGGCTGTTCGCCGTTCAGCCAACTTTGCAACACGGCAACCACCGTCTGAGGCGCATAGAGCGGCCCGAGGGGATTGACGCACACGTGTCCTTCGGGGAACTGGGGCTTCAGGCGCTCGCCCACTTCCTGGGCAAAGCACGACCCCAAGAGGAGGATGCGGTCGTTGGAGGTCAGCTGCGGCGGGTCAGGCGGCAGTTCCACAGGCGTGAGGAGCTGCTCGGCATAGTCGGACAGCGAACTTCTGGAAGCGGGTATATACGGCGAACTCATAACAAGGTGAGGCGGGCGAATTTCAGAAGGAGTTTCTTGGAGCCTACGGCCTCGAAATCGACCGTTACGCGGCAGTCGGTGCCAGTGCCTTCCACGCAGCTCACAATGCCGCGTCCGAAGCGGTCGTGCTGTACGCGCTGACCCACGGCAAAGGGAGTTGTCCCCACGGCTCCCGCCACCCGACTTTCCCCGAAAGAGGTTGCGCCGGGCGAGGGCTCCGCCCGGAATGGGCTATCGTTCTTAGGCACTTCCCCCTTGGAGGGAGACGGAGACAGGGCGTGGAAACCGGCAGGAGGAGCCGTGTGCCGGACGGCAGAGGGCCTTGCTCCGTCCGAACGGTCGGCAGGCCCTCTATCCTTTGAAAAGGAAGAAACGCTGCTGCGCCCTTGTGCGGTTTTCAGTTGAAGATACTGCGCGTCCACGTCGCGCAGGAAGCGGCTGGGTTCGGAGTATTCCATGCTGCCGTAGTGGAAGCGCGACTTGGCGAAGCTCAGGAAGCAACGCTCTTTGGCACGGGTTACGGCCACATAGAACAGGCGGCGTTCCTCCTCCATCTGCCTGGGGAAGAGCGACTGACTGCCAGGGAACACGCTCTCCTCCATGCCGACCACGAACACGGTGTTGAACTCAAGGCCCTTGGCGGCATGGATGGTCATAAGCAAGACGCGCGACACAGAGGCGTCGTCCTGCGTATCGGTATCGGTAAGGAGGCTGATTTGCTGCAAGTATTCGGCTATGCTCACGAAGCGGCGGCCGTTCTGTTCAAGGGCATCCTCTTCCAGCTGGCGTATGGAACCCAACAGTTCGTCAATGTTCTCCTGGCGCGAGAGGTCTTCGGGGTCGGTGCTTCCATGGACATCGGCGGCTATGCCGCTGCGTTCCACCACCTGCTTGGCCACTTCAAAGGCGGATCGCACGGCGGCCATGGCCTTCAGTTCGGCTATCAATCCGCAGAACTGCGTGAGTTTGGCCTGCGTGCGACCAGCGTTGAACTGGTAGCGCTCCGGCTCCGTGGCCACCTGCCAGAGTGAAGCTCCGTGGGCATGGGCGGTGGCGATGAGGGCTTCCACGGTGCCCTTTCCTATGCCCCGCGTGGGATAGTTCACCACACGGCGGAAGGCTTCCTCATCGTGTTCGTTCACGAGAAGGTGGAAGTAAGCCACCACGTCCTTGATTTCCTTGCGCTGGTAGAAGCTCAGGCCGCCGTAGATGCGGTAGGGCACGCCCTGCTTGCGCAGTTCGTCCTCGAAAGAGCGCGACAGGGCATTTTGGCGGTAGAGCACAGCCATTTCGCCGAGGCCCACATGCTCGTAGCGGGAGAGGCGGCGTATTTCGCCCACCACCTTGGCGGCCTCCTCGCGGTCGCTCATGCAAGGCATCACCCAGAGGGGCGCACCCTGCTCCTTTTCGCTATAGACGGTCTTGGGTATCTGGTTGCGGTTGTGGCCGATGATGCTGTTGGCCGCATTCACTATGTTTTGCGTGGAGCGGTAGTTTCGCTCCAGCTTTATGGTCTTGGCCGTGGGGTACTGCCGCGTGAAGTTCAGGATGTTGTCGATGTTGGCCCCACGGAAGGCATAGATGCTCTGCGCGTCGTCGCCCACCACGCAAATGCAGCTGTCGGGCAGCGTGAGCTGGCGGATGATTTGGTGCTGGGCATAGTTGGTGTCCTGATACTCGTCCACGAGGATGAAGCGGTAGCGGCTGCGGTAGCGCTCCTGCACGTCGGCGTTGTCGCGGAAGAGGCGGAAGGTGTGCATGAGGAGGTCGTCGAAATCCATGGCGTTGGCCTGGTACAGGCGCTCCGTATAGAGGGCGTAGATACGATGGAGTTCGCCCACGTTGGCGGCCTTGTCGCGGTTCATAAGGTCGGAGGAACCGGCATAGTCGGCAGGAAAAATCAGGCGGTTCTTGGCTTCGCTTATGCGGCTTTGCACGAAGGCGGGCTTATACAGCTTCTCGTCGAGGCCGCGTTCACGGATGATAAGTTTGATGAGCGACTTGGAATCGGCAGCGTCGTAGATGGTGAAGTTGGGGGCAAAGCCTATGCGCTCGCACTCCCGCCTGAGAATGCGGGCAAAGATGCTGTGGAACGTGCCGCTCCACAGCTGCCGCACATCCTCCTGCCCCACAATCTGGGCGATGCGGTCGTTCATCTCGCGGGCGGCCTTGTTGGTAAAGGTCAGGGCGAGGATTTCATACGGGCTGACGTGCCTTTCCCTCATCAGGTAGGCGATTTTGTAGGTCAGCACGCGCGTCTTGCCCGACCCTGCGCCAGCTATGACCAGCGAAGGGCCGCTGCAGTAGGTAACGGCTTCCAGTTGCTGCTCGTTAAGCTCCCGCGCCCAGAAGTCATCGGATGGTTGTTGCATATTGAGTTTAAGAGTTGTCGTTGTGTATTTGCGGCTTCCGACGGAGTTCGGCCTGCTGCGCTTCCGCCAGGCACTTCATGTAGCAGGCCTCCGTCTGCTGCGCCGTCTTTTCCCAAGTAAAGTCCTTCAGGCGTATTCTCCCCTTCTCCACCAGCCGCCTGCGCAGGTTGGCGTCGCCGACGACCTTCTCCACCGCCTCGGCCAGCGATTCTGCCGAAAGGGTGTCGAAATACAACGCTGCGTCGCCGGCCACTTCCGGGAAGCAGCTCGCACGGCTCAGCACCACGGGGCAATCCTGCGCAAAGGCTTCCAGAATGGGGATGCCGAAACCTTCGTAGAGGGAGGGATAGACAAAGGCCTCGGCCTTGCGGAACAGCAGGGCCAAGGTATTGTCGTCCACATCGGTGAACGTGTGGACGCAATCTGCAATGCCCTGCTCCTCATACAGCCTTTGCTCGCTTTTCGAGGCGGGGCGTCCGGTCAGGACAACGTGGAGGTCGGGGCACGTCTTGTGCAGGAGAGCAAACGCAGCCGCGAAGGTGCCGAAATTCTTGTAGCCGCGCCGTTCCCCCACATAGAGGATGTATTTCGGCGGCAAGCCCGGAACGGGCACGTCGGCCACGGCACGAGGCTCAAAGCCGTGGTAAATCACGTCTATCTTATCTTCCGGCACATGCAGGTAGTGCATAATGTCGCGCTTGGTACACGTGCTGATGGCAATTATCCTTGCGGCCCTTTCGGCCAGCAGCCGCTTGTGGAGCGCCGTCTTATCGTTGGGCGCAAAGTATTCGGGATAGCGCTCGTGCGTCATGTCGTGGACGGTAAGCACAAACGGCTTGTCGCCCAGCGCATCGAGGAAATAGGGGTCGTAGTACGTCGGATGGAGCACATCGAAACGCCCCGCCTTTATCCTTCTCAGCGACCCGCACCGGTTGATGGCTCGGAAAAGACCCTCAAGCGCCTTGAACAGACGCTTGGGCACATACAGGAAGTGAACGCGGGGATTGCTCCGCAGGTACTGGTTCATCGACAGGAGTATGCTTATCGTACACTCCGTGCGGCGCATTCGGGAAGCCATTTCATGGAAATAGCGGGAAATGCCCCCGAAGCGCTGAATGTGGAACGTCTGGTAGTCCAGCAGAACCCTGCACCGTATGTTGTTCGCTTCCTTCATAGCGTGTTTTTTCATCTGTCCGCAGCAGGCGTTCTCAGGTGCGGCTTTCGGCCTCGTGCCACCCCGTGCAGGGCTACTGCCTGCCAGCCTTTTGCTTTGAACGGCAAAGTTACGGATTTATTCTGAATTGGCCAAAATTCACACACTAAAAAGGAAATAGGGCGCGTCGGCAGGGCAACGCCGACGGCTCAAGCGACGGCTCTAAGCGGCGCTCTGAAAGCCCGCAAATACGGCTACGGAGAAATAATAAGCATAATTCTTGACAAATCGAAAAGCAGGATAAGACCACCTAAAGGAGGATTTCTGCGACCCAGCCAAGGACCTGCGCACACAAGTCCGCTGACAGTACGCACTACTCCCTACGGCACGACGCACTACTCCCTACTACAGTTCACGCTTTCCTATAGATTAGCACACACAAACAGCACATAAATCAGCACGAAAACACGCCAAATTTCAAGTATTTCTTTATCACGAACAACTGTCATTGCAGGCAACACCCTGTAAACCAACCACAAACCCAACTTTTCCGAGAATCGCGTATTCACGAGGGGAGATAAGCCCCATCGGCTACACGCCACGCACGCGTACCGCTTTTCTGTATTTTACTTGACAAACCGCAACACAGGGCACGCCGCCTGTTCCGGCATCTCCTCCACCGCCCTCCTACCCTACTATATAATAAGGAACGCGTGCGTGAGCGCGAGGTTCACGCATCAGAGAAGGGCTTTCCACGCCCCGCCCCGCCGCGTCATTTCATCCGCCGAATGGCACTTTTGACAGCTGGCAGATGAAAAATTGCGGGAAAAGTTAAAAAAACTATCATTTTTTCTGCACGACAGGGGGCTACTTCTCAAAAAAAGTAGTACCTTTGCAATCACTTTTCCCCAAGCCTCGCGCTGAACGCAAGGCGGAGAAAGACCCAATCCACTTAAAGTAAAACAATGCTCACACTGGCGAAACATATTGAAACCTTGCTTGTTAAGCACAACTGCGTGGTAATACCAGGCCTCGGCGGCTTCGTTACCCAGCATCAGGATGCTTACTACAACGAGGAGGAGGGATGCTTCTATCCCCCCATGCGCCGTGTAACATTCAACGCCCTGCTGTCCATCAACGACGGCCTCCTGATGGAACGCTATCAGCGCCACGACGGCCTCTCCTACTACGAGGCAAGCCGCCTGCTGAACGAGCATGTGGACAACCTGAAACAGACCATCCAGACAGATGGCTCCGTGGAACTGATTGGCATCGGCACGCTGGCCGCCAATAGCGAAGGAGGCATCAACTTCACCCCCCGCGAAGACGGCATCATGACCCCTGAACTCTACGGCCTCGACAGCGTGTTCGCACGCAAGGTGGAAGCCCAGCCGGCCACCCTCAAAACGCAGAACACGGACGACGACAGCAAATACTACGTCATACGCATCAACCGCAACGCAGCCAAATACGTGGCAGCTGCGGTACTGGCCGTCCTGTTCTATTTCCTCGCCATACCTACGGGCAACCCGCTTGACACGACCGAGCGCATGGCCAGCGTCGTGCCCACGCAGGTACACAAGCAGGTAACGGTACACAAACGCGTAGTGGTGAAGCACCAGACGGCCAGCACACCCTCCGCCACAGCCCCTGCCCCGCAGCCCGCCATGCCCGAGGAAGTGAAGGCCGAAGCCGCGCCCGCCACGGCTGCGCCTGCCACGCCGAAGATTGAACAGAAGGCTGCTCCCCAGCCGGTTGCCGCCGACAAGTACGCGGTCGTACTGGCCTCAGCCGTGAGCAGGGCATACGCCGAAGAATACGTCAAGAAACTGCAAGCCAAAGGCATGACCTCCGCCCGCATCATGGACACCGGCACAATGCGCCGCGTGGTAGTGGGCCACTTCGCCACCGAAGAGGAAGGCCGCAACTACATCCGCATCCTCAACAACGACGAACAGTTTGCCGACTGCTGGCTGCTGAAACTCTAAACCGCCCCCCAACAGCCCCTTGGCTATGAATCTCGGGGCCGGCTCCCCCGATTCTGCCACGGAATCAGGGGAGCCGTTGCTTTTAGCCCCTTTTTCACACGCCTATGAAGCGCATACATTGTCCCAAGTGCGACGAATCCATACTGTTCGACAACGAACAATACACGCCCGGACGCACACTCGTGTTCGAGTGCCCCGCCTGCCGCAAGCAGTTCCGCCTGCGCATCAAACCCGCAGCCAGTTCCGAAACCGACGAAGCCGAGGAACCTGACCGCCAAGCCTATGCCGCCGTCATCGTCATAGAGAATGCTTTCCACCTGAAGCAGGAAATCCCCCTCTACGAAGGCGACAACGTCATTGGCAGGCACGTGCCGGGCACCAACGCCAACGCGGCTTTCAAGACGGTGGACCCCAGCGTGGACACCACCCACTGCATCATCAACGTAGCCCTGCGGGGAGGCTCACCCACCCTCACGCTGCGCGACGCGCCCAGCAATACGGGCACCTTCATCGGCGACCACCTGCTCCGCCTCAAGGAGCGCGTTACGCTGCAAGACGGCGACGTGATTACCATCGGAGCCACCTCGCTCATCGTTAAAGCCGAGGACTGAAACCCATCGTATTACCAAGTTGCAATGAAACACGGATTTGTAAGAGTGGCAGCGGCCATCCCCCACGTGGAAGTGGCCGACTGCAAGGCCAACGCCGAACAGATTCAGCAGATTATGCTGACGGCCAACGCCCAAGGCGTGGAAGTGCTGTGCTTCCCCGAGTTGAGCCTCACGGGCTATACCTGCCAAGACATTTTCTTCCAGCATCTCCTCATCGAGGAAGCTGAGAGCGCCATGCTCCGGCTGGTAGAGTTCAGCCGCAATCTCAACGTCATTACCCTGGTCGGCCTGCCCGTGGCCTTCGACGGACAACTCTTTGACTGTGCAGCCGTTATCCAAGGCGGCAAATTGCTGGGACTTGTGCCCAAAACCTATACTTCCAACCATAAGACCGGCGACGGCACACGCTGGTTCAGCCCTGCCGCCCACCTTCGTGCCAATCAGTCCCTGACATTGTGCGGGCAGGAAGTACCATTCAGCCCGCAACTCATCTTCAAGGGCGAACAGTTCAGCTTCGGCATAGAATTAGGCCACGACCTCGGCACGCCCATTCCGCCCAGCACGGCCCTGACTGCTGCGGGAGCCGACATCATATTCAACCTCTCAGCCACAGCCGAAACCATAGGTCAGGGCTTCTATCTCCGTCAAAGCATCCGTTGCCAGAGCCTTCGCTGCCATTGCGGCTATGTCTATGCCAGTTGCGGCTACGGCGAAAGCACACAGGACACCGTCTTTGCCGGCCACGCCTACATCGCCGAAAACGGCAACCTGCTGGCCGTCAGCAAACTGTTCAGTATGAAGGAGCAGGTCATCGTCAGCGAAATCGACGTGGAGCTCCTGCAAGGGGAACGGCGTGCCCACCGCCTTTCAGACGAAGCCTGCCCCTGGGCCACACACACACAGGCCTGCACCACGGTATCCCTGCCCTACATCGAGCAAGACGACAGCGACTTCCGACTTACCCGCCCCATCAAGGCCCATCCCTTCGTGCCCGAAGGAGCAGCCCTGGAGAAGCGTTGCGAGGAAATACTGTTCATACAAAGTGAAGGCCTGGCCAAACGCTTGGCCCACACCCACGCCAAGACGGCGGTAATAGGTATCAGCGGAGGCCTGGACAGCACGCTGGCCCTCCTCGTAACCATTCATGCTTTCGACCGTCTCGGCCTCGACCACAAAGGCATCGTGGGCATTACCATGCCGGGATTCGGCACGACCGACCGAACCTACAACAATGCCGTGCGACTGATGAAAAACCTCGGCATCAGCGTGCGCGAAATCAGTATTGCCGAAGCCTGCAGCCTGCACTTCAAGGACATTGGCCATGACCCCGACAACCACGACACCACTTACGAAAACGCGCAAGCCCGCGAGCGCACGCAAGTGCTCATGGATGCCGCCAACCAGATGGGCGGCCTCGTGGTGGGCACAGGCGATCTCTCCGAACTCGCCCTCGGCTGGGCCACCTACAACGGCGACCACATGTCCATGTACGGCGTGAACGCCGGCGTGCCCAAAACACTCATCCGCCATCTCGTAGCATGGATGGCCAATAACCTTGTGGACAGCTTCACCAAGGAAGTGCTACTCGACATCGTAGCCACGCCCATCAGCCCAGAACTGATTCCCGCCAATTCCGACGGCACCATCCAACAAAAGACCGAAGACCTCGTGGGGCCTTATGAACTCCACGACTTTTTCCTCTTCCACGTGCTGCGCCACGGTTTCCGCCCCCGCAAAATCTACTGGCTGGCCTGTCAGACCTTTGAGGGCAGTTTCACACCCGACACCATACGCCAATGGCTAACGACCTTCTACCGCCGTTTTTTCCAGCAGCAGTTCAAACGCTCCTGCCTGCCCGACGGCCCCAAAGTGGGCAGTTGCTCGCTTTCTCCCCGTTCCGACTGGCACATGCCCTCCGACGCCTCTGCCGAACTCTGGCTTAGAGAATGTAAAGCCCTCGAAGAATAAGCCCCACTACTCCACCCCACAGTAAGCAGGCCCTCCAGAAGTCCTGTTGCCCCCCTTTGGTTACAAACCGACCCGCAAGATGACGGCCTCACATCCAAAGGCGTAGCATTCTGCCGCCCATTCCGCCATTTCCGCCTTCCTTCCCGCAGACTTTTCTGCCGAATTATGCAAAAAAGCCTCCGCTCCCTTGGCCAATCCTCAGCATTTTCGTAAATTTGCCAAGCAATTGTTTATCCTTTACCCATCATGCCATTAGTCGATTTTCAGAACGTCAGCATCAGCCCAAGCAAGGGAACCGAGATTCTAAGCCAAGTGAACTTTACCATGGGCCCGGGAGAATTTGCATATATCATCGGACAAGTAGGCTCAGGAAAGACTTCCCTACTCCGCACCATCGACGGCGAACTCAAGCCCAAGGGCGAAACGGCACAAGCCTTAGGTTTTGACCTCAAGCACCTGAAACAAAGCCAAGTGCCTGAACTGCGCCGCAGACTGGGCATCGTGTTTCAGGACTTCAAACTTCTGCGCGACCGCACAGTGGAGGACAACCTGCAATTTGTGCTTCGAGCCACAGGGTGGAAGGACAAGGAGGCACGTCGGGAACGCATCGCCGAAGTGATGACACAAGTGGGACTACACGACAAGCTACCCAAATTTCCCCATGAACTGAGCGGCGGAGAGCAGCAGCGCGTGGCAATAGCCCGTGCCATACTCAACTCGCCCGAGCTCATCTTGGCCGACGAACCTACAGGCAATCTCGACCCCGAAAACGTGGAGAAAATCATGAATATCCTTTTTTCCCTCAAGCAGAAAGGAACTGCCGTCATTATGGTAACGCACAACCAGCACATCATCGACGCCCACCCCGCCACAACCTACCTTTGCCAAGACGGCACCCTTACAAATCTGAATGCTCAAAACGCCTAACTCAACGGTAATAATAAGAAAAATATGAAAGTCCTTAAATTCGGAGGTACATCCGTAGGTTCCGCCCAGCGGATGAAACATGTAGTCAGCCTCATCACTGCCACCAAAGCCCCTCAATTCGTTGTACTGAGTGCCATGAGCGGCACCACTAACAAACTGGTTGAATTTGCAGACTACCTTCACAAGAATAATACCGAGAGTGCCCACAATGTACTCACGCACATGCGCATTGAGTATGCCCGGCATCTGGAAGAACTCATCTGCGACACCTCCATTCGCAACGACGTGGCCGACATACTGAACGAGCGCTTCGACTGGCTGAGAAGCTGCACCGCCCAGACTTGCACACCCGAAATTGAGCGTGAGATTCTGGCTCAGGGCGAAATTCTCAGCACCAACATGGTAAACGGCTATATGAAAGAGCAGGGCCACGATGCCGTGTTACTTTCCGCCTACGACTTCATGCTCCTCGGCTCAGACGGCGAGCCCCATTTCTCCGCTATCAAACAGAACCTGAAACAGGCCATGGAGCAAGCAGGCGACCACCACATATACATCACGCAAGGCTTCATCTGCCTCGATGCCGAAGGGCATGTGGCCAACCTCCAACGCGGCGGTTCCGACTACACGGCCAGCATCATCGGTGCCTGCCTACATGCCGACGAAATACAAATATGGACAGACATCGACGGGATGCACAACAATGACCCCCGCTTTGTGGAAGGAACCCGTCCCGTGCGCCAACTCAGCTTTGAGGAAGCTGCCGAACTGGCCTATTTCGGAGCAAAAATCCTCCACCCCACCTGCATCCAGCCCGCCCGCTACGCCAACGTGCCCGTACGCCTCCTCAACACTCTGTGCCCCGAAGCCCCGGGCACGCTTATCAACAACGAGCTACACGAAGTGGGCGTGAAAGCCATCGCAGCCAAAGACAACATCACAGCCATCAAAGTCATCAGCAGCCGTATGCTTCTGGCCAGCGGTTTTCTGGCCCGACTGTTCCAGGTGTTCGATGAGCACAAGACCTCCATCGATATGGTAACCACCTCCGAAGTAGGCGTATCGCTCACCATTGACAACACCGCCTATCTTGAGCCTATCCTCAACGACCTTCGCAAACTGGGTACCGTGCAAGTCGATACGAATCAGTGCATCATCTGCGTAGTGGGCGATATGGCCGCCGAGCAGCACGGCTACTGCGCCCAAGTATTGGATGCCTTGAAAGAGAAGCCCGTCCGCATGGTCTGCTATGGAGGTTCCGACCACAATGTCAGCGTACTGGTCAGCATGGAGCAAAAACAATGGGCCCTGCAGCAACTCTCCAAGCACTTGTTCTGAGGTAAATTTGGATTTCACGCCTGCAGCACAGGTTCTAAGGTTCCTGCAATGACCATCCTCCATCTCTCTGACACACATGGTCAGCACCGCAAACTGACAGAATTGCCCCAGGCTGATATAGCCGTACATTCAGGCGACTTCACCTTTGCTGGCAGCGAAGAGGAAGCCTACGACTTTATAGAGTGGTTTTGCGATTTGCCCTGTCGGCACAAGCTATTCATATCCGGCAACCACGATATGTGCATGTACGGAGCCGGAAACATTGAGGGGCTGCCAGAGGATGTCCACTACCTATGCAATTCCGGCATAGAGTTGGAAGGCGTAAGGTTTTTTGGCGTACCGATGTTCATGGAGGACGTACGTGCAGGCCGCCTTACCAAAATGGTAGCAGGCATACCAGCTGATACGCAGGTCCTTATCACCCATCAACCACCGTTTGGGATAGGCGACGTTTGGAACGGGCGCCATTGTGGAAGCAAGGAACTTCAAAAAAAGGCAGAAGGACTGCCACTGCTTAAGTGCCACCTGTTTGGGCACCAGCATAACGCCCATTCAATCAGCATCTGCGGATCTACCACCTATAGCAACGCGGCCGTGCTTGACAACCGCTACCATCTCGTAGCACCCCCCCTGTAATTGAAATTAACATATAAATACATGTGAGAAGCCCACCACTCTTCACTTGTCATTGCTCATTCTTCACCCTATTCTTTCTATGCCCTTTAACTTATTCTCCAACCGCCATCCCTTAGAGAGGATTAGCTTCCTCCTGATTGCATTGCTTATAGCAACCACAGCATCCGCCCAGAGTAGTCGCAAGGCCACAAAACGCAAGGCAGCCATGCAAACCGAAAAACCTGCCCAGCCACAACTCAGCCCTGAAGAAGAACAACGGCTTCTCGGTATGGAGAAGGTTCTTATTTTCGACTCGCTTGTTATCAGTAAAGCCGCACTCCTTCAGGCCATTCCCCTGTCCCCGAGTTCTGGTACGCTGGCGTGGGATGCCAAGCGGCGCATTGCCCACACGGTCAGCCTCGGCGATGAACGCTTCCAAAGCACCACAACCGACAGCACCCACACCGTCCTCACCCATAGCATCCTCATTCAAGGCCAATGGACAGATCCCGAAACATTTCTCCCCTCCTCCGTCAGCGACAGTCTCCTGCAAGATACTCCCTTCATGATGCCTGACGGCCTTACCCTCTATTTCGCACAGCAGGGAGAAGGTGGCGATCTCGACATATACATGACACAACGTGCCAGTTGCCATCAGCCTTTTTACCAACCCGAGGAAATTGGCCTGCCCTTCAACTCTACGGCTAACGACTATATGTATGCGATTGACGAGGAGACGGGCATAGGCTGCTTTGCCTCTGATCGCCGGCAGCCAGCTGATAGCGTATGTGTCTATTATTTCCAACTCTCTCCTTCTCGCGCCATCTACGACGCACAGGCTCTTTCCATTCAGGAACGCATCGCTTTGTCGCAAATTAACAGCATAGCCGCTACTTGGGATGACACACCACCTGCCACGCTAAACGCCTTGCGCCAACGTCTCAAAGCTATGCTGAATGCAAGACGCTAAGGCCTTCCTTCTTTTAGCTTCACTGTGGAGAACAAGTCCGATTAGTATTGTTACTCACAACAAGCACGGAGTGCCATCACTTCGTGCAGGAGTTTTATATACCTCCTGCTCCGATTAATCGGTCAAAACGATCAAAGGGGTTGCGGTAATAGACAAGGACGGAATACTGGTTTTCCGTCTGGAAAAAGTCTCCTTCCACGGGAGCGGTACGGCCTGGATGGGATGGAGAGTCAGTTACAAGGTATTGGAAGTCGTAGTAGCCCTGCTTCAAGAGTATGGCCCGCTCATAGATGCCGCGTGAGGCATTGTAATAAAGTTCGTTAGCAGGAGTGAGGCTGTCGCCGCTCCAGTGGCTCTGTACATAGACGTGTTGCCCCTCGGGGAGGGGAGGCATCTGAAGTTCAAAATGAACATACATATAGTCGGCCTCTGTATCGGAATCGTAGCCGTCGATGGTGCGAACAAGACTAAGACCGTTCTGGTCGTGGTCATAGACGTAGTGACGGCGGGGTTCAGCCAAGCGGAGCTGGGCATGATAGTAGGGGTCGTACCACCGGAGGGATTCCATCCCCATGGCAGCATGGTGCGTGGTAGTGTTTTCAAAGCGGCGATATTCGTTGCCGGCTTTAAACACAAGCTCTCGGCTGTGTGTCCACAGCATGTGATTGCCAGCCGTTTGCTCGGGCAGGATGGCCCGGCGGGCATTGTCCCATCGTTGGTTTTGGAGGACAATGGTCGTTATTTCTTCTTTGGGATTGAAGGGCGTAGGCTGTAAGGGGCTGTAATCTACGTCCAGTTGCACCTGCTGGTGGGTTTGCTTCCAATCGACTTCGGTATTGTCAGTTACATTGAGAGAAACCTTGGCCGCGTTTTCGGCCATCATGAAGCAGGCCGTAGCCATCAACCCCTCTTCGTAGTCGCCGTCTCGGGCTATGTCGATGCGGTAATTACCGGAAACCAGCGGACGAAGGTTATCTGACGGCAGGTTGAAAGTGTAGTGAGTATAGAGTTGCGTAGTGTTGAAACTATAGGCGTAGTCAGCAATAGGTATGCTTTCCTGTGTATAGTCGGCATAGTCGCCAAGGGGCATACCATCAGGTTGCCAGTCGCGGTCGCAATGTACGAGGCGGTACTCAAAGCGCTCATACTCATGGGTAAGATGGTCAAACGACACTTCCACACAATCATCGCTCCCCATCTGCATGACGGGGAAGCGTCCGGCCTCACCGTTCAGAAGCACCTGCACGGTTTTGATGTCGGGATGCCGGCTCAACGTCTTTTGTGCCCACGTCCCAAACGGAATGAGAGCCAAAAAACTAACGCAGAGTAATCTCATAGATATTGTCAGGTAGGCTTCGATCGGTGGCGAAGCGGAACTGGAACTGGTCGCCATCCTGCTTCCAACCTTTCAAGGTCTTCTTGCTGCCAAATGCGGTAACTTTAGCTACCTTTTCGCCTGCGAGGCTGAACTGCACCTTGTCGAGGTCGGCGTTCAGCACATGGAGCCAGAGAGTCTTGCCTTTACGGGTGGTGGCGTAATCAGCCCCACTCTGCACAGGGCCGGCCTGCGTAGCATAAATGGTCTGGCCGTAACGTCCCAACCATTTACCCATGTCCTGTAGTCGGGCCAAAGCCGCGTGCGGGAGCGAACCGTCGGGCTGAGGCCCTATATTAAGGAGTAGGTTGGCACCTTTTCCGCTTGTACGCACAAGAAGGCGAATAAGTTCTTCGGCTGTTTTGTAGTTCTGATCTTTGACTTTGTAACCCCACACGCCGTTCATGGTCTGGCAGGTTTCCAGAGGAAGGCGGCTAATGGTAGAGGTGTTCCACTCTGCACTGTTCTCGCCAGGCACGTCGCGTTCAAAAATCTGAATATCCTCGCCTTCAAAAGGTGGCTGGTGGTGGTTGTTAGCCACCAAACAACCTGGCTGTAAAGAATGGATGAGAGCATACTGCTCTTCCAACTGCCAGTTGAAAGGGGCGGGATCGGAATCGTGATCCCACCAGCCGTCAAACCAGATGCAGCGAATGGGGCCATAGTTTGTAAGGAGTTCCCTGATCTGGGCGTTCATGAAGCTGTAGTAGCTTTTCCAATCGGCCTTCTTGGGATTCTTGCCAGTTTTCAAGCCGGTTCGTCCCATGGGGTAGTCCTCGCGCGTCCAGTCAATGTGGCTGTAGTAGAGGTGGAGGGCTATGCCTTCTTTCTGGCAGGCTTCGGCCAGCTGCTTGACTATATCCTTTCCGTAAGGCGTGTTCATGATGTTGTAGTCACTCTGCCGTGTGGCCCACATGGAAAAGCCTTCGTGATGGCGGCTGGTAAAAGTGATGTATTTAGCACCTGCGGCCTTGATGGCCTTCACCCATGCCCGCGCATTGAAGTTGTGGGGATAGAAGGCTTGGGCGGCCTTGGCATATTCGTTTCGGTCGATGTCCTCGTTCTGCATGAACCACTCGCCCTGCGCAAAGGTGCTGTACAGGCCCCAATGCAGGAAGATGCCGAAGCGGTCGGAGGCGAAGTCATCACGACTCTTCTGTACCTCGGCAGAAGGATAGTACCTGGCGATGGCCACAAGGGGGAAAAGGAGTAGGAGGGAAAGGATTGCTCTTTTCATAGAAGAATGCAGCTGGGGCGTTAGCCGTTTATTGTTCCAAGAACTTCTTAGCCTCTATGGCGGCCTTGCAACCGCTTGCAGCCGCCGTGATGGCCTGACGATAGAGCGGGTCTGCCACGTCGCCTGCAGCAAACACGCCTGGCACGTTGGTGCAAGGTGTCTGCCCCTCCGTCATGATATAGCCCGTTTCGTCAAGGTTGAGATAGTCCTTAAACAGCAGGCTGTTGGGGCGATGGCCTATCGCCAGGAAGAAGCCGTCAATCTGGATGTCGAACTTTTCCTCCTTATCCGTGCCGAGGTTGCGCACAAGATGGGCACCTTCTACGCCGTCCTCGCCAAAGAGGCCAAGCGTCTGCGTGTTCCACAGGATTTCTATTTTTTCGTTCTCCTTCACGCGTTGCTGCATGACCTCGGAAGCTCGCAACTGGTCGCGGCGTACAATCATATAGACCTTTGAAGCAAGGCCGGCCAAATAGGAGGCCTCCTCACAGGCCGTGTCGCCACCACCTACCACGGCCACGGTCTTCTTACGATAGAAGAAGCCGTCGCAAGTGGCACAGGCACTCACGCCCTGGCCGCGATACTTTTCTTCATCGCTCAAACCCAAGTATTTGGCGCTTGCTCCGGTGGCAATGATGAGTGTTTCGGCCAATACTTCCGTACCGTCGTCGAAAGTCAGGCGGAACGGACGCTGAGAGAGGTCAGCCTTCGTGCAGATGGCACTGCGCACCTCCGTGCCGAAGCGCTCGGCCTGCTGGCGGAACTGCTCCATCATCTCATTGGCATCCACGCCTTCGGGATAGCCGGGGAAGTTTTCTATCTCGGTGGTCGTGGTCAGTTGGCCTCCGGGCTGCAAGCCTTCATAGACCACGGGATTCATGCCTGCGCGTCCTGCATAGATGGCAGCCGTATAGCCGGCAGGACCGGAACCGAGAATGAGTATCTTTACAGTATTGTCCATAATAATAAATATGTGTGTTTACTTGTTGTTATCAGTTGAGCTGTTTTCCTTTGTATTCATAAGCAAAGGTTGCCTCTTTCAGGGCGGGATACTGGCTGCGAGGGTCTATGTCCTCACGGCTGCGCAGATAGCTGATGATTTTCTCATGGCAATCGCGAGGCGTGGAACCGTACACCAAGATTTCAATCGTGGAGTCCACAATTACGCAGCGGGGATTGTCTTCCGTATGGGGTAGCACACGCTTGAACAGTTTGGTACATTGATACCAGCCTTCCTGCTCTTCGTCATACTTGGACACCTCTTTCTGCGTCTGCACCACGGGGCGCACTTCCTTGCTGTTGGCGTGAAATTCGGCCAGGCTGTCGAGCGGTGTTCGTATCAGAATGAAATAGTTACGGCCATTCACTTTATAGTGTCTGGGATAGGGCATATCGCCATTGACGTAATCTACGATGTCGTTCAACATCTTGGGGGTCACTTCAAAGTCTCCAAGACTTTCCAGGAAATCCTGCGTTTCCTCCATGTTGTGGCATAGCGTTTCCTCGTTAAAATACCTTACGTAAAGATTCATGTTGATAAAAATAATAAGTTGCAACAAATGAAAAGGAGCCTCAACCCTTGCGGTTTGAAGCTCTTTGTGAGCGGAAAACGAGACTCGAACTCGCGACCCCAACCTTGGCAAGGTTGTGCTCTACCAACTGAGCTATTTCCGCTGGTTGTGCGTCAATACTTTGTCTGTCAGAGCCCTTGCCAAGGTTGGGGTTGCCCCCGTTTTAATCTTTGGGCAAGGTTGTGCTCCACCAACTGAGCTATTTCCGCTGATTTGCGGTCCACCGTGGTGTTCCGCAAGTAAGTGAAGAGGAGGAGACTCGAACTCCCACGTCGTAAGTGACACTACCCCCTCAAAGTAGCGCGTCTACCGATTCCGCCACCTCTCCAGTATTACTTTTGGGTTTACAAGAGCAGTTGAAAGTTCTTCCGAATAAGGTGCCCAAAACAGGACTCGAACCTGCACGCCTCGCGGCACACGCACCTGAAACGTGCGCGTCTACCAATTCCGCCACTTGGGCCTGTTTGAGAGAACTTTCGCACTATCTCTTGTGTATTTCAATATGTGAGCGGAAAACGAGACTCGAACTCGCGACCCCAACCTTGGCAAGGTTGTGCTCTACCAACTGAGCTATTTCCGCCTTTACCCCGCAGAAATGTTCTGCATCGGCAATTCCGCTGAATTGCGAGTGCAAAAGTACAGCTAATTTTTCACACAGCCAAACTTTTCTTGCTGTTTTTTGTGTGCAAAGGGAGGAAAGAACGGATTTTTGCACGGAATTGCCAACCTTGACTTACATAAACAACCCTTAACCTTATGCCGGAGCGAACACACGGAGGAGCAAGAAGTGCCGCCCTATGGAGGACATCCCGTCCTCCTACTGGCAGAAAAAAAAGCCCACCGATAGGGAAAAAAAGTCCACCGATAGGAAAAAAAAGTCCGCCGACAGAAAAAACTATCGGCGGACTTGTTTGACGGCTCACTAAGGAAGCCGCAACGTTGGCCTTTTAGCGGCATTATTCTTCGCTATGCATACAGGCGCAGCCCTACTTCAAGTATTCACCGAAGTCCGTCAGGCGCATGTCGCCCTTGTTCAGATAGGTGTCGTGGAAGGCGAGGGCGATGCGCATGTGCTGGGGCTCATGGCCCATGGGAGCCAGCCGCAAGTATTCGCGGAGCAGGGGACGGTAGTCGGGGTGTGCGCAGTTGTTGATGATTTCCTCGGCACGCCGCAGGGGGCCCTTGCCGCGCAAGTCGGCAATGCCCTGCTCCGTAATGACGAGGTCCACGTCGTGCTCGGTGCTATCGACATGGCAGCACATGGGCACGATGGCGGAAATTTTGCCGCCCTTTGCCACGGAGGGCGTGTAGAAGATGGAAATGGAGCCGTTGCGCTCGTAGTCGCAGGAGCCGCCGATGCCGTTCATCAAGGCGGAACCGCACACATGGCTGGAATTTTCGTGGCCGTAGAGGTCGCACTCCAGAGCCGTATTCATGGCTATCACGCCGAAGCGGCGAATGAGTTCGGGGGCGTTGGCGAGTTCGCTGGGGCGCAGGACGAGATGGTGACGATAGAAGTCCATGTTGGCGTACACGTCCTGAATACATTCATTCGTACACGTCATGGCTGCACAGGAGGCTTGGCTTATTTTTCCTTGGGCGATGAGTTCCACCACGGCATCCTGCACCACTTCCGAATAGACCTCCAGTGGCGGGAGGTGCCCCTCACATTGCCCGATGGCCTTCATCACGGCGTTGCCCGTAGTGCCCACGCCGCTCTGTATGGGAAACATGCAGGAGGGAATGTGGCCGGCTTTCATGTCGCTGATAAAGAAGTCCACCACGTTTTGGCCAATCGTGCAGAGGGCTTCGTCGGGGTCTTTGAAGCCGCGTGCCTCTTCGGGCGTATGGGTCTCCACCACGGCCACAATCTTCCGTGGGTCTATGCTCACATAGTTCACGCCTATGCGCCCACCCACGCTAAGGAGGGGTATGGGTTCGCGATGAGGATACTCCTTACACTCATACACGTCGTGCAGGTGCTTGGAATTGGGCGAATGGAACGTATTGAGCTCTATGAATATGCGCTTGGCCAGCCGCACGATGGTAGGCACGATGCCGCCCGCCGTGGTAAGATAGGCTCGACATTCGTCGGGACCTTCCTCTATTTCGCTACACTCCAGAATGGCCCAATCTATTTCGCCGTAATAGCCACGGCGAAGGCGCTCGGCCACATGCCCGAGGTGCATGTCCTCGTAGTCAATCTCGCCAAGGTTGGTGTGGATGCGAAAGTCCTTGTTGGTGGAGAATGGTCCGCGAAACTTGATGGCTTGCGCCACAGCCATATCGCCCTCAAGGCTCTGGCAGCCGGAGGCACCCGTGATGATGCCTATCTTGTACGGCTCGCCCTGGGCGTGGAGAATTTCGGCTCGTTTGCGTACTTCGCGGATGATGTCCTTGGGGATGCCGTTGGGCGTGAAGCCGCTGAAAGCGACATTGGCATCATTGTCAATCATGGCCGCGGCCTGCGCGGCAGTAAGTCGTGTGTACATATTGTTCTTCTTTTTTATTTCACTTCCCAAATGTCGTTGGTTTCCAACAGTTCCTGAAAATTATGGTAGGGCTTCTTGGCCTTCACCTCCTCAATCTGATCGGCCACGGCCTCGTCGTAGGTGGGCATCTGCACGTCGCGAATCACGCCGAGAGCCACGGGGAAGCCGTCGCCGTTGCCCATGAGTGCCAGTTTAAGCTGAAGGGTGCCGTCTTCGCAATGGGCATCGTGTACCAGTACGTCGTCCAGCGTGTAGCCGTTCTTGCCGATTTCCACAATACGGAGGCCGAAGCCCTGCTGCACGAGGCCATACTCGCGGTTTGGCCCAAACACGAGCTTCTCGCCGTGGCGCACGTAGATGGCGTTCTTTTCGCGGCCTTCCTTCTGGAGCACGGCATCGTAGGCGCTACCGTTGAAGATGACGCAGTTTTGGAGAACCTCCGTTACGCTTGTTCCCTTGTGAGCCTGTGCGGCTTTCAACACCTCGACGGTATGGGGCACGTCGGTGGCCACGGTGCGGGCGAAGAACTGGCCGCGCGACCCCAGGCAGAGTTCGGCGGGACGGAAGGGCTCCTCCACCGTGCCGTAAGGGCTGGACTTGGACACGAAGCCGCGCGGCGAGGTGGGGCTGTACTGGCCCTTCGTCAAGCCGTAGATGCGGTTGTTGAGGATGACCATGTTGAGGTTTACGTTGCGGCGGTTCACGTGAATGAAGTGGTTGCCGCCTATGGCAAGGCCGTCGCCGTCGCCGCTGATTTGCCACACCGTAAGGTCGGGATTGGCCAGCTTTACGCCTGTGGCTATGGCTGCGGCACGCCCGTGAATGGTGTTCATACCGTAGGTGGCCATATAGTGGGGCAAGCGGCTTGAGCAGCCTATACCGCTGATTACGGCTATATTGTGGGGAGCCACCCCCATCTCGGCCAAGGCTTTATGGAGGGAGTTGAGGAAGAAGTGGTCGCCGCATCCGGGGCACCAGCGCGGCTGACCTTTTTTATAATCATTGTGCGTGTATTCCATGGCTTTTCACTTTTTTCAGGTTGGGCAGGTCAATTATTGAGGATGGCAGCAAAAGAAGCCACCATGCCTGCCACCTTGAGCGGTTGTCCTTTGACCTCATTATACTGCACGGGGCAGAAACCGTCCACCTTCATGCGGAGCCAGGCGGCGAGCTGGCCCATGTTCTGTTCGGCCACCACCACTTTGGGGTAGCGCAGCAGGACTTCAGCCGTATTCCTGGGCAAGGGATTGATATGGCGGAAATGAGCCAGAGCCACCTTGCGGCCTTCTGCCCGCAGTATGTCCATGGCTTCGTGCAGATGGCCGAATGTGCCGCCGAAGCCCACGATGAGGAGTTCGGCATCGTCCTTGTCGCCCTGCACTTCAAGGTCCGGCACAGGAATGCCGGCCACCTTCTGCGCCCTGAGGTTGGTCATGAGCTGATGGTTTTCGGGGTCGGTGGAAATCACGCCCGTCCGGCTGTCCTTCTCCAAGCCGCCGAGGATGTGGGCAAAGCCCTCGCGTCCGGGCACGGCCCAATAGCGCGAGCCGTCGGCGGTGCGCATGTAGGGTGTCCACTGGCCGCGCAGTTCTTCGGGCACATAGGGCGGACGGATGTCGGGATATTGACTGAGATCGGGCAAGCGGAAAGCCCCTGAACCGTTGGCCACGAAGCCGTCGGTAAGGAGGATGACGGGGGTCATGTGCTCCACGGCCATCTTGCAGGCTTCATAGGCCGCATCAAAGCAGTCGGATGGGCTGGTGGCGGCCAACACGGGAAGAGGGCTTTCGCCGTTGCGGCCAAACAGTGCCTGCAGCAGGTCGCCCTGCTCACTCTTGGTGGGCAGGCCCGTGGCAGGGCCACCGCGCTGTACGTCGAGAACCACGAGGGGAAGCTCCATCATGACGGCCAGATTGATGGCTTCGCTCTTCAAGCAGAGGCCGGGCCCCGAAGTGGAGGTGATGCCGAGGGCTCCTGCGAAACTGGCTCCTACTGCACTGGCACAGCCGGCTATCTCGTCCTCACATTGCACGGTCGTAACGCCCAGGCTCTTGTGCTTGGCCAGTTCGTGCAGCACATCGGTGGCGGGGGTGATGGGATAGGAGCCGAGATAGAGTTTCAAGCCGGCTTTCTCGGCTGCGGCTATAAAGCCGTAGGCCGTGGCCTTGTTGCCCGTGATGTCCATATAGCGGCCAGGCACTTTGTGCTTGCTTTCGATGCGATGCACATTATTGGCCGAGCAATGGGTGTTGTGGCCATAGTCGTAGCCGGCCTGCACAACGCGAATGTTGGCTTCGGCCACGGCGGGCTTCTTGGCGAACTTTTCGTGGAGGTAGTTGAACACCACGTTCAGGTCGCGGTCAAACAGCCAGCACACAAGGCCGAGGGCAAACATGTTCCGGCACTTCAGGATGGACTTATTGTCCATACCCGTGTCCTCCAGGCAATGTTTCACCATCGTGGTGAGCGTGCAGGCAATCACGCGGTCGGGGTCTATCCCCATCTCCTCCAGATAGTCGGGGGTCTTGAAGGCGGCTTTTTCCAAGTCGCGGGGGCCGAAGGAATCGGTGTCTATAATGATGGTGGCATTGGGCTTGGCATGGACGTACTGTGTCTTGAGGGCCGCCGCGTTCATGCACACCAGCACGTCGCATTCGTCGCCGGGGGTATAGACGATGTCAGCCCCCACATGCACCTGAAAGCCACTCACGCCCGTCAAGGAGCCTTGCGGAGCTCGGATGTCAGCCGGATAGTCGGGGAAAGTGCTGATGCTATTGCCAGCAGTTGCAGATACGGTTGAAAAAATGTTACCGGCCAGTTGCATGCCGTCGCCCGAGTCGCCCGAGAAGCGCACCACCACGGTGTCTATCTCCGGGACTTCAATTTGGTCTGCCATGGTATTTGAGTCGTAAGCCAAGCTTGAAAGGTTGGGATTTAAGGGTTGTTGAGTCATTGGCATGTGCAGTTTGCACCTTAATTTGTTGCAAAATTACAACATTATTTTGAGTGTGCCAAATTTTAAGGCCAATTTTGCCCACTCCTCCGCCCGCCATGTCTCCGGAAGCACTCCGCCACCCCCTTATATATATAAATAAGGAGTGCCGCACAACCAGAAAGACCTCTCACCAAGCACAGGATTTGCTCCTCTGCAAGGCAGGATTACTACCCTATACAGTAGGAAATACTACTCCATACAGTAGGAAACGCTACTCTATACAGTAGGACACGCTACTCCATAGGATACTTCAACCTTCCCCAGCGACAAGCGCCAATACTCCTCTGCCTCCCATCACTTCCCGCCCCGCCCTACCCTTCCTCCGCCCTATCCAATCCCCTCACACAAGCCACGCAGCACCTGTCCTACTGACAGAATGGCAGGTTGGCAGCCATTTTTCTGCCAGCGTCCCGCGAGTTGGCACACTCTTTGCATACAGTTAAATGCAGTTCAGCCGCACAAGGGAAGGGCGCACGACAAAACAGCCCTACCCTATCAAACGGAACAAACAAATCAAACAATTAAAACAAATACAACTATGTCAAAAATCATTGGTATCGACCTTGGCACGACCAACTCTTGTGTCAGCGTATTCGAGGGCAACGAGCCCGTAGTCATCACTAACTCCGAAGGCAAGCGCACCACGCCTTCCATCGTAGCCTTCGTGGAAGGTGGCGAGCGCAAGGTGGGCGACCCCGCCAAGCGTCAGGCCATCACCAACCCCAAGAAGACCATCTACTCCATCAAGCGCTTCATGGGCGAGACCTACGACCAGGTGCAGAAGGAAATCTCCCGCATGCCCTATGATGTCGTGCGTGGCGACAACAACACGCCCCGCGTCAGCATCGACGGCCGTCAGTACACCCCCCAGGAAATCTCCGCACAGATTCTCCAGAAGATGAAGAAGACCGCCGAGGACTATCTCGGCCAGGAGGTCAAGGAAGCCGTTATTACCGTGCCCGCCTACTTCTCCGACTCCCAGCGCCAGGCCACCAAGGAGGCCGGTCAGATTGCCGGTCTTGAAGTGAAGCGTATCGTCAACGAACCCACGGCCGCAGCCCTCGCCTATGGCATCGACAAGGCCAACAAGGATATGAAGATTGCCGTCTTCGACCTCGGCGGCGGTACCTTCGATATCTCCATCCTCGAGTTCGGCGGCGGCGTCTTTGAGGTGCTCTCCACCAACGGCGACACCCACCTCGGCGGCGACGACTTCGACCAGGTCATCATCGACTGGCTCGTGCAGGAATTCAAGAACGACGAAGGCGCCGACCTCTCTGCCGACCCCATGGCCATGCAGCGCCTCAAGGAAGCCGCCGAGAAGGCCAAGATTGAACTCTCCAGCACCACCTCCTCCGAAATCAACCTCCCCTACATCATGCCCGTAGGCGGTGTGCCCAAGCACCTCGTGAAGACCCTCACCCGCAGCAAGTTCGAGCAACTCGCCCACGGCCTCATCCAGGCCTGCCGCATCCCCTGCGAGAACGCCCTCCGCGACGCCGGTTGCAGCACCAGCGAGATCGACGAAGTCATCCTCGTGGGCGGTTCCAGCCGCATCCCCGCCGTCCAGCAGCTCGTGCAGGACTTCTTCGGCAAGGCTCCCAGCAAGGGCGTCAACCCCGATGAGGTAGTAGCCGTAGGTGCCAGCATCCAGGGCGCCATCCTCAACAAGGAAGCCGGCGTGGGCGATGTCGTCCTCCTCGACGTCACTCCCCTCTCCATGGGTATCGAAACCCTCGGCGGCGTGATGACCAAACTCATCGATGCCAACAGCACCATCCCCTGCAAGAAGTCGCAGGTATTCTCCACGGCCGAGGACAACCAGCCCGAAGTCACCATCCACGTCCTTCAGGGCGAGCGCACCCTTGCCGCCCAGAACAAGAGCATCGGCCGCTTCAACCTCGCCGGTATCGCCCCCGCCCGTCGCGGTGTGCCCCAGATTGAGGTAACCTTCGACATCGACGCCAACGGCATCCTCTCCGTAAGCGCCAAGGACAAGGCCACGGGCAAAGAGCAGAGCATCCGCATCGAAGCCTCCAGCGGCCTCTCACAGGAAGAAATCGACCGCATGAAGGCCGAGGCCGAAGCCAATGCCGAAGCCGACAAGAAGGAAGCCGAACGCATCGCCAAGATCAACCAGGCCGACTCCATGGTCTTCCAGACGGAGAACTTCCTGAAGGAGAATGGCGACAAGATTCCCGCCGACCAGAAGCCCGCCATCGAGGCAGCCGTAGAGAAACTCCGTGCCGCCCACAAGGCCCAGGACATCGTCCAGATTGATGCCGCCATCAACGAGCTCAACAACGTCATGCAGGCCGCCTCACAGCAGATGTACCAACAGGCAGGCGCCCAGCAGCCCGGCCCCGATGCCGGCGCAGGTTTTCAGGGCGGCGCAGGCTTCCAGGGTGGTCAGCCCGGCGGTCAGCAGCCCGGTCAAGGCGCCAACGACAACAACGTCCAGGATGCCGACTTCGAGGAGGTGAAGTAAGTTTGATAAACAAACGATAAACAAAAATAGGAAATCCGTGTAGCTCACATAGTTACGCGGATTTTTCTTTGTGTTAATTTTTGTAATTCTTGGCTTGTTTTCGGATTTTTATCGTAATTTTGCACCAAATCGTTCACGCGACACTTTAGTCGGTGATGTTCAACAAAAGACAGATACACCTTATTATATATTTATATGGCACAGGCAAAATACGAGATTCGAAGGAAATGTCCTATCTGTGGAGCGATTTTCCAGATTCGCACCATCGATGCTGTGTATTGCTCGAAGCAATGTTCCGATGTTGCTTACAAGAGGAAGAAAGACAGAGAGGCAAAAGAAGCCAAATACGAAGAGTTGGCAAAAGAGATTCCTGACATCCGAGAATATCTTTCGGTTCAAGAGGCTGTCGCCGTTTACTGTGTTGAACGTGACACCCTCTATCGAGAGATTCGTAAGGGCAAGATACCATCCGTTAATCTTGGCACGAAACAACTCAGATTGAATCGTGCCGATTTGGAACAACGGTACCAACGAAGGAAAAAAGTCAAGAAGGCTGCACAAAAGCCAATCCCTAAGACATACAATCTGGAACCCGAGAATTGTTACACGATTGGTGAAATCTCCAAGAAGTACAGGATCCACGATACCTCGGTGTGGACACACATCCGTAAGTTCTCCATCCCTACTCGACAGATTGGTAACTTCGTTTATGCTCCAAAATCAGAAATTGACAAACTCTACAAATCCATCAAACTATGAAGACTCCGATGAAACGCACAGTATTCAAAGTAATACTCCGAAAATCCGAATACAAAGAGCAGTGGTCTCTAATCATTGAGAGTTTTCCTGTCTTTGTCCCAGGACGAGAGAAACCAATGAGAAAGCATGAACCACTGGGACGTTTTGTTACGACTCCAATCTGGGACAAGAACAGTTCGGGACGTACACTTGCTGATGGTAAGGCTTACTATAGACCTAAGCGTGATGTCAATGGAATCATCCAATGTAGATCCACCATTGATCAAGAGGCGTGTATTTTTGCAGATAAGGTTCGAGACATACGTCAGCATGAATACGATAACCAATCGCTATACACGGAAACAGAAGCAGAACAAGCGGCTCAGAACGAAAGATCAAAATGTGACTTTATCAAGTACTTTGAAGACTTGAGGGATAAGCGTCATCAGAACAGTTCAAAATCTATCCGTGTCAACTGGGATCGTGAGGTTGCGCTCATGAAGATGTTCACTGAGGGCAAGCCTATGACCTTTTCTACTATTGACATGAACCTGATGGAAGATTACAAGAACTTCCTCATCAACGCTCCACAAGGAGGTTCAAAGAAAGGAACAATCACACGCAACACTGCTTCTACATATTTCTCTATATTCAAAGCCGGACTGCATCAGGCATTCATTGACGGGTACCTTACTGTTGATATTGCAGCTAAAGCAAAGAACATCGCCTATTCAGACAAACAACGCGAGTACTTAACTATCGACGAACTCAACACACTGGCAGCCACTCCTTGCGACAGACCAATTATGAAAAGAGCGTCGCTTTTCTCTGCATTAACTGGTATGCGCCATAGTGATATACAGAAGTTGAAATGGAAAGAGATAATCAAGGATGGCGAGCACTACCGCATCTTGTTCACTCAGCAGAAGACAAAAGGAGTGCAATATATGCCAATATCAGATCAAGCATATCAGCTTTGCGGAGAAAGAGGAGAGCCAGACCGTTTGGTGTTTGAAGGACTGCAAGACCCATCTTGGATTAACAAGCCATTGGAACGATGGATAAAAGCTGCAGGCATTACCAAGCATATCACTTTCCACTGCTTCCGTCATACTTACGCAACGCTACAGCTTACAAACGGAACGGACATCTACACAGTTAGCAAGATGCTCGGACATACTAAGGTTACTACAACTCAAATCTACGCGAAGATTGTTGACGAAAAGAAAGAGCAAGCAGCGGACACCATAGTAATTGCTACTGATTTTACGACATAGATATAATCATTACACAGGACTTATACCAACAGCGCCATCTACGGGTAACATCGTGGGTGGCTTTTTTTATTTGTTTATGTTGAAAAACAACGAATTTTGCTAACCAAGATAAGAAAAACTATACTTTTTTGAACTATTTTTATTGCGACTAAATGGGAGAATTATCGCATTGAATCGTCGATAAAAAACATTGTAATTTTGCCGTCGCATTCCCGGGAATGTTTCTTCATGCATATCGCTGAAGACAACATTTAATGCAAAATTATAATATGAATAGTAAACCTACATTTGAGGACATGCCAATGATGATATTGGCACTCCAGCAAAAGATTGACTCTCTCGAGACAAAGATTGATAGTCTTTCCAAGCCATCTCACGAAGAATCTATATGGTTCGACGTGAAAGGTCTTCATGACTATTTGCCAAGCTATCCTTCTATTCAGACCATCTACGGTTGGTGCAGCACTGGCGTTATACCTTATCATAAACAAGGTGATAAGGGTAAACAGAATCTCTTCCTGAAATCAGAGATTGATGAATGGATCCTGACAAGAGGTCGCAAGACTGACTATATGATAGAGGAAGAGGCACTGGCTTATGTTAATAGTAAAAGAGGATAGAAAAGATACGACTATGACAGTAGAGAAAGACAAGAAAAAGATAAAGAGCATCATCTTGTACTTGGACAATATGGCTGCAATCAACTGTTTGAGCGATGCGAGTGCAGGTCGAATCTTCAAATCAATTCTGGAATATGCCAACACAGGCATATTACCAGAACTAGAAGAAGAAGGCATCAAGGCGCTCTTCATGATGTTTGCAGCACAGATAGATCGCGATACGGAAGCATACATCACAAAATGTGAGAAGAATGCAGAGAATGCTCGCAAGCGCTACGAAGCAAGAGCGCTAACGAACGCATGCGATGGCAAACCACCGCAAGCAAATGGTTGCCTAAGTAAGAGTAATACAAATAGTAAGAATAACAGCAATAGTAATGATAATCGTTCTAACGAACAAATTATCAAGGGGGACTCTGCCCCAATTGTTGTGGTAGTTAAGACAGATTATCCCTTTGAAAAGGTTTGGGCATTATATGACAAACCTGTTGGTGATCAAGTAAAACTTCGTTCCATGTGGAATGCTCTTACGGAAGAAGATCGCAAGCAATGCTACGAATACATTGGCAGTTATGTGCAGATAAGAACACAACAGTACAGAAAGAACTTCGAGAACTTCATCACACTAAGAACTTGGATCAATGAACCAATAAGATTAGAAGCAAATGGAACACATATCAAAGACATTACAACTTATGAAGACAAACGGGACACTACCAATGCTGCAATCGGTGTCATGCAAAGACTTTTTGCCGAAAATCAGCCCATTAGTGAAGAATAAGATACAGATACTACAATCTAAAGATGCTACAATAGATGATTTTCTGTTGTCTCACAATCCCAGTATCCAGATGGAACTTTGCCATTCCCCTGACAAATGCTATTTCGGTGATTCGCCAACACTTTCATTGCTCAAATTAGCCTATGGAAGTAGAGCTGCAGAGCTATGGTTGGTTCCTCAACTCACGAGTGTGAGCAACTATTGCGGACTAAAAGAAAAGGTATCTGAAGAACAACTTTTTGAACTTTCCCAATTGATTGCGACATACTATCATTGGCTGAAAACCGACGAACTGATGCTATTCTTCGCGCGTTTCAAGGCGACTCAATATGAACGTTTCTATAGTTACTTTGATCCTCAGGTTGTCCTTACAAGCTTGAAACAATTTCTTGTAGAACGTAGTAGAGCATATGATAGACGCGACCAGGAAGTCAGGATGCGTGAGATGGAAGAAGACCGCAAGAACGCGATTACTTATGATGAGTATCTTAAAATGAAGGAAGAAGGCTTACTTCCTGAATGCAGTTAGGCAACCAGGATGTGTCAAAATTATGAGGCCCCAAAATAGGGCGTCATCTGACACCGATGAAGCAACAATGAGATGCTTGAAAATGGCACTCCTAAGTAAGGTCTAGACAAGCTTGAAGACGTTACCCAGATTACCTTGCGTAGTCTTGCAAAACGACCCGAAGGGCATAGTAAAAGTGTAGTCAGCTAAACAAGAAGTGTCATTGTCCGACACACCAGGGGGTCCCCCAGTGTTTCGACCTGCTGACTTCTTGCAATACTCGCAAGCTCGCATTGTCTTTCATTCCCTCTTATAAACTTAATTTAAATGATTTATACAACTATGGATTCAAATGTAAAACCAGAAGCAAAGGTTGCTAAGAAAAAGAAGAAAGTACGCAACCCACGTATCACGGTGTGCTACTCACCTGAGGATTACGCAACGATTCTTGAAGAGTCTACTAAGGCTGGAATCAAGAAGAGCCAGTATATTCATGACAAGTCGCTTGAAATAATGCTTTATCAGCTTATGAACGATGAACAGACTAAGGCTCTTATCTCTCTTGGGGATGCCCGCAGCGAGCTTGTTCATATCCACAATGCACTCGGTGGAAAGACTCAGGAGGAGCTGCATAACTACTTCCACGACGCTGAGTTCATGAACAACTGGATTGAGGCTACTACATATCTCATTCGTCGCTGGGGAGATATTCAGGATCACTTCAAGTATCTGCAGACTCATGGTCGCTGAATGTACACCTATCGAACATGGTGCTCGGATGACTGAGTACTGTACCAGGCACAACAGAGCAGACATCGTTTACACCAAGAATCTGTCTGAAGGTCTACCACCCTTGGGCATGTGGAATGAGATGCAAGTCATCCAGATGAAGTATGCACCAAAGTTCCGCAAGAAGCCTGTCGATAAGCCTATCTTCCGTATAGAGGTTTCCCCATCCCTTGAAGAGTCAAAGGACTGGACATCTGAGGATTGGAGAAGGTATGCCATCCGATTCCTTGATGAGTTGGTTAAGGCATCACAGAAGTCAGGCAAGAAAGGAAAGAAGGTACCTGCCATTGACCTAAGTCGAGCACAGTTGTTTGCGTGTGTCCATCACGATTCAAAGTCTGGCATTCCTCACCTTCATATTCTGATCAATCGCATTGACCTTGACGGCAATCTGATGACAAACCGTTTTATCGGTAATCGTTGCACAATGGCTGCCCACACCATCAATGTTGAAGAGGGTTGGGAGTTGCCAGAGGATATTCACAAGGCGAATGTCAAAGAGATTACGGATGCGTGTTACAAGGTGCTTTCAGAAATGCGAGCTTACTCTTGGAACGACTATGTTGACAGAATCAAGGCACTTGGTTATGACGTGAAGGTTCAGGAGGACAAAGACGGAGTTAAGCATGGGTACACCATCATGAGGGGTAACTCTCGTTACAAGTCTTCTATGCTTGGTGTAGGTCGTGACCTTATGCTGAAGAATCTGAGAGGCACTTGGTTGAAATTCCACAAGGCTACTCAGGTGACGGTTGGCAGTACAGACACTGGCATGGGCATGGCAAAGCCAGTATCAAAACCAGTTGCACCAGGGCAAAGCGCAAGAGTGCAAGGCGCATCCACTCAGGTTTCAAGCCAGTCTTCTGGCACTAAGGAAACACGTGCTTACGTTCTTTGGGACAACAACGGCAAAGAGCAAAAGACCTATGTATCTGACCACATCTACAATGTCATCAAAGATGCTGTTGAACCTGTCAATGATAGTACCGAGGCTCTTGAAAATTGCATCAAGACTGCCATCCTGCTGTTCGCTGGTTATGTCGATGGTGCAACCCGAATTGCCGAATCATGTGGTGGCGGTGGCAGTCCTGGCAGTGGTTGGGGACGTGACAAGAACGAGAAAGACGATGACTGGGCTCGTCGCTGTGCAAAGAAAGCGAGCTGGCTCTGTAAGCCTGTTGTTAAACTCAAACGTTAAACCTAAAATTGTAAGTTATGGCGAAGGATATTACAAAACTTGTTGCCAAGATCGAGCAGAAGCAGGAAGTCAAAGAGGAAATTTCCAACTTTGACGAACAGTTGAAAACGCTCAGATTGGCGGTTACTCACCTGATTACCTGTACTGACAATGTAAAACTTGCCAGTTTAGAGGTTCCTGTGCTTTTAGCATCTTTCAATGCGGCCAAAGATAGTGTTGACAATGCTGTCGATGGCATCTGCAATGCTATCACTCGTGCTCATCAGACTCCTGTAAAGGTTGACTTTACGGACGAGAGCAAGAGTTATCTGGAGGCTGCTCACCAGAAGCTTATCGAGAATGAAAATCTGCTCATCAAGAACCATGAAGCAAAGGTCGATAATAGCCTTAAAGCCTTGGGTAACAAGGTTGAGAATGCGATGAATAGCTACAGAGGCATATTCGTTGACAAGAAGACCTTTAACATCTACTTTTGGCTATTTATCGCCATCATGGAGATTGCATTATGCTCTTCCATTTTGCTCATTTGCTATGTGATTAAGTTTGGTTGGCTATAAAGCATTAGTTGAGTCAGTTGTTATTTTGGATTACGAGACAGCCCCATCCGTGAGGACAGGGCTGTTTTATTGTACCATACAAATTAGTCACTTTCAATAATTTTACATGTCAAGAGAAACACCTTTGGGTTATAACGCATGTTGTAATTGTCATCTAACAATGCGCCATTTGAAAATACAATACCATCATTTTTCTCTGTGCCAAAAGCATCATGTGCATGACCAAACAAATGATACTTTGGCTTTACTTCAAACACTCTATTTCTCAGAGGTGCATTTCCCCAATGGACTCCTGACGATTCATCGAGTATCATTACAGGTGGTTCATGCGTAATAAGGACATCGGTATCGCTTGGAATAAACCTTTCAGAATGATTGTATGCCAATCCAAAGAATTTGATACCCTCTATTTCGCAACTTCTGTCTTGAAGGAAATGAACATTATCAGGAAGTTCTTCAATATTCTCTGCATTCCAAAGACACAAATCATGATTACCAGTGATGAATATCTTGTGCTTATAAGGCAATTCTATGAACCAGTTCAAGAAGTCAAGAACCTCATCCTCTGTGCCTTGTTCTGTAAAGTCGCCACAATGCACAATAACATCAGCAGCTGGCAGGTTTGTCAGTTGCAGATGTTTATTATGAGTGTCTGATATTTGTAGAATATTCATTTACTGTTCGATCACCTTATTTGATGTGCCATCGGAATATAGTATAATGTTAACTCCTTTTTGTGGGCTTTGAAGTTTTACCCCATTCACGTCATAACGAGCAACTTCTCTTCTATTAGCCAATGACTTATCTGTCTTTATCATTTGTATAGCATTTGCTTTACTATCATACTCATACACAAAATAATGATAGTAGCCAGGCTCTACCTCCTTTGAAGACAATTCATATTCTACAGTACTATAGGTGTCACAATCTTTAATAACATTCTTTGGATACATGTAGTATGCTGTCACAATTAAATATGTCTTATCTTTAACATCTATTGCTTGGCAATAACCACTACTTATGTAATATGGCGGATCAATTCTGCACAAAATATTACCATCCCAATCAACCAAATTGAATTCTGTTGTTAAGGCAGTATATTGATGACTTACTCGACTTAATTGTCCTGCTATACCTGTATAGCTATCACTAAAAGTCGAAACAGAGTGAGATCTAAGAAACTGTTGATCCACACCCCTTAGATAATATAAAGTTTTAACCTCTCCATTATAGAATTTGTTATAATTATCAGTCCAAATATTATATGAATATTTCGCAGATTTATTGGGATAGTCTGATTTTTCCCATGCGGTTGTAGTGTATGTTTTTTTGTTACTATCATATTGATAGCTGCGAGATAAATAAAAATAACCAGTATTGAGTTCTTCTTGTCCTGCATCATGACTCTCCAGAACGTTCCATTTTTCGTCATACACCTTGCTTACGCCATTACCGTAAGCTAAGATTTTACTTTGTTCGTCAATAGACAGAAAGTTGTAATATGCTCTTTCTGTCTCAGGAACAATCGTCTTAAAGACTTCGTTTACTAAAGATTGCGCGTTTGCAACTGAGCATGAGAGCAATACAAGCATCGAAACAATTTTTATTCTCATAATTTCTTGATTTATGTAGTTGATTATATTATTTTTTCATAAGTGGTGTTCATAACAGCGTTAAAATGTTGTATCTTTACCATGTCAAAAAGGGACCAATATGTATGGTCAAATAAGTGATGGAACATTATAGTAAGCGGAATGTCTTTAGTAAGACTATCAGATAACCCTTCATTCCATGATTGACCATCGTTGCCAATAAATTCATCGAACGATGCCAACAACGGTTTGTGGGATGACTTCAGGATAATGGGTGAAAGACATACTCCGCTATGATACCCGGGATTGTAGGAAGGGTCAGAGAGCAAACAGTATATCTCGAACCAGTTTTTCTCGTTGTCATCTTCCTTTACATCAAGTTCCAGATACGCACGAATTTCAATGTCAAAACCATCCATGCTCTTAGATATATCGAAACACTTTTGAGCATCTTCCCATAATGTTCGCAAGGCTGTCTTCATACGTTCGTTAAAATCAGCCAACTCTGATAGGTACTCATCAAGATGATTGATAAACTCTTCGTCCAGCAACTTCTTGCGTAGTTCAAGATACGTCTGAATTCGAACCATATCCTTTTCCTTGGTAGAATCGGAATATAGCAGTATCTGCTCTTCTATGTATTTAATTGTATTCATGGCATAAAAGCAAGATAGCGATTAGCAAACTCGTTCACGTTTATACCCAAACGATAAGCATCCTGTACAAGATCTTCCCACGTAATGAGTTTAATACGTTCTTTTCCCTTTTCTGTTAGGTATTTATCTGAAAATTCAACAAATTGATTGATTAGTTCTTCGTGTTCCTTTGGGCATACAAAGAACACATGCTTATCAGCGGAAGTTGCTCGTATAGAGTTTCTAGCTAACTGATAATACTCATTATTAAAGTCCTGCTCACTGATTGTTTCACCAATAAAAAGTTCTTTGGTATTTTCAATCATAGGCTTATATATCGATTCATATTGGGCATGAGGGTCTTTAGCTGAGGATTTTTTGGAAAATTCCCTCTCAGTGTATTTAATTTCAAAGAACACTTCTACGTCTTCCTTTTTGAAATAAAAATCAAAGTTTGTGTTTTCTGCAGAATCGTCAATATACTCAAAATTGCACACGGCTCCATGAGGTTCTATTTCTTGATCGATTTCCATTCCTATTAGATTCAATAAAGAATCCTTAGGTTTATACATTTTCCCATCATAGCTTTCAATCAAAGGACGGAAGAAATTATAGCACATAATCTGTGACGAATTCAAATGATGTGCATACTGATGAAGATGTATTGTATTACAATCAATTGATGGGACATTTGGCAGAAGTGAGTATTTATTTATCAACTCTGCTTTTTGCTCAGAAGTTGAAGGATTCCCAAGAATATGAGTTCTTGGTTGTCCTTTTTGTTGCCACAAACCAGGAATTGGATTCTCTGGCATGTTGTTTATTACAAGCTGATTAAATTCCTTATAATTCATCTGTTTTACTATAAATTTGCATCTGCCTCTTTGTGGATGCAGATAATTTCCTTCGGATTAACTGTTTTGATTACTTTCTCGATTGTCTGGCGGTCTGCATGACCAGAGGTGTGTATGTCCACAACATTGTGGAACATTTCGCGGAACTGCTTGTACTTTGGATTGACCTTCACCTGCTCAGGATCTTTGTAATAACCATCCCATGATGAATAAATGAGAAGAGTCTCCTCCTGTGGTAGCTTATCAAGTAAACCCTTGAGTCGATCCATCATAGACGTGCCGACTACCATTGTCATACCTGTCTGCTTAAGTTTTCTGAGCATACGGTCATTGTAGAATAAAGGATCAAAAGAGAACAAACCCTTTGATTGCTTTGATTCTCGCTCTGTGAAATACTCCATCGTTCTCTTAATAAACAAAGACCAGATGCAGAGGGTTTTGGCTGCATCAATTGAAGCCTGCTTGATGGCTGCTAGTCTCTCTATGTCAGTTGCAGATGCAAGGACGAAGACGTATTTGAAGGCTTTCATCACATTCTGCATCTTGTACGACACAATATGCTCATGGATGCACTTGTCTTTACGTTTGAGCATCGTACCCTCTGTAATAAGCACATCGATGTCTGTGGCATATTTCTTTAGCGTTGGTATCAAACCTTTACCCATATAGCCATGTTCGCGGTAGTCGCCCATGTGCCAGATACGCTTGCCCTCTGCTTCGATAAGAAACATGTGGGAGTCATAGATGCTATGGCAGTTGAAGAAGGGGGTTATCTTGATGTCGCCAATGGCTATAGTGGTTGGCACTTCCTTTGGGTTCGCTCGTTTCCATGTTCTAAACTTCTCCAGCTCTTCTACAAGAGTTTGTGCGTGAACAATATTCATTTCAAGCATCGCTTCCTTATGAAGATTCTCCACGTACCTTGTCTTGTAATAATCTTCTTTTGCTTTCTCATGTGCTTCGACCAGAGTTCTATATTTTATCAGCAATAAATCCTTACTTCCCTCTCCAATATACTGGTCAAGTGGAATGTATTGGAAGAGTCCGACATGATCTTCATGAGCATGTGTATAGAACACCGCTTGATGTTCCTTCATATTTTGGTCTATGATTGAGTTTACCAACTTCATATCCTCTTCGGGAGTTGTTGGCTCACCATCACCAGGCAGATTTTGACCGAAGTCGATAAAAACTCGGGAGGTTTCCGTTGAAATCTCCGTAATACAACCGCCGATTTGGTCGAGTCCTCTATGTATTTTTATATTCATGCTGCAAATTGTTATTTAGTCAGCTACTGTCTCAAACCACATGTCTTCTACCTCTTTTGTCCAAGGTTGCATGTGTTCCAGATACCATTTGGCTCTTTTGGCTGATAATGGGCATTCAGAATCTGGTACTTCGATAAATTTATGGCGGTCATCCATCATGAAAATAAAACCGTTCTCCATTGGCCAGATTGTGAGCATAACCTCATCTTTCAATGATTCTACGCACTCATCAGACAGGAACGGGTAATAGATATTACCTTTTTTGCGACGTTCTCTTTGCTCGTTTATGGCTACTTCTCGCAACTCTTCTGGAAGATCACCTATGCATGTGGTTACTAGGTTCATACTGGTATGTTAATAAAAATATAACATTTAATTATTTGCTCACAGCTAACTTTCTAAATGTAATTTTTTTATATTTCCATCTAGGCGAATCATTTATAAAACATATAAGCTCATCTGTAAGGAGAGTATGAAGATTATCTGCAAGAAAGACAGAATCGATATGATTGATAATTCCAGAAGAATATGCTTCAAAAAAATTTTTGAATCCTCTAATATTATTTCTTATAGCATATTTGGTATTTTCGTTAGCTTCATACATTATACGATGAGACAATATATCATCCAATACATTTGTATAGAACATAAGTTCAGAGATTATTCCTAAAGGTTTGTTGTCAGCTTTCTTCAGTTCAAAAATGCTTAAACAACTACCTTTTATTGCCCAAATGTCAATAGCACTTTTTTGACCTGTGGTATAATGCGTCGTACCACTAACTTTTCCATCAAAAAGACCAACAGGGAACTGATGATTCATTACATCGTATTCACTAGAATGATCATCAACGTATTGGCATTCTAACCAACCTTCTGAGTTTTTAATATGCTTTGATTTATCAGCTGCTACAGTTCTTCCAATATTGCAATATAGTTGCGAAGGAATTGTTGGAATGCTTTTAGCCGATTTAGCCCAAGAGTATGTTTGTACAAACTTTAATAATCTATAAACAAACCTGTTATAATGCAAATAGCCTTCTTCACCCTTAACAAAGTCTCGTTCCCAATCTATTGTAACGGTGTCGATTGTATCCTTAAGGTAGTACTTTAGAGCTATAGCCCAACTTTCAAAAGCAGCCTCGTCATCCTGCATATTTGATTTTAGCCCCTTAATTTTGACACGGAGAGTTAAATCTTTCTTTTTGCTATCATAAATATACTCGTATTGTGACGGTATGTCTGCATTAGGTTTTACCTTCTGCAATAATTCCATAATCGTTGTCTTACTCATTATTATAGTTGTGTAGAATATTTTTAATCTTTTCTGTATCAATATGACATTCAAAGACTTGCTCAATGTCTTCTTTGATGTCAGCAATGACCTCGCTCATGTGTTCCGCTATATTGGGGTACCCATAGGATTCGGGATCTTCAATGATTGACTGATAATCGTCCAATATCCATAGGCGTTGCTGACACTCGGTGTTATTTTTTGCCATTCTCTACTAGTTTTGCAATAGCCCTGGCTTTCAGTTGTTCTACTCTTCTTGTTGTTAGATTCTTGCTTTGTCCGATTTCATCAAGTGACTCTGGCGAGTCAACAAGACCAAACCATCTGGTAAGTATCTCCTTGTCACGCTCGTTGGTCATTTTTGAAACCAATTCTCGTTTCTCTTCTACAGTGAGTTCTGACAGATTGATGCTATTCGTTGAAGTTTCAAGGAATGCAAGGATGCTCGCCCTGATGGACCAAACTGCGTAAGCAATGAATTTGAAACCCCGCTGTGGATTAAACTTTTTAGCCGCAAGTTCTAGCCCTTTGTTACCAGCCTCAATAAGTGCTTCCATTGACTTGCCTCTATTCTGGTATTGCTTTGCTACGCTTACTACAAAACGGAGGTTGCCGGTAATGAGTTGAGCGAGGGCTTCTTTATCACCTTCTTTAATGCGATGAGCGAGCTCAGTTTGCTCCTCTACTGTTTGAAGTGGATGCTTATTTACTTCTACCAGATATGAATCCAAAGACTGACTGACGCGGTTTGTAATTTTCTTATTCATTGTACTATCGAAATTATGTGTCTCTATTATATATACGAATGAAAATGGGTGAAATTGGGTGTTTTGGGAGCATTGTGTGCATAAACTCCGCAGAACATCATTAGAATTCTTGATTTTTTTTCATATATCTACCAAGAGAAGCACTAATTTGCGACATTATCTCTTCACGATATTCCAGTGGTTCCAACACCTCGACGTTCGGTCCCATTGCCAGTATCTTTGACTTTAACTCTGGTGTTAGACAGACTCTGTAGGTAAACTCAGCGAACTCACCGTAGCGTGACTTTACTTCGCTTTGTGACTTATGGAGTGGTAACATTCTCATGTATTCCATCTGTACACCATACACCCTTATCTTCAGATTAACGACTGGGAGATCTTCATTCACATAAATACCTACAACATTGTCATAGTATTTTCTAGGGATGAAGTCCTTTGGAAATTCAAACTTGTTAGTCGTTGTATGAAGGTCAAGAAACCTTTCCAATGCCAAATGCCTGATAGATTCCTTTTCTTTAATATAGCCAAGTACATACCATCTTCTGTTGTACACCTTCATAGAATAAGGTTGCATCGTAAGTGTTTCTCGTTGTCCCTCATAACGTTGATAGTCAATCACAAGTTCTGTATTAGTTCTCATAGACTCAACAACGGAGTCGAAGTAACCAGTACCATGAGGTATCTCTTCCAACAAAATACGGTCACGCATCATGTTAAAAGTAGAGAAATCCTGTGGAACACTATACTTACGCAATAAAAGTTGTGCATAAGGATTCTGAATTAGGATTTCTGGATTCTTTATATAATATATGTAACCCTTGGATTTATCGCATTCAATGATAACTCCAAACATTTCCTCGATGCCTTTGCGATGTTCGTGGAAGGTGCGAATTGGCAAACCACCCATATAGGCATAAGGAGACCCCTCCCATATCTTAACAATATCCTCGAATGTGAGAGGATATTTTGAACGCTTTATAGTGTCAAGTAGCCAAATGTATCTGAGATAAGTTTTACTGATCATGATTCAAAAATTTCTGCAAATTTATCAAAATAACGGCAAAATCACGAAGAAATTGCGTTTGTTCTGCGGAAATTTTGCAGAGAAGGTGGTAAAATTACCGATTTTGAAGATTTTTCATCGTATTATGTAATAGTAACGTACAAAATCAAACAAAGTATGACAAAGAAAAAGAATCAGAAGAAGGCAGAGGCACATGCAAAGAAGAGTGCCGTTGAGACCCTCCGCTTTCAGGCACACTGGGGACTGAAACAACTCGGTCACGAAGATGACATGTTTAACCACCTTATTGATGCAGAGGTGGACTTCATTGCAGAACTTGAACTTGCCCAGGAACTCTTGGCAATCAAATCGCTTGTTGATGGCGTTAAACAGTCTTTTGTGGTGACTCCAACACCAGAAAAAGGAGATTTCGTTAAAAGTCCTACTGCTGTTGCTCTTGGAATAGCACAGGTTGAAGACATCAATAAGATTGGCCTTCCTCTTACATGGAGCGAGATGATTGAACAAAAAATACTGACAATCTATTATCCAGAAGAATACCGGAACCAAATTGTCGATTGGGCAAAGACAAATGGCTATAACATATCAACATACCTCGGTCGCCCAATAGTAAAGTTCAGTAAGTTGTATATAATCATAGATAGAACACGCGCATGAAAAGAATGACAGAAGAAAAGGCTAAGCAAATGTTTGCCTTCATTGCTGATAAGTTTGATGCAAACAATCTTCCTCTCGAGGATTCTTCAACATTTGAGTTGTTTCAACGAGCAGATACAGACGGCATCTTCATGATGGAATCCGAATGGGACAAGTACGACCTTCGACAAATTAAACCAAAGAATATGGATGAATTGACTGCAACAATCGCACTAAGCCATGGGTTGGCAGTTAATCCGTATATCTATACATACCTGAAGATTCAGAAGATACAACCATTTACATATCCAAGGTTCACAGAAATGGAGAGAGTAAAGGAAATCCTCAGTGATACACATGGAATGTTACTCTGGAAAGAACAGAAGGAAGAAATCCTTGCCTACATTGATTCACTTTCAGATGAAGAGAAAGAACGATATAGTTCGGCTATAAAGATTGTTCTACACGAGATAGAATTGCGCCAACATTCCCTTTCGAATAGAAAATTCTTTCGAAACAGAGCAATGATCTGTTACAAACTAGCATACATAAAGGCGCATATGACAGAAGATTTTGAAAGATTAAGAATGAAACTCTATAACTAATAGGAGGCTGTTCTTAGGAGACATCAGTCATCGCAAATCGCAACCCCGAATCAGGGTACTGGTTTGGAAACCTCATTGTTATTTCGACAATCTGGTTTTGAAACCACATTAGCGTTTCACGAATCTGGTAAAAACACAGGTATGAAACACCACCCCGGCTTATGACAAAGGGCATAGCACGTCGCTATACCCTTGACCACTTTATTATGAGGCTGTGTTTCACGGCTCCATTCCAAGGTTTCGTGCGTCAAGCCACAAATTCCTTCTTGACTCTTTGAACAGTGCTGATTCCTTTTCCTGTGAGTTTTGCAACATCACGGATGGCATACCCCTTATTCAAGAGGTTGATAACCTCTCTATATTCTTCCCTCTTTTTATCCTGGGACTTGGTGGAACCTGTAGGTCTGCCGAGTTTACCGCCTTTCTCTACATACTGCTTTCTTTCTGAGTTCAGTCGAAATGAGATGTTATCATGTTCCAACTGAGCACAGGTAGAAAGGATTGCTATCATGACAGGGGCAAGCAAAGATGGCTTGTCCTCCTTGTCAAGATGCATAAAAGTTACGTCTCGCATCAGTTCCCATGGCATTTGCGAATTTTTCTACCCCCATCCTTGCTCCGCTATATACCCCTCCAAATCTTCGTGAATTTTGATTAATCCACTATCGGGTAACTTCGCAGCAGCTTTTGTAATACTCAGGAAATCTCCATCTGGGTACCACTCTTTGAACAAATATACTGTAAATCGGGCAACATCTTCGAGTCTAAAATCAAGATAAATAGCTATGTTGCGAGTGTAGTGTGCAATATCCAGCGTCGTAAGAACATTGCCTGTTTTGTTTATCTTCTTCTTACGGCCATATTTTCTGGCAACCTCATCCTTGAATGGATTCACGATCATGCTTTGTTCTGACTTGTCGAACTTACCTCCAGTTTCGGCAAAGGTGCAAACCTTGTGCTGAATGAATGCGTATGATTCTGGGGAGAATCCGAATTGGGTGAGTTCCATCACAGCATATGTTGTTACGACTTTCACTCTTTCTGAGTTTTCGCGTAAGATTCTTTCACGTGATTCTTCTAACGCCTCTGTCGCCTTTTTGAACAAACTGAATCCATCACTGCGGAGTTCATCAATAGCTTTCTGTTTAAACTGCTCCAATTCTTCAGCCTGTCGAGCTTTAAGTTCTTCAATCTGAATGTTGTAGGAGCTTTGCGATTCAACGAGTCGAGTTTGAAGGTCTCCGATACTTTTCTCTTTCTCCGTAATGTATTGTGTTAATCTGACGATTTCATCCTCCGATTTTTTGTGGACATTCTCAAGATTTTGATAATCCTGCTCGTATCGGCTTTTACAGAATTCCAATTCCTTCTTTTTCTGGTTTATCTCACTTTGCAGATTATCCAGTTCTTCTTTCTGCTTCGTGCGGATCTCGTCCAGTTGAGCCTTCTGTTGCTTGTGGCATTCTACGATAACCTGTCGGCGTACTAACTCGTTATCTCTTTGTATGCGCAGCTCCGTCTCTTTATCATACTCTTTCCGAAATGCTGTAATTATTCGCTGGTTATCCCTCTCTTTGTTTCTTCTCCTTAGTCTATCATATGGATAGTCAGCGGTGAAGATGCAAGATAGAACAGTCATAGTACATAATATGATGACTGCAATACAACCTGCAAAATCGCATACATAACTAAAGAACGAATATGGGTGTGCTCCTGCCTGACTTGTCATGTACATGATGGCGACAAACACACCTAATGGGTAGAACAAATACCTTGCCCACCGTGACTTTGCAACGTCACACAAGAAACGCTTCAGTTCGTTTAAGTAGTCGTACCAAGTATTTCCTTGAATCATACGTTTATACGTGATTTGTGTTTTATACTGATGGGGTGATAATTAGCCTCCAAGAATTATCTTTCTCTGTACGAGCTATATAGCCTTTGTCTGTAAGGAGTCGCAACTGCTTGTTTACCGCTGTAAGACTGATACCTGCAGCTTCTGCCAATTGTGGGATAGTACTGTTGGGTTGCTCATACATGCGATTCAGTATTATACTGGTGGTGGCACTACGGAATTTTACACGTTCGCCGTCAAACCACCATACGTTATCTCCACGCTCTGTCAGGAACTGGATGTCGTAAGACACTTCGTCAATAAAGAGGTTGGTAAAGTAAGTAAGAAACTGTTGGATGTCACGTTTTGAGGCATGTGCACCAAGTGAAGGTGCTGCACCGACAGTCAGGTCTGTACGATGCAATGCCTCTAAATATTCTTTTTTCTTGCGGCTACGCACCACAATCATAGGATAATCATGGCGAGTGAGGATGTAGTTAACCATCAATCGGGCTATACGTCCGTTACCATCTTCAAATGGATGAATACGAATGTACCTATAGTGGAATATTGCAGCAAGTTCTATTGGAGTAAACTTTCCCGATCTTTCTGCATCGTTGTACCAATCTACCAAATCGCTCATCAAAGCAGGAGTCTCTTCGGGCGTAGCATACTCGAATCGGTCTCCATAACGGGTAATGACGGAATTTGGACGAGTTTTGTATTGCCCAGCATGAATGACGTAGCTCGTCTGAACACCTCCAGGCAGTGTGCGATATACTGTGTAATCCTCACGCAAGAGGGTCTTATGTAATGTTCGTATAAAATGCTGTGTCAAAGGAGTCTCTTTAAGTAGAGCCTCCTCCTTCATCATTTTTAGACCAACATTGCTGGCAGTCATTTCGTGTACATCACGAACATCAGCCTCGCCAACAATCTTTCCGAACATGAGCAATATCTCTGTCTGTCCATAAGTCAGTGTATTACCCTCAATGTGGTTGCTGTTGTAGTTGAAATCAATAGTGAATCGACGGCTCAGCATCTCTCTGTCTCTATCAGACAAGGGCAGCAAAGCATTCCATTCGTTCATTACTTCTTCTATACTTTTCATATATACGGTTTTTGCAAGAATTTACATTAAAAGGTTTATGCCATTAACCTTTATCGGGTGCAAAGTTACAAAATTTCCATCAAACAATAGTCATATGATACATAAAAAGGTGCATTTCGACAACCTTTTTTAGCATTATTCGTTATTCTTGTGCTATTTCATCCAGCATTTTTGTGGTACTTTGTTTTTGTGATGCAATGTATCGTGCGTGTGCGTATATATTATAATGAGTAATCTGACCAAACAAGATTTTCAAATTTGCTATCTATAGATAACAATAAACAAATCTATATACCTTCTGCTGAATATACTAATCGTCTTATTGTTTCCTATTTTTGTTTGCCTTAACTGCCCTTAATAGATTTCCAAAACGTTCACGCGTGTTTGTAAATCACTGATACACAATACTGTTTATATTTAAAGAAGTCAAATGAGACCGATAAGTAAAGACATAACAAAACACTATCAAATAGCGTGTAGCTCAATGAGTTACACGCTATTTGCATTTATAGGCTCATGTTTATTATGTGCTGATTATTCCTTTTTTTACGGCGTTTTTGCGACATGCGTGCAACACTACAAGAATGATGCTATCGAGTCGGACAAGTTGATAACGAACTATCTCAATCACCATGTTTCCATCATGCTCAAGGCTTTCATTCTGAATCAGGTGTTGACTGATGCAGCAAGGATTTGTCGTGAGTCGCGTGATGCTAACGCTCTGGCAGAAGACACCCTCGTTGACGATCGCAATTTCTTGCGTTGGAACGATGTCTTGAAGACAGGCATGCAAGTGTTCTTGGCTGGCATCAATGGCGCAACCAGCGTGGCTCAGACCTCTGGCGGTGGCGGAACAACAAGCGGCATGCCCTGGCGAGAAAAGGACGAAGATTATCTCCATTGGGCATGGCGAGCCATGCAGTATGCTCATGCCAAGCACTATCCTGGCAACAAACTCCTAAAGAGCAAAGGATATTAGTCTCTCGCGTGCGCGTATGCGTATATATAATAATGAGTGGGTGCATCAGTAATGATGTCTCCCACTCATTTGTCTTGTTAAAAACATAGCAGAAATAGCCGAATGCTATACCAACTATGATTCTCTTTCATCCGTAATCTCCCAACGACCATTACGCTTGCCGTTTACTCTTTGCAGAATATCTTTCTCCTGCAGATTAACGGTAATCGTCTTGACTGTTCTCTCCGATCTGCCTATTTCTGCAGCAATTTCCTTCTGGGTAACAGTAGGATTCTTTTGCACTATACGCAATACTGCGGCTTCTTCCAAAGTGCAATTTTTGCACTTCAGAGGTGGCTCTTCACTTGTAATTGCACTTTGGATCTCAGATTTTGCACTTTGAAC
>JAGHRT010000009.1 GCA_018066245.1 Candidatus Equimonas faecalis | reverse complement strand
CATCCCGTAGGGATGATACAACGACCCGCATCAACCATATTATTTTACACACGCGCGTAAATGTCAGCCTACCTACGGCAGGCGTATGAACGCACGTCCGTAAACAGGCATTGCGGGCTACGCCCTTATGCCTGCCTACCTTTGTGTTATCCCTCGGGATATACACTCCGCCGTAGGGTCGCAGGTGCGACAACCGTGTACCGCCGTAGGCGCAGCAATGGTGGCATCATGGCGCGTCATCCTACCATGTGGGCGCCCCGTACCTACGGCGGCGCTCCCTACGGTCGCTCTGCCGCAGGCTATACAACATAGGGCTTTCAGCCCATTGCCCTGCCGTAACGCCCTCCGATATCCCGTTAGGGATATACACTCTTACGCCGAATGCGTTAGGGTAAACACCATCAAAAAGCCACCGCCGCCAGAGAGAGAAAACTCCTTGGCGGCGGCTTGACTTGTTATGCAGGAAGGGGCGGCGTTACTCGTCAGTGTCCGTCCAGTCGCTGGACCAGTCATCCTGAGAGCGGGTGTCGAAAGGTTTGTCCCAGCCACTACCGCCTATGGGCACTTCTTCGTAAGGATTACTGTTTGCCAGCATGTGTTCTACACTCATGCACACATAGTCGGCAGTGGGAGAAATGTATTTCTTCATTTAGCGAATAATCTTTTTACCGTTAATGATGTTGATACCCTTAGTGCCGGCCTTCACGGCGCGACCCGTGAGGTCGAAGGGCGTCTGACTCTTCGCCTGGCTGATGGCGGTTACTCTCTCAATCTCCGTGGTGTCCTCGCCATCCGTAAGAATCTGAATGGTCTGGGCCTTCACGGCGGCTGAGGAGCCGTCGCGGGATTCAATGCCCATATACCAGCGCTGGGCGGGCAGCGTGGCTGCGGAAGTCGTAGCTTTGTTCAGCTCACCGCCGCCTATGGCGTAGAAGCCATTGTCGCACATCACGGAGCCTTCTATGCCCTGATAGGAGCCTGTGAGGGTGAAGGTGAGGTCGGCGCTGCTGCAATCCATGGAGTTAGTCTCGGCGGGAGCCAGACTGCGGTTATTGAGCGTAAGAGTCTTGTCTCCAGCCTGCTTGGCTCGGATGAGGTAGGGATAGTTAGGCTTGAGGGCGGTTGTAACTATCTTTACCACGAGGTAAGTCTTATCGAACTCGCCGTCCTCGTTGTAGTCATAGTCAATGATGTTATACACGCGGGCCACGTCAAAGTCGTTCTGCCACTCCTCAGGGTTCATGGAGAAGGGCACATAGAGGGCCTGCCAGTTCGTGTTGGAGAAATTGCGGGTGTAGGTAATATCGGTATAATAATCATCACCCTGACCGGTGTAGATCGCTTTGTCAGCCAGATTATATACCTTGCTGAGGTCGTCCACGATAGTGAAGTTCTTCCAGACAGCGGCAGAAGCATAAACGTCATTAAGGCCTTTCAGCACGTGGAGCGTGCAGGCATGGAGCGTGCCGGAGTAGGTCGCAAAGGTATTTTCATTTATCGTCTGCGGAACAACGGCATAGTTGGTAACATCGGTAAGATTGTTGCACTCAATAAAGGCACCTTCTCCTATACTCGTCATGCTTTCGGGGATAGTTACGGAAGCCAGGCTGGCACAACCCTCGAAGGCACCGCGACCAATGAGTGTCACGCCCTCTGGAAGAGTTACGGAGGTCAGACCGCAATTGCAGAATGCAGCCATTCCTATGGTCTTCACGCTGGAAGGAATCTCGATGGAAGCCAGACTGGTGCAACCGAAGAAGGCTGATTCAGGTATGTCCGTAATCCCGCTGGGGATATTGATGGAGAACAGGTGGTCACAGAACGAAAAGGCACCTACTCCTATGCTCGTCACGGTGCTGGGAAGCGTGAGGCTGGTGAGGCTGGTGCAGTTATTGAATGCTGAGCTTCCGATGCTCTCCACACCGCTGCCGAGGTTGGCACTTGCCAGACTGGTGCAATAATAGAAGGCCTGATTTCCTATGGTCTTCACACCATTACCAATGGTAACGGAGGTAAGGTCGCTGTAACCCCTGAAGGCCTTGTCGCCTATGCTCGTCACGTTGTTTCCAACAACCACGGTTTTAAGTTTCTTTCCGAAAACTGTGGGGTCAACAACATTACTGTCATAATTCAGGTTCTCCACATTCGTGCAGCCGACGAAGGCATCGGTTCCGATGGTATTCACGCTAGGAATAGTGATGGTTTTCAAGCTGGTGCAATTATAGAAGGCATTGTTTCCTATGCTCGTCACGCAATCAGGAATTGTGATGGAAGTAAGACCGCTGTTGGCGAAGGCACTGGTTCCTATGCTCGTCAGGTTATTGCTGGGTAAGACGATGGTGGTCAGTGCGGTGCATTTCTTAAAGGCGGAGTTTCCTATCGTCTTCAAGCTGGCCCGGGTGATAGTTTGTCCAGTGATTTTCATTTTGGTGCCTATAGTAACTTTATTCAGTTTGCTGCATTCAGAGAAGGCATTGTCGCCTATGCTCGTCACGTTTGCAGGAATAGTAATGGAGGTCAGGCTGGTGCAGCCAGAGAAGGTGTCGTCGCCTATGCTCGTCACGCCGGAAGGAATGTTGATGGAAGTCAAACTCTCACAACTGGCGAAGGCATATGCTTTTATGGTCGTCACGCTTTCAGGAATGGTGACAGATGTCAAGCTCTCACACATGTCGAAAGCACTTCCTCCGATGCTCGTCACGCTGGAAGGAATGGTGACGGAAGTCAGACCGCGACACCCCTCGAAGGCACCGTCAGGTATGAGCGTTATGCTGTTGGGGAGCTCAACATTTGTTAATTTTTGGCACCAGCTGAAGGCATAGAGTCCTATGGTCGTCAACCTGCTGGGGAAGGATATAGAGGACAGGTTGCAGCACTGTTGAAAGGCAAATCTACCTATGCTCGTCACGCTTTCAGGAATAGTGACGGAAGTCAGGCCTGTGCATCCGTAGAAGCAATTGTCAGGTATGCTCTTTACGCTACTACTAATCTGGGCTGTTTCAAGTTTTGTGCACCCTTTAAAGACATTATTGCCTAAAATTGTTTCTGGTGTTCCGGAAAGGGCATTTACGGGTATCACGATTGCGGTCAGGCTGCTGCAACCCTCGAAGGCAGAGGCTCCTATCTTTCCTAAGCAACCACGGCCTCCAAGACCGAGGGTAACCGTATTAAGGTCTTTACAATCCTTGAAAGCTTCATCAGGGATGGTACTTACAAGGTCTTGTATATTTAACTGCACTAATTCTTTACCGAAAGCGGAAGGATTCACAATACGCCTATCAAGAGTAAGATTTTTTATGTGGCACCCTGCGAAGGCATCGTTGGCGATGTCCGTCACTTTGCCGAGAATTTGGACATTGGCTAGGCTGCTGCAATTGTTGAAGGCCGATGCACCTATGCTTAGGCTTTCTACATTGCCAAGAATCTGGATAATGGTCAGGCCGCAATTACTGAAAGCCGATGCGCCTATGCTTTCTACATTGCCAAGAATTCTTAAGCTTTTCAGGTTGCTGTTTCCAGAGAAGGCGTTGGCTCCAATGCTACTGATATTCGTTTCGGCGGGAATGGTTAAGGAGGTCAGACCGCAGTTGGCAAAGGCAGAGGCAGGTATGCTCGTCAGACCTGTGCCGATGGTGGCGGTGGTAAGTTTGGCGCAACCAGCGAAAGTCGATACTCCTATGTTTGTCACTGGGTTGGGAATGAGTATGGAGGTTAGGCCGCTGTTAGCGAAGGCCCTGTCTCCTATTGTATTCACGCTACCTCTGAAAGAGAAGGAGGAAAGGGCATTGCAACCTTCGAAGAGCGATGCTTCTATGGTTTTCACGCCTGTGCCGATGGTGGCGGTGGCAAGCTTGGAGCAACCCTCGAAGGCAGATGCTCCTAAACTCGTCACATTGTTGGGAATAGCGATGGAGGAAAGGGTATAGCATCCGTAGAAGGCTTTTTTTCCTATGGTCTTCACGCTTGCAGGAATGGTGACAGATTGAAGTTTAGAGAAATACGCAAAAGCATCATCGGCTATTTTTGTCACGGTATTAGGAATTACGACTGTGCAGGCGTCAGTCAGCCCCGTACTGATTGCCGTCGTGCATCCATTGGCATATTGTAAAGTTAAATCTTGCAGAAGATTAGAAATACTTGATGCATCTTGCTTTACGCCCGTCACGCCGCTACCAATGGTGACTGTGCTCAAACTTTGGCTTCCGTAGAAAGCCTTTTCTGCCAAGGTCACCATTCCGTTGCATTCGAATTTGATGGAGGTCAGAGCGCGACACCAGCTAAAAGCGCTATTTTCGATGGTGCCGCCAATGATTGCGGAGGTCAGAGCGTCGCACCCCATGAAAGCGCTTGTTCCGATGGTGCCGTTAGCGCTTACGGCGGTCAGCTTGGGGCAACCACCGAAGGCATAGTATCCGATGGTGCCAGTAACGCTTACGGTGGTCAGATTGGGGCATTGACTGAAGGCAGAGGCTCCGATGATGCCGTTATTAACGGTTACGGAGGTCAGGCCGGGGCACATAGAGAAGGCACGTTCCCCTATGGTCTTCACGCTACTGGGAATAGTTACGGAGGTCAGGCCGCTGCAGCCATAGAATGCATATTCCTCTATGGTCTTCACGCTACTGGGAATAGTTACGGAGGTCAGGCCGCTGCAATCGTAGAAGGCATATTTTCCAATGCTCGTCACGGTGCTGGCAATAGAACTGTTCTTACATCCTGCAATAAGCTTGTTGCTTGCAGTCTCAATAATGGCACCATTACGGTTGTCATACTTTGTGTTTCCACTTGCCACGCTCAAAGACGTCAGGCTGGTGCAACCAACGAAGGCTTGGTCTCCTATGCTCGTCACGCTGGTAGGGATAGTAATGGATGTCAAAGTGCTGCAACCCATGAAGGCAGCGTCTCCAATGGTCTGCAAGCCTGTCTTAAGAGTGATGGTCTTCAGGCGGGTGCAAAAAGCGAAGGCGGCTTCACCTATGCTCTTCACACTGGCAGGGATAGAGACGGAAGTCACCAATGATGCACCATTGAAGGCATTTGCATCTATGCTTGTTACTTTATATGTGCTGCCACTGTATTTAGCTGTAGATGGAATTGAGATTGTTCCTTGATAAGGATCGCTGGATCCGGGACAGGTAACTTCAGCCTCGCCGTTTCCAAGAAGATTATAGTACAAGGTGCCATCCTTAAAATAATAGGCCGCTGCTTGCCCGATACACGCGAGCATCAAGATTAATAGTGTAAATAGTTTTTTCACGATGTAATTTTGTTGAATTTAATAATTAATAATGTTATGGTAATTTGGAAATATATGCTTTGCGGGGGCTGGGACGCGTGAGGTGCCTCTTCGTGATAAGGCACAAAAAACGCATAGCGGAAACTCTCTGGATGAGTCTCGGCCATGCCAATCTTTCTGCTAAATACACACAGTCAGATTTACCCCCCCCGAAACGGTATCAATGATTGCGCCACGGCAAATCGTGCGCTTCACTTCTCCCACGCGGGCGACACTCCGGCCTCGGTGGAAGGCAGGGGGCAGGAGGAGCTGAGAGGGAAGGTTGTTCATGTGTGTGTCTGATGTGTGTGGTGTCCTTGTGCTGTGGCTGCCGTCCGCATCCGTTAGCGGTCCGACGGCTTACGAGGCGCAAAAGTACGGAAAGAGCAATACCTATCCAAACAATAAAGCTGAAAATGCGCATTTCTGCGTGTGTTTTTGTTAAATCTCCCTAATTTTGCCGTGTCTGGTTGCACATACGCGCGTTTTGTGTGCGATATGGGGTGAACGATGAAGGGGATGGGTACGTCATGGCGCGTCATCCTACTATGTGTGGCCCCACACCTACGGCGGCGCTCCCTACGGTCGCTCTGCCGCAGGGTCGCAGGTGCGACAACCAATACTATTCACTCTCCCATTGTTCACTGTTCATTTTTCACTATCCACAATATCCCGTAGGGATTATACTCTTGGGCTGAAAGCCCATTGCCTACCTACTCTTCATTCTTCGCTGTTCACAATATCCCGCAGGGATTATACAAGGTTCTTGCTCTGGCAAGCGTCCCTACGGGCCGAGCGGCCAGCCATAAGGCCGGAGGCCGCAATGGCTGGATAGCCCATCCCGCACGAAGCCTGCCGTAGGTAGGCGACACCTACATGCGTGGATGTATGCATCCCTACGGGATGTTTCCCGTCCGCTACGATGTCCAGCCATTACGCTTCGCTCATGGCTGGCTACCTTTATAGCCTACCTACGGCAGGCTTCTTGTTCACTCTTCACTCTCTAACTCTTCACTCTCTAAACAATCTCTCCATTCCAAAGCATTCGGAAGAAGTCATACACATAGATGGCTTCAACGCCGTTGACGCTGCGGTTGAACGGGTCGAACGACACAATGAGGCGGCGGCTCTCAGGGTAGTCATCACCGAATGAGAGCAGACCCTTGACGTGGCGGGGCAGCACCTCCTCCACCGACTTGATTTCTATCGCCACACGGGCATCGCCGATGACGGCATCCACTTCCACTCCCGTGTAGGTGCGCCAAAAGCTGAGCTTCTCGTCGCTGTGGCGATAGTGCAGGAAAGCATACAGTTCCTGTATCACCAGATGCTCAAAGGCATGGCCGTAGGCCGTGGTGCCCCGCACGAGATCCTTGCGGTGCAGGAGGTGGTTGGCTATGCCCACATCGAAATAGTAGAAACGCGGTGCCTGTACCAGCCGGCGCTTCATCACCCGCGTGAAGGCCGGCAAACGATAGCCGACGAGCGTGTCCTCCAGAATGTCGAAATAACTGGCCACGGTGGCAGCGCTCACCCCGCAGTCCTGGGCGATGTTGTTGTAGTTCACCATTTCCCCGTCCGTCAGGGCCGCCACCTCCAGAAAACGCTGGAACGCGCCGAGATTGCGCACGAGGGCCTCCTCTTTGATTTCTTCTTTGAGATAGACGTCGATGTAGGCCGACAGCTTCCGCCAGGGATTCTGCGCCAGATAGTGTGGGGGCAGCATACCGCAGTTCACGGCCTTGTCAATGTCGAAGTCCGCCAGTTCAGCGCTGACGAAAGGGAAAAGGAAGGTGGGGAAGGCCCTGCCTCCCAGAGTGTTGTAGCCTTTGCGCTTCAATTTGCGGGCACTGCTGCCGCAGAGGATGAAAAGAAGTCCTTTCTCCGATATCAGGCGATGCACCTCGTTGAGGAGTTGCGGCACCTCGGGAATCTCGTCGATGATGACAATCGTTCCCGCAGCCTTGTCCTTCAGTGTTTCGTAGAGGAGTACGGGGCGGCGCTCATAGCGGGATTTCACCTGACTGTCAAGCAGGTCGATATAGATGCTCCCCGGGAACTGTTGGCGCAGAATAGTGCTTTTCCCTGTCTGTCGGGCTCCGAAGAGGAAGATGGAGCTGTCTAACTCGTTGCTTAATCTATAGATACGGTCTATCATAGTAGGATGTATTTATAAGTTCTACTGACGATTTTCAATGAAAAAGAGAAGTACTGCTGATGATTTTCAATAAAATTCGCTGCAAATATACCGCTTTCTTTTGACAGGAACAAGAAAAAGTACAACTATTCAGTGAACAGTGAACAATTAAACAGTGAACAATACCTCTCTTGCGCCGAAGGCGTTAGGGATTCCAGACCGCGGCATCGCCCCAATTCACGTGGCCTGAGAGAGCACCGAAGGTGCGACAGAGTGGAGGATAGGGCGAGAGCCCTATCTGTTGGGGATGCCCCTTTATGGGAGCGCTGTAAGTGCGATATGATTCAAGT
>JAGHRT010000004.1 GCA_018066245.1 Candidatus Equimonas faecalis | reverse complement strand
GCCACGCCTGCACCGCCACCGAGGCGGACGTGAAGGCCGTTCTGGCCGAATTTCAGGAGCGCATCCTGAAGCATCTGCAAAACAACGAAAGCGTGCGCCTGGGCACCCTCGGAGCCTTCTGCCCCCGTATCAAGAGCACCGCCGCAGCTTCCCCCGAGTTGTTCACCGCGGACAACATCAAGCGCGTGGGCGTGCAGTTCACCCCCAGCTCCAAGCTCCTCTTTGCCCTCGACGCGAAGAACCCCGAGGTGAAGTTTGAGCGCACCTTCGCCGAGTAATTGTCTAACCTTCTAAAATCCTTTTGAACTATGGGTACAATACGTTTTTATGTCCGCGAGTTGAAGAACCAGAAGACGGGCAAGGCTATGTTCGTAGGCCAGAACACGGCCGTGCAGCCCGTTACGCTGGACCAGCTCTGCGAGGAAGTGAGCCACGCCACCACCGTGACCAAGGCCGACGTGCTGGCCATCCTTACGGAATTGGAGTACGTCTTCGTGCGCATGATGCGCAGCAACAAGTCGGTGAAGTTCGGCCTGCTGGGCACGTTCCGCACCTCCATAAAGAGCAATGCAGTGCCTTCTCAGGAACTGTTCAGCGGGGATTGCATAGAGCGCATCAACCTGCGCTTCCAGCCCTCCCCCACGATGAAGTATCTGCTGAAGGCCTCCAACCCTGAGCTGAACTTCGTCCAGACGGAGCCGAACGAGTAGCATTCCCCTTTTTGTTTTCCGAGTTGTTCATATTTGTCCGGGGGAGCGTCGCAGCGATTGCGGCGCTCCTTTGTCGTATGGTATCAGGGTATCAGGTATCAACGGTATCAACGGTATCAACGGTGGCCCGCCCCCCCCCCCTCCGGCTCCCCCTTAGGGGGAGGTGCCCGAAGGGCGGAGAGGGTTTATGGTATCTTGGTATCACGGTATCTCGGTGTCTTGAAAACCCCCTCCGGCTCCCCCTTAGGGGGAGGTGCGCGAAGGGCGGAGAGGGTTTATGGTGTCTTGGTATCTCGGTATCTCGGTGTCTTGGAAGACATCAAGCTCCTCCGCCCGCAATTCACTGTTCACTCTTTCACTGTGTACTCATTTCCTCATTTCCCCCGTTTCCTCGCTTGGACAGGGCATCGACCATGAGCGCGAGGGCTCCGTCGCAGGTTACGTTGCAGGCGGTGCCGAAGCTGTCCATTACGATGTAGAGCGCTATGACCAGTCCTTGGTCGGCTTCGCCGAAGCCCAGCACGGTTCCTATCAGGCCTACGGCGGCCATGATGGCTCCGCCGGGCACGCCGGGGGCGGCTACCATCGTTACGGCCAGTAGGGCGATGAAGCCCAGCATGAGGCTGAACGTGGGTTCGGTGCCTTCCATAATCATGATGGCCAGACAGCATGCCACTATTTTCAGCATGGAGCCTGGCAGGTGTACGGTGGCGCACAGGGGGACGGTGAAACCGGCCACTTCGCTGCGGACGCCGCACTTTATGGTCTGCCGGAGCGTGATGGGTATGGTGGCGGCGCTGCTTGAGGTGCCGAGTGCGGTGAGATAGGCTGTCAGCATTTTGCCCAGGCAGCGCAGCGGGTGGCGCTTCGCCGCGATGCCGGCCACGAGGAAGATGAAAAGCATGTAGGCTATGCTGAGCAGGAAAATGAGGATTATGACTTTTGAGAACAGGGCGAAGATGGGGCTGGCTTCTCCTGTGAAGGTGATTTTCAGGAATATGCCGAAGATGTAGAGCGGCAGGAAGGGGATGAGGAGGTGCTGGATGGACAGCATGACGATGCGCTCCAAATCCTCGAACACGGCGAAGAGGCCTCCCCGTCCTTCCGTGCTTTGTTCTTCCGTCCCGGGGGCGGGGGCTTTCGCCGTCATGGTGAGGAATATGCCGCACAGGAAGGCTGTTACGAGGGCGGACATGACGTCGAGGAGCGGCGGGATGCTCAGTTCAAAGTAGGGCAGGACTTCGGGGCCTGCCGTGCCTCCTTGCAGATGGCCTGCCGTCCCGACGATGCGGGGGAGCAGGGCCGTGCCTGCGCCGTAGGAGAACAGTCCTGCCAGAATGGTGGAGATGTAGGCCAGCAGGCAGGTAACCAGGAGCAGCTTGCGTGCCGAGCTTCCCATGCGGCAGATGGCGGGGGTTACGAGGCCGACGATGATGAGGGGCACGAGGAAGCTGATGAACTGGGAGAAGAGCGCGTTGAACGTTACGAAGATGCGCACGCTCCAGAGGGGAAGCATGGAGGCCAGTGCGATGCCCAGTCCGCCTGCTATGATGATGCGTGCGATGAGGGGGAGGGATATTCTTTTCATGCGATGAGGGGGAGGGATATTCTTTTCATGCGATGAGGGGGGAGCAGGGGAATCGGCAAATGTGAGAATTGGGAAATTGGGAAAGAGTGAACAGTGAAAGAGTGAAGGAGTGAACAATTAAAATTAGAAAATTTTCGCAGGCTTCCTCATTTGCTCATTTGCCAATTTCCCCGTTTTCCGTTATTTCATTTTCATGAGCTTTGTGCCCCGTGTTCCTTGCCCGGTGCGTAGAAGCAGGCCCCGGGAGTTTTGTGGGACGGGTTGGCCGTGGAGGTTGTAGAAACGGTGGGTGGAGGTGTCGGTGCCGTGGGCGCTGGGGCTGAGTGGCGTGTCGATGCCTTCCTGCTGGCCGGGGGCTACGCCGCAGAAGCGCAGCGTGTGGGTATAGGTGCCTGAGGAGGGGCACTGGTACTGTGTGTCGGTGTCGGGGCCGCATGAGGCATTGCCCAGGCCGCGTTGCATGTAGTCAAAGGTGGCGTACACTTCGTCGGCGGCAGAGAGCTCCCATGTGTGGATGACGGGCACGAAGAAGTCGCCCTGGTTGTAGTGTGAGAGTGAGAAGCTTACCTGTCCTTCTGTCTGCACGCGTATGGCCTGCCCTGCGGCGTTTTTCAGCAGGAGCTCGCGGAGGTCAAGGCGGTTGCCGTTGCTCTGGGGGTGGATGTAGCCTTTTTCAAAGAGGTCGGTTACGGTGGTGCTGTAGCGGCCCATGTAGGAGCCTGTGCAGCGGTCGATGTAGTTTTCCCATGGCCCGCGTCCGTAGTATTCCACGCTCTCGTAGCCGGCGGGGAACTGCATGTCGAGGCCGATGCGGCGCAAGCCTTCTTTGAGGGGCGTGTAGGTTACGGTCATGTCCAGCTCGCCGGTGGCATGGAGCGTGTAGTCTATCACGTAGTTGCATTCGTCGTCGGTTACGGTTTGTGAGAAGGTGGCGCTCATTCCGTCTTCGGCTAATGTTACGGCTGATCGCTTGGCTCCGCTTACGGCGGCGGTGCGGTTGCCGAAGTTGTGGGAGCCGTAGGGGCTTTCGTTTTCAATCCAGCGCACATTGCTGTAAATGGGCTGGCGTGCGGAACTTTTGCCCAGCACCTCCACGCCGTGGCTTGTGAAGCTGTTGATGTAGCCGGTGTAGGCTATGGAGAGGTTTGTGCGGTTGTTTGCCAACGTGACGGTGCTTACGCCCGACATGGTGAGAGGCTCCACGTCGTCGGCGGGAGCGGGCAGGGCGGGCAGGCTGTAAGTGTCGTCCACTGTGAATTGTTCGGTGGCAAGGGCATAGCCTGTCTCGGCCCAGGGGGTGGCTTCCTTCAGGCAGAGGGAGGCGTTGATGAAGGCCACTCCTACGGGCATGTTGTCCAGCGACACGTAATTCGTGCTGCCTGCCGAGATGGACGGGAGCGTGTAATTCTGGCTGCCGAGACTGCGTGCGTCGGCGTCGAGGTATTCCACGTGCAGGCTGAACAGGGAGGAAAGGTTTGTGAAGGCATACTTGTTCTTGATTCTCACCCGAGGGCCGCTGGTCAGCGTCTGGTAGCTCATTTCGGCGGGCTGATAGACTTTTTTCACTTCGGTGAGCTTGGGTGTCCACTTGCGGTCGGGCGTAATGATGCCGTTGTTGAGGAAATTGCCCTGATGCGGGCCGGGCATGTCGTAGCCGCTGATGAAATAGGGGAAGCCGTTTTTCTGCGTTTCGCCCTTGACGACGGCTTCGGGCTCAATGATGCTCTGGTCCACCCAGTCCCAGATGCAGCCTCCGATGCCGCAGGTGCTGCCTTCAATGACGTCCCAGAAATCTTTCAGGTTGCCGACGGCATTGCCCATGGCGTGGGCGTATTCGCACATGAAGTAGGGGCGCGAGGAGGACTTGACTCCCGATGTGGTCTCGGCGACGGAGGGATACATCACGCTGTGAAGGTCGGAGATGCGGGCGGGGGAGGCGTTGTGGCCCGTGCAGTTGTGGATGGGCCGGGTGTCGAGGGCCCGTACGGCGTCGTAGCTCGCCTCCAGGTTGGTGCCGTAGCCGCTTTCGTTGCCAAGGCTCCAGAAAATGACGGAGGGGTGGTTTCTGTCGCGATAGACCATGCGCACAGTGCGGTCAATCCACTGGTCGCGCCAGGTGGGGTTGTTTACGATGTCGCTTTCTCCGCCCTTTCCGCCGACGTCCTGCCAGTTCTTATGACACTCCACGTCGGCCTCATCCATGACATAGAGGCCGTAGTAGTCGAACATGGCATACATTTTCGGCTGACGGGGATAATGGCTGGTGCGGACGGTGTTTACGTTGGCCTGCTTCATCATCGTAATGTCCTGAAGCATTGTGGCCGTGTCGATGGAGCGTCCACGGGTGGGGTGGGTGTCCTGCGTGTTTACGCCTCGGAAATAGACGCGCTTGCCGTTGATGTAAACGGCCTTGTTCTTGATTTCCACATGGCGGAAGCCGTATTTCGTCTGGAAGGCCATCTCTTCCTTGCCGGCGGCATCCTGCTGGCTGAAGATGAGGGTGTAGAGCGCAGGCGTTTCGGAGTTCCACAGAGTGAGGCCTGACACATCACACTGAAGGGTTTGCCGGTCGGCGGTGTCGCCCTGGCGGAAGGTGAAAGGCTGCTGCCATTGTCCCACCTGCTGGCCGTCGGGTGCGATGAGGGTTACGGCCACGGTCTTGGAGCAGGCTGCTGCCGCGGGGTTGGCCATGTCCATCTGGATGTTGAGCTTGCCTTCTTTGTAGGCGGTTGCCTTGAGGGAGGAGGTGATGTAGTGGTCGCTGAGGTATGTGCGGGGTGTGGCGTACAGATAGACGTCGCGGTGGAGGCCCGCCATGTGCCATGCGTCCTGCCCTTCAAGGTAGGCACCGTCTGTCCAGCGGAACACTTGGATGCTGACGTTGTTGTCGCCTGGGCGGACGTAGGCCGAAATGTCGAACTCCGCGTCGTTGTTGCCGCCCTGCGTGTAGCCCACTTCCTGCCCATTGACCCACACGAAGGCACCGCTGTAGATGCCGTCGAAGTGGAGGACGACGCGCTGGCCTTCCCAAGCCTGCGGCAGGGTGAAGTTGCGGCGGTAAGAGCCTACGGGATTGCGCCCTATGCCGCTGACTGTGCAGTTGATGTAGGGAGGAGTGTCGGCAAAGGGATAGTTCACGTTTACGTAGAGGGGCTTGTCGTAGCCCTGCATCTCCCAGCATCCGGGCACGTCCACCTCTGCCCATTCGGAGGCGTCCACCCGGTCGCCGTAGAAGTCCTCGGCGGGACGCTTGGAGGGCTCGGAGGCAAAGCGGAACTTCCAGCGTCCGCACAGGGAGAGGTATGAGCCGTTGGCCTCGGGCGTGAGCCAGGGCTTGTCGAACACTTCCTTGTCGGCCTTCAGGGCGGCGGTGGAGGGATAGGGGATGAAAGTGGCATGGGGGGCTTCTTTGTTCACGCCGAACACGGTCTGGTCTTCCCAGGCATTGGTTACGACGACGGGAGCCTCAACCTCTGTGAACGTGAATGTGGAAGCTACGTCGGCGTCGGTGGTGGTGCTGACGGCCCGGCCTGCTGGAGCCAGGAGGTAGCAGGGGAGTTTGGTTTTGGCGTTGCCCGATGTGTTCTGGGCATAGATGCGGTAGGCTCCGTCGGCGTTTTCGACGGGCGTGAAGAAGGTGTTCTGGTTGGCGTTGGAGGGTGAGGCTGCCCAGAGGAGGGGCTGGCAGGTGCTTTGGAGGGCGAAGTCGATGGCCAGCTTGTTTGCGCCATTGCAGATGAGGAAGCCCGCAGGATTGCTGCTGCCCAGCTTGAGGTTCCACACCTGATAGCCGTTGTCTTTCTCATAGGCGGCGGAGAGAATCGGGCTGTCGGAGGAGCTTGTCTCGGAGCAGGCGAGTACCTGGCCTGTTTCGACGCAGCGGATGACATAGTAAGTGTCGAGCTGCGGCACCGCAGCCGCTGCGGGGGTGGGGATGATGGCTCCTGCCGCAAGGAGAGCGAGTGCTATCGTAAGGATAGAGCATAACACCGGCAATCTGAGAAAGGGTGAAGTGCTGCTGCAGTGGCGTAGGGGCGAACTGAGGCGGCGGCCCGCACGGCTCGTGTGTGCGGTGGGTGGAAGAATCTGTTCTTTCATCGTTTTTGTATTTGTTTTTGTTGGTTTTCGTATGCGTTTCGGTCAGGGCAGGCGGATTGTTCCGCCCGCCGCGTGCAAGCCTCGTGCGCAGAACCGCCTCTGTCGTATGGGGTGGGATGGAGGCTCGGCGGCGCAGGCCGTCTTTTCCGGCAGGAGAGGAGCTTACAGGGCTTCGGAGGTGAAAGCCAGCGGCAGGAGTGCGCCCACGCTGTCGATGCAGTAGGTGCCCTCGGTGCCGTAGAGCAGGATGCGTATGGGGCCGAAGCGGTGTTCGGCCTCGGCGAGAGCCTGGCGGCACATGCCGCAGGGTGCGGCGGGTTCGGCCACAAATTCGCCGTCGGTGCCTCGGGCTGCAATGGCCAGCAGGCTGATACCCACTCCGGGGTAGTGGGCTCCGGCGTAGTGGAGGGCGGTGCGCTCGGCGCAGCAGCCCACGGGGAACGCGGCGTTCTCCTGGTTGGCTCCGCACACCGTTTGTCCGTTCTGGAGTAGCAGGGCGGCTCCCACATGGAAGTGGGAGTAGGGTGCGTAGCTTGATTGGGTGGCCTCCTTGGCCAGATTGATGAGGTTGAGTTCTTCGGGCGTGAGCTCTTCGTCGGTACACACGCGCACGGTCGTCTGGATGGTGTATTCCTTCATGACGTTTATGGTGTCGGGGCCTGCCCGTCTCCGGCCTCGGGGCGGGCGGCCTGTTGTTTGTCGTACAGGAGTTTGCGGGCGTAGAAGCGCTCCTGCGCCGTGTCGCCTGCGAGGCGGGCGGCCTTCATGTCGATGCTGTCCATCAGCAGTATGCCGCTCCGGCGTGCCGTAAGGGCCAGCGGACATTGCCGCCGCATACTTATTATTATATTACGCGCACGCGCGACGCTGTCGGCGGCAAGGGCTTCCCGCGCTTGGGTGAGCATGAGGGCCGCTTCGGCTTCGTCGTGCTGCCGTGCGTCGCTTTGCTTTTTCTCGCCGCCGCATGAGGCGAGGGGCAGGAGCATCAGCGCGGCAAGGCAGGTGGCCACGGCTTTCAGTCCCATCTTGCGGGCTTTCGTGTAGAGGAGTTCCATGAGGGGTTCTCTTTCGTTGGCCACCGCGCCGTCCAGCACGGCATCCTTCAGGGTCTGTTTCAGCGTGCCCACTTCGGGGGAGGGCTTGAGGCCGAACAGGGCCATGATCTCGTTGCCGTCGATGACGGGTTGCAGGAGCCGTCGGTAGTCGCGGCGCTGGAGGTCGGCCAGTTTCTCCCTGACGATGCGGAAGTTCGCCAGCAGGGCTTTCTTGCGTTGTTCGTTTTTACTCGTAATGTCGGCTTCGCAGAGCTTCATCAGGTCGTCGATGTCGTCGCCCGCCTCGAAGAGGAGGCGGCGCACCGCGCTGTCCGTTACGCCGTCGTCGGCTATGGCTTGGGGGCGCATGTGGAGTTCCACGAGCTTTTCCACGTATTTCTGCCTCTCGTCCAGCGGGAGTTTCAGGCGGCGGAATATGCCCTTCACCATGCGGGCGCCGAGGTAGTTGTGGTTGTGGAACGTCCAGCCCTGGGCGGGGTCCCAGCGCTTGCTTCGCGGTTTCCCGATGTCGTGGAGGAGGGTGGCCCAGCGCAGGTAGAGTTCGTGGCTGTCGGCGGGCAGGGCTTCGTGGCTCAGGTTGTCGAGTACCTGGAGGGTGTGGTGGAAATTGTTTTTGTGGGCGCGTCCGGATCGGGTCTCCACTTCATCCAGCGCCACCAGTTCGGGGAGGATGAGTTCGAGGAGGCCTGCGCTGTAGAGTTCGAGGAGGCCGTGGCCGGGGTAGGCTGCGGCCATGATTTTGTTGAGTTCGACGATAATGCGCTCCTGCGACACGATTTTCAGGCGGTCGGCGTTGCGGCGCAGGGCGTCGAAGGTTTCCTGCTCTATGACGAAGCCCAGCTGGGTGGCGAAGCGCACGCAGCGCATCATGCGGAGCGGGTCGTCGCTGAAGGTGATGTCGGGGTCGAGTGGCGTGGATATGACGCGCTCCTCCAGGTCGCGCACGCCGCCGAAGGGGTCCACCAGGCAGCCGTAGCGGCTGGCGTTGAGGCACACGGCCATGGCGTTGATGGTGAAGTCGCGGCGGTTCTGGTCGTCCTCCAGCGTGCCGTCCTCCACCACGGGTTTGCGGCTGCCTCGGCTGTAGCTTTCGCGGCGGGCCCCCACAAATTCCACCTCGCGGCCTTTCCAGTGGACCTGGGCGGTGCCGAAGTTGCGGAACACGCTGAGGTGCGCCCCCTTGCCGAGGCGTTGGGCGAAGTGGCTGGCCATCTGTATGCCGGACCCCACTACTACTATGTCGATGTCCTGGCTGGGGCGTTGGAGGAAGAGGTCGCGCACGTAGCCGCCCACCACATAGCATTCCATGCCCAGCTCGTCGGCGGTTTCGCCCACAAGGTGGAAAATGCGGTCGGACAGGAGTTCGGCCAATTCGGCCTGAGAGAGTATTTTCATTTACGCTTGTTTCTCTTATAGGCGCAAGAGCGCAATTTGGGCACAAAGTTACGAAAAATTTTCCATACGCAGGCTATTTTTGCCCGCATACGATGCTTTTTTCTATTATATGGAGTAATTTTTCCTGTCGTATAGGGTAGTTTTTCGTAGTCCGCCGATAGTTTTCCGTACACTATAGGATAGTTTTCGCTCCCCTCCAAGTTACGCCTTGCCGGCGGCGGACGTGCGCCCCCTGTCCCGCCGAAACGGCTTGCGGAAGCCCCTTTCCGTGACACTTTGCAAGGGAAAAGCGCGAAAAGCGGGCGGAAATTTGGCAGTTAGCCGATATCTTTGTAAATTTGTCGGTGCAATGAAAAAGACCATCCTATTTTCCGTACTCACGATGGCCGCACTCGGCCTTCAGGCTCAGGTGAGCCTCATTTCCCCCCGTCCCCACGAAACCACCGAAGGCGAAGTGCGCCCCCTCGGCAGCCAAGGGCTCAGCATCACGCAGGGCATAGTGGGCGACAAAGCCGTGAAACGCTATGCCAAGCAAGTGCCCGCGCAGGCTGAAGGCTACTACCTCAGCATCGACGACAAGGGCCGCGCCGTGCTCGTAGGGCGCGATGCCCGTGGCCTGTACTACGCCCAGCAGAGCCTTGCCCAGATTACCTCCCAAGGCTGCGTCCAGACCTGCACCGTCAGGGACTGGCCCGATGTGCGGTGGCGCGGCGTGGTGGAAGGCTTCTACGGTCGGCCGTGGAGCCATGAGCACCGCCTCCGCCAACTGGACTTCTACGGACGCCAAAAGCTCAACGTCTATATCTACGGCCCCAAGGACGACCCCTACCACCGCGCCCGTTGGCGTGAGCCCTATCCGCAGGACGAAGCCGCCCGCATCGGCCAGCTGGTGGAGGCCGCCAAGCGCAACCACGTACAGTTCTACTGGGCCATCCACCCGGGCGTGGACATCAAGTGGACGACCGACGACCGCGACCGCCTCGTGCAGAAACTCGAAAGCATGTACAGCCTCGGAGTGCGCTCCTTCGCCGTGTTCTTCGACGACATCTGGGGCGAAGGCGCACAGGCCGACAAGCAGGCCGAACTCCTCAACTTCGTGGACGATACATTCGTCAAGGCCAAGGGCGACGTAAGCCCCCTCGTGCTATGCCCCACCGAATACAACCGCAGCTGGGCCAACGAGGAAAAGGGCTACCTGCGCACACTGGGCAGCAAACTGAATCCCGGCATCGAAGTGATGTGGACAGGCAACAGCGTAGTACACTGCATCGACAAGGAGAGCATGGAATGGATTAACCAGCGCCTGCAACGCCGCGCCTACATCTGGTGGAACTTCCCCGTAAACGACTTCGTGCGCGACCACATTCTCCTCGGCCCCGCCTATGGCAACGGACAGGACATCGCCCCCCTCGTCAGCGGCTTCGTGAGCAATCCCATGCAGTATGCCGAGAGCAGCAAAATCTCCCTCTACAACATTGCCGACTACACCTGGAACATGCAGGCCTACGACTACGCCGACTCGTGGGAACGCAGCCTGAAGGACGTCATGCCCGATGAGGAGGCCGCCGAAGCCCTCCGCACCTTTGCCCTCTACAACGAGGACCTCGGCCCCAACGGCCACGGCTTCCGCCGCGAGGAGAGCCGCCACCTCCAACCCCTCATCGAGGAACTGAAGTCGGACGACCACCGCACAGCCTTCGGAGCCCGCGTGAAACTCTCGGGTGAAATGATCAAGCTCAACGCAGCCTGCAACACCCTGCTGGCTACTACTGCCAATCCCTGGCTCACCGAGGAACTCCGCCCCTGGATACTCCAGACAAAAAACATCGCTGAATACGGTCAGCTCATTACTGGGATGAGCATCCCTCGCTTCGGTAAGGACAATAAGGCCTTCATAACCCAGTACAACCAAGTGAAGGCCCTCTCCCGCATAATGTACGACCTCGACGCCCAACCCGGTATGCTCCACGAATACCAGACAGGCATCAAGAGCGCTACCCGCGTACTTCTGCCTCTTCTTGGCGAGATGTTTGCCCGGAGAGTAAACGCCTATAACGAGGAGAACGGCACCAATCTTGACCCCGTGGCCGAATATCAGCCCTTCGCTATATCTTCCGACGTGCCGCAGCTCTCGCAGCTCACCTATGCCTACCAGGGCGGACAACTGAAAGTGAACCCCGTGAACGAAGTGGTGAACTGGCCCGCAGGCAAGAGCCTAGCCGTGGTGTGCGACCGCGAGGTAACGCTCGGCGGAATGGACTTCAACCTCGGCACCCCCGATGTAGCCTCCAGCTTCACTCTGACAGCCACCGACGCCGCCGGACAGGTGCAGCCCATCTCCCTGATGCACTACAAGGCCGGCGAGCAAGTCATACACACGGGCGGAGAAATAAGCGGTATGAAGTGCAAGACGCTCACCCTCACCAATACCGGCGGCAAGGACCTCACCGTCTATTTCCGCAACTTCCGCGCTGAGATGAAGTAGGGTGAGCTGAACTAGAATTTCTAGAATTTCTAGAATATCTAGCATCCGCAAGTAACTAATAATCTCATAATCCTATAATCTCATTATCTCATGAAAGAAATCGTAAGCCACTTTGCCATCAAAGGCACAGTGAAGGACGTGTGCCCCCTGGGCAACGGACTTATCAACACCACCTACAAAGTGGAAACCATTGAGCAGGACGCTCCCGACTATGTGCTCCAGAACGTGAACGTCAGCGTGTTCCCCGACATCGATTTGCTGATGGACAACATCGTGGCCGTAACCGGCCACATCCGCAAAAAGCTGGAAGCAGCCGGCACCGCCGACATCAACCGCAAGGTGCTGGAGTTCGTGCCCGCCAACGACGGCAAGTACTACCACTTCGACGGCGAGAAATACTGGCGCGTGATGGTGTTTATCCCCGACACCGTGAGCAAGTCGGGCGTGAGCATTGAGAGTTCCTACGTGGTGGGCAAGACTTTTGCCGAGTTCCAGGCCATGCTGGCCGACCTCCCCGCCAAGTTGGGCGAGCCCATCAAGGATTTCCACAACATAGAGTGGCGTTTGCAGCAGTTGAAGGATGCCGTTGCCGCCAACCCCGTGGGCCGCGCCGATGAGCCCGAGGTGAAGGAGATTCTTGCCGAGGTGTGGAAACGCGCCGAGGAGATGGCAAAGGGCGAACGCCTCCACCGCGAAGGCAAGCTGCCCAAGCGCACCTGCCACTGCGACACGAAAGTCGATAACATACTGTTTGACCAGGACGACAGCGTGCTTTGTGTCATCGACCTCGACACCGTGATGCCCTCCTTCATCTTCAGCGACTACGGCGACTTCCTCCGTTCTGCCGCCAACACCACCGCTGAGGACGATCCCGACCTGACGAAGGTCAGCTTCAACTTCGAGGTGTTCAAGGCCTTTACGGAGGGCTACCTCAAGGGCGCACGTTGCTTCCTCACTCCCATCGAGATTGAGAATCTGCCCTATGCCACGGCCCTCTTCCCCTATATGCAGACCGTGCGCTTCCTGGCCGACTACATCAACGGCGACACTTATTTCCGCGTTACCTATCCTGAGCACAACCTCGTGCGCACCCGCAACCAGCTCCGCCTCTTGCAGTGCGTGGAGGAGGCCTTCCCCAAAATGGAAGCCTATATCAAGAGCCAGCTCTAAGTAAAAGACGCGGTCCCCTTTGACCTCATTTTCCTATCCCGCCGATGGTTTTTCTTGTCGGCGGGATAGTTTTTTCTGCCGTATAGGATAGCAAATGCTGTCGTATAGGATAGCAAATGCTGCCGTATAGGACAGTAAATACTGCCGTATAGGATAGTAAATGCTGTCGTATAGGACGGGAAATCCTCCTGTGTAGGGCAGGGAAGGCTGCCTGTGCGGACATCTGTCCCGTGCGCGGCTCGGGTGAGCAGCGCGGCTCTCCTGCCTCATCTTTTCCCTCGCTTATTCGTAACTCTAAGTTTCACTTTTAGTTACTTTCGCTCGGAAAAGCAAAGAAATCCTGCGGCTTCCTTGGCTTTTCCCTCGCTTATTCGTAACTTTGCAGCAGAGATAATTATGTGTCGTTCCGACAATAACAACTACAACATACACACAGAAATGCAAAACATTAGCATTGAACTTCAGAAAGCCGCGCAATTCCTCCCTGCCGGCACAGTAGAAGCCCTTGAACCTCAAACGGTGGCCGCCCGTCAGGCCTTGGAAGACGGCAACTGCCTCGGAAACGATTTCCTCGGCTGGCTCCACCTGCCTACAAGCATTACGCCTGAATTCCTGACCGAAGTGAAAACTTGCGCCAGGGAACTTACGCAAAACTGCGACATCATAGTAGTGGCCGGCATCGGCGGATCCTACCTCGGTGCACGCGCCATCATCGAAGCCCTCGGCAATACCTTTGGATTCCTCGGCAACGAAGGAAAGCATCCCGAAGTGGTCTTTGCCGGCAATAATATAGGCGAGGATTATCTGGCCGAACTCCTCGATGCGCTGCGCAGCCGGCGCTTCGGCGTAATCAACATTTCGAAGAGCGGCACCACCACCGAGACCGCCCTGGCCTTCCGTCTCTTGAAAAAACTTTGCGAGGAGCAGCGCGGCAAGGCCATGGCGCAAAAGTGCATCGTGGCCATCACCGATGCCCGCCGAGGCGCAGCCCGCGTTACCGCCGACAAGGAGGGCTACACCTCTTTCGTCATTCCCGACAACGTAGGCGGACGCTTCAGCGTGCTTACTCCCGTGGGCCTTCTGCCCATAGCCTGTGCCGGCTTCGACATCGATGAGCTGGTGCGGGGTGCCCAGAGCATGGAGAAACTCTGCGGCCCTGACGTGCCCTTCGCCGAGAACCCCGCCGCCCAGTACGCCGCCGTGCGCAACGCCCTCTATCAGAGCGGAAAGAAGGTGGAAATACTGGCCAACTTCCAGCCGAAGCTCCACTATATGGGCGAATGGTGGAAGCAACTCTACGGCGAGAGCGAGGGTAAGGACGGAAAGGGCATCTTCCCCGCCGCTGTCGATTTCACCACCGACCTCCATTCCATGGGACAGTGGATTCAGGAAGGCGAGCGCAGCATCTTTGAAACCGTGGTCAGCGTGGCTGAGCCCAACTATACGCTGCACGTACCCTCCGACGACGACAACTTGGACGGCCTCAACTTCCTCGCAGGCCGCCGCGTGGACGAGGTGAACAAGATGGCTGAACTCGGCACACAACTTGCCCATGTGGATGGCGGAGTGCCCAACGTGCGCATCGTTATGCCCCGCCTCAACGAATACTACCTCGGACAGCTCATCTATTTCTTTGAGGTGGCTTGCGGCATCAGCGGCCTCGTGCTCGGCGTGAACCCCTTCGACCAGCCTGGCGTAGAAGCCTACAAACGTAATATGTTTGCCCTCCTCGGCAAGCCCGGCTACGAAAAGGAGAGTGCTGCCATGAACCAACGTCTCGGGCGTTGAAGACTGAGCCAAGTCGCCCGACCATGACCAGTCCTACCCCAAAAACCGCCGCCACGGCGGCATCCTCACGCGTCAAGGCTGTGCTCTTCGACATGGACGGCGTGCTCTTCGACTCCATGCCCGCTCACGCAGCCTCGTGGGCAAAGGTGTGTACCTCCTACGGCCTCCAGATGAGCGTGCGCGATGTCTATCTGAACGAAGGCCGCACGGCCCACTCCACCATCGAGGTGCTCACGCAGCGCACTTGGGGGCGCAGCACCAACGATGAGGAGGTGGAGCGCATCTACAGGCTAAAGTGTGAGGAGTTCAAGAACTATCCCGATGCGCCCGTCATGGCCGGTGCCATCGCCGTGCTGGATGCCGTGCGCCTTACGGGGCAGCAAATCTACATCGTTACCGGTTCGGCGCAGGACAGCCTCCTCAGCCGCATCTACACCCACTTCCCCGGCTACTTTGAGCGCGATAGGGTGGTGTGCGGCAAGGACTACCGCCTCGGTAAGCCCCATCCCGACCCCTATCTCATAGGTCTGCAACGCGCTGCGGTACAACCCGACGAAGCCGTCGTGGTGGAAAACGCCCCACTCGGCGTGCGGGCTGCCAAGGCCGCCGGCATACGCACCATTGCCGTAAATACGGGCATACTCGATGATAGCGACCTCCTTGGCGAAGGGGCCGACTGGGTGTTCCCCTCAATGGCCGCCTTGGCCGAAGCCTGGCCTCGTCTGGTCGAGACGCTCTGAAAGTTTCGGGCCAAAGCGGCATCGTCCAACGTATAACGGCGTATGACTGAGCAAGAATATCAAAACCTCAAAACCTTCCAACCTCAAATGAAAAAACTCCTTTCACTCCTGACCATCATCCTGCTGGCCCAATCCGCTTGGGCCGACGACGAGAGTGCCGCATCCCTCCTTTTGGGTTACTGCAACGACAAGCCCTTCTCAGGAATGGTGCTCGGCGGCGCCCGCCGCGAGAGTTTCGTCTGCGTGAAGTTCGACGAAGAGTTCGTCAAGCAGTATGCCGGCTGCGAAGTCTCCTCAATCAGCGTCTGCATGGCTGGCATCGTGGGCAAGACCGCCGGCGTGTGGCTCACCGAAAGCCTGCCCGCCGAAGTTCCCTATATGTCCAACCCTAACGACATCAAAACTGATGACTTCTACAAGTGCGCCACAGGCAACCACGACGGCTATGCCTACCACTTCGACTATGAAGGGTGGATGGACGTCTCCAAGGGGCAGGACTTGGCTTGGCAGTGGGTGGAGCAGGCCCTCAATAAAACCTACGTCATCAAGGAAGGTGTGCCCTTCTATGCCGGTTTCCGTGTGTTCCAAGCCCCAGGCTCTGCCAGCAATGCCGTAGTCGCTCTCGAGAACGGCGGCACCGACCCGCGTTGCTATGTGTATTTCCCCGAGAGCCAGGACCACTGGGGACCGCTGGCTCAGACCAACATGGCCGAATACGGTTCCAACCTGATGATTAAGGTGCGCGTCTCGGGTGGTTCGCTTCCCGAAAACGATATCACACTGGCGGATGTTCAGGGCGATGAGTTCCTGAAAACGGGAGAGCCTTATTCCTATCGCTGCATCGTACACAACAGCGCTGCCAACGTCGTGAAGAAATTCAATGTCAGCTATTCGCTCGACGGTGTTCTCCAGACAACGAAAACCCTTACAGCCGCCGAGGGATTCGGCTATAACCAGAATGCCGGCTTCACCCTCGAAGGCATCAGCTTCACCACTCCCGGTGAGCACGAACTCAGCGTTACAGTCAGCAACCCCAACGGCGCCGAGGACCTTCACCCCGAGGATAACACCAAGACCCTGAAGCTCACCGTCTATAATGCCGAAGATGCTCTGCCCCGCAACGTGCTGGTGGAGACCTTTACCGGCGTTACCTGCGGCAACTGCCCCGGTGCCCACGAGCGTGAGGCCGAGGCCTTCGAGGGGCTTGATGTCATCATGGTAACCCACCACAGCGGTTACACACCCGACGTATTCACCACCGATGCCGACCAGTCCTATACGTGGTTCTATAATTCAAAAGGCATCTTTGCTCCCGCCATCATGCTGGACCGTACGAACGTCAATTCTTTCTACGCCACAGGCTACTATGGTCCCGTGTTCCTGCCTGGAGAGCCTACGGATTTGCGTTCCATCTATACTACGCTGTCCAACACTCCCACTACTGTCAATGTGAAACTCGCCGCTACCTACGACGCTGCTACGCGCCAACTCTCCGTAACGGCCTCTGGCGATGTGCTGAGCGACCCCCTCGCAGCCAATCCCTGCCTCAACGTGTGGCTTACGGAGAGCAACCTGAAAGCCTTCCTCCCCAACGGCAAACCAATGGCTCAGAGCGGCAGTCCCCTTGGTGCTGACTACATCCACAACAATGTATTCCGAGTGGCTCTCACCCCGACATGGGGCGAAGCCATCGACCTTTCCGGCAACTCTTATGAGCGAACCTACACCTGCACGCTTGATGAGAAGTGGGTGCCGGAGAATATGGAAATAGTAGGCTTCCTTGCCAATATAGATTCCAAGGACTGCAACAACTGCCGCGTGCTCAACGCTGCCAAGATGCCCCTTCCCGAAGCAACGGACGGTATAGAAAAGCCCATTCTGCCTGCCCGCAGGCAAGCGGCCCCGACGACCGACCTTCAGGGACGCAGGGTAGGCGGTGCGCAGGCTCCCCGCGGCGTATATATCGTAGGACAGAAGAAAATACTCCATTAATTAATAAGGAGCTGCCTCCATTTGCGGCTCCCTCCCTTTACCGAAGCTGCCGGCAAAGCCAGCCTCCGCACCCTCTGAGCCTTCAAAAAACGACATTATCGGGGCTATCCCCTCACATTTTCATGTAAATAGTTGGACGAGTGCTTGGATTTAGCTAACTTTGCTGCGCATTACGCAATCACAACCATGCTTTTCACAGCCGAACAAATAGCCTCCCTCCTCGGAGGAGAGGTCTTGGGCAACCCCAAGGCCACTGTGCAGAATTTTGCCAAGATTGAAGAAGGAGCCCCCGGGTGCCTGTCCTTTCTGGCCAACCTTAAATATGCGCACTACCTCTACGAAACCGCATCGGACATCGTACTTGTCAATCGCGATTTCCAACCCGATGCCACGCGTCCGCTGAAGCCTACGCTCATCAAGGTGGACAACGCCTACGAGGCAGTGGCACGCCTGCTTACTCTGTATCAGCAGACCGTGAACAAGCGGACCGGCATTCACCCCACTGCCGTTATTGAAGATTCCGCCCAAGTGGGTGAGGACTGCTATATCGGCCCTCACGCCTATGTCGGCCAGAATGTTCAGGTGGGTAAGGGTTGTCAGATTTATGCCAACGTGGTCATCGAGGAGAACGCCGAAGTGGGCGACGATTGCCTGATTTATCCCAACGTAAGTATCTATCACGACTGCAAGGTGGGCAATCGCGTCATCATCCACAGCGGAGCCGTCATCGGCGCCGACGGCTTCGGTTTCGCTCCCGCTGCCGACGGCTATGAGAAAATCCCCCAGATTGGTATTGCCACCATAGAGGACGACGTGGAAATAGGCGCAAACACCTGCGTGGACCGCTCTACGATGGGCTCCACCTACGTGCGCCGCGGCGTAAAGCTTGACAATCTCGTACAGGTGGCTCACAACTGCGAAGTAGGCGCCCACACCGTCATGTCAAGTCAGGTCGGGCTGGCAGGAAGCACCCAGATAGGCGAGTGGTGCATGTGCGGCGGTCAGGCCGGGTTTGCCGGACACATCAAAATAGGCAACCGCTGCGGCATAGGAGCCCAGGCCGGCGTCATCGGCAACCTGCCCGACAACGCGCAGGTCATAGGTTCGCCGTCCATGGACCCCAAAGCCTTCTTCCGTTCCTCCGCAGTATTCAAGCGCCTTCCTGAAATGTGGCGCGACCTTAATACACTCAAGCAAAATACCGACAATGGAAAATAGTTGGAAGCAAAGCACCTTGTGCGCACCCTTCTCCCTCAGCGGAAAAGGCCTGCACACGGGTTTACAACTTACGGTAACCTTCAATCCCGCCCCCGAGGACTTCGGTTACAAAATCCAGCGCACCGACCTTGAAGGCCAGCCTCTCATTGATGCTGTGGCCGAAAACGTTATCGACACCAGCCGAGGCACGGTCGTAGGCAAGGACGACGTGCGCTGTTCCACCATCGAACATGCCATGGCCGCACTCTATGCCATGGGAATCGACAACTGCCTCATACAGACCGACGGCCCCGAATTTCCCATTTTGGACGGCTCCGCCAAGAAGTACGTCGAGGAAATAGAGCGCGTGGGTATCGTGGAACAGGAAGCCGAGAAGGACTTCTACGTCATCAAGAAGAAAGTGGAGTTCCTCGACGAGCAATCAGGAGCCTGCATCACACTCCTTCCCGACGACGAGTTCAGCATCACCTCGATGATAAACTTCAACAGCCGCTTCCTCGGAGCGCAGTTCGCCACGCTGGACGACATGCACAAGTTCAAGGACGAAATCGCCTCAGCCCGTACATTCGTCTTCCTGCGCGAAGTGCTGCCTCTGCTTAGCCACGGACTTATCAAGGGCGGCGACCTCGACAATGCCATTGTCATCTACGACCAGCTCATGCCCCAGGCCGACCTCGACAATATGGCCGACGCTCTGGGTGTGGCACACCACGATGCCTCCGACCTCTGCTATATGCAGACGCAGCCCCTTCGCTGGGACAATGAGCCTGCCCGCCACAAGCTGCTCGACATCATAGGCGACATGGCCCTTATCGGCCGGCCCATCAAAGGCCGTATCATAGCCACGCGTCCCGGCCATACCATCAACAACAAGTTTGCCCGCCAGGTGCGCAAGGAGATTGTCAAGGGCATCGTGCAGGCTCCCACCTACGACCCCGGCAAGGAACCCCTGATGGACGTGCGCCGCATCCGCCAGCTCCTGCCCCACCGCTATCCCATGCAACTCGTCGATAAAATCATCGAAATCGGCAAGCACCACATCGTGGGCGTAAAGAACATCACCAGCAACGAAGGCGTGTTTCAAGGCCATTTCCCCGACGAGCCCGTCTTCCCCGGTGTGTTGCAGATAGAAGCCCTCGCCCAGACGGGAGGCCTCTTTGTGCTCAGCCAACTCGAAGAGCCCGAAAAATACAGCACCTACTTCCTCCGCATCGACGAAGTGAAGTTCCGCCGCAAGGTCGTACCCGGCGATACCCTCATCTTCCGCGTGGATCTCCTCGCACCCGTCCGCCACGGCATATCCTCCATGCGCGGCTACGGATTCGTGGGCGACAACATCGCCATTGAGGCCACCTTCACCGCACAAATCGTCAAAAACGAATGATAAGCCCCTTAGCATACATCCATCCCGAGGCCAAAATCGGCGAGGGCTGCGAGATAGGCCCCTTCTGCGTGGTTGAGCGCGGCGTGGAACTGGGCCCCCGCAACCGACTCATGAACGGAGTAACCCTTCTCCCCGGAGCGCGTATTGGCGAGGGAAACACCTTTTTCCCCGGCTCCGTAATCAGCGCCATTCCGCAAGACCTCAAGTTTCGCGGCGAGGAGACCACCTGCGAAATAGGCTCCCACAACACCATCCGCGAGAACGTAACCATCAATCGCGGCACGGCTTCAAAGGGCCGTACCGTAGTGGGCAACGGCAACCTCCTTATGGAAGGAATGCACATCGGCCACGACTGCGTGGTGGGCAACGGCTGCATTATCGGCAATACTACAAAGTTGGCCGGCGAGGTGGTGGTCGATGACAACGCCATCCTGTCTGCCTGTGTCCTTGTCCACCAATTCTGCCACATAGCCGGCTATGTGATGATCAGCGGCGGCACCGGCACCAGCCAGGACGTGCCGCCGTACTGCATCGCCGCACGCAACCCCGTAGGCTTCTACGGCCTCAACATCGTGGGGCTCCGCCGCCGTGGTTTCACCGCAGAGCAAATCAACGTCATCCACAGCGCCTACAACATACTCTATGCCCGCGAGGGGACGTTCCAGACGCGGCTTGAGCGTATGCTCACCGAACTGCCTCACACTCCCGAGGTGGAATATATCCACAGCTTCGTGAGCCAGTCGCAGCGGGGCATTATCAGCAAGCCCGAGTAGGACAAGACTGCAGAAACGTAAGAACAGCATAGTCAAGGGAGCGCGTACCGCACATCATCGGTACGCGCTCCCTTCCTTCTTTGGGGAGTTGTGTCGTGGGGCCGCTATTGCACTCCGACCTCGTCCACCTCGCATCGCCAGAGGCAGGTGCGGCGGAGTTCTATGTCCATGGGTATGTTGTCCGTAAAGAGGAGGCCGGTGCCGAGGCCCTGGGGGAAACGGATGTGGGGGCCGTAGGCGGCAGCGGCGAGCAGGGCCACGTTGCGCAGTCCTATGTTGCTCTCCAGCGCACTGGTCATCCACGAGCCAATGCCGCGCTTGCGGGCTTCACTCACCCACTCGAGGGCTCCGGTCATGCCGCCGTGAAGTGTGGGTTTTATGACGATGAATTGCGGCTTGAGGTCATCGAGGAGCCGCTGCTTGTCGGCCAGGCGGTACACGCCTATGAGTTCTTCGTCGAGGGCTATGGGTATGGGGCTCTCGCGGCACAGACGCGCGGTGTCATCCCACAGATACTGCCGCACGGGTTGCTCTATGGAGTGGATGCCGTAGGGAGCCAGTTCGCGCAGTCGGTGGAGGGCTTCGTCGGGAGCGAAGGCTCCGTTGGCATCGAGGCGGATTTGGAGGGTTTCGGGGGAGAAGCGGCTGCGCAGGAGGGCGATGAGGCGCACTTCGTCGGCCCAGTTGATGGCTCCGACCTTGAACTTGATGCAACGGAAACCGGCCAGAATTTTCTGCTTGGCCTGTTGGAGCATACCTTCGTAACTGTCCATCCACACAAGGCCGTTGGTGGGTATGCCTTCTTCGCTGCGGGCAAAGGGGGTCTGGTAGAGAAGGGGCGACTGGCGGAGGTCGTGAATCGCGGATTCAAGCGCGAAGAGCAGGGCGGGGTAGGGGCGGAGCCTTTCGGCGTAGTCGGGCCGTGCGATGTTGTCCTGGATGAGCTGCGACACCTGCCCGAGGTGGTCGTAGGCGTGGGCGTCGCATGAAAGGTCGGGCAACGGGGCGCACTCGCCCACTCCGATGCGGCCCTTCTCGTCGTGCATGGTGATTTTGAGCAGGCGGTGTTCGGTGTACTGGCCGCGACTGGTACGCGCGGGCTTGCGGAAGTGGAGCGTGCGCTCACTGAGGTTTATTTGGATGGGCATAGGACTTCAAGGAGAATGGGGCTGGTGGTGTCTTGCCGGCGGAGGGCCTTGATGCCTTGGCGGAGCGTGGCTTCATCGGTGGCGCGGAGGTAGGCGAGGCCGTGGTGGCGGCAGAAGTGCTCGGCTGTGCGGTTGTGCCGTCCGCTGACGAGGGTGTCGGCCACGGGGCTTTCGGCAAGTCCGGGCAGGGTGCGGAATATGCAGCCGCCTTGGTCGTTGAGCAGAAGGATGCGGAGATTGCAGGGGGCGTTGTTCCAGAGCGCGTTGCCGTCGTAGAAGAAACTGAGGTCGCCCGTAACGCAGAAGACGAGGCTTTTCGGTCCGTCCTCCTCCCGTCCCTCCCCGTCTTTCTTCAGGGGTGTGTTCGGCCATGATTGCGCCTTGTGAGGGCATCCCTCTTTTGGGGGCCAGAGAGAGGCTCCCAGTGCCACTCCCACGGCCGTGCTGATGCTGCCCTCTATGCCATTGAGCCCACGGTTGCAGTGGCAGAAGTGGCTGGCGTAGCGGTTGGCCAGGCGGACGGCGGTGCTATTGGCATAGCAGGCCACTTCGGTGGCGCTGTCGAAGTCCTGCTCAAACAGCCGGACGGCCAACTCGGCACCGAACTGTAGGGGCGTGGCGGCCACTTTTGCGGCCACTTCGCGGCGCAATGCTTGCCATAGGGAGGCGGGGTAAGCCGGTTTTTCGCAGTCCGCCGACAGTTTTTCGCAGTCCGCCGACAGTTTTCCGTAGTCCGCCGCCAGTTTTTCGCAGTCCGCCGACAGTTCGCGGCTTTCCAAGTGCTTGATGATTTTCTCCTTAACAAAGCGTTCGCCACCCAGAAGCAGGTACTGCGCGTGCTGGCTCACGTCGTGTAATTCGTCCGATGCGCTGACCATGGCCACGGGCACGCTGGCGGGCAGGCTGCGCAGATACTGGCGAAGCCGCTTGCTCACGGTGTGGCCGCCGAACCAGACGACGAAGTCGGGCTGATATTCCGGTTCGGGGGGCAGGGCGGCCAGCAATTCGTCGGTCAGGGCAGGTTTGCCGCTGTCGAGGCTGATGCAGTCGTAGAGCAGCAGGCCGTGTCGGTTGAGCAGGCGGATGTCGGTGCGGGAGAACAGCGTGCCGTCGGTCTGTCCTACGGCGTAGAGGGGCAGGCGTGCGGCGGCGAGGCGGGCCAGGAAGTCCGCTCCTTGTCCGGGGCAGCGGAAGTCCACGGGGCGGACAATGCGCTCGGCGGGCAGTTGGGGCGTGGTGAACGAAAAGAGGGGTTCGGAAAGGGGCACGTTGATGTGGACGCTGGGGCGGTCGGGGCGCAGGGCGCAAAGCAGGGCCTCGTTCACAAGGCGGTTGCAGTGCCAGTGGCTTTCGCTGTCGCTGACCTCCGGCAGGCTGACGCTTTTGGCCACGAATGAACCGAGAGCCCCGACTTGGGGCATCGTCTGGCCGTCGAGTTGGCCTATCCATGCCGAGGGCCTGTCGGCGGATATGACCACGATGCCGCAGTGGCGGTAGGTGGCTTCGGCGGCGGCGGGCAGTACGCCCAGCAAAGCCGACCCGCTGGTTACGCACACGGCCACGGGCCGCTCCACCTGCTGGGCGAGGCCGAGGGCTAGAAAGCCTGCCGAGCGTTCGTCGGTGGCGGGGATGCAGCGCAGGTCGGGGCACGTGCTGAAGTCGTGGACGAGGGCGGCATTGCGGCTGCCGGGACAGACCACCGCCTCGCGCAGGCCGTGGCCTACGAGAAGGGCTGTGAGAATGTGGGAGGTGAGCTTATCGGAGTACATGGGCAATCATTTTCTGCTGCGTTTCCTGCCATTCTTCTTCAAGGATGCTGTCGGGCATTATGCCGCCGCCGGCATGAAGTACGGCCTGACGGGCACCGGTGAGCTGGAGGCAACGGAGCATGACGTAGAGGTGTGTCTCGCCACGCAGGCCGAGGGGGCCGGCAAAGCCGCTGTAGTAGCGGCGGGGAGCCTGCTCGTTTTGAAGAATAAAGCGCAGGGCTTCCTCCTTGGGCAGTCCGCACACGGCGGGCGTGGGGTGTAGGTCGCACAGGAGGCGGGCCACGCTGCAGCCGGGGCGCAGGGTGAAACGGAAGTCGGTACGAAGGTGCATCAGCGGCCCTGCCTGCACGGTGCGGGGGCCGTCCTTGATGAGCGTGTCGGCGTATGGCTTGAGCGTGTCGGCGATGTATTGCTCCACGATGTGCTGTTCCTCTTGGTTCTTGGTGCTCCATGCGGGCAGACCCTCACGGTGGGGCATCGTGCCGGCCAGGGCCATGGTGCGGAAATAGGGCGGCTGGAAGTCCAGCAGTATTTCGGGCGAGGCTACCAGCCAAGTGCCTGTCTGTGGCGTACTGAACAGTATCACCATGGCGCGGGGAAAGGCTTGGCAGGTGCGGAGAAAAAGGGTCTGCGGGGAGTAGGGCGTGGGGCTGTCCGCCGTCAGGCTGCGCGAGAGCACCAGTTTGCTGAATTGTCCGCTGCGCACGGCTTGGCTGAAGCGGTGGAAGGCAGCGGCGTAAGCGGCACTCGGAACGGGGGCGGCAGGCAGGTTCTCTCTGCCGCCCGGCTGTGCCTCGCAGCTTGGTAGGTTGCATTCCTCCACTTGCCCGTCGCTGGCAGGCAGAAGCACGATGGGTGTGTCTGGCCCTGCTTGGAATGGAGCTATAACAAACCCCTGTCGGCCTTCCAGGCTGGCAAGGGTGTCAATCACGCACGCGGCACCTCTCAGGCGGAGCGTGGTGTAATGGTCGGAGTACGGCAGGCGGTATTGGGCGTAGGATGTCAAGGCCGTTGGGGTTGTAAGAGAAAACGGTTTAGGCATTGGGGCGCTGCAAGCGGGCGCAGTCCTCATCCCGTCCCAAGTCCAGTGTAACGGTGGCCCCCTTGCAGGCAGCGCCAAGGGGCGGATTGACTTTCGTAAGGCTCACCGTGGCGTGCTCCACCTGCGGAAAAGCGTCTAGCACGGCGGTGCAGATGCGCCAGGCTACGTGTTCCAACAGCTGGGCAGGCACTTCCATCTCCTTGCCTACGAGTGCGTGCAGACGGGCATAATCGACCGTGCCTTCAAGCCTGTCGTCGCGGCAGGCCTGCACGGGGGCCGGGAGTTCCACGCCGAGGCTCACTTCGTAGTCGCCGCCCACCTTGCGTTCCTGGGGGAGCACGCCGTGGTAGGCGTGGAAGCGCAGGCTATTCAACTGTATCGTCATTGGCCGTGTAGCGTTTGAGTGCGAGGAGCACGCCCTTCTTCCATGTGTTGAGGTCTTCATGGTCGAGGTCAAGAGAGGCTATGAGACGGATGACGCGCTCAACGGGCATTCCGTAGCGCAGTACGCCGCTGATGAGTTTCGCATAGTTCCAGTACTGCGAGTCGAACTTCTCGGAAAGTCCCTCCACCGTGATTTTGTAGCCGCGCTTGTTGGTAAACTGGAAGTCGTAGCGCTTTGTGCCGTCGGGCAGGGTGCATTTGACGATAAGCCCCTGATTGACGCTCTTGGGGAGGAGTATGCCTTCCTCGTCGTCCTGCAAGCCTGTGAATATCTCGTAGGGGCGGCCGTCGAGCAGGCCCACGAAAGCCACCCACTTGTCTTTGCGATTCTGAAAGCGCACCACGTCGGCCTCAAGCACTTCGGGGCGCTTCTCTACTACCTGAAAATCCATGGAGGTGAAGGGGAAAAAATAAAAAGTGAAACGTAACGGGCTACGCTCCTTATGGGAGGCAAGAGGAGGGCTTTAATAATGGAACTCGCCGTAGGGGCTCTTTATGGTGAGGCTGCGGGGGCCTTCCTCAATGCGGCCCACCACCTGCGCATCAATATGGAAGCTTTCGGCGATGGCAATAATGCGCTCGGCCATCTCGGGGCGGACATACACTTCCAAGCGGTGGCCCATGTTGAACACGCGGTACATTTCGCTCCAGTCCGTTCCGCTTTGCTCTTGGATAGTCCTAAACAGCGGCGGCACGGGGAACATGTTGTCTTTCACTACGCGGCAATCTTCGCCCACGAAGTGTAGGACTTTGGTCTGGGCACCTCCCGTGCAGTGGACCATGCCGTGGATTTCCTTGCGCTCCACTTCGTCCAGCATACGGCGGACAAAGGGCGCGTAGGTGCGGGTGGGAGAAAGCACGAGGTGGCCTGCATCCACGGGGGAGCCTGCCACGGCATCCGTCAGGCCGTACTGGCCGCTATAGACCAGGCAGGAGGGAACTTGCGGGTCAAATGTTTCGGGGTAACGTTCGGCCAGTTGCTTGCCGAATACGTCGTGGCGGGCAGAGGTGAGGCCGTTGCTGCCCATTCCGCCGTTGTAGGTCGTCTCGTAGGTGGCCTGCCCGAAGGAAGCCAGGCCCACGATGACGTCGCCGGGGCGAATGTGGGCATTGTCGATGACATCTGCACGCTTCATGCGGCACGTAACGGTGCTATCTACTATGACGGTGCGCACGAGGTCGCCCACGTCGGCCGTTTCGCCGCCTGTGGCATGGATTCCGATGCCCATGGCCCGCATTTGCTGCAAGAGCTCGTCCGTTCCACTGATGATGGCGCTGACTACTTCGCCCGGGATGAGCATCTTGTTGCGTCCGATGGTGCTGCTCACAAGGATGTTATCTACTGCTCCTACGCACAGCAGATCGTCCGTATTCATGATGAGCGCGTCCTGGGCGATGCCTTTCCACACGCTGAGGTCGCCCGTTTCCTTCCAGTAGGCGTAGGCTAGCGCTGACTTGGTTCCTGCGCCGTCGGCGTGCATGATGTTGCAGTAGTCGGGGTCGCCGCCGAGGATGTCGGGGATGATTTTGCAGAAAGCCTGCGGAAAGAGGCCTTTGTCGATGTTTCGTATGGCGGCGTGTACGTCCTCTTTCATGGCCGACACCCCGCGCATCATGTAGCGTTGGTTCATTGTGAATTATGGGTTAGGTGTTGTGAATTTGCAGGCTACGGGTCATTCGGCCTCCACGTCGCCGTCTTTCGGCAGGCTTTTCCAGCCGCTGCCGTAGGTGTCGTAGGCATCCGTAACGATGACGAAGGCTGAGGGGTCGGTTTCCTGGACTTTACGCTTCACGGCATCCACCTGCTTGTAGGGTACGACGATGCAAAGCATTTCTTTGTCGGCGCCTTCGTACAGGCCGGTGGCGGGCAGGAGCGTAGCTGTGCGGTCGAGCGGGCCGAGGATGAAATCGTGGAGCGGCTGGAGGTCGCCTCCGCTTATGACGAACAGCATCTTGTCGTCCTTTGACCCGTTGATGGTTCGTGCCACTACCCACGCGATGACGTAGATTGATATGAGCGAGTAGAGCATCAGCGTAACGGGCGAGGCCGATGTGACGGAGCGGGCGCCCAGAGCTTCTGCCGTAAATACGCCGAGGGCAGCCAGCACTATGCCGCCGTCCACCATCAGGAGGGCACGGCTGAAACGGATGTTCAGGAACTTCTGCATAATCATGGCCACGATGTCGCTTCCGCCGCTTGTGGCTCCGCCCTTCACTACGATGCCGCAGCCCATGCCGATGAGCACGCTGCCCATCAGTGTGGCCAGCATCAGGTGGTCGGACAAATCGAGGCAGCCCCTCAGCATACGGCTGGCATCCAGGGCTTGGAGAGCGGCTTCGTCGGGGTAGATGAGCAACGACAGGCCGTTCATAATAAGTGGAGTCGTCAGTACACTGACAAGTGTCTTGGTGCCAAGCCGCCGACCCAGCAGGATGACGGAGAGTATAAGCAGAGGAATGTCGAAGAAGTAGCCGAAAGTGCCTACTTGCACGCTGGGAAACAATGAGTGAAGCACGATGCTGCAGCCATAGGTGCCGCCAGGCACAAGGCTGTAGGGGTTGATGAACAGGACGAAGCCGAGGCACATCACAAATGTGCCGGCAAGCACGAGAAACCAGTCTTTCATATTAAGTACTCATGGCGTAAGCCGTGGGAAAGGGGTGGGTGGTACATTGTTGTGTAGGACCTTTGGAAAGAAGTCGGTGCGTGAGGCTTACTTTCTCCTAACCGAACATACTATTCCGCTGCAAAGTTACGAATAAGCGAGCGGAATGCCAAATTTATTTGAGGATTTCCGAGCGCAAATAACTTGGGGCGCAGCACAGCGAAGCCCAGAGTTGCGAATAAGCGAGGGAAAAGCCTGCATGAGCGCAGCGAAATTTGAGCTTTTCCGAGCGAAAGTATCTTGGAGCGTTTGCTTCCTGCCAAGTAAAGCCCCTCTTCGGCTTCTTTGGGGAGGTGCCGTATGGCCTATTGTTCGGCGGGGGAGTCCGCATTGCCGACTACGTAGCGCCGGTAGTAGCTGATGAATAGCGTTGTGGCAGGCAGGGCGATGATGAGGCCTATGATGCCGAGAGCGTAGCCCCAGGCAGTGAGAGCCAGCAGTACGATGGCAGACGGAAGTCCCATGATGTGGCCCATTATGCGGGGAGTAACGAAGGTGTCCTGTATGACTTGTATGACGATATAGACGAGTGTTACAAGCCCGATGAGCACCCAGAAACTTTGTCCCGTGTCGGCGCTCTTGATGAGGGCGAGTGCTACGGCGGGGACGTAGCCTATGAGTTGCAGGTAGGGCACGAAGGACACCAACCCGATAAACACGCCCATCAGCACGGGTAGGGGAAAACCTACAATCCAGAAGCCGAGTGTGAACATCAGGCAGTTGCTCAGCGCTACAAGGCCTTGTCCTCGAAAGTAGCCGCTCATGCCGCGTTCGATGTCGGCGGCCAGTTGGCGGGCAAAGGGCTGACGCTGGCGAGGCACCAGCTTTATCCAGCCTTCGGCGTAGCGTTCGTAATCCAGCAACAGCAGGAAAAGATAGATGAGCGCGAAGAGCGATGACAGCACATTGATGACTGCGCCGGCCGTGGACGACACTACGCCCCACAACTTGGGCAGGGCTTCCTTCAGGGTGGCTTGAAGGTCGTACTGGGCGAGGAACTCGTCGATGTCGAACTGCTGGGCGTAGGCCATGATGTACTGTTGCACTTCGGCTGTCAGGCCGGTAACCTGCCGTCGGCCTTCGAGATAGCTCATGGCCACTTCCTTGAGGTGGTGCCATTCGCTTTGGATGCTGGGTACCGCTGCCATACACAGCCCCGTCAGGGCTCCGATGACGGCCAGGACGGCTATCAGCACACACAGCATACGGTTGCGAAGACGGCACTTGTATTGGAGAAAACGCACGACGGGGTAAAGCAGGTAGGCCAGCGCCCAGGCTACGACGAAGGGCAGGAGCACGCTGCTCAGGTGGTTGATGAGGAACACGGCCACGCCGCATACGGAAAGCAGAATGAGGCCGCGCACGAAGCGGTCGAAGTTGATTTCTTGTTTGAGCATGGAAAGCAGGATTTTCAGGGACGATATGGCATATAAATGTATAAAGTGGGCGGTTGAAAAACCAATAATCCTTAAATTTGGGGCAAAAGTACAAAAAAGTTCCCATACACGCGCCTCACTTCGCGTTTTTTCCGTAATTTTGCCCTCAGAATGGGTAAATTATATCTTGTGCCTACGCCTGTGGGCAATATGGAAGACATTACGCTGCGTGCGCTGCGCATCTTGCGAGAGGCCGATTTGGTGCTCGCCGAGGACACGCGCACCAGCGGAAACCTGCTGAAGCATTTCGACATCCATACGCACCTGATGAGCCATCATAAGTTCAATGAACACCAGACAGCCGACATGATGGCGGCTCGTATGGCCGGTGGCGAGACGATGGCCTTGATTAGCGACGCGGGTACCCCCGGCATCAGCGACCCCGGCTTTCTGCTTGTGCGGGCGTGCGTCCGGCAGGGCGTGGAGGTGCAATGCTTGCCTGGAGCCACGGCTTTCGTGCCCGCATTGGTGAGCAGCGGCTTGCCCTGCGACCGCTTCTGCTTTGAGGGCTTCCTCCCGCAGAAAAAAGGCCGCCAGGGGCGTATCGAGGCCCTCCGCGAAGAACAGCGCACCATGGTGTTCTACGAAAGCCCCTACCGCGTGGTCAGGCTGCTCGGCGAACTCTCGGCCGTATTCGGCGGCGAGAGGCTCTGTTCGGTATGCCGCGAAATCAGCAAGGTACATGAGGAGAGCGTGCGCGGTACGCTGGCCGAAGTGGCCGCCCACTTCCAGGCCCATGCTCCCCGAGGCGAGTTCGTCGTGGTGGTGGGAGGAAAGTAAGCCTCCCTGCCGTCAAGACACTCCATATATATAATAGAACAAACCAACAACTAAATCATTCAAATTATGAAACAGATTCTTGTCATCATCGCAGCCCTGACGTGCATCACGGCTTGTAACACGCGAAAGGAACAGTTGGCGCAGGCTGTCAATTCCAACGACTCGCTGCGCACCATCGTGGCTCAGAAAGAGAATGAGCTGAACGACCTCATCAGCATCCTCAATGAGGTGCAGGAGGGCTTCCAGAGCATCAACGTGGCCGAGGGACGCATCAACGTGGCCCGCCAGAGCGGCGAGCAGAACAGCCGTGAGGAAATCCGCCAGAACATTGCAGAAATCCAGCGCACCATGCAGGTGAACCGCGAGCTTATAGGCCAGCTGCGCCAGCAGCTGAAAGAGAGCAGCATCAACAGCAGCAAGCTGAAGCAGTCGCTGGAAGCCACCATCAACCGCCTGACCACGGAGTTGGAGGACAAGACTGCGCAAATCGCCTCCTTGCAGGAGGAAATGGCCCGGCAGAAGGCCACCATCGCGGAGCAGAGCGAGGAAATCCACAATCTGAGCAACAATGTGCGCGACTTGGATAAGCAGAACACGGAGCGGGCTCAGACCGTGGCTCAGCAGGACAAGGACCTGCACACCGCCTACTATGTGTTCGGCACCAAGCGTGAGCTGAAGGAGCAGCGCATCATCGACAGCGGCGAGGTGCTCCGTTCCGGCAACTTCGCCCGCGACTATTTCACAAAGATTGACACGCGCACCACAAAGGTGATTCATCTCTACTCCAAGAGCGCCAGTCTCAAGACCAACCACCCCGCCGGCTCCTACTCCCTCGACAAGGACACGAAGGGCCAGTACACGCTGCGCATCACCGACCCCGACACGTTCTGGAGCGTAAGCAAGTATCTCGTCATCGTAGTGAAGTAACATCTTCCCAAGGAATCGTCGCCACTGGCCTATAGGGTAGTGCGGACTGTCCTATACGATAGGATGGCCTACTCTATACGGCAGGAAAAACTCTCCTATAGGCCGGTGAGCGCCGTTCCGTACATCTGTTTATCCGCCCTTATCCCCCAAAGAAATGAAGCGCTTGCCCATTTTTACCCTGGCCCTCAGTATGGCCGCCGCAGCCACCGCCCAAACCGAGGTGGCCGTGTTCACGCCCGGCCTTACCGCCGACGGCATCTGCTACTTCCTGCCTGAAACGCGCCTCCATCTGACTGTGGAAGCCCTGCGCGAGGTGAGGACTCCCGGGGAGTACGCCCCCTACGCCTCCCACTTCCTCCGTCAGGACAATGTGCCGCAGCAGAAGGAGGAGAATTGGCAGCTCACCACCGTGTCGGTGGTGCCCTACGGCGTGGCCGACCCCTCCCGAGCCTTCTCCATAAAACTGAAGGCCAAGACCTCGGCACCACTCGTAACGCTCGCTCCCGACGGCTGCCTTCTGGCCGTGAACGCCGAGGCTCCCCAGCCGCAGCCCCTCACGCAGGCAAGTTCCGAACAGCTCCCTGCCACGATGGTGGATGCCGACAAGTGCAAGACGCCCGAGATGCTGGCCGCCACCAGCCGGCGCAAAGCCGCTGAGCTGGCCGCTGCCGAAATATGCGACATACGCGAAAACCGCTCCTTGCTCATGAAGGGGCAGGCCGACTTCATGCCCAAGGACGGCGAACAGCTCAAGCAGATGCTTGCCGGCCTCACCCGGCAGGAGGAAGGCCTCACCCAGCTCTTCTGCGGATGGACGGCCGCATCGCGCCACACGTTCACCTTCGGCATACGCCCCGCCAACTTCGAGGGCGCACGTCAGGTGGCCTTCCGCTTCTCGCCGCAGCTCGGCGTGCTGCCCGCCGAGGCAGCCGACGGCGAACCCTACTACTTCACATTCGCCAACCAGCACACACTGCCCGCCGAAGACCCTTCGCAGAAAGGCAGCCGCAAGGAGCAGGAAGACCTGCGCTACTGCGTGAGCAGCAATGTGCTGGTTACGCTCACCGACAGCCACGACAACATCGTGTGGCAGCAGACCCTACCCTTCGCGCAAGTAGGCCGTATCGAGCATCTCGGCGGTGAGCTCTTCAACAAAAAGCAGACCACCCACGTCTGGCTCAACCCCACCACGGGCGGCCTGCAGAAGTTGGACGCCACGCCCTGACGGCAGTTCCTACCCTTACCGAAAATCCTTACAGCATGAAGAATAAACTTCTGATACTCGCCGCTTTCGCATGGGGCTCCTACGCCACTGCGGAGGCCGCTACCCGTGTGTTCACCCTCCAGGAGTGCATCGACTACGCCCTCCAACACAACATCACGATCAAAAAGGCCGAAGCCCTCACGCTCACCCAAGACATCAACCTGAAAGAGCGCAAGGCCGCGTGGCTTCCCACCCTGAGCGCTTCGCTCAGCGAGAGTGCCACATGGCGCCCCTTCCAGGAAAGCGCCGTAACCTACGTAAACGGTAGCCTGACGGGCAGTAGTGCCAAGAAGGTTACCGAGAGCGGCAGCTACGGCGTAAACGCCAACTGGCTGGTGTATAACGGGCGGCAACGCGAAATGAACATCGAGAGCGCCGAATTAGCCAATAAAATCAGCCAACTCAGCCTGACCGAGCAGCAGAACGCCCTTGTCGAGCGTATCGCCCAGCTCTACGTGCAAATACTCTATATGCAGGAAGCCGTCAAGGTAAACGAAAAAATCCTGCATCAGGACAGTATTATTTGGCAGCGTGGCGTGGCGTTCATGGAGAACGGCAAGATGGCACGCGCCTCCGTGCTGGAACTGGAGGCTACCGTAAGCAGCGGCCAGTACGACTTGGTGAACACGCGCACCCAAATCAGCCAGGCGAAGTTGGAACTGGCCCAGATTTTGGAGCTGCCCGCCGGCGAGAGCCTCGATGTGGCCGCCCCGTCGCTCTCCGATGCCGCCGCCATGAAGCCCATCCCCGACCGCATGGACGTGTACAGCCGTGCCGTGGCCTCGCGTCCCGAAGTGAAGAGCGCACAGCTGGGCATTGAGCAGAGCCAGCTGGCCACGCGCATCGCCAAGGCCGCCCGCATACCCTCCATCTCCCTCAATGCAGGCTTGAACGACAGTCACATGACGGGAGCCGCCAACTCTTTCGGCCAGCAGCTGAAAAACAATTTCAACGCCAACGTCGGTGTGGGCGTAAGCATACCTATTCTCGACCAGCGGCGCGTGAAGAGCAACGTGGAGCGGGCCAAGGTCGATGAGCTCACCGCCCAGCTCAACCTGGACGACGCCAAGAAAACCTTGTATCAGAACATTGAGCAGTACTGGCTGACCGCTACCAACAGTCAGCAGAAGTTCGCCGCCTCGCAAAGCAACGTGAAGAGCCGCGAAGCCAGCTTCCAGCTCCTCGACGAACAGTTCAAGGTAGGACTCAAGAACATCAGCGACCTTCTCCAGAGCCGCACGGCCCTCCTCCAGAGCCGCCAGACACTCCTTCAGGACAAATACACCACAGTGCTCTACCGCTCCCTGCTGAACTTCTACGGCGGAGAACCGCTGGAGTTCTAAATTCCACCACCGCACGGACAAACTGCAATTTCGTAACACTCCATTATATGAAAGCCATACACTATTTCGCAGCAGCCGCCCTTCTCTTGGCAGGATGTGCCAAGGAGCAGAGCGTAACTTACAACTCCCAACCCGCCCTTCGCCAGACACTCAGCACCAGCATTACCGCAACGGGCACCATCGAGCCTGTAACGCAGGTTACCGTAGGTACGCAGGTGAGCGGCATAATCGACAAGATTTACGTGGACTACAACAGTGTGGTCAAAAAGGGGCAGGTGATTGCCGAGCTTGACAAGACGAACCTCCGCTCCGCCCTTCAGAGTGCGCAGAGCAACCTTCAGAATGCGCAGAGCAGCCTTGCTTACCAGCAGACCAACTACAATCGCATGAAGACCCTCTACGACAAGGGCCTCATCAGCGCCGACGAGTACGACCAGGCCAAGTTGTCCTACCATCAGGCCCAGCAGCAGGTGCAAGTGCAGCAGCAGAGCGTACAGCAGGCACGCACCAATCTCGGCTATGCCACGATTACGGCTCCCATCGACGGCGTAGTGCTGAAGAAGGCCGTGGAAGAGGGACAGACCGTAGCCGCAGCCATGACGACCCCTGAACTCTTCACCATTGCCCAAGACCTGACCGACATGCGCGTAATAGCCGACATCGACGAGGCCGACATAGGCGGCGTGAGGGAAGGCCAGCACGTTACGTTCAGCGTGGATGCTTTCCCCGACGATACCTTCGAGGGCCACGTTACGCAGGTCAGGCAGGAGGCCACCACCGAGAGCAACGTCGTAACCTACGAGGTGGTCATCTCCGCCCCGAACCCCGACCTCAAGCTCAAGCCCGGGCTCACCGCCAACGTGAACATCGTGACCATGGAGGTGCAGAACGCCCTCGTGGTGCCGGCTTCGGCCTTGCAGTTCCGCCCCGACTCCACTCTCCTCACCCCCGAACAGTCCATCCAGGACGTTCAGGCAGAAAAGAAGGTATGGACGCTGGACGGGACCGTGCTGCGGGCCGTAGCCGTTCAGACGGGAATGACCGATGGTACGCTGGTGGAGGTGCTCAGCGGCCTGCCGGAAGGCACCAAGGTAATTACAGACTGTGAGGTCGGCGGACTCGACAATGCGGGTGCCGAGGCCAATCAGAACCCCTTCATGCCTAAGATGAAGAGGCGCGACGATAAGAAAAACACCCCGAAGAAATGAATGAACGGAAAGTAGTCATCGAACTTCAGGACGTGCGCCGCGACTTCAAGGTGGGCGAGGAGGTTGTCCATGCCCTGCGCGGCGTGTCGTTCAAGATATACGAGGGCGAGTTCGTTACCATAATGGGAACGTCCGGTTCGGGAAAGAGTACGCTTCTCAACCAGCTTGGCTGCCTCGACACCCCCACTTCGGGCGAGTACTTCCTGGACGGCACTCCCGTGCGCAGGATGAGCCGCTCGCAGCGTGCCGTGCTGCGCAACAGAAAGATAGGTTTCGTGTTCCAGAACTACAATCTGCTGGCCAAGACCACGGCGGTGGAAAATGTGGAGCTGCCGCTGATGTACAACAGCAAGTACTCGGCACGTCAGCGCCGCGAAGCTGCCGTGAGGGCTTTGCAGGAAGTGGGTCTTGGCGACCGGCTGAACCACAAGAGCAACCAGATGTCGGGCGGCCAAATGCAGCGCGTGGCCATTGCCCGTGCGCTGGTGAACGATCCCGCCGTGATTCTGGCCGACGAAGCTACGGGCAATCTGGACACCCGTACCTCATTCGAGATGCTGGTGCTCTTCCAGAAATTGCACAAGGAGGGGCGAACCATCATATTCGTAACCCACAACCCCGAAATCGCCCAATACTCCAGCCGCAACATCATGCTGCGCGACGGCAAAATAAGGGAAGACACGCAGAACGCCTGCATACTCTCGGCTGCCGAAGCCCTGGACGCCCTTCCCGTCAATCAGGACGATTAGCACCTGCCGAGGGCTTTCTACAACTCAAGGGATAGGAAAATTTAGTCCGCCGACAGGACGGCCTCCCCTATAGGCCAGTAAAAACTATCGGCGGGATAGTTCCACCTCCCCGTAAAGCAAGAACAAACCTGCGCACCAATCCCGCAGGCCAATCCAAGGAAAAAACAAACAAGTGAACTACTTCAATCTCTTCAAAGTGGCCTTCAAGGCCATAATGAGCAACAAGTTCCGCTCCTTCCTCTCGATGCTGGGCATCATCATAGGCGTGGCCGCCGTCATCATAATGATGGCCATCGGCCAAGGCTCCAAAGAGAGCATCAGGGGCGAAATAGGCAAGCTGGGCACCAACCTGCTGATGGTTCGTCCCGGCGGAAACGGCATGATGCACGGCGGCGTGCGCCAGGATCCCAGCGAGATGCAGACACTCAAGGTGGAGGACTTCGAGGCCATCAAGGCCGAGGCACGGCTGGTAAAGAACGCCAGCCCCGAAGTAACCGCCGCCGGCCAAGTCATCTACGGCTCCAAAAACACCACGGCCACCGTCTATGGCGAGAACGAGGAGTACCTCAGCATAAAGCAGTGGCCCGTTCAAAAAGGCGTCTGTTTCTCCAAATCCGACATCAACAAGAGCGCCAAAGTCTGCGTGGTGGGCATGACCATCGTGCGCGACCTTTTCGGCGAGGAAGCCGAAGCCGCCAGCGCCCTTGGCAAGACCATCCGCTTCAAAAGCATACCCATGCGCATCGTTGGCGTGCTGGAAAGCAAAGGCACGAACAGTTGGGGCATGGACCAGGACAATGTCATCATAGCCCCCTACACTTGCGTGATGAAGCGCATCCTTGCGCAGAACTTCCTCAACAGCATACAGTGCTCCGCCGTGAGCGAGGAGCGCTCCCCCGAAGCCATCGAGGAACTGACCGCCGTGCTGCGCCGCACCCACAAGTTGAAAGACGGCGTGCCCGACAACTTCACCATAAACTCCCAGCAGGAAATGATGGACACCATGTCCAGCACCATGGACACCGTTACGCTCATCCTTGTCGTAGCCGCCGCCTTCAGCCTCCTTGTGGCAGGCATCGGCATCATGAACATCATGCTCGTGAGCGTTACGGAACGCACCAAGGAAATAGGCCTGCGTATGTCCGTAGGCGCACGCGGCATCGACATCATGCTGCAATTCCTCATTGAGAGCGTGTTCATCAGCATCACGGGCGGCCTGCTCGGCATCCTCTTGGGCGAGGGCGGAGCGGCCTTGGCCCGCAGCCTCCTCCACATGCCCGCCGCCGTGCCCTTGTGGAGCATCATCGTGAGCTTCCTCGTGTGTACGGTCATCGGCGTTATATTCGGCTACGTGCCAGCCCGCAAGGCAGCCCGCATGGACCCTATCGAGGCCATTCGCTACGAGTAGGCCGCCGCAGGTTCCTCCTACGCCGCAAAATCCCGTCCTATACGACAGTTTTTCCTACTCTATACAATAGTTTTTCCTACCCTATACGATAGTTCGCGCTATCCTATAGGGTAGTTTCGTCTTCCTCGGCGCGGACGGTAACTCCCCTTAGAGAGGGCTCGGCGCGGCCCTACGGCAGCCAAAACTCAAAAAAGCGTGCAAAGACTTGGCCGTGTGCCCATTTATTCGTAAATTCGCAGCGCGAAAATTATACCTACACTACACAACAATGGGAAAAGTACTGATTATCGGTGCCGGCGGCGTGGCCACCGTCGCCGCACACAAAGTGGCGAAAAACGCCGACGTGTTTAACGAAATCATGATAGCCAGCCGCACTAAGTCAAAGTGCGATGCGCTGGCCGCCGCCGTAGCCAAGGCTACGGGGCGCACGGACATCAAGACCGCACGGGTAGATGCCGACAACGTGCCCGAACTGGTGGCTCTCTTCCGAGAGTTCCAGCCTGACCTTGTGATGAACCTCGCTCTGCCGTACCAGGACCTCACCATCATGGACGCCTGTCTGGAGGCCGGCTGCTCCTATCTTGACACGGCCAACTATGAGCCGAAGGATGAGGCACACTTCGAGTACTCATGGCAGTGGGCCTACCGCGAGCGCTTCGAGAAGGCCGGACTCACCGCCATACTGGGCTGCGGCTTCGACCCGGGCGTAACGAGCATCTTCACGGCCTACGCTGCCAAGCACCACTTCAAGGAAATCCACTACCTCGACATCGTCGATTGCAACGCCGGCAACCACCACAAAGCCTTCGCCACGAACTTCAACCCCGAAATCAACATCCGCGAAATCACCCAGAAGGGCCTCTACTATGAGGACGGCAAGTACATAGAAACGGAGCCCATGGAAATACACCAGCCCCTGACCTACCCCAACATAGGCCCGAAGGAAAGCTACCTGCTCCACCATGAAGAGATAGAAAGCCTCGTCATCAACTATCCCACCATCAAGCGGGCCCGCTTCTGGATGACCTTCGGCGAAGCCTACCTGAAGCACCTCGAAGTCATACAGAACATCGGCATGGACCGTATCGATGAGATTGAGTACACCGCCCCCAAGGCCGACGGAACGGGCGTGGAGACCGTCAAGATTGTACCCCTGCAATTCCTCAAGGCCGTGTTGCCCAATCCTCAAGACCTCGGCGAAAACTACGACGGCGAGACCTCCATCGGCTGCCGTATCAAAGGCATCGGCCTCGATGGCAAGGAGCACACCTATTATATATATAACAACTGCTCACACCAGGCCGCCTACGAAGAAACCGGTATGCAGGGCGTCAGCTACACTACGGGCGTGCCCGCTTGCATAGGGGCCCGTATGTTCATGCTGGGACTTTGGAAAAAGCCCGGCGTACACAACGTGGAAGAGTTCGACCCCGACCCCTTCATGGTGGAGCTGGGCAAGCAAGGACTCCCCTGGCACGAAATCCACGACGGCGACCTCGAATTGGATTAAAAGCTCTAGAATATCTAGAATGTCCAGAAAATCTAGATTCTCTAGATTACAAAGATAACGACTATGAATATCCCTTGGCAGGAGCGCCCCGCAGGTTGCAACGACATCTGCTGGCGCTACGAACAGAACCCTATAATCGACCGCTACGCCCTACCGACGAGCAACAGCGTGTTCAACTCCGCCGTGGTGCCGTTTAAGGACGGTTTCGCGGGGGTCTTCCGCTGCGACAACCGGCGGGTGCAGATGAACATCTTCGCCGGCTTCTCCAAGGACGGCCTCAGCTGGAACATACAGCATCAGCCCATCGCTTGGCAGGCGGGCAACACCTCGATGATTCAGAGCAGCTACAAGTACGACCCGCGTGTATGCTGGATTGACGACCGCTACTGGATAACGTGGTGCAACGGCTACGAAGGACAGCCCACCATAGGCATCGGCTATACCTTCGACTTCGAGACTTTCTACCAGTGTGAGAACGCCTTCCTGCCCTTCAACCGCAACGGCGTGCTCTTCCCCGAGAAGATTGGCGGCCGCTATGCGATGCTCAGCCGCCCCAGCGACACGGGCCACACGCCCTTCGGCGACATTTTCGTGAGCTACTCCCCCGATATGAAGTACTGGGGCGAGCATCGTCTCGTGATGCGGCCCACGCCTTTCGAGGAAAGCGCCTGGCAGTGCCTGAAGATAGGAGCGGGCCCCGTACCCATAAAGACAAGTGAGGGGTGGCTGCTGTTCTATCACGGCGTGATACGCACCTGCAACGGCTATCGCTACGCCATGGGGGCCGCCTTGCTGGACTTGGATGACCCCAGCCGCGTGCTCTGCCGCAGCATGGAGTACCTGCTCGGCCCTGCCGCACCCTACGAACTCGCGGGCGACGTCCCCAACGTCGTATTCCCTTGCGCCGCGCTGACCGAGGGCGACAAGTGTACCATCTACTACGGTGCCGCCGACACTTGCGTAGGCATGGCCTTCTGCAAAATAAGCGAGGTGATTGGCTTCTTGAAGGCGCAGTAGCCTCAACCGTTGAATGATTAAAACAAACAAAACAACCGCAATATGGCAAAAGCAACAGAGACAAACGCAGCGAGCGAGAAGCTCAAAGCACTCCAGGCCGCAATGGCCAAGATTGAGAAGGACTTCGGCGCAGGCTCCATTATGAAGCTCGGCGACGAGAAGATAGAAAACGTAGAGGTAATTCCCACGGGCAGCATCGGCCTGAACGCCGCCCTTGGCGTAGGCGGATTCCCCAAGGGCCGTATCATAGAAATCTATGGCCCTGAATCAAGCGGCAAGACCACGCTGGCCATCCATGCCATCGCCGAGGCACAGAAAAACGGCGGCATCGCAGCGTTCATCGACGCTGAGCACGCTTTCGACCGCTTCTACGCCCAGAAACTCGGCGTGAACGTGGACGAACTCCTCATCTCCCAGCCCGACAACGGCGAGCAGGCCCTGGAAATCGCCGACCAGCTCATCCGCTCCGCAGCCATAGACATCATCGTCATAGACAGCGTTGCGGCGCTCACACCCAAGGCCGAGATTGAAGGCGACATGGGCGACAACAAAGTGGGCCTGCAAGCCCGCCTCATGAGTCAGGCCCTGCGCAAAATCACCTCAACCATAGCCAAGACCAACACGACGTGCATCTTCATCAACCAGCTGCGCGAGAAGATTGGCGTGATGTTCGGCAATCCCGAGACCACCACGGGCGGCAACGCCTTGAAGTTCTATGCCTCCGTGCGCCTCGACATCCGCAAGGTAACCACCTTGAAGGACGGCGACACCCCCGTGGGCAATCAGGTGCGCGTGAAGGTGGTGAAGAACAAGGTGGCTCCTCCCTTCCGCAAGGCCGAATTTGAAATCTCCTTCGGCCAGGGCATCAGCCACACCGCCGAGATTGCCGACCTCGGTGTGGAGTACAAGGTGCTCACCAAGAGCGGCTCATGGTTCAGCTACGGCGAGACGCGCCTCTGCCAGGGACGCGAAGCCCTGAAAAAGGTTATCGCCGACAATCCGGAGCTGGCCGAGGAACTGGAAGCCAAGATAATGGAGGCCATCGGCAAGGCCGAGTAAACTGTCCCGCCGACAGTTTTTCCTACTCTATACGACAGTCGTTCCTATCCTATACGACAGTTTTCCCTACTCTATACGATAAAAATCACTGTCCCATAAAGTAAACGAAATTCACTCCTACAATCACAAGCATTAGACTATGAGAAAGAGTTTTCTCTCCCTGCTCTGCCTCATCCTGAGCCTGCCCTCGTGGGCACAGCTCACGGCAGAGCAACGCGCTGCCGGCGAGAAGGCCGCAGCCTCCATTATCAACCGCTTCACCGACGGCAAGGTGGACGTCGCCGTAGAGCTTTCGCTCACGCCCACCGATAAGGGTTGCGACAAGTATGAGTACAGTGCCGAAGGCAACACCGTAACCGTGAAAGCCTCCAGCGCCGTGGCTGCCTGCCGGGCCTTCTACGATTGGACGAAAAGCAAGCAGGCAGGCATGATGGCCTGGAGCGGAAAGCGCTTCGACAGGCCCGCCGACCTCTCCACCGCCGCCAAGACCCTCACCTCGCAGTATCGCGACCACCAGTACTTCAACGTCGTAACCTACGGCTACACCATGCCCTACTGGGATGAAGACCGCTGGGACAAGGAACTGGACTGGATGGCCCTGCACGGCATCGACATGCCCCTGTTCCTCCTTGCGCAGGAAATCATCTATCGCCGCGTGTTCCTCAGCATGGGGCTCACGGCCAAGGACATCGACGCTTGGGAAGTGGGGCCCGCCCATCTGCCGTGGTTCCGTATGGGTAATCTCAGCGGAAACACCTTCGACGGCCCCTTGGGCGACGAATGGAACAACCGCCAGCTGGAAATCGCCCACCACGTCCTGAACCGCATGGACTCTCTGGGCATGAAGCCCATCTGTCCCGCTTTCGGCGGATTCGTGCCCGGCAACTTCGCCACACGCGTCAAGGGCACAAGCACAGAGCGCGTAGGGTGGGGATGGTGCATCGACGGCACCCATCAGAACTATCGCCTGAGCCCCACCACCGACGCCTTCGTGGAAGTGGGTTCCCGCTTCATTAAGGAATGGGAAAAGGAGTTTGGCGTGCGCAAGTACTACCTCTCCGACTCCTTCAACGAAATGGCCATACCCTCCGCCGCCGACCTTCCCGCCTACGGGCAGAACATTTGGAAGAGCATCAGCGAAGGCTCCGCCAACCCCGACGTGGTGTGGGTCACTCAGGGCTGGACGTTCAACTTCCAGCAGAGCAGTTGGGGCCTGGCCAAGTTCCAGGCACTCACCTCTATGGTGCCCGACGACCAGTTCATGGTACTCTACATGAGCCCCGAATACGGCGGCTACAACAACAAAAGCTGGGAGACCTACAACTCCTTCGACGGCAAGGACTGGACCTACACCCTGCTTCCCAACATGGGCGGTAAGAACACCCTGACGGGCAAGATGAACGACTACGCCCAGACTTTCCTCAACTCACTCAACAACTCCACAAAGAAGTCCTCCCTCACCGGCTACGGCATGACCCCCGAGGGCGTGGAAAACAACGAGATTCTCTACGAACTCATCACCGATGGCGGCTGGGTCGCCTCCAAGAAGACCATCAACCTCGACTCTTGGCTGAAGCAGTACGCCAATTCCCGCTACGGCGGCTACACTGCCGAGCAGCAAGCCTTCCATCAGGCCTTGCGCAACTCCGTATATAACTACTTCACCGACCATCCCCGCTTCGGCTGGCAGAGCGACGGCGGCCTCGGCTCCGGTTCAGCCAGTCAGAACGACGCTTTCTACTCCGGCGTGGAGACGCTCTTCTCCCAGCTTGATGCCATCCGCCAGCAGGGCAGTCCGCTGGCCCAGGCCGACATGGTGGAAGCCGTGGCTATGTACTGCGGCGGAAAAGTGGAGAAGCTCAACAACCGCATCCAGGGCTACGTCACCGCAGGCAATACGCTGATGGCCGACAGCCTGCTGGGCGTGCTGGACCACCTTATGATTAGTATGGACCGCGCCTTGACTTGTCATCCCGTCTATAACCTCAAGCGTTGGGAGGACTTGGCTCAGAAAGGCTACTCGGGGAGTGCGAAGCGCAATGCGCAGAATGCTCGGCGCATCCTCACCGTCTGGTTCGGCAAGGACCACTCCAGTGCCGAGCCGGTGCAGGATTATGCCGCCCGCGTCTGGGCCGGACTGGTGCGCGACTACTATCGTCCGCGCTTGCTCCACAAGTGGAACGCCGCCCTTGGCCGTAAGGCGTGGGACGGTAAGGCCAATCAGTACAAGTGGGAAGAGGCTTGGGTGGAGAGTGCCCCCACGCTGTCCGACTATGAGGCTGTGCCTGCCGACACCTTGGGTTTCCTCGCCGAAGTGCTGGCTGAGGCCAAGGCAGCCTGCGAAATCAATTTCGAGACGCTGGACAGCTACAAGGTGAGCACCGACCGCGAAAACCACTGGTACGCCTTCCGCTGCGCCTTCGACGACAACAACACACGCGTGCTTACTGCGGCTGCCGACAATGCCCGACTGGACGCACAGGTCGATACGAAGAGCGAGACGCAGATATGGCGTATCCTCCAGAATGCCGACGGCACGCTGGTGCTGGAAAGCCGCAACGGCGACTACATCGCCGTGAATGGCAGCAACCCCTACACTTTCCGTGCGCCGGTCAAGGCTGACGTGAAGATAGACTGGGCTAATAACGACAAGAACTGGCTGGCTATCCTGCCGACGGCGGCTCCTTCCAGCTCCCCTGCACTCCACTTCAACAAGCCCGCCGACCTCGTGAAACTCTACGGCTATAAGAGCGGCACGGAATACTATGCCGGCAGCCACTGGACCATAGAGAACGTGGCACCTGCCATGGTGCTGGAAGCCCGAGCCGCCGACTACGCCCGCTACATCAAGCGCCTCAGCGGCTACACGCAGGACGAACTCTTCGGCAAGGCGGGCTATCCCACTAGCAAGCAGGCCTTGCAGGAAGCCATTGCCCAGTTGGAGCGCGAAGCCCAGAACATCGACCACAAATCCTTCGACACGTTCCTCGCACAGTGGGCGGAACTGTGGGACGGCCTTATTGTCAAGGGCAGCAATCCTACGGCAGACCGCCTCATCGCCCTCATCGCGCAGGCTCACGGAGCCATAGACGGCACGACCGATGACACCGCTGTGGGCTACTTCAACCCTGAGGCCACCGCCACCCTGCAAGAGGCCATACTCATAGCCGAGCAGGAGGCCGCAGCCAACCCCTCGGCCACCGTGGCGCAGGGAGCCTACGACCGCCTCCAGCAAGCCCTCGTGACTTACTTCCTTTCAAGCAGCACTACCCTGCACGGCCCGAAGGCCTCCAATACGAAGACGCAGTACGGCTACCGCTTCAGCACGCCCAACCGTGAGGCACGCTACGTCACGTCGCAGGGTAGCGGCAAGGGGCTTATAGGCGTGCAGAACGCCAGCGATGCGAAGAGCGTGTGGTACTTCTATGAGCGCACCGACGGCTCCTACGACATCCGCAACAAGGCCGACAAGAGCTACATCGCTCCCACCGCCGGCAACGACACGCAGCTGAAGACGACTGCCACCAAGCCCTCTGCGGGCTGGCGGCTTAAAGGGAGCGATGCCGAGGGCTGCTTCCGCATCTACAGCGGCACGGCTCAGATGATGAACCAGACGGGCTTTGCCGACGGCTCGGGCAAGAAGATTTACAACTGGGGCGCAGCCGTGAGCGATGCCACCAGCAGTGCCGACGCGGGCTGCCAGTACGCTTTTGAATTTGTGAGCACGGACGGCGAAGTGGACGCCATCAACGCCGCCGTCCTGCTTCCCTCATTCTCTGAGCCGCACTACAATCTGCAAGGCCAGCCCGCCAGCCCGCACAAGGCAGGCCGCGACATCTACGTCCAGCGCAGGAAGAAGGTCATCCGCTAACACGCCCTCCTAAAGTGTACTTCGCCATCGACCATACCTTACCGCAGCTTCGGGGCTCTCGCCTCGAAGCTGCGCTGTGTCAGCTCCCCGCATGGCGAAGGGAGGAGGCCCGGAAGTTCAAGTTTGAGAGCGGACGCGCCCAATGCGCCGCGTCGTACCTCCTGCTCTGCCGGTTGCTCCGCACGCACTACGGCATCGCCGCGCAGCCCCGATTCATTCTCGGCCCGCACGGCAAGCCGGAGCTTGCCCCTCTTTCCCTTTCTCCTTCCGGGGAGACGGAGGGGGGCGGCCCTGCGGTGCATTTCAACCTCTCGCATTGCAATGAGGCCGTGGCCGCCGCCGTGAGCACGCAGCCCGTGGGCATTGACATTGAGTTGCGCGGTCGCTACAGCGCCGACGTGGCCCGTTACGTCTGCTCCGCCGAGGAACTGGACTTCCTTGCCGCCGACCCTGCTCTGACCGACCTTCGCTTCACCCAACTCTGGACGCGGAAGGAAGCTGCCGCAAAGCTCATCGGCACGGGCCTGAGCGACGGCGAGAGCCTCAAGGGTCTGCTGGCCACGCCCCGCTTTATCCTCACCACGCACACGTATGACAGTTGCGTCTGCACCATAGCCCAATGGAACTCCTCCTATAGGGAATGAACAGCGGCTCGCAACGGGCCTTCACCTTACTCTATAGACTGCGAAAAACTATCCCGCCGACAGGAAAAACTGTCGGCGGGATAGTTTTTCCTATCGGCGGACTAATGAAAGCGGCCTTATGGCTTGCAAGGTTCATTTCCCTCCGGCTCTTTCACCCCTCGGGAGGGCAGGGGAGGGCGCTCTATCGGCGAAGTTCCCAGAAGGCTACGGCACTGGCCGCTGCCACGTTGAGCGAATCCACGCCGTGCGCCATAGGGATGCGCACCACATAGTCTGCGCCGTCGATGCTCTCCCGGGGCAGGCCGTCGCCCTCCGCGCCCATCACCAGGGCCAGGCGCGGTTCAGCCTTCAGGGAAGGATGGTCCAGCGGCACGGACTTGTCGGTGAGCGCCATCGCCGCCGTGCGGAAACCCTCGGCGCGGAGGGCGGCATAGAGGCTGGCATCGTCGTCCGTCCACATAAGCCAAGGCACAAGGAACACGCTGCCCATGCTCACGCGCACGGCTCGGCGGTTCAGCGGTTCGCAGCAGGTGTGGGTCAGCACTACGGCATCGATGCCCAGGGCGGCGGCAGAGCGGAACACGGCTCCGATGTTGGTGGCATCCACTACGTTGTTGAGCACGGCGATACGGCTCTTTTCCGGCAGCGCAAGGCGGGCGGAGAGCGGGCCGCTTGCCGTACCCGCGAGGCGGTCGGCAGGACGCTCCATCGCACAGAGCACGCCGCGCGTCAGGCGGAATCCCGTGAGCTGCTCCAGCACATCGTCGGCAGCGGTATATACGGGCATGTCGGGGCACAGGCGGATGAGGGGAGCGGCGTCGCCCGCAATGTGGCGCGGCGTAGTGAGCAGGCTCACGGGCTTGTAGCCTGCCTGCAACGCCACCCCAATCACCTTGGGACTCTCGGCGATGAAAAGTCCCTGCCCGCTACGGAGCTGCGCCTCGGTCAGGCGGCTGTAGGGAGCAAGGGCGGGGTCGGTGAGACTGTCTATGTGGATAATCATGTCAAGCCCCGTGGACGTTAGATTTTGCCTTTCATTCCGCGCAGGAAGTCGGCGGCGCTCATGCGCTTCTTGCCGGCCAGTTGCACGAGGTCAAGTTCCTGCAAGCCGTCGGCCTGCTGCACGAACAGGCGGTCGGCCCGGGCGAACAGCGTGCCTGCGGCTCGGGCTTCCTCGCCTTCGGCCACGGGCCATTCCTCCCGCCCGACGATATGGCTGCGGAAGACCTTCAGCACCTGCGGCTTGCCGCCGATGACGAACTCCGCCCATGCGCCAGGGTAGGGGCTGAGGCCGCGAATGAAGTTGCGGGTGTCGCCCGCGCTGCGGCTCCAGTCGATGCAGCACGTGTCGCGGAAAATCTTCGGAGCCTGCCGCTGGCAGTCGGCCACGGGCAGTTGCATCTGCTCCTGCGGTATGGGATTGACGCGTTCCGCAAGGATGTTGTCCACGGTCTCTACGACCAGTCGTCCGCCCAGCAGCATCAGGCGGTCGTGGACGGCTTCGGCGTCGTCGTCGGGCAGGATGGGCACGCGCTCCTGCTGGATGATGTGGCCCGTGTCTATGGCGTGCTGAAGAAAGAAGGTGGTGATGCCCGTCTCCTCGTCGCCATTGATAATCGCCCAGTTGATGGGCGCGGCACCGCGATACCGAGGCAGGAGCGAGGCGTGCAGGTTGAACGTGCCCATGGGCGGCATCTGCCACACCGCTTCGGGGAGCATTCGGAATGCCACTACGATTTGCAGGTCGGCCCGCAGGGCTCGTAGTTCCCCGAGGAAGGCTTCGTCCTTCAGGCGCTCGGGTTGCAACACGCGGAGCCCCTGCGAGAGGGCGTACTCCTTGACCGGGCTCATCGAGAGCTCCGTCTGGTGCCGGCCCACGGGCTTGTCGGGCATCGTAACTACGCCCACCACATTGTAGCCGCCCTCGACGAGGCAGCGAAGGGCTTCCACGGCAAAGTCGGGCGTGCCCATGTAAACTATTCGGAGGTCTTGTTTTTCCATTTCTCTATAATCAGTTCAATAAGTCGGGGAAGGCCGTAGCGGTCAAGGCCGTCCCAGCTGACGAAAGTATAGCCCGGCACATCCGTGCCCTCCGCCACGCAGGATTCGTAGGCTTGGCAAACTATCGTGCGGTGGGTCAGCTGATGGCGGAAGCCGCCCAAGGGGCGGAGGTCCAGCCCCTCGCCGCACCCCTCTATGAAAAGCTGCGGCTCATTACATTGGGGAAGGAAATCGGGCGCTTGGACAATTTCCCACAGTCCGCCCCAGATGCCGCGTTTCGGGCGTTGGCGCAGGAAAAGTCCGCTGGGAGTGTGGAGCAGTACATAGCAGAGATTCACCTCCACGGGACGTATGCGGCGCGACTTCACGGGAAGTTCTGCCGTGCGCCCCTCGGCCAGCGCGGCGCAGCCGGCTGCGAGCGGGCAGACCATACAGTCGGGGTTGCGGGGCAGGCACTGCGTGGCTCCGAAGTCCATTAAGGCCTGATTGTGCCGGGCGGGGTTTTGCCTGTCCAGCACCTCGTCGGCCAGCTCGGCGAAGGCCTTGCGACCAGCGGTGGTGTCGATGGGCGTGTCCAGGCCGAAGTAGCGCGAGAGCACCCGATAGACGTTGCCGTCCACCACGGCGCACGGCTCGCCGAAGGCCAGGGAAGCAATGGCGGCGGCGGTGTAGTCGCCCACGCCACGGAGCGTGCGAATTTCCTTATAGGCGGTAGGAAACCCTCCCATACTGACCACTTGGCGGGCGGCGGCATGGAGATTGCGGGCTCGGGAGTAGTAGCCCAAACCCTGCCAGAGACGCAACACTTCGTCTTCGGTAGCGGCAGCCAGGGCTTCGACGGTGGGGAATTGTTGCAGGAAGCGCAGGTAGTAGTCCGTACCTTGCTTCACGGTGGTCTGTTGCAAGATGACCTCACTCAGCCACACGCTATACGCATCGGGCGCAACCCGCCAAGGCAAGCTGCGCCCGTGTTTCTCATACCAGAGAGCGATGGTCTCAGTAAAGGGATGCATCAGTGGAACAGTTTGATGCGTTGTTCTTCGCTTAGTTTGCAGATAAGCAGCACGCCGTCCTTTTCACTTATTACATAGCCGTCGAGGCCCTGCACCACCACTTTGCGTGCGCCTGCCGTATGAACGATGCAATTATGCGTATCGTAGAGTGCCACGTCGGAGCCCACGGTGGCATTGCCCCGCTCATCGTGCGGCAGCTTCTCCCGCAAGGAGCTCCAACTCCCGAGGTCGCTCCATCCGAAGTCGGAAGGACGCACGAAAAACTCTTCGGCTTTTTCCATTATGGCATAGTCCACGCTGATGTTCTCGCAGGTGGGATAGACCTTGTCTATACGTGCCTGCTCAGCGGGGGTGCCGTAGATGTCCATAAGCCCCTCGAAGATGCGGGAGAGGGCGGGGGCGTACACACGGAAGGCGTTTACCACCGTGCTGACGCTCCACACGAAAATGCCGGCGTTCCAGAAGTAGTTGTTCTGGGCGCAGTAGGTTTTCGCCTTCTCAAAGTCGGGTTTCTCGGTGAAGGCATCGACGCGATAGATGCTTTTGCGGCGTGACGAGGCGTAGCTCAGGTCGGCCTTAATGTAGCCGTAGCCCGTTTCGGGGCGCGTGGCCTTCATGCCGAGGGTAACCATCGCGTCGGTTTCGGCGGCGTACTCCAGGGCTTCGGTAATGGCCGTGCGGAAGGCGGCGACATCCTCCACGTGATGGTCGCTTGGCGTTACCACAACGTTGGCTCTCGGATCCCTGTGCTTGATTTTCCAACTTGCATAGCAGATGCAGGGAGCCGTGTTCCTGCCGCAGGGCTCAAAGAGCAGGTTCTGCTCGGGCACTTCGGGCAGCTGCTCATGCACGAGGGCGGCATACTGCGCCAGAGTTACGACCCAGACGTTTTCCTTGGGTACGATGCCTTCAAACCGCGCAAGGGTGTTTTGAATCATCGTATGCCCGCAGCCTGTTACGTCGAGGAATTGTTTGGGGCATTCCTCGCTTGACAGCGGCCAGAAGCGGCTTCCTTTTCCTCCCGCCATAATGACGAGGTGATTGTGGCTGTTCATGTGTGCTCCTTATTATATAATAGGAAAAGCGAATGGCTGGGGAGGCATGTGCCGCGCGGTGGCGGTCGGTCTTTCCCAGCCATCAATTTTTTCGGGTCGGCTTGTGCTTTACTTTTTCTTGGCTTTGGTGTCTTCCATCACGCCTTCGATGTAGAGGCGCACTAAGGGAGTGGGTGCGTTGGTGCGTACCGTGATGGCTTTCTTGAACTCGCCGGGGAACTTGCCCTCCCCGTTGTAGGACACTTCTATACGTCCCTTCTGCCCGGGCTTGACTGGCTCTTTCGAGAAGCTGGGCACGGTGCAACCGCAGCTGCTGTAAGCTTGATGGATTATGAGGTCGGCATCGCCGGTGTTGGTAAATTCAAACACGCAGGTCTGCGTTACGCTCATGTCGAAGGAGCCGAAGTTGTGGGTAGTGCCCCCTTTCTCGAATGTCATTTGGGCTTGCGCCATTGCTGCCGTGGCGGCGGCCACAAGCGTCAGCATGATAAGAAAGCGTTTCATAAGCTTTAATTTAATCTAAAATCGGGGCAAAGTTAGCAAAAAGTTTGGAGATAAGTCCTTGCGGCTGGGAGTTTTTTTGTAATTTTGCGGCAAAATCGTCCAAAATGGCCATACGACCCGCCAATCAGCCGCCCGTGGAGCGCATCATACTGGGAATTGACCCTGGCACAAACGTGCTGGGCTACGGCGTGCTGCGCGTGTTGGGCAAGAAGGCGGAAATGGTAACTCTCGGCGTGATAGACATGCGCAAGGTGCCCGACATTTACCTTAAACTGGGGCGCATTTACGAGCGCGTTATGGGAGTGATTGACGCGTTCAAGCCCGACGAACTCGCCATCGAGGCTCCGTTCTTCGGCAAAAACGCGCAGACGATGCTCAAGCTGGGCCGAGCCCAAGGGGTGGCGATTGCCGCCGCCATGGCCCGCCAGGTGCCCATCCACGAGTACGCCCCGATGCAAATAAAGCAGGCCATCACGGGGCGCGGCGCGGCCTCGAAGGAGCAGGTGGCGGCCTTGCTGCAACGCCAGTTGGGCATCTCGGACGAGACGCTGCGCTCCGTGCCCTTCCTCGACGCCACCGATGCGCTGGCCGCCGCCTACTGCCACCACCTCGGCACCATGTACCCACAGAAGAACGCCCTCGCAGGCCTGCAGGAGCGCAAGACGGGCGAGACGCGCCGCACGAAGGCACAGTCGTGGGAGCAGTTTGCCGCCGCCCACGCCCAAAGGATTCACAAGTAAAGACCTCTGCTTGCTGCCCTATAAGCTAAGAAAGAGGGATTGCTTGCCGCACCTGCCTATCGGCGGACTAATTTTTCCTATCGGCGGACTACGAAAAACTACTCTATACGATAGAAATCACTACCCTATACAACAGAAAAAACTTTCCCTATGAAACGACAATTTATCCTACTCATCGTCCTCGCCCTCGGAGGCGGCCTCAATGCCCTCAAGGCGCAGGAAGTGTTCAACATGGTGATGGAATCAGCTACCCGCGTGGTGAACAATCCCACCAGCAACTACACCGCCACGCGCATAGCGCAGTTTAAGCGTACCGCACTGACCTACATGCGCAACAAGGCCTTCGAACAGTCCGACTCCGTGAGTACGGAATTTCTCGACAGGCAGGCGCTCAGCCTCTCGGAGTTCACCGACCTCTTCTTCAAGGAGCTGCTCTCCCATCAGGGCAATGAGCGCAAGGAGTGCATAGTGAAGTTCATCAAGGCCACCGACGACAACCCCATGTGGCACGACACCGACCGGGCCACCGCCGATGCCTACCTCGGGCAGGGCGAGCTCACGCCCTTCTCCCTCGACACCGACTGGGAGAAAGCCTACGGCCAAGTGGTGGCCGACAAGAAAGAATAGACTGTCCGCAAACGTGGGAACAGGTGGCTATGGGCCGGTGCCCGTCCGCTGTGCTCCCACGTTTACTTATCATACCGATAATCATGAATATCCCAATGATGCAACGCACCCTCTGCCTGGCCCTGCTGCTTCTCAGCCTGCCCGTGGCCAAAGCCGCTACGGCCCAGGAGACCGCCCGCCTGCAAATCCGCAGCCAAGCCCTTGCCCTGACCCAGACCCCCGCCGAGCGCGAAGCCGTAAGCTTCCTCTATGATTACATGAGCTGGCCCGACGTGGCCGACTACACCCCCGACTTCTACGTCGGCCAGACCCGCTGCACACTCCGCGCCCGCGAGGAAATGCCCTGGGGGCAGAGCGTGCCCGAGCGCGAATGGCGGCACTTCGTACTGCCCCTGCGCGTGAACAACGAGCACCTCGACTCCTTCCGCACCGCCTGCTACGACGAACTCGCCCGCCGCGTGTCCGGCCTGTCCATGCAGGAGGCCGCCCTGGAGGTGAACCACTGGTGCCACGAGTACGTTACCTACAAACCCTCCGACGCCCGCACCTCCTCGCCCCTGGCCTCCATGCGCACGGCCTACGGACGCTGCGGCGAAGAAAGCACGTTCACGGTGAGCGCCCTGCGGGCCGTGGGCATTCCCGCCCGCCAGGTCTATACGCCCCGATGGGCCCATACCGACGACAACCACGCCTGGGTGGAGGTGTGGGTGGATGGCGGCTGGCACTTCTTGGGTGCTTGCGAGCCGGAGCCCGTGCTTGACCTCGGGTGGTTCAATCAGCCAGCCTCGCGGGGCATGATGATGCACACGCGGGTGTTCGGTCGCTACGACGGCCCTGAGGATAAGGTGAGCTTCGCCCCCACGTTCACCGAAATCAACGTTACGCCCGGCTATGCCGAGACTACGCGCACCCACATCACCACCGAGCCAGGCGCAACCGTAGAGTTCAAACTCTACAACTACGGCGAGTTCTACACCATCTACCGCACCACCGCCGACTCGGCGGGCCGCGCAAGCATCGTTACGGGCATGGGCGACATGATCGTATGGGCCAGTGCCCGCCGTCCTGACGGAGCGGCCTATGGGGTAAGGCAAGTCCATGCCGGCTGCGCTACGACCGTTCCCCTCGACCGCCGCGAGGGCGACAGCTGGCAGGCCGACTATACGCTCACGCCGCCCGCCGGCACCACGCAGCTTCCCGCCGTCAGCCCCGAAGCCGCCGCCCTGAACGAGCGGCGCAAGGCCACCGAGGACAGTCTGCGCACGGCCTACGTCGCCACCTTCCCGCAGGGCGAAGAACTCATACGGATGAGCCGGGGCAACCATGCCAACGTGAGCCGCCTCCTTGAAAAGTACGGTCAGGCAGGTCGCACCCTGCTGCGCACGCTCAGCGAGAAGGATTTGCGCGACCTCGACTTCGACGTCATCGACCACCACTTGCAGAACGTCAGCCTGCCCCTCATCACCGACGAGCCCCTCTACGCCCGCTATGTGGCCTGCCCCCGCATCGCCACGGAGCACCTGTCGGCATGGCGCAAGCCCTTGCAGGAAGCCTTCACGCCCAAGCAGAAAGACAGCTTCCGCGAGAATCCCGCCCTCCTGGCCGAGTGGCTGCGCACGCAGGTGGAGACCGACTCGGTGTGGAACCCCTCCTCCACATGGCTTTCGCCCGAGAAAGCCCTCCGCCACCGCTGCTGCGATGTCCGCAACAAGGGCCTCCTCTTTGTGGCCGCAGCCCGCAGCCTCGGCATAATGGCCCGCATTGACGAGGTAACCGGTCTCGTGCAGTATGCCGACCCCGACACGCCGCCCTTCGGCGACGAACCCAGCTGGCTGACGGCCCGGCTCCAGGACGCCGCTCCTGCCGAGCCCTCCCGGACCGGCGCGGAGGAAACGTGCCTTGCGCTCACCTACACCCCACGGCAGTACATGGAGAACCCCGCCTACTACTACCACTTCACCCTCTCGCGGCTTGAGGCGGGCAGCCCCCGCTTGCAGGAATACGGCGAGGAGGACAGCTGGCAGGGTAAGTTCCAGGGCGGGCAGCCCCTCGCCGCAGGGCCCTACGTCCTGGTGAGCGGCACCCGCATGGCCGACGGCAGCGTGCTGGCCCACCTCGAAGCCTTCCGAGCCGAAGGCTCCACCACGGTGCCCCTCGTGATGCGGCAGGACACCACGGGCGTACAGGTTATCGGACAGTTCAACAGCGAAAACCTCTACGCCGCCCTGCCCTCCGGCCAGACGCAGAGCATCCTGGCGCACACCGGGCGCGGCTACTACGTCGTGGGCCTTATCCGCGCCAACCACGAACCCTCCAACCACGTGCTCCACGACCTTGAGCAGATGCGCTCCGAACTCGAAGCCTGGGGCCGCCCCATCCTCCTTCTGTTCCCCGACGTGGACGAGTACTTGCGCTTCAAGGACAACAGCGCGGAATTTACCAACCTGCCCGCCACCCTCAGCTTAGGGATAGACAGCACGGGCGCTATAGCTGCCGAAATCGCCTCAGCCGAGCGTCCCGCCATCCTTATAGGCGACACGTTCAACCGCGTGGTGTTCCGTTCCGAGGGCTATACCATAGGCATAGGCGACAAGCTGATGCGCACCATCGGCAAGCTGAAGCCGTAGCCCGTCCTATAGAGTAAAGAAAAAAAGTCCGCCGATAGTTTTTCCTATCGGCGGACTAATTTTTCCTATCGGCGGACTTTTTTTCGGAGTCAGGCTACCGCCCTTGCGGCTCGGCGGACTTGTCTTTCCTATCGTATAGGATAAGGAGAAGAAGTTGGTTGCCGCACCTGCGGCTCGGCGGCGCAGGGGGGGCTTCCTCCCCGCCGGGTCATCTGTTCCCCTTCATGCGGTTGTGATGCTTGCAGAGCATCTGGCAGTTGTCCGCCGTGGTGGTTCCGCCCCGGCTCCAGGCCGTAACGTGGTCGGCATCCATCTCCGCCTCCTTGTAGATGCGGTCCTTGTTCTCCCTGCCCTCCTGAGCGCAGAAGGGGCAGTTGCTCCGCCCCGCCGCCTTGGCCTCAGCCGTCTGGCGGGTATAGACGCTGCGAATCGTAGCTTTATCGAACAGCCGTATATTGAGCAGCTTCGTGTCCTGCTCCCCGCCCAGCACGTACTCAAACACGCCGCGCTTGTCCTGTACAAAGAAGTCGCCCATCAGCCGCTCCACCTTCCTGGCCACCTCCACGGGGCTGAAAGGCTTCGTATGGTATGCTTCATACAGCCGCCCCCACTCGCAACCGCGCATTTCAGGATAGACCGCACTGAAGGTGGCCGACACCCAGTCAATCACCGCATGGAAATACCGCTCCAGCTCATCCGCGCCGGCATCCAGCCTGTGGCGGCTCATATAGCTGGCCACCTGCCCGCCGCTCACCCACTCCAAAGCCGTGTGCAGCACCTCCTGCCGCTTCTCGTCGCCCCTGACATAAGCCTTCCACTTCTGCATCAGCGGATTGTTGGAATTGGAAAACACGGACTTCGCCCTGGTCACGAAAGGCCCGTAGTATGTGGCGTTCAATATCTCCTGCTCGTTGAGCTGGATGCCCGCAATGTTTATCGTGCGGAACCATTCCCTGATTTCGTCCTCCGTGCCTTCGCACACATACACAAGCAGCGCGGCCTGCTCAATCATGCGGCGCTTTTCCAGCGGCAGGCTGCCTATGTTTTGCGGGTTGCCGTTGTCGTCCATTATATCCAGTTTGTTGGTCAGGAAGCGGCCCAGCGAAGTGATGCGTTGCTGTCCGTCCAACACTTCGTAGCGGTCGTTGCCCACCTTGTTGAAGTAGATAAGGCCGAGGGGGTAGCCCTTCAGCACACTCTGTATCACGGCCACATCCCTCTTGCCGTCGGCATAGATGTAGTTGCGCTGATACTCCGGCTGAACGGTAAGCCGGCCGCCCATACCAAAGAGCCCCTTGCCCTCCAACTCATTATAGACAAAGCCCTCGCAGATGTCCTTAATCGTGATTTGCAGTAATGTCGTTTTCATAGGTTAGTGCTTTTTACGAATTAGGATGCGGGCATAAGTGGCGCTTCCGTTGATGGCCGCCTCGCTATCCTTAATTAAACCATGAGCTTTTATCTTAACATTATCAGCCTTTCTGTACTCATTACAGTCCAATATCTCAAATTGTTCGGGGCAATACTTATCCAGAAAGGAGATAGGCACGCCCATAGCCCCCTCGTAGTCGCTCGGAATAGCGTCCGTGTAGGGCACGTCTATGGCTTCGTAGTTGTCGTAGCAGGCATATTCCGTCCTTCCCAAAAGTTCCTTATGCTTGCTGAACTTGAAATTGTCGGCCATCGTTAAGAGTGGGAGAGGCTGGTGGCGGCGTCCGTGGTCCAGATTGGTAAACCAGCGCACACCCTTCACGCGGATAAATTTCCGCCCCTTATCATCTACGCGCCAGCCTGCCGCCGAGAGCGGATAGGAATCGGGCACGCCAAACTCGCGGTCGCCGCTGCTGATGGAACAGCCGTACCACACTTTGTTCGCACGTATATAGGGGAATACCTCCTTATACGTAATGGCATTCATGTTTCCTATGATGAGGAACTGCTTGCCCGCCTCCAAAATCCACGCAAAAAACTCTCGGAAAAGCGAGAAGGGGGGATTGGTTACAATAATGTCGGCCTCGTCGCGCAGAGCCCTGATTTCAGGACTGCGGAAGTCGCCGTCGCCTTCAAGGTACTGCCACTGAAGGTCGTTGATGTCTATATGCCCGTCGCCGTCCACGTCGCGGTCGAGCACAAATATCTTGCCGCGCGTCTGCGCTTTTGTAGGGTCAAACTGCGGGCTCTCGGCCTCGAACATCGTGATGAGCGGGGCCTCTTGCAACTGCTTCTTGGCCGGAGCATAGCTTGTGCTGACAAGGCGGCGCAAGCCCAGGCTCTCGAAATGCAGGGCAAAGAAGCGTGTGAAGTTGCTCCACTCAGGGTCATCGCAAGGCAGGAGCACGACCTTGCCCTTGAAGGTGTCGGGATTGTACTCCAGGTAGGCGTTCACCTCCTTCTCAATGTCGGAGTACTGCGTGTAGAACTCGTCTTGCTTGGCCCTTTTCGCGTTTGAAAGATTAGCATTAGCCATAGGCAATAGTGTTAGGACGTACTGCCTTATCGCTATGTGGGCCAACGGTATCGGGCCTCGACGGCGGAGCATAAAAAGAGCGCGAACACTCTTATCTCCACCTTGAGGCCCTGAGAAAGCCCACGTAAGACAGATAAGCCGTCCACGCTACTGCGCAGGCGTTCTTGTTTACTTCTGTCTTACGTTAATTTGAATCAGTTTAGAGTTTCTCAGGTTCCAAGGTGATTCGATAACACAGAACGTTATGGATAATATGTAGGTAGGCAACCCCACGCTTGAGGATGCCAAGGCCCCTGGCAAGGCTGCGCCGCCTCCTTTCCGTCGGCGGCGGCGCAGGCCCTGGAAGCCTATCAGAGCTTGGGAAGCAGGGCTACGATGGCCTCGCGTGCCGGCTGCTTCTCGTAGAGGATTTTATAGACCGTGTCGATGATGGGGGTGCTGACGCGCAAGTCTTCCTTGAGCTTTTCCATGCAGGCCGCCCCGAAGTAGCCTTCGGCCACCATCTTCATCTCGGCCTGTGCGGCCTGTATGCTGTAACCGTTGCCGAGCATGGTGCCGAACTGGCGGTTGCGCGAGAAGTTGCTGTAGCCGGTCACGAGGAGGTCGCCCAGATAGACGTTGTCGCAAATGAGGCGCGGCACGGGGTTCACGGCTGAGAGCACGGCCTGCATCTCGCGGGCGGCGCTGCTGATGAGCACGGCTTGGAAGTTGTCGCCGTAGCCCAATCCGTGGCAGATGCCGGCAGCCACGGCATAGATGTTTTTCAGCACGCCTGCCACCTCGATGCCTCTCACGTCGTTGCTGGCCGTTACCCTTACGACCTCGCTTGCGAACTGCTTGACCAGCTTTTCGGCTGTGGGCAGATAGGTGCAAGCCAAGGTGAGGAAGGTGAGGCGGTCCATAGCGACTTCTTCGGCGTGGCTGGGGCCTGAGAGTACGCACATGTCGGCGGGTTTCACCTGGTAGTACTGCTGGAAGTAGTCGGTCAGGAGGAGGTTCTCGTCGGGTACGATGCCTTTGGTGGCGAATATGAGCTTCTTGTCCTTCAGCGGTACGCCCAGTCCTTTCAGCGTAGGCTTGAGGTAGGGCGAAGGCGTGGCAAAGATGATTGTGCGGCAGGTAGCCACGGCCTCGGTTATGTCGCGTGTGAAGTGAATGCGGCTCACGTCAAACTCCACCTGCGAGAGGTAGCCCGGGTTGCGGCCTGTGCGGATGAAGTCGTCGATGGCTTCCTGCCGGCGGAAGAGCCATGTGATTTCCTTCTCCTTGGCGAGCACTATCTTGGCCACTGCCGTGGCCCAGGAGCCGCTGCCGATGATGGCGTACCCCTGGCTGTTTTCCTTGTAGCTGCCTTTACTGCGGCGAAGAAACCGCTTGATGAAATTGAACATACGACGAGGTGTGAGGGGGTGGAGGGCTAACGGAGGCGGAGCTGGCCGTCGGAGATGTAGAGGCCCTTGGGCTGGCGGTGGCTCACCTTGCGTCCGGAGAGGTCGTAGGGAGTGGAGAGCTTACCGCTGAGAGTCGTTTGTGCGGGGCTTATGCCGGCGGGCACTACTTCTGTCTCGCCCTGATAGTTCACAAAGACGATGTTGGAGCGGGCCTCTTTGCCATCAACGGTATAGACGGCCTGCACGCCGATGCGGCTGAACATGTCTTCGTAGAGGCAGGCTACATTGACGCCGTCGTCGGCCAGGTAGATGTCGTAGTTGCCTTGGTCGCGATAGGCGTAGGGAATCTTGGTCATGCTTTCCCCGTCGATGTACTCGTAGATGGACTTCTCGAAGGTATAGATGTCGTCGTCGAGATAGACGTAGTAGGCGAGGTTGTCGGGGTTGATGTACTTGCCATCGACGGAGAGGTTGCGCATGATGAAGCTGATGGAGATTTCACCATACTTTTGCAGCATTTTCGTGTTCAGCTTCAAATTTTCGACATCGCAGGGCACCAGGAGCTTGTCGCCTCCGTAAGGCTCCATGCGGTGGCGGAAGTTGTAATACTCAAACTGATTGCCGCTGATGTAGAAGGCACAGGGGAAAGTCCGGTCGGGGTTGTTGAGCGTGATGACGCCCTGGTCGTCAATGTTGAAGGTTATCTCGGTCTTTTCGCCCTTGTACTGTCCGGTGTCGTCCAGGGTGCCCTGCGTCTTGAAGCCGTTGTAGTAGAGGAAGTAGCTGATGTCGTGGCCCAGGAACTGGTTGTTGGGAAGTGTGATGGTGTTGCCTTTGCGCACGCCCTTTATCCATGCGTGGGTGCGGAATGTGGCTTCGGGCAGGAGGTAGTCGAAGTAGTAGGTGTCGCCGTCCACTGCCACGTGTCCCTTTTCGGCGTAGTCGTCGCCGTTGGCATCCTGCGCGTTGTATATATAGTCGTAAATCGTGGCGCTCTCGGGAAGCTGATTGAGTTCAGCTGTGCCGTCGAAGGGGCGCATATCGTGGTTGTAGGTGGTGTTGATAATCTCCACCTCGTCGGTGCCGTCGTCGGCAAAGAGCACTATGTGGCGCATTCCTTCCGTGTATTCGATGTAGATGTGGTCGCCGTCCTTGATGAACTCCACGTCCTGCACGGCGTAGGGGTTCTCCCACTCGTCCACGAGAAGCTCACCCATGTGGATGGTGGCGGGCCTGCCGTTGTCCTTTTCATAGTCGAAGAGGGGCGTGGCGCAGGGAAACACGACCTTGTCGCCCTCCACCTGACCTTCAATCCAGAGTTCGTCGCAGAAGAAGGCTCCCGGGAACAGGCTGCCGAAGCAGATGGTCTTGCCGTCCTTGGAGAAGTATAGCTCGTTGGCTACGTCGAGTACGGGCAGCCAGCCGGTGAGGTCGCGGATTACGCAGCTCATTTTGTAGTATCGCAGCTGGCCGTCGGGCTTCACGATAGGGGCTTTGGCCTTGATGGGGCGGACGGTCTTGGCCTCCTGCTGGCTGAGGTCGCCGTAGTTACGCACCTTGATGGGGCGTGGTGAGTTCTGCTGTGTGGTCTGTGCAACGCCGGTACCCGTCAGGGCGCAAGCTGCAAGGAGAAGGAGTAGAATTTTTTTCATTGTATAAAAGGAGTGAAATTATGGTATAAGATGCTTGAAACTATCCTATGTAGTAGTGAAAACTGTCCTATGGAGTAGTGTGAATTATCGTATAGAGTAGGAAAGACTATCGTTTAAGCTGGATTTTCCGGCCTTGGATGAAGAGCTGCCCGCGTTGGGGTCGGCTGACTTTTCGTCCGGTAAGGTCGTAGGAATTAGATGGTTCGGAATCGATGGCCGATAGTGTGGGGGTAATGCCTTCGGGCCATTCGGCGTTGAAGTCGTAGATTTCGGAGGTTTTGGCCGCCTGCACGATTTCGCCGGTCTTTCCGTTGAGCAGGAGAGCCACCACTTCTACGTTTTCCGACTTCTTGTAGGTGGGCAGAGTGGCGGTGTAGGTGTATTTGTAGTCGGTTGCGCGTTCAACGGTGGAGGGCAACGCGCCTTTCGTGCCTTGGATGGAGGGATAGACGCCGCGGGCCACGTCATCGACGTAGATGTGGCAGTCGCGCTCCAACTTCTCGAAGCCGCCCATCTCGCCCTTGACATTGTCGGCGTAGTAGTTCTTTTGCGTAATGGGCAGTTGGTTCTCCAGAACGACGAAGGCCACGCGATAGTCGGCATTCTTCGCTGGCTTGAAGAAGCGTGTGGTGCTCTCGAAGGTTATCTTCTTGCCCGTCACGCTGGCCTGCACCTGAATGTCGGCATCGGCCACCGACGGCATGTTTTTGTAGAAAGCCTTAAGCTCCGCTTCGCTGGGGTAACCCACGTTGCCGTCGCGGTTAATCAGGCAGGAGGGCAGACCTTCGTCGCCAATCTGGCTGACGAACCAGCTGTCATAGCTGGACACCGTATAGGAATCGCCGTCGTGGACGGCAATGCCGATGAAGCGGTCGGGGTAGTTCTTCTTCATCTCGCGCAGGCCGACGATGCCTACTACGCAGAATCCGCACCACGCTCCTGTACCTTCCTCCACCACCATCTTACGGTAGTAAAGCTCTTTAACCAGCTGGACCGCCACGCTATATACGTTGTCGCCGGGGTGGTCGTCGGGAGTGCCGTCTCCCCATACGAGTTCCAGGCGCACGTCGCACTCGCCTTCTTCGGTCATGCCCTCGGTGGATATGTCGAAGCTGAAGTCGGCAGACTCATGGTAGGCGAGGGTTACGGGAATGGTGTATTCGCGGGCTTCGCCGCCGTTGATGGCGTAGCGGATTTTAGGACGGACAGCCGTGCTGGTGGCCTGGTTCTTGATGGAACCGGTTACGGTAAAGCTGCTGCCCAGCTTGACGTAAGTGTCCTTGCATCCCGCGCTGATAAGCGTAAGGTTGTGCGTAGGCACGTTGCCTTCCACGATGGCTTCTATGGAGAGGCTGCCCCACTTGTTGGCCGAGAAGTCAGTCCACTTGCCGTTCTTGCATGACCACGCGCCGTTGGGGTCGGTTTCTCCTGCAAAGGAGACGAAACTAATCTTGGATGCCTGATGATAGGTTACGCCCACCCACAGTTCTTCTTCCTGACCCGTGATGACGTAAGGCTTCTTCATGGAAATCGGACACCAGCCAGGCTTTAGCCCGCTCTTTGTGCCTTCCGCGAGATTCGCCCCGTCGCGGCTCGTGCGCACCCATCCTTTCACGGAGGAGGGGAAGGTTTTTACGTTGGGCAGGCCCAGATTGACGGCTGCTACCTGACAGCCGGCATAACTGGCTAGGAGATTCTGCGGAATACGTATGGCCAGATCAATGTCCACGTCGTTGCCCGACACGCCGCCTATGAGGCCGTTCTTGTCGTCGGCAATGCTGCTGTCGCAGTAGCCTACATAGACTTTTCCCTGCGCGTAGGAAGGACTGGCCAACAGTACGCTGAGTGCAACCAGCATAAGGGCGGAGAGTAACTTGTGCTTCATGTTTGTTTGTCTGTTTATAAGTTTGTTTGGATAAAAGGAAGGGTAGTGCATCTTGCCGCAGGGTGCCGTAAGGTGCAGGGCGGGTTACCTGCTACGGCCGGCGGGTGATGCGATTCCTTTATAGTAGAGCAGGCAAAGTTACGAATAAGTGGTGGAAAAACAAAGTAAAGCCCCCATTTTTCTTAGCTTTTCGGAGCGAGAGCTTCTAAAAGCGGATAAGAAAGGGGCGAATAGGAGGGGGAAATGCGAAGAAGCGGTGGTCGCTCCTTCGCCTGTTTTGCTCTTATATATAATATGGAGTGGTGCGCACGATAATACGCAGGAGGTGTGCATAGTCGCTCGCGCAGATGGCCGGAGCCCTACGGCAACGGCCTGAAGCAGGGAGGTGGACGTCAGTTCTCCTCGAATATCTGTGTGAGGTAGCTGTTCAGCCTGTCCCGCCATGTGGGGGAGTTGGGCCGTTTGGGCGTCTTGTCCGGTGGGGTGGGGGCAGGCGGCTCGGTTTCGGCTGAGGGAGATGGGTTGTCGGGCGGCACGGGTGCATCAGTGGACGTTGAGCCGTGAGAGGTCGCATGGGAAGCCTGTCCGTAATACTTTTCGTAAAGACTGTCCAAGTCGTTGGGAAAACTCTCGTCAAAACCGCTGGCTATGATGCTTACCTTTACTTCGTCGTCCAGTGCGGCATCGGGATAGAGGCCAAAGATAAATTCCACGTCAGGGGAGAGTTCTTCCATGAAGTCTTGAAGGTCGTTGAACTCGCTTATGCACACGGGCGACTTCTCTCCCGTATAGACGATGCAAAGCAGGCGTTTGGCATCTTCAATGCGTACTCCGGTAAGGAGGGGCGAGTTGAGGGCATCGTGCATCGCCTTGAAGATGCGGCCTTCTCCTTCGCCGTGTCCTACGCTGATAAGTGCACTTCCGCCGTTCTCCATGGTAGAACGCACGTCGCAGAAGTCGCGGTTGATGATGCCTTCGATGGTGATGATTTCGGCAATGCTGAGCGTGGCGCGTGAAAGGATGTCGTCGGCGAACTTAAAAGCCTGGAGGGCTGTCGTAGCACTGTCGTCATAGACTTGCAGGAGACGCTCGTTGTTGATAACGAGAAGTGCATCTACCGTATCGTGAAGTTGGATGAGGCCTTTGAGCACCTTGTCTATGCGGCGTCGCCGTTCAAAGGCGAAAGGCAGCGTGACGATGCCAATTGTGAGAAGGCCGCGTTCTTTGGCTTGCTGTGCTATGACGGGGGCGGCTCCTGTGCCTGTGCCGCCGCCCATGCCGATTACTTTAATGATGTTGGTGCTTTTGTCTTCTACGGGTGGGTAGATTTCCACGAGGAGTTCGTCGTTGACCGGGAGAGTGGGGTTGGAGAGGTCTGCCATGGGGAATGATGGGTGGTGAATGAGTGATTAAAAGTGAAGTAAGGGGTTCAGGTACGGCAAAGGTACGCATTATTTCCTGTATGGCAGGGCTGAGAAAGCCTGCAAGCCTTGCAGCGGGCGGGCTGCAAGGCTTGCAAAGTCTGTAAAATGAGTGGCGGGAGGCCTACTTTACTTCGGGCTTCATGGTGGGGAAGAGGAGCACTTCCTGTATGCTGGTCTGTCCTGTCATGAGGATGGCGAGGCGGTCGATGCCGATGCCGATGCCGGAGGTGGGGGGCATTCCGTACTGGAGGGCGCGGAGGAAGTCGTGGTCGATGACCATGGCTTCGTCGTCGCCCTTGTCGGCGAGTTTCATCTGGTCGATGAAGCGCTGCTCCTGGTCGAGGGGGTCGTTCAGCTCCGAATAGGCGTTGGCCAGCTCCTTGCCGTTCACCATAAGCTCAAAGCGCTCGGTAAGACCGGCCTTGGAGCGGTGCATCTTGGTGAGGGGCGACATTTCCACGGGGTAGTCGGTGATGAAGGTGGGCTGTATGAACGTGCCTTCGCAGGTTTCGCCGAAAATCTCGTCGATGAGCTTGCCGCGCCCCATCTTTTCGGTGTCTTCCACGCCGAGTTGCTTGGCGATGGTGCGCATCTGGTCTTCGCTCATCTGGCTGAGGTCGTGGCCTGTCTTTTCCTTGATGGCATCCAGAATGGGGAGGCGGCGGTAGGGGGCTTTGAAGCTGACGGTCTGGTCGCCGATTTTGACTTCGGTGGTGCCGTTTACGGCGAGGCAGATACGCTCCAGGAGTTTTTCGGTGAAGGACATCATCCAGTTGTAGTCCTTGTAGGAAACGTAGAGCTCCATGCAGGTGAACTCGGGGTTGTGTGAGCGGTCCATTCCCTCGTTGCGGAAGTTGCGGCCTATCTCGTACACGCCCTCGAAGCCGCCCACGATGAGCCTCTTGAGGTAGAGCTCCGTGGCGATGCGCAGGTACATGTCGGTGTCGAGGGTGTTGTGGTGCGTAATGAACGGACGGGCGCTTGCGCCTCCTGCAATTTGCTGGAGGATGGGGGTTTCTACTTCGGTGAAGCCTGCCTCGTCGAACACTTGGCGCATGGTGCGCACGATGGTGGCCCGCTTGAGGAAGGTGTCTTTCACGCCTGGGTTCACCAGCAAATCGACGTAGCGCTGCCGATAGCGCAGTTCGGCATCGGAGAAGGCGTCATAGACGTTGCCCTCGGCATCGGTCTTCACCACGGGCAGGGGTTTGAGGCTCTTGGAGAGCAGGCAGAGTTCCTGGGCGTGTATGCTGATTTCGCCTGTCTTGGTGCGGAACACATAGCCGCGCACGCCTATGAAGTCGCCGAGGTCGAGGAGTTTCTTATATACGGTATTGTAGAGTGTCTTGTCCTCTCCCGGGCAGATGGCATCGCGCTGGATGTAAATCTGTATGCGCCCCCGGCTGTCCATGAGTTCGCTGAAGGAGGCTTTGCCCATTACGCGGCGGCTCATCATGCGGCCTGCCACGCACACGCGGCGGCTGTTTTCGGGCGTGGCCACGCCGGGTTGTTCGTTGCCCTCGGCATCAAGTGTGGTGGGGAGGTCGGTGAAGTTGGCGCGAATCTCGTCGGAGTAGGCGTCCACGGGGTATTCGGCGGCGGGGTAGGGGTCTATGCCCAATTCTCGCAGGGCGGCGAGGGCCTGTCGGCGGCCCAATTCTTGTTCGGAGAGTTCCATTATTGTTTATCAGTCAGTTTACGGGTTACGATAGTGCTGCAAAATTACGCATTTTTGCCGACACTGCAAAGTCGTGGAGGGAATAATTGCACGGACGGGCCTCTGGCGCGTCGTGTCCTTGGGGCCTGTGCTTCCTGTCGGCGGACTGCGGAAAATTGTCGGCGGACTAATTTTTCCTATCGGCGGATTACGGCGGACTGTCGGCGGACTAGTCCATCCCCTGCGCCTGCAAGGCTTCGCGCATTCGGAGGAGGTGGCGAATCTGGCCGTGGTAGGTGGGATTGTCGGCCATCTTCTCGGCCATCTCCACGTACTTCTCCACCACGTCGGGCAGGTCGGCGGCTCGTACTGAGGGCATGAACTCCAGTTCCTTGGGCAGGCGGTCGCGCCGTGCCTTGAACCATGCAATGACGTCTTGGATTTCTTCCTGTGTCAGTTGGGGCAGTTGTTTCATAGGTTAGGGTTGTTTATCGGATTCGGGGCCGGCGAGTATGTTGCGCATCACTTCTGTGGCCTTTTGGAGCGAGGGTATGTTGTCCACTACGAGGCGGAGCCGCCCGTGCAGCTCGTCCATGTGGCAGCGGTAGGCAGGGCGTTGCGTGAAGCTGATGACGTCCATGAAGCGGCTGCTCGTGAAGAAGGGGTTGTCCTTCTGTCCGATGAAGTGCAGCACCAGCCGCTTGTTTTTCAGCACCAGCCGTTCCACGGCCAGCCTGCGGCCCATGCTGCGCAGGCCCACCACCGTCAGAAGCCCCTCGGCCTCAGCGGGGAGCTTGCCGAAGCGGTCCTCCAGGCGGCTGCGGAACGCCTTGAGCTGGCCCTCGGTCTGCAGGCCGTCCAGTTCGCGGTAGAGCAGCATACGTTCGCTCGAACCGGGCACGTAGAGCTCGGGCAGATAGGCGGGGAGGTCGGTGTCGAACTGGCATTCGGCCCAATCGGTCGGCGTGGCTGCGGAAATTGCCGCAGGGTGGGACTTGCGGGGCTGTGCCGTGCGGTGGGACGGCCCGCCGGCCAGTGCGGCTTCATCGGGTTCGGCGGTCTCGTCGGCGTAGAGTTCCACGCGCAACTCGGCCACCGCCTGCGCCAGAATCTTTTGGTAGGTCTCGTAGCCCAGGTCGGCAATAAAGCCGCTCTGCTCCGCGCCCAACAGGTTGCCCGCGCCGCGAATGTCGAGGTCCTGCATGGCAATGTGGATGCCCGACCCGAGGTCGGAGAAGTTCTCTATGGCTTGCAGGCGGCGGCGTGCGTCGTCGGGCAGGAGGGAAAGGGGCGGTGCCAGCAGGTAGCAGAAGGCCTTGCGGTTGCTGCGGCCCACGCGTCCGCGCATCTGGTGGAGGTCGGAGAGGCCGAAGTGGTGGGCGTTGTCGATGATGATGGTGTTGGCGTTGGGTATGTCCACGCCGTTCTCCACTATGGTGGTGGAAATCAGCACGTCGTATTCGTAGTCGGTGAAACCTATGATGATGCGCTCCAGCTCTTCAGGCTTCATCTGCCCGTGTCCCACCGCCACGCGGGCATCGGGCACATACTTCTGGATGAGCGTGCGCAGGCGTTCCAGTTGGCTGATGCGGTGGGTTACCACAAACACCTGTCCGCCGCGTGCCATCTCCTGGTTGATGGCTTCGGCCACCACCTCGGCAGCGAAGGGCTGCACCTCCGTAACGATGGGGTAGCGGCCCTGCGGCGGAGTCTGTATGATGCTTAGGTCGCGGGCTCCCATCAGTGAGAACTGGAGGGTGCGCGGTATGGGCGTGGCACTCAGCGTAAGGGTGTCGATGTCGGCCCTCAGCTGGCGCAGGCGCTCCTTCACGCTTACGCCGAACTTCTGCTCCTCGTCGATAATCAGGAGGCCGAGGTCCTTGAACTTCACCGCCTTGCCGATGAGCTTGTGCGTACCCACGATGATGTCAATCTGCCCTGCGGCCAAATCGTCCAGCACCTGGCGCGTAGCCTTCGGCCCTCGGGCTCGACTGAGGTAATCGACGCGCACGGGCATCTCGCGGAGACGGTCGCGGAACGTGCGGAAATGCTGCAGGGCCAGCACGGTGGTGGGCACCAGCACGGCCACCTGCTTGCCGTCGCAGGCCGCCTTGAAGGCCGCGCGTATGGCTATTTCGGTCTTGCCGAAGCCCACGTCGCCGCACACAAGGCGGTCCATGGGCTGTCGGCGTTCCATGTCGGCCTTCACCTGCTGCGTGACGATCTGTTGGTCGGGTGTGTCCTCGTAGGCGAAGGAGGCTTCAAGCTGGGTCTGGAGTGAGCAGTCGGGCGAGAAGGCGAAGCCAGGGCTCTCCTTGCGGCGTGCATACAGGAGTATAAGGTCGCGTGCAATGTCCTTGAGTTTCTTCTTCGTGCGCTCCTTCAAGCGTTCCCAAGCCCCCGTTCCGAGCGTGCTGAGCTGCGGCGCCTCGCCCTCATGCCCCTTGTATTTGCTCAGCTTGTGTAGGGCGTGGATGCTCACCAGTACGATGGCGTTGTGGTTGAACACAAGCCGTATGCTCTCCCGCATGTGTCCGTCGGCGGCAGGCTCCCTGACGAGTCCCTGGAACTGGCCTATGCCGTGGTCGATGTGGACGATGTAGTCGCCGGGCTCAAATTGCATGAGTTCCTTCAGCGAGAGGGCCATCTTGGCGTTGCGGGCTTGCGAGCCGGGCAGGGCGGCGTGGTGGAAGCGGTCGAATATCTCGTGGTCGCTGAACACGCAGAGCTGCGACTGGCGGCATAGGAAGCCGGCGTGGAGGCTGGGCGTGATGGGCTCAAACGCGAGGTCGGACAGGATTTCGCGGAGGCGTTCCAACTGCTTTTGCTGGTCGGCGCAGAGGTGGAGCCGAAGGCCGTCGGCCACGAATTGTTGGAAGCCGCTGCGGAGGAGGTCGAAGTTCTTGTGGTAGAGGGGCTGGGGGGCGGTGTCGAAGTCGATGTGAGCCATGCGCCGCCGAGCATCCAGGGCGGGCGCGGCCTTCTGCTGGAAGCGTTGCATGGCCAGCAGGGCGGGCGCGATTTCGGCGGCGGTGGCCAGCAGGCGCGTGGGGTCGGGCAGGTCGTCGCTGATGGAGCGGGCGGCGGACGTGAAGCCCTCGGCGTGGGCGCGGTCGATGAAGTCGAGGCAAAGCTGGAGGTCGTCGGTGAAAAGGGCGGTGTCGGCGGGCAGATAGTCGGTGAAGGGTACGAGCGTGCTGCCCTCGGAGCCGGCTTCGGCGGTGGCGTTGATGAGCGTGGCCTCGGTGCGCTGCTCCTTGCTGAGCTGGCTCTGCAACTCGAAGGTGCGTATGCTGTCCACCTCGTCGCCGAAGAAGTCAATGCGGAGGGGCAAGTCGCCCGTGAAGCTGTACACGTCGAGCAGGGAGCCGCGAATGGCGTACTCGCCCGGCTCATAGACGTAGTCGCGGCGGCGGAAGCCCAAATCCAGAAGGCGGTGCTCCACCTCGCCGAGGTCGTAGTTTTCGCCTACTTTGAGCTTGACGCTACGGTCGGCCACGTCGGCGGATTTGTTCACCTTTTCGGCCAGCGCATCGGGGTAGGTAACAATCAGAGTGCCTTGAAGCGAGCGCGTGAGGGTGTCGGTGCGCATGATTTCGTTGGACGCATCGAGCTGCCCGTACTTTACGGCACGGCGGTAGGAGCTGGGCAGCAGAGCCACCCTGCCTTCGCCCAACATCAAGGTGAGGTCCTGAAAAAAGTCCTCGGCTTCCTCGCGGTCGGAGCGCAGGCAGAGCACGGTGCGGCTGAGCTTCTGTGTGCTGGCGGCCAGCATGGCTGCGGCGGCACTGCCGTGGAGCCCGCCCATCGTTGTGCAGGCAGGATGGCCTTCACGCAGGGCGGCATGCAGGGCCTTGGCGGCTTTTCCGAGCATCAGGAGGGGGAGTAGGTCGGGGAGCTTCATGGGTGTTTTGCGGCGTGCAAGGGGGCACTGGCCTTACGGCTGGCCTTGCGCTTCATGCCTAACGGGGGAGGGCGGTCTGTAGGAGGGTATGTGCGCACGCGTAGGTGCGTATGATTTATGGTGTAGGACGGAGAAAACTACTTTATAGGACGGGAGGAACTGCCGTATAGGGTCGTGAGAACTGTCGGCGGCTTACGGAGAACTGTCGGCGGCCTAAGAAATACGAGCCCCCCAAAGGCTTGGCTTCGGGGAGCTCTGTATGTGGTTTGCGGGGCTTGGCCGGTTAGAACTTGTAACGGTTGTCCACAACCTCGGCCTTGCGCATGAGCGTCTGGAAGAGACCCTGACCAATCATCTGCATGTCCATTTGCGCAGCCTGCTGCTGAGCCTGCTTGGCCTCCATCTTCTCGCCAGAGGTCTCACGCTTCAGCAACTGGACGCAGTAGGCGCCGTTGCCACCCTTGATGCAGGTGGTCTCGCCCTGCTTCATCTTGGCCACCGCGCCGCTGATGATGGGCTCAGCGGTGCCTGCGGCGGGAATATAGGGCATTCCGAGGAAAGAAATGTTGCTCACGGTATCGACGGCGGCACCCTTCTTCTGGGCTTCGGCGATGGACTTCACGCCGGCCAGCTTCTTCATGGCGGCCTCGCTCTTCACGTTGGCATTGGCCAAGCCTTCGAGCACTTCCTTCACGCCCTTGTCGTCCCAGTTCCTGTAGCCCTTTTCATGAATGCCCGTTACGGCAATCAGGAGGAGGTGGTCCTTTGAAGTGCCGCACTCGTAGAGTTTACTGATGTCGTCCTTGTCGGCCTCATCAAAGATCCAGCGGATGGCATCCTTGGTGTCGGGCACATTGGCCACGCTTGAGGCGTTGCTGCTGAAGTCGGGGAGTTCACGAACCACGTAGCCGCTCTTGCCGGCGTTCTTTTCGATGTCGGCCACGGTGCGGTTGGCGGCGATGAAGCGGTTGAACTTGTTCAGCTCGGCATTGTAGGTGTCCTTACTGTAGTCCACGGGCACCTTAATCACGGCAACGTTGTACTTGGTGGTGAAGGCCTTGCGGTCAAGCACCTGCACGATGATATGGCCGCCGCCCACGCTGATTTTTTCGTAGGCTCCGACGGGAGCATTGCTGAGGGAGGTGATAAACTTGGCGGCATCCTCGTCAATCTGCCCCTGCTGGAGCTGACTGCTGGTAACCCAGGTGGAATCGCTGGGCTGACCGTATTTCTCGGCCATGGCCTTGAAGGCAGCGCCGCTCTGAAGGGCGTTCATAATGCTGTCGGAGCGCTTTGCGGCGTCCTCTTCGCTTGTGCCGCCCACGCCGATGCGGCGATACAGGATGCTGTCGGGCAGTTCTTGCTTGCTGACAAGGCGCACGATGTTAAGGCTGTTGTCGCTTACGTTATAGTAGGGTGCCTTGGTGGAGCCGACTGCCACGCTGTCGAGCTGCTGCCGGATGTCGTAGGGGAAGGCTTCTTTGGTGAGGGGGGCGTTTACGTAGCGCACGTCGCTGTTGGCGGAGGCTACGACGGCGGCCAGGTCCTCGCCGCCCTGTATGCGGGCGTAGATGTCGGCCATTTTGGCATCGAGAGCCTTACGGTCGGCTGCGCTGGCCTGTACCTGTACGTCGATGTACTTCAGGTCGCGGGTTTCCTGCTGCTGGAGGAAGACGTCCTTGTATTGGTTATAGACGGCTTTGATGTCGGCATCGCCGGCCTTGGCGGTCTTGTCGTCGATGCTGGAGGCGGGGATGCTGGCTACGAGGGCGGTGGCGGTGGTGCTGGCGTTGGCCATGAATTCCTTGGCGGCGGTGGGGTTGCCGATGAAGGAGCCGAAGAGCAGGGCCTGGTACTTCTGGCCGAGGAGCTCGGCACGGAGCTGGCGCTCGGTGTACTCCCACATGCGCTTAATGGCTTCGGCCTGCTCCATTTCCTGCCCTACGAGCTGACCGCCCTGCGCCATCTTTTCATATTCCTTGAAGAAGTTTTGCAGGCCGGTGTAGTCGAAGCGGCGGGTCTGGGGATTGACGAAGGGGGTGAACTGCTGGAGGCTCTGGGCGGTGCCCTGGACGAGAGCTTCCTGCACTTCCTCGTCGCTCACGATGAGGCCGAGCTTTTCAGCCTCGTGGGCGATAATCGTGTTGCTGACGTAGGTTTGCCAAACTTGGTCGCGGACTTGCTGCATCTGGGCTTCGGACAGGTTGTCGGTGCCCTGCTGCATCTTCATCAGGTCGGAGGCTTCCTCCACCATTTGCTGGTAGTCCTGAATGCTGAGTTTCTGGCCATAGACGGAGCCTGCCTGCTGCTTGCTCACGGCACTGGTGGTTTCGAGGGAACGGAAAAATTCCTCTGCGATAAAGGCGAAGAGTGCAAGACCTATGGCGCCGATGAGGAGTGCGCCGTGCTTGCGAATGGATTGTAAAGCTGCCATTTCTGTTATTTGATTTGTTTTTTTGAATTTGCGGATAGTGAGGGCTCCTTTGGGGAGGACTGCCCAATTCAGCGGGCAAAGTTAGTGAAAAAATAGGAATTGGCCGCGCTTTTTGGCGGTTTTTTCTGTTTTTCTTATAAGATGGTGGGCTTTTTTGGTAGGTTTGCCCTGTCTTTCGGGCATTTTCGTGCAAGGCAAAGGCAGGAAGCTGATGGGCTTCCTGCCTTTTGTTGAGCCGATAGCCGGACTCGAACCGGCGACCCACGCATTACGAATGCGTTGCTCTACCAACTGAGCCATATCGGCGGCCTTTCGTGTGGTTTGCAGGTGCAAAAGTACGAATAATTCTGCTTCTGGCCAAACTTTTCCTGCTTTTTCTTTGCGCGAGGCGGCGGGTGTGCGTTTTTTTTCGTACCTTTGCCATGCGTAACCCTGTAAAAAGGGAAGTTTGCGCAGGGCCGGTCCTGACTGCCCTACGGCTCCTGTCCTGCCGCCTTGAAGGCGGAAAAACTGTAGGCGGCCCATGCGAAACTGCCGTATAGAGTAGTGAAAACTACTGTATAGAGTAGGAAAAACTATCGTATAGAGTAGTAGAAACTACTGTATAGAGTAGTGAAAACGACTGTATGGAGTAGGAAACGCCACCCGATAGACAAGCAAACCTTTATATATAAACAATGTGTAACCATGCGTAGAATCATTCCTCTCATCGCTCTTTGGCTGCTGACCCTCGCAGGGCAGGCCGAAGACCTCACACGCTTCGTCAATCCTTTCATTGGCACTGCTGCCACGGGGCATACCTTCCCTGGCGCGTGCCGCCCCTTCGGCCTGGTGCAGGCCTCCCCTTGGACCGGTTCCGTGGGCTGGCAGTACTGCACGGGCTACGTCCACGGCGACCCCACGATATGGGGCTTCGCCCAGACCTGCCTCAACGGTACGGGATGCGCCGACCTGGGCGACATCCTCGTGCAGCCTACGCTCATCGACGGCGACGTGCTGCAACGCCTCACGCGGAAGGCCGCTCCCGACTCGGAGCCTAAGACGGGCGCGTGTCCTGCCACTTACGACGCACAGAGCGAGAAGGCCGCCCCTGGCTACTACACCGTAACCTACACCTCCGGCATCAAGACCGAGGCCACGGCCACCGAACACGTGGGCTGCTACCGCTTCACCTTCCCCGCCGCCGGCGGTCAGGAGCCCGTGGAGGGACACACGCCCTTCGGCCTCTATGTGGATTTGCAGCACGCCCCCGCCTGGCAGCCCACATCCTACTTCGAGCAAATCAAGGCCTCCGAAGTGTGTTGGGAGGACGCGCAGACGCTGTCCGGCCACACGCGCAGCGTCATCTGGACGGACCAGGACGTTTATTTCGTGCTCCGTTTCTCCAAACCTATGGCCAAGATGCACGACCGCCCGCTCCGAGCCGAGGAGAAGGGGCGCAAGTTGCTCTTTGAGTTCGACCTCGCAGGCGCAGGCCAGGGCGAGCCGCTGGAAGTGTATGTGGCCCTGAGCAGCCGCAGCGTGGAGGGAGCCAAGCACAACCTGAAGGCGGAAGCCCAGGGCGGCTTCGACGCGATTCGCCGGCAGGCCACGCAGGACTGGCAGCGGATGCTGGAACGCTTCACCATCGATGGAGCCGACGACCAGAAGACCAATTTCTACACCTCCGTCTATCACGCCCTCATTCAGCCCAACAATCTGGCCGATGCCGGCGAGGCTCCCGAGTACAGCACCTTCTCGTGCTGGGATACTTACCGAGCCCTTCACCCCTTCTATACGCTGGCCTTCCCCGACCGCGTGGACGGCCTCGTCAATTCCCTCATCACGCAGGGCGAGCGCTTGGGTCATTTGCCCATCTGGGGGCTTTGGGGCAACGACAACTACTGCATGATAGGCAACCACGCCGTGAGCATCGTCGCCGAAGCCTATATGAAGGGCTTCCGAGGCTTCGATGCAGAGCGTGCCTGGCGTGCCGTGGACCGGAGCCTGAGCGTGAGCCACGAGCCCAAGAGCGATTGGGAGCTGCGCAACCGCTATCACTACTTCCCCACCGACCTGACGGAGTCAGAGAGCGTGAGCCGCACCCTGGAGTGTGCCTACGACGACTACGCCGCCTTCCGCATGGCCCAGGCCCTGGGCAAGAAAGCCGATGCCGCCCGCTATGCCGAGCAGGCCACTTGGTGGAAAAACCTGTTCGACACCAGTACGGGCTTTGCCCGCCCCCGTCTGTCGGACGGCACTTGGAAATCGCCCTTCCAGCCCTCTGCCGTGGGCCACTCCGAGAGTATCGGCGGCGACTACACCGAGGGCAACGCCTGGCAGTACACTTTCCACGTCCAGCACGACGTGCCCGGCCTCATACGCCTGCTCGGGGGCAAACAGGCCTTCTGCCAGAAACTCGACTCCTTCTTTACGCTGCGCCTCACCACTACGCTGAGCGACGTTACCGGCCTGATAGGCCAATACGCCCACGGCAATGAGCCTTCGCACCACGTGGCCTACCTCTACACGCTGGCCGGACAGCCCCGCCGCACGCAGGAACTCGTGCGCCAAATCTGCACCACGCTCTATCAGCCCCGCCCCGACGGCCTGTCGGGCAACGACGACTGCGGACAGATGTCGGCCTGGTACATGCTCTCCAGCATGGGCTTCTATCCCGTGGACCCCGTGAGCGCAGAATACGTGCTCGGCGCACCGCAGATGCCCCGCATCGCCCTCCAACTCGGCGGCGGACGCACACTTGTCGTGGTGGCCAAGAACCTTTCGGAGCAGAACAAATACGTGCGCCGCGTGCTGTGGAACGGCAAGCCCTGGAAGCGCACCACCATCCCCCACAGCCTGCTGGCCGAGGGAGGCACGCTGACGTTTGAAATGACCGACAAGTAGGCTGAGGCCGCCTTACGCGCACACGCGCGTATATATAATAAAGGAGTGCCGCCACGGCCTGCAAAACAATCCCGCCGATAGTTTTTTCTATCGGCGGGATTGTTTGTCCTGTCCTATACGGCAGTTTCCGCTACCCTATAGGCGGGTGCCGTGCCGTCCGGCGCGGCTGCGTGCTCTTAGAACATGTAGATGAAAGCCGCGTTGAGGCGGTTGCCGCGCCCGTAGTGCTTCTCGCCGGGGGCGTGGTAGTTGCTGCGCCCGCCGCCTGCGTATTCCAGGCCCACGGAGCAGTAGTCGCTCACGAAGTAGAACAGATTGACGGCACCGTATGTGGCAAACTTGAACTGGTCCTGCACCACTACGCCGTCGCGGTGGGAGGCATAGACGTAGCCAATCACGAAGTTCGACGTAAGGCTACGCGACCAGCGGTAGCGGCCAGCTATGAAACCGCCATATACAGGCACGGCCTTCATGGAGTTGTAGCGGTCGGCCACAGCGTCGTAGTCGGCAGCGCCCAAGTCAAGATTGACGGCATCCACCTTATTGATGTAATGGCCAATGCCCCTGCCGTAATAGCTCTGGAAGGAGATGTGTCCGCGTGAGGAGGGGGCGAAGCGTCCGCTCAAAGAAATGCCCCAGCCTCCAACGTGGCGCGTTTCGCCTTCGTCAGCCTTAACAGGGCCTTTTTCATGCTTCCAGTAGGACATGTTGCGGAGTACGGCAGCCAACTGTATGTGGCCTTTGCTCCACTTGTACTTGCCTTGCAACGTAACGTCGGGCATGGATTGGTTGTCAAGCTGTATGCCTTGCTCGGTGAAGTCTGTGGCATTCACTTGGGGCTTCTCAAGCGCGAGGCCCGCCGTCCAGTGGGAGCCGAAGCTGTGTTTGTAGCCGACAAGGGGGTGTGAGCGGCTGATTTGGGTGCATGGGCCTGCCAAGTCCACCGTGCGCGTGCCGGCTTCCAGGTCCATGAAGAACGAATAGACCTTACCGATGGTCAGTCCGTCGATTGAGACGTAGGCTTGGTTCAGTTTTATGAACTCCTCGTCGTTGGCGTTCACTTGGAGGAAAGCGAGGATGTTGTGCTTCTTGAATTTGCTGCGTGCCTTTATGTGGAACTCCGTGTTGGCGGCGGAGATGCCGAACTTGTTGGCATTGTCCGTCGGTATGGCTATATCGACCAGATTGAATTGGGGGTTGTCCTTTGAAGGCGAGCCGTACAGGTCGTAATAGGCGGAGGCACGGATGGTGCCGCCTATGCCTATGGCAAAATTGCCTGAACCGTACATGAAGCGCGGGTCGCCCAGGTTGGAGTAGGCTTTCTGGAAGTAGCCGATTTCGGGGTTGTAGCGATCCATCGCCAGAGTGGTGGTGTCGATGGGCGTTTCGATAAGGCTGTCCCTGAGGCTCGCCGAGGCTGTGGCGTGCAGGGTAAGGCCGAGGGCTGCGAGAAGCAGGAGGCGTGGAACTGAATGTTTCATAGGTTGAATTATTTAAGGTGAAAATTTGGAGAATGTGCGTGTGGTGGCTGCGGGTTCAGGCCTTCTCAAACGTGCGGGTGAGGGCGGTTTCCAGTTCTTCGGCGCTGAGGCGCAGCTGGAAGCGTCCGTTTTCGGCTATGCTTATGGCACCGGTTTCTTCGCTTACGATGATGGCGAGGCAGTCGCACTTCTGCGTGATGCCCAGTGCGGCACGGTGGCGTAGTCCAAGGTTTTTGGGAATGTCGCTGTCGTGGCTGACGGGCAGAATGCAGCCGGCGGCTCTTAGTCTTCTGCCGCTGACGAGGAGTGCGCCGTCGTGGAGTGGAGAGTTCTTGAAGAAGATGTTTTCAATAAGGCGCTGGCTGACGTGTGCGTCGATGGTTTCGCCTGTGGCGGCTTCGTCGTTGAGCTTCGTCCGCTTCTCCACCACGATGAGGGCGCCCACTTTCTGTCGTCCCATGCTGACGCAGGCCATCACCAAGGCCATGATTTCGTCGTGGTAGGATTGTGTCTTGGCGTCGTCGCGGCTGACGAAGCGGCGCATATACCGCCTGAGAAGGCCGGCGTTCTGCTGTGAGCCGAGCGAACTGAAGAAGTGCCGCAGGTCGTCCTGAAAGAGCACGACCAGAGCGAGGGCTCCCACGTTCACGGCGCGGTCGAGAATGCCTCCGAGGAGGCGCATCTCGAAGATATAGCTCACCATTATCCATACGAGGACGAACACGATGAGGCCGTTGAACAGGTTGGCCGATCGTGAGCGGCGCATGAGCGTGTAGAGGTAGTAGAGCAGGGTGCCTACGAGGAGAATGTCGATGGCATCCTTGATGTCAAACTGTATCATTAGGCCGGGTTGAGCTGGGAGTGGATGCGTATGATGTCGATGGCGGCCCGGACGTCGTGGACGCGCAGGATGTGCGCTCCCTGCTGCAAGGCGTAGAGGTGGAGGGCCGAGGTGGCGGGCAGGGCCGTATCGGGCGTGCCGCCGGTGAGCTGGTAAATCATGCTTTTGCGGCTGATGCCTACAAGCAGGGGGAGGTCAAGCTGGCGGAAGGCGGCGAGCTGGCGCATGAGGGCATAGTTTTGGGCGAGTGTCTTGCCGAATCCGAAACCGGGGTCGGCGATGATGTCGCACTGGCCGAGGTCGCGCAGATGCTGGGCTTGGACGGCAAGGTGCTGGAGTACGTGGGCCGGAGTGTCGTCGGGGTGGGGTTCTTCCTGCCAGTGGGTGAGTATGTAGGGCACGCCGAGGCGGCTCACGGTGTGGTGCATTTGAGGGTCGAGAAGGCCGCCGCTGATGTCGTTGATGAGGGTTGCGCCGCCTTCTTCCACTGCAAAGCGTGCCACGTCGGCACGGAACGTATCGACGCTGACCGGCAGGCCGGGGGCTTCCTCGCGGACGATGCGCAAGGCCGTGGCGAGTCGTTCCATCTCCTCAGCGGCAGAACAAGGGGTGGAGTGGGGGCGTGTGGAGCAGGCTCCTACATCGATGAGTGCGGCCCCCTCCTCTTTTATTTGGCGCACGCGTGCGCGTAAGGCTTCTTCGACCGGCTGTCCTTCCTTCTGCGGCCACTGAAAACTATCGGCGGAGTAGTTCTCCCTATCGGCGGGATAGTTTTCCCTGTCGGCGGGATAGTTCTCCCTGTCGGCGGGGAAGGTGCGCGAGGCGGCGTAGAAGGAGTCGGGGGTGGCGTTGAGGATGCCCATTACCAAGGGTTTGTCGAGGCTCAGAAGCCGCCCATTGACGTTCAAAATGTATGGTTTTGATGCTTTCACGCCGCGAATTTACAAAAAAGCTGCGAGACGTGGCACTTGTGTGGGCGAAATTTTGTATATTTGCAAGCCGAAAACAACTAAAATTCCCATAAAGTCATGAAAATCCTTGTTGTGAACTGCGGAAGCAGCAGTATCAAGTACAAGCTCTACGAGATGGACGACCGAAGCGTATTGGCCGCCGGCGGCATTGAGAAAATCGGCCTGCCTGGAGCTTTCCTCAAAGCCACCCTCGCTGGTGAGAAGCGCGTCATTCCCTTCGATTGTCCCACCCACACGGAGGGAATCAAGATGATGTTCGACACCCTGACGCATCCCGAGTACGGCGCTGTGAAGGACATCAGCGAGATTGGCGCGGCAGGCCACCGCATCGTGGCTGGCGGCACCTTTACGGAGAGCAAACTCGTTACGCCTGAAATGTTGGAGGAGTGGAAGGGCTTCATGGACCTCGCCCCGCTCCACAATCCCGCCCACCTGAAGGGCTATGAGGCCGTGAAGGCCCTGCTGCCCGACTTGCCGCAGGTGTTCGTGTTCGACACGAGCTTCCATCAGACCATGCCGCCAAAGGCTTATATGTATGCCGTGCCCTACAAGTATTATGAGCAGAACCGCATCCGCCGTTGGGGCGCACACGGCACGAGCCACCGCTTCGTAACCGCCCGCGTGAGCGAAGTTCTCGGCGTGAGCCTTGAAAGCCAGCGCATTGTGAGCTGCCATATCGGCAATGGAGCCAGCGTGAGCGCCGTCTGCCACGGCAAGTGCGTAGATACCAGCATGGGTCTTACGCCGCTGGAGGGCCTTATGATGGGCTCTCGCTCAGGCGACGTGGACCCCAGCGCCGTTATCGCTATCATGAAGGCCGAAGGCTTTACTCCCGATGAAATGGCCGACCTGCTCAACAAGAAGAGCGGCGTGCTGGGCATCAGCGGCGTGAGCAGCGACATGCGCGAAATAGAGGCCGCCAACGAGCAGGGCAACGAACGTGCCCGCCTGGCCCTCGAAATGTATGGTTACCGTATTAAGAAATACATCGGAGCCTACGCCGCCGCCATGGGAGGCGTGGACACCCTCATCTTCACCGCCGGCGTGGGCGAGCACCAGTGGGACGTGCGCCGCGATGCCTGCGAGGGTCTGGATTTTCTCGGCATAAAACTCGACCAGGCCAAGAATCGAGCCAACAACGGCGAGGAGGAAATCATCTCTGCCCCCGACAGCCGCGTGAAGGTGGTTGTTGTGCCCACCGACGAGGAGCTTCTCATAGCTTCCGACACCCTTAATCTGGTGAAATAGCCGTTTCATACATTCAGGGGCACCCGGACAGAGCCGGATGCCCCTGCCCTCGTATTCTCCTTCAATGAAAAGAATAATAACCTTGCTCCTGCTGGCTGCAATCCTGTTGCCGGCAGGTGCCGTCCTTAGAGAAAAGGACCTCGCCCGCACCCTTGGCGTACTCCGGTCGGAGCTGGAACAGAGCTACAAGCAGCAGAAGGCCAACATGGCCCGCATGGAGCAGATGGCCACCGCCCAGCACGACCGACTGGTGGACTTCATGCAACGCTCCGAACAGATAGCCCTGATGCTCTATTCGCAGAATCAGGACTTCACCTTTGACGTGTCCTATGCCTGTCAGCAGGCCACTTACCTCTATTGGGAACTGGCCGAAAACGATGTGCCCTACGCTCGCATTTCCGAGAGGTTCCGTGCGGAGGTGGAGCGCTACAACGGCCTCGTGGATGCCCTTTCCGAACTTCCGCCCGCTGTGGGCAAAGCCGCCAACACCGAATCGGATTCTTTGCTTATTGCTCTGGCCGACAGCACCGCCGAAGCTGCCGTGCAGAAAGTGGACGACAGCACCTACCTGCTCACCGCGCAGCAGCAAACCGACCGCGACCGTTGCCTCCTCTATGCCAAGGCCCTGCGCGAAAACATGAAGCGTATGCTCTTGTCCATCAATGCCGACAAAGAGTACTACGACGTGGTGAACGAGCGTGTGAAAAAACTCAACGACTACGCCCAGGAGCGCTATCGCAGCGTGCAGGACAACATCTTCCGCAACGGTGGCGACAACTACCTCAAGGTGATGATGCAGTTGCCCTTCACCCTGAAGCGCATGAAGACCGAGACTGCCGACAAGTACAGTCAGCTGGAAAACCGCTCCGCCACCTATTCACAGTGGCGCGGCCCAGTGGTTAAATTCATGTGCTTGCTTATCATCCTATACCTTGGGTTGGGATTCCTGATTAGCCTGTTGCTCGTGCGCATCATCGTGCCCTTCGTGGCACGCCGCTTCAAGGCCGACCCCACGACCATGCTCGACGGCATCTTCACCGGCAACCGCAAACACATCCTGCTGACCACGCTCACGATGCTTTTCTTCGCGCTCAGCGTCATGGTTGTCCACAACACCGTGCACAACAATTTCATTATGATGGCCACGTCGCTTTTGGCCACCATTGCGTGGCTTGCCCTCGTCATATACGGCAGCTTGCTCATCCGCGTGGAAGAAAGCTCCGTCAAGCTCGTGGAGAAACTCTACGTGCCCTTCATGTGCATGGCCTTCATCGTCATCTTCTTCCGCATCGTGCTGATTCCAAATACGCTCGTCAATGTGGTTTATCCGCCCCTGCTCCTTCTGTTCACCTATTGGCAGTGGCGCATGATTAAGGACGCCAACAAGCCTGCGATGGCCGCAGTTCCCCCTCAGGCTCCTAAGGAAGATGCCGTTGAAGCCGCACCGTCCGAAGAAACTTCCGCCGAAAAAGAGGCCGCTGAGGCTACCCCCGATGAAAAAACGGCGGAAGCGCCCAAGAAGAAGCTCCCCTCCTCTGATTTCATCTACAGTTTCATCTCACTGGCCGCCATGGTCGTGGCTGCCTGCGTGTCGCTGTATGGCTATACTCTGCTGGCCGTAGAAATCATGATGTGGTGGATGTTTCAGCTGGCCGCCATTCAGACAATCACCTGCGTCTATGACCTCATGGAGCGTTACGAGAAAGACAGCCTCCTTACGAAAATCCGCTCAGGCCTGCACCCTGCGACGCCGGAACTTACCACCGACGCTATTTTGAATAAGGCACACATGGGCCAGTATATCCACCTGACGTGGCTCTACGACCTCGTGAATCGCGCCATTGTGCCCATCTGTGCCGTCATCTCCGTACTCCTCAGCGTATTCCTTGCGGCTGACGTGTTCGACATGACCGCCGTGTGCGTGAAAGCCTACCATTACAACTTCATCAACGAGGAAGGGCTCATACAGATTTCCCTTGAAAAATTGTGTACGGCAGCAGCCTGCTTCTTCGTGTTCCGCTATCTCAACTATCTCCTGCGCAGCCTCTACCAATACTATAAAATTCACCACAGCAAGGACGACAACCATAACTTTACCCTTGCCAGCAACGTGATTGGCATACTGGTGTGGGGCACTTACTTCATCTATGTGCTCGTTATCCTGCACGTGCCCAAGAGCGGTATAAGCGTGGTGACCGCAGGTCTGGCCACCGGTTTGGGCTTCGCCATGAAGGACCTTCTGGAAAACTTCTTCTACGGCATCTCACTCATGGCTGGCCGCGTACATGTGGGCGACTATATCGAATGCGATGGCATCACCGGAAGAGTTGATACCATAACGTATCAGAGCACTCAGATAATAACAGTCGACGGTTCGCTGATAGCCTTCCTCAACAGTGCCCTGTTCAGCAAGAACTTCAAGAACCTGACGCGTGGCAACCTTTACATTCTGCAGAAGGTTTCCGTGGGAATAGCCTACGGCACCGACATACAGGCTGTCAGGGAGATGCTCGTAAAGGCTGTAGAGGGACTGAACTACTCCACCGCAACAGGCGACAAAGTAATGGCCCCCGATAAACCCGTAAAGGTGGCCTTCTCCGACTTCGGCGACAGCAGCGTGGAACTCAACGTACTGGTGTGGGTGCTTGTCAGCGAATCGGCAAGTATCAAGGCCAGCATACAGGAAGCCATCTATAATACGCTCAACGCAAACCATATTGAAATACCCTATCCCCAGCGCGACGTGCGCATTGTCAATAATGCATAATGTACTATGTATAATGAGCAATGTGTGGGGAAAATCTATAAAATCAAGGCATAAGATATAAAAAGACACGGCAAAAGCCCCGTAATTCAAAATAAATTGCTAACTTCGCACCGCGAAACCAATTCTATTTTTTATGATTAAATCACAAGACATCAAGAAGGGCACCTGCATCCGTATGGACGGCAAGCTCTGGTTCTGTATTGACTTCCTTCATGTGAAGCCTGGCAAGGGAAACACCATCATGCGCACTACGCTGAAAGACGTGGTCAGCGGCAATGTGCTTGAAAAGCGCTTCAACATCGGTGAAGCCCTCGAAGACGTGCGCGTGGAACGCCGCCCCTATCAGTTCAGCTATGCCGAGGGTGATGACCTTCATTTCCTCAATCAGGAAACCTGGGACGACGTTATCATACCCCGTGATATGATAACGGGTGTGGACTTTATGAAGGAAAGCGACGTTATCGACGTGGTAAGCGATGCCGATACCAATACCATCCTCTACGGTGAAATGCCCGTCAAGACCCATCTCCGTATCACCTACACTGAGCCTGGGCTGAAAGGCGACACCGCCACCAATACTTTGAAGCCCGCCAAACTTGAAACTGGTGTGGAAGTACGCGTGCCTCTCTTTATCAACGAAGGCGAACTCATAGAAGTCGATACACGCGACGGCTCCTACCTGAATCGTGTGAAAGAATAAAAACGGACAAGCGAACAAACAGGATAAATCAGCAAATCGGCATGATGCCCTTTCGGCAGAGTGTTAATTTGCTGATTTTTCTTTGGCCTTCACAATTACTGAACAGTCTTCCCTTGCGGATACCCCCAAATCCCTAATTTGCTAAATTTCCACCATGAACGAAAACTTTCTTGTATTCTCCGGTCGGGCATCGCGCTATCTGACCGAAAAAATCTGCGCAGAGCTCGGCTGCCCCGTAGGAAAGCTCGGCCTCACCCAGTTTGCCGACGGTGAATTTGAAGTAGCCTACGATGAAAGCATCCGTGGCAAGGATGTGTTCCTCGTGCAGAGTACCTTCCCCAACGCTGACAATCTCATGGAACTCCTCCTGATGATTGATGCCGCCCGTCGCGCTTCCGCCCACAGTATCGTGGCCGTCATACCCTACTATGGCTGGGCCCGTCAGGACCGCAAGTCCAAACCCCGCGTGAGCATCGCAGCCAAACTCGTGGCCAACATGCTCTCCGTAGCCGGCATCGATCGCGTGATGACTATGGATCTCCACGCCGATCAGGAGCAGGGCTTCTTTGAGGTGCCTGTAGATCACCTGTTTGCAAGTAGTGTGGTGGCTCCATATATCAAAAGCCTCAATCTTGAGAATCTCTGCATAGCCTCGCCCGACGTGGGTGGCAGCAAGCGTGCTTCGGCCTATGCCAAATTCTTCGATTGCCCCATGGTGATGTGCAACAAGACGCGCCTCCGCGCCAACGAGGTGGCCCGCATGGATATCATCGGCGATGTCAAGGGCATGGACGTGGTGCTTCTCGACGATATTGTCGATACTGCCGGCACCATCACTAAGGCCGCCGACCTTATCATGGCCAATGGAGCTCGCAGCGTGCGGGCTATCGCTTCCCACTGCATCATGAGCGGCCCTGCCGACCAGCGTGTGCAGGATTGCTCCCTTACCGAGATGGTGTTCACGGACAGCATACCCTATCGTGGCACTTGTTCCAAGGTAAAGCAGCTCAGCGTAGCTCCCGTATTCGCAGAGGCCATCCGTCGAGAAATCAGCCAGACCAGCCTCTCCGGTCTCTTTATTATTAAATAAGGAGGAACACCATTCCCCAATTTGCTAATTCCCTAATTTGCCAATCCTCTCATTTCCCTCCTCCTTGCTGTTGGCAGTATCTTTCCTGCTGATGGTATATGCCGCCCACCATTATGGACGCGGCCATAGGGTCGTACGCGCCCTTGGGCAGGCAAAGACGGGCATCGTGCTGTTGGGCATCGGGGCGGTGGCACTGGCCGTTGAGGGCACATGGTCCATACCCGTACATTCTTCCATCGCGTTTGTGGCCTATCTGCTCGTGCTGCTGCTATCGTTGGCGATAGCCATACAGAACGGAATACAAAGGAGAGCGAGCTATGGTTTCATACTGAACCATTTGGGACTGTTCATCATTGTGTGGGCCTCCCTGTTCGGCGCTCCTGACGTGACGAAGGCAAAGATGATTGTCGGCAAGGAAGCTCCGGTAAGCACGGCCTATTCCGCCGATGGCCTTGCCGTGCCCCTACCCTTTGAGGTAATCCTTGACGATTTCCGCACAGACTATTATTCCGACGGCCAGAGTCCGCGCCAATATACGAGCCGTCTTATCGTGAGAGGAGAGAAGGTCGAAACATCCGTCAACCATCCCTGCTCCTATCAGGGATATACCATCTTCCAAGACAGCTACGACCGCGAAAGGGGGCTGTTCAGCGTGCTTATGCTTGTACGCGCCCCTTGGCTGCCCGTCGTGTATTTCGGTATGCTCCTGTTGGCAATCGGTTCCGTGCTGTTGCTCTTTGGCAGATGGAAGGCTAAAATTACGGTACCCGTCACGCTTGCGCTCACTATTGTATTCACAGTTCTGACAGTGGCGAAGATAAACTTCGGCACCCTAATGCCGGCTCTACGCTCGTGGTGGTTCGTGCCCCATCTGTTTATATATATGGTGGCCTATTCGCTCATGGCTCTCGCTCTACTGGCTATGCTCGTCAATACAATAAAAGGCCGCAAGGCAGAAAAGCCCCATGCGGACTTGCCCGGCAATCTGTTCCGCAGTTCCGCCGCCCTCCTTATTATCGGGATGCTCACCGGTTCGGTATGGGCCTGGCAGGCTTGGGGAGACTACTGGGCCTGGGATCCCAAGGAGAACTGGGCGGCAGTCACTTGGTTTGTCGCCCTCATGTTCCTCCACTTGAAAGACCGTGGAAATAAAAAAGCTCTCGCCATCGCCATCATCGCCTTCCTCGCCTTGCAGATAACATGGTATGGAGTGGACAGCCTGCCTTCGGCAACGAATAGTATGCACACTTACAAGTAACACCTCCAAAAAACACTAAATTCCAAAAATAAAGCCCCATGAAAAAACTAATTGTTTCAACCATCGGCCTTCTGTTGTTCTTGGCAGTAGCCTTTGCAGTTTATCGTTTTTCCTTCCGCAAGAGCATACCCGATGCGCCCGCTCCCCAGCAAGTAGCTGCCATTCTGGAGCAAAACGGCTGCTCTGAGTGCCACAACACTTCCAAGGAAGCCCCCTTCTACGCTCAGCTGCCCGTGGCAAAGTCCATCCTCGCCCAGCACATAGAACACGGCTCCAAGTTCTTCGACTACAAGGACGAGGACTTCAACAATCCCTCCGAAGTGCTTCTCGCCATGTTGGAGTACACCGTGCAACACGACAACATGCCTATCGCGCAGTACAAGGCGGTTCACTGGGGTAACGGCTTCAACAAAGAAGAGAAGAGCGTACTCACAAAGTGGATTCAGCAGGAACGCGCCAAGCGCTACGCCTCCGGCCTGGCATCTGCCGAATTTGCAGGTGAAGTCATCCAGCCCATACCCGCTGTTCAGAGCGACCCCGCCAAAGTGGCATTGGGCGAAAAAATGTACAACGACATGCGCATCTCCCTCGACGGCACCGTTTCCTGCGCCACCTGCCATGTCCTCAAAAACGGCGGAGCCAGCGATGCCGCCCACCGCACCAGCGAAGGCATCAACGGGCAGTTTGGCGGCATCAATGCCCCCACGGTGTTCAATGCCGTATTCAACGTAGAGCAGTTCTGGAACGGACGCGCCCACACCTTGGCCGACCAGGCCGCAGGCCCTCCCGAGAATCCTTTGGAAATGGGCGACCAGACGTGGGACCAGATTGTAGAACGTCTGCGCAAGGATGCCGGCCTCGTGGCTCAGTTCAAGGCCATCTATCCCGAGGGACTTACCAAAGCCTCCGTGACCGACGCCATTGCCGAGTACGAAAAGACACTCACCACGCCCAACGACAAGCTCGACCAGTATTTGCGCGGCAACAAGCAGGCCCTCACGGCAGAAGAACTGGCCGGCTACCAGGCCTTCAAGGACAACTCCTGCGCCACGTGCCACGTAGGCAAATCGCTCGGCGGACAGTCCTTCGCCTATCTCGGCATCTTTGAAGATTACTTCGCGGCTCGCGAGAAGAATCACCCCGACGTGAAGTACAACGACGATGACAAAGGCCTCAACGGCTTCACCGGCAAGCCCGAGGACCTGCACAAATATAAAGTGCCCAACCTCCGCAACATATCCAAGACGGCCCCGTACTTCCACGACGGCACTATGGCCACCATCGACGACGCCGTGAAAGCCATGTTCCGCTTTGAATTGGGCAAGGAGGCCACCGACGAGCAGGTAACCTCCATCACCACATTCCTCAAGGCCCTCGACGGCGAAAGCCCACACTTTAAGAATTAGTCCCCACGTTGCTTTGACAAAAAGCCGCCCGTTGTATGAACAGGCGGCTTTTTGTTTGGAAATAATATACCATTAGGCACAAAGAGGAGAAAATAAACTTTGTGGTATCGTCCGCTTCGCTCCCTCTCCCGCTGCGGAAGAAGTAAAAAAGGTAAATGTATTTCCCCTTTTTTCCTCCCTCCTCATCGGTGGGCTTGTGCCTACCACAAAGAAATAAAGCTCCTACGGGCAAATAAGCCCTGTGGGAAATAAGATGGCAATCTGAAAATTCGGTTTACGTCTTTCGTCCCCCCAAAGGTTCTGCTTATTTCTCCAAAGGAATTTATTTGGCGAAGCCTTCGCAGATGTATGTTTTCTAATACGTGCCAAATAGAGTGGTATGTTACCACCCAGTAAAGGTGGTACAAGAAATACAGGATATAGAAGAAATCGAAAAGACAAAGCAAGCAATGGATGCTTGGACAAAGTTGGAACTGACACCAAGGGACAAGGAGCATCTCATCCCCTGGAGAGTGTTCCGAACATAACGGATTCTGCCCCCTCTCTTCCCTTTCATACAAAAAAGCCGCCTGTTCATACAACGGACGGCTTTTTATTTTGCCACCTTTGGAACAACCCGTACTTTTGCACTGCGCTTGAAAGGCAACCCTCTTCCAATCGCTAATCCCCTCGCAACAAAAATCTAAAACACCAACCAAATCATGAAGTAAATCTTCGCCCTCCTGCTGCTCGCCCTGACAAGCGTCACAGGATCCCTCGCCCTCCACAACCCATAACCCACAACCCACAACCCATAACCCATAACCCACAACCCATAACCCATAACCCACAACCCATGCCCCATAACCTCATCTTCACCACCCGCGACGAAATCACCTGTGCCGATCTCGCCCAAGTGCTCTATTTTCAGGCCGACGGCAACTATGTAAAGATGTTCCTTTCATCCGGTCGCACTGCCATGCTCCTTATGTCGATGCAGAATGTCGAGCAACTCCTTGCCCACTATGAGCCCCACCGTTTCCTCCGCACCGACCGCAGCCTCATCGTAAACACCCGTTTTCTCCTACAGGTTAGCAACGCCAAGCAAGTCATTGTCCTCGGCGATGAACAGCACCCGTCCGCAGAAATCAGCGTGTCGCGCAAAACCCTTGACGTCCTGCACGAAGCCCTGAAAAAGCATCCGCCCCTCACTGACATCCAGCCCCATAACGGCAAGATGCAGATTCGCCAACAATCCGACACCTCCCATTCGTAAAGTATTCCCGTCCTTCCGTAAAATACGCTCTTCCCCCTTGTCCCATTAGTAAGTATGTCGTAACTTTGTAGCAAAATCTAACTATTATTCAACTTTCCTACTCTTAAACTTTCAAACCATGTGGTTTTGGATTCTCATTGGATTTGTCGTCGTAGGAGCCATTCTCGGTTCTTTAGCAGACGACGGAAAAGGCAACGGTTGCCTTGGCGGTGCACTCATAGGCCTATTTGAAGGAGGCAGTTGCCTTCTCAACCTCTTCATCCTTCTGGCAATGGTTGCTCTCGCCGCCTGGATATTCGGGTAAAAAGCGATTGAAAATAAAGTTTTTTACCTACTTTCAAGTATTATCATCAAAAAACAAGCATGTATATTTGGGCACTTTAATTGATTTTTATAAATTTGCAGCGTCATTCTCTACGGAGACTTGACCTTGCACATATAAAGGCGTTACTGTACGCTTTGGTTTAGACGTGGGGCTGTTCTCGTTGTTCGCTTCCAGACTTTTCAGGCCATGCGAGATCCTACACCCGTGGAACCGAGTATCAGTAGGCTCCACGCTTTTATGCCCCCCTCTTCCATCCCTTCTGCCTCGGAGCCGGCAGTGTATACATCTTCCGCTATGCATCTACACATAGGCACAACCCTCCAAGGCGGCAAGTACCGCATCACAGAATTCCTCGGACAAGGCGGCTTCGGCATCTAAAGAGCGACTAAGTAAGATGCACACTATTTAGAGATTTAATACATACAAATATGGCACTTCTCGTCTATAAGTTTTCGGATTATGAGCATACTGCTGAACGCGAGCAGTATAGGACGTTGTGTAAACAACTGAAGGCTTATTATGAGAATCGAGACGAGATTTGCATCTTCATTGCCAATTACAACCTCTACGACTGCGAACTTGATGGCATGATCATCAAGCAGGATGCAATAATGGCTGTTGAGTTCAAGAACTTTGGCGGAACTATCACTGCCGTTGATAATGGTCATTGGAAAGCAAAAGATGGCACAATAGTAAAAGGAGGTTCACGAAAATCCGTTTATCAGCAAGCAAAGTTGAACCACATTGCCATCAAAAATGGTTTGGAGGAGGGTAATATTTTACCAGCGAAATCATTGAAGAATGTGGCTGCTTTAGTCGTCTTCCATCAGCCAACAATCTTTGTCAATCAGCTCTCGCAGAAAACTCAAAGTTGGTTGCATGTTTGCGACGAAACCTCATTTATGGAAAAGGTTCAAGACATTACCAGCACTTGCCTTGACCTGTCCAAAGAGAATATGGTTGAACTTGTCCACAAAATGGCTCTGGACGAGGATTATTTGGAGGAAGATTATAGCAACAAGGATGTTCTGCACGAGGAAACGGATTCAGATACCAATGCTGCTAAAGTAGTGGAAGCAACTCCTACAGCTCCAGCAGTTCAAGTTTTGGATGAGGAAAGACAAGGATTGCATGACTTTGTTGATAGAATTTTGCAACAAGTACTCAAACGCGATGATTGTAGCATACAAGTTTTCTATAGCCGCGACGCTCAACCTTTGTTTGTTTCCTATGGCATCACTTTGTCACACGAATATCTTGTGACGGTAGAGGCGGAAGGAATAGGTTCTTCTTGCCAGAAACTCTCGCGTTTCATGAATCATGAGGTTCGTGCAATCAATCCCAAACTTGTTTATTGGGAAGACGGAGAGACAATAAACATAGAACATCAGCAAGAGGAAAATGCAGAGGCAATCGAAGCTCAACCCACTCCTACAATAACGCAAAATCCATCGAAAGTTGCTTTCCGCAAATCGAAAACCATACTCCCTCATTGGCTAGATAAGAAAATATTCAATGATCATAATGCCATTTACGCACCAAATCACGAGCGTTATGAGTACAACCTTAATCTGAAAGACGAAGAACTCAAGGTTTACCTAGGCACGTATTTCCCACGCAGTTATGCCGAGATGTTTTGTATAGTGGACAATCTTATGCAGAACAAGGCATTTGCTGATATAATTCAGAGTGAAGAGCAAATAAGTATTCTCGACTGCGGTTGCGGAACTGGTGGAGAAATCTTGGGGCTTATAACTGCCCTTGCAAAACACCTTCCACAAGTCAACGTCAATGTAACCGCCATAGATGGAAACGAAGGCGCTTTAGCAATCTTGAATGAATTGGTGGAAAGTAATCCAAGTCGCAATGTTCATGCGCAACTCACTACTTTATGCCAAACATTTAATTCGACAGAAGATATGGTAAAGTTAGCAAATGGCAAGGAGAATTATCACTTTGTGTTATGCGACAAAATGGTTTGCGAACTCATTTCAAAGCAAGTCCTGTCCAATGATGCATACGCAATTATGGCAAAGATGATCGCTTCTCACCTTCATAAGAATGGCTTACTCATAATGCTTGACGTAACGACGAAAGATGAGCATACAGGATTGTTCTACCCTCAACTAATGAATAACTCCATTAACGAGTACGTGCGTAAAAGTAGAACTATCAAAACCTTGCTGCCTCTGTCATGTGCTTGCAACGAGGGATGCAAAGACTTATGCTTTATGCAGCAGACGTTCTGCGTAAGTCACTCACACAAAAACACCGACGAAAGTCGCGTTTGTTATCGGGTGCTTTGCCGGAAGCCCTTGAAGGAGGCAATCCTAAAAGGTGTAAACACAAAGGGCGCTGCTCATGTTATTCATCCCGTAAAGTACAACCAGAATGACGAATCGGCAATTTGCCGTCAAACCAAAGATAATCAAACAATCATTGATTCATTTAACATAAATCTATAAACGTCATGCCAAGAAGACCTATTATACCCAAGGATGCCTTATTAGATCCTTATGAACGTAAAATACTAAATAAAAGAGCTGATGATTCTTATGTAGTCACTGGCTGTGCAGGAAGTGGAAAATCATTAATTGCCTTGCTCAAAGCAAAAGATCTTCAGGACAAAGGTAAATCTTATCTTATAATTATGTATAACAAAGCTTTGAGCCAGTATATGCACGAAGCTGTGATGGAATTAGAACTTAACGGACGAAGCATTAAAACTTTCGGTGCATGTTTTAAGTGGGATAAAGATGAAACTGGCAAGTGGATTAATAAGGGATGGAATGTAGGCAAGTATGATTATATAATTGTAGATGAGGCTCAAGATTTTTCAAGTGAAGCTTTAGATGAGTTAAGGACTCATTGTACAAAAATTCTGTTCTTTGGCGACACTGCTCAAAGTCTATATTCAAGATTTTCTTTTGATAACAATGAAACTATCAGCATTGATGAGATTGCAAAGCATTTTTCTTTAAACACAGAGAATCTTATAATTAATCATAGAATGCCTAAAACTATCGCTCGACTTGCTCAATGCCTTAACCAAGAAGATGATGTACTAGAAGAAAGGTGTGCTAACGACGGAATTGCTAAGCCTTTTATTATACAATACAACGATTTTGACAGGCAATTGGATAGTATCGCTAAAATAATTAAAAACAAGAATCTTGAAGATGTAGGAATTTTTGCCTTCTATAAAGATGACGTCCAAAAAATTGGCGATGGGCTTTCTGCTAGAGGTCTTTCTCCTGAAATCTATCTTGGTGACAAGACTATGCAATTAGATTTTACCAGCAACAATCCCAAAGTTATGACATACAAGAGTTCCAAGGGACTTCAGTTTGAAACAGTATTCATTGTTGGTTGTGGTCAAAATATAGGAGTGAGCCAATCAAAATCTTTATATGTGGCAATGACACGAAGTTTCCAAGATCTTTATATTTTTTATTCAGGACAACTTACGTCTCTGTTTGATACAGTAAATGAGGATGTGTTTGATACCCAACTAGGTGGTTCTTCAAACGATGACGATTTTGAACTTTAATTAGAAGAGACATGAAACTCTATATTTTAACATCAACATTGAATTTTCATTCAATAATGGCTACAGAATCATGTTCGCCATCTGCGTGTTATTCGCGAAGAGGATTCGGAGATTCTTACTTTTATGTTGCTGGGTCATTTGCAAAAAAGAACTCTATCATTCTCTTTAACAAATACCCTAAATGCGTTATGCCTATTACTGAAGAAGAACAATATTCTTTAGTAATAGAATTTGACACAGAAAAAACCGCGAATTTTGAATTTGAAGAGATTGGCAGACACAATGACGTTGTCGTTTATCAAACTCGAAAAACAATTTACCTAAATCCAATGGGATGCAAGTTACTTTTCGAATCCAATTCAATACGCGACCTTATCTTGTCAAGAGCTAAAGTTAGAAGCCTTGATGCGAAAACACTTTTTTATGAAAAAGCTGGAAGTTTCGCCATACCACGTACAGAATCATTTGTTTACAGCAAAGAATACATAGAGCCGTATTCTGATGTAGAATTTGATGAAGAGAATCTTGCAAATGACAAGAAAATCAACAAATGTAAGGGCTTTTTGTATGCATACCTCATTGGTGCAAACACTTCACCTGGAGAAGGTGTTTCCAAGATGCAACAAAGTCTTAAGGAACTTTCAAATTTGATTCATGCAAGAATCATCAATAATGATTTTAGACTTCATACCGATAGGATAAACGAACTGCAAAAAGAATTTGAGATTGAGGCAAGAAAATATGATGTTGTTGCAAAGAAATTATCTGAGTCAGCAAATCGTCTTAACTCATCTTCTGCAGAAATGCTTCAAAATGAATTGGTAAGGCTTGGAGTATGGGAATTCTTAGCTTGCAAGATGTTCTCTTTACCAAGCCTGTCTGCCGTTTACACATCAGAACAATGGGATAATGTTGAATTAAAGATTACTCAGTATATAGCGCGTGTTTCATCTGTTTCAAACAATCGTTTGATGGTTGATGAGATTCCTTCTATTCTTGATTATGAACCTCCATTTGTAAATCTTCGAGGAAGTAATCAAGAAATAGAAATTTATACAGCTTGGATTAAGTTGCTCCTTAATCCAGAGTATAATCTCAAAGAGTACTTTGCAAACAAACTGTCACTCCTGAAAAGTCTAGGTATTGCTGCTAAAGGAATTATGGGTGATGAGGCTTTTGCACACTCATCTGAACGAGACTACTACAATGGACTTATCAAGAACATTAGAGAAGCAGAAGATTTCGATTTATCGTCTCTCAATTCAATGGTTTGGCAATCATTAGCAATTTGCGCAAAAGCTACAAATCCAGATGTTGATGCTCTTTATAGTTTAATGACATCCTGTGCAGTAGAAGATTATCGTTGTGCTGTTGCTATGTGGGGAGCAATGTGTGGATATGCCGATATGCCAAAAACATTCTTCAATCGAATAACAGAAGGTGTTAGTGTGCAAGATGCCTATGACTATTTTTGTTGCATAGAAAAGAGAATCCATGGGTTCGAAAGTGTTGCTCTCACTACGCAAAATTCTCAAGATCAAATAGTCTCAGAACCTGCGAGCTACACAGAGCCGATTGCGCAAAATTCTCTTGAGGATATTGTTCATAATCATCTTAAGGATTATGAAAAGGAGAATGGCAAGAAATTGCCTAAACCTCACCGTGAATCGATTGAAAAGGCACTTTCAATAACCTCTGACGGTACGGTGTTAAGCTTCCTTATGAAACTAAATGACTTCCCTGGCTTCACAAGAAGGACTCAAACATCGTTCTGGTCATACCTCAAAGATAGGGCTTGCCCAGAATATGATGAGATTACAACCACAAAGCCTGCAAAAAAGAGTACCAAGAAAAAACAAGATTCTCCTGGATTGTTTGATACTATATCAGATGGTTTCAAAACGGGGATAGAAGGTATAAAAGACACACTTCAAAACGTAGCCGAGGCCATAGTTGGGACTTCAAGTTCATCAAAGGAGGGTACCAATGTTAAACTAACAGTAAAAGAAATACCTTTATCCTCTATAGATTTTATTAACGATACAAATGCGTTATCATTCTTAGAAACTCTTTCGTATGCAACTCCCTATCTGGATAGCATTAAACGAGATGTTACATACATACAGAAAGAATATCAGCCAGGAGGACAATACGCAAAAGGAGGGAAAAAAGAAAGTGACCCATCCAATGGTCAAGTTATCAAGCATCTTGGTAATTTGATCAAGATGGTACATGCAAAACATCCTGTACCAGAAGAAATTGTGAATATGTTAAAGAAAGATTTGTTTGTTAGATACAATGTCAGATAAGATACAAATCACAAACGATGCTGGCGAGCAAGTAGAAGCAACCGCTCCTGTCATTATCTCCGCTAGCCGTTCAACCGATATTCCTGCCTTTTATGCCAAGTGGTTCTTCAACCGCTTGGCTAAAGGGTATTGTGCATGGTACAATCCGTTCAACCAGCAGAAGATGTGCATTTCGTTCAAGAACTGCAAAGTGGTGGTATTCTGGACAAAGAATCCCAAACCAATACTGCCTTATTTACATGAACTGGACGAAAGAGGCATACATTACTACTTCCAAGTTACACTTAACGACTATGTGAAGGAAGGCTTTGAACCCAATGTTTCTTCCGTGGAAGATCGTGTAAAGACATTCAAGAAGTTGTCGGAAATGATTGGCAAGGAGAGAGTAATCTGGCGTTTCGACCCTCTGATTATTACTCCTAACATCACTCCACGTGATTTGCTGACTCGCATCTGGAATGTAGGTAACAAATTGAAAGGTTACACGGATAAGTTAGTTTTCAGTTTCGTAGATGTAAAGGCGTACAGAAAGGTTCAGAACAATCTTGTGAAGGAAACTATGCTCTTCACAAAAGAAGACGTTGAAAACGCAGAAGCCAATCATGCTCAACGTATGGAGATTGTGCAGGGACTTCAGAAGATTCGCGAAGCATGGCACAATGATGGCTGGGATGTTGAGATTGCAACCTGTGCAGAAGACATTGATCTCGAATCGTATGGTATTGAGCACAATCGATGCATTGATGGCGAATTGATGAAGCGCATCTTTGCCGACGATGAGGAACTTGTCTATTACCTCCACACTCTCAAATGGCCTGAAAGAAACATGTTTGGACAGCTGCCACCTATCCCAGAGAAGGCACGCAAGGTCAAGGATAATGGCCAGCGCAAGATTTGTGGTTGCATGGTGAGCAAGGACATAGGAATGTACAATACCTGCCGCCACTTCTGCGTTTATTGTTATGCAAATACCAGCAAAGAATGCGTACTCAACAACAAGGCAAAGCATAACGATTATAGCGAAAGTATAATAGAGTAAGAAAAGAAGAGGAGAAGCCTATCACTTTACCTCAGAAACCATCACCTGCCGACACACGCCCTTGGGGTGGTGTCGGCAGGTGATTGTTTATATAGGAACCGTTTATAAATCTCTTATGGCTTCAGGCAATTCAGGGGAACGACATATACGCCGTCGGGGCGCCGGTAGGCATATTTTCCAACTCCGATTACAACCATCATAAATGAAGGATTGGGCATCCTTGTGGTGTCTATCTTGGCTGCAAGGGTCTTGAGATTTGTTGCTCCTTCTTCTATCCGTGTATCACCCCCCAGCTTCACCTCTATCAATCCATAAGTACCGTTTCGCCGATGGAGTACTGCGTCACATTCCAATCCTGTGTTGTCACGATAATGGTAGAGCCTGCCATCTAGTGCTTCTGCATAGACGCGGAGGTCTCTGACTGCCATTGACTCAAAAAACAATCCGAATGACTCAAGGTCATTGATAAGGTCTTGAGGGCCTATGCCGAGAGAGGCCGTCGCAATACTTGGATCCACAAAATGATGTGTGTCACTTGTGCGTATGGCTGCCTTGCTTCGCAGGTTGGGATTCCAGGCCTCAAGGTCTTCCACCACAAACAGCCGCTTCAACGCCTTTATGTAATCAGCAACGGTGTCTTCACTTAACGAATCGGAGTCGTTACTGAGCATGTCCGCCCTGAATGTGCTGTACGAACTCTGTCCGGCAACATTCCTCGCGAAAGAACGCATAAGGCACCTTACCCGTTGAGGGTCACGCCTTACACCATCCACACGCTGAATGTCATAATCGGCCACAGAATCAACATAGTCAAAAGCTTGGTCAAGGGCTATTTCGCCTTTAAGGAGCACAGCTGCAGGCCACCCGCCACGGCAAATAAGATAGGCGAGTTCTGCTATACTGAGGTCATTCTTCTGGGCTGTCAGCTCCTTTCCATCAAACAGTTCTTGTATGGAAACACTTCCATCGGATTCTCCTGATTCATACAAACTCATCGGGCGCATACGTATCCTGCCAAAGCGCCCCGTCCCGCTATGAGTCGTTTCTGTGGCATCGGGAAGGACAGAGGAGCCCGTGAGAATAAATTGAGTGGGCAGGCCTCTCTTGTCCACCATACTTCTAATAGAATCCCAAAGCATAGGGATAGTTTGCCATTCATCAATGAGCCTCGGAGTATCGCCCTCCAGAAGTATCTTGGGGCTTATCTCCATCATGCTCCTACTCTCTCTGAGCGTTTCGCTGTCTCCTAAATCCAATGTGCTTTGGGCAAGTTGCGAAGCTGTAGTCGTCTTACCACACCACTTGGGGCCTTCTATCAAGACGGCTCCCTTCCCAGCGAGTTTTCTCTCAAGAAGTTTGTCAGCAATGCGTTTCTTATACATTTTTTTTGCTCTTTTGAAGTTGTGTGTGCAAAAATACTAATAATAAACGACATACGCAAGGAAAAACTAAATTTTCGGCCATTTGTAATGAGTTTACTCCGGCATTTGTAACAAGTTTACTCCGGCGTTTGTAATTTTGGGCAGAAAGTAAACGGCCTCACGACTGGTTGCACGGAGTTACATTTTATCCTACACCTCTTACATTGCTACGCCCTTGTTCCGACTCCCCCAATGCTTTGATACGCCATTTCTCGCGTCGAGTGCGTCGAGTGCGTCACCTCCCCGCTTGTTACTTGTCATCAAAAGAACCTATGAAACAGTTATTTCCCCTCCTGCTGCTCGCCCTCACGCTGACGGCCTGCAACGCGAAGAAAGTGAACGATGAAGAAGTGAACAGTGAAGAACTCGAGCAGTTTGACGACGAATGCTGTTGCTGCCCTCACTTCCACATCAAATTCCAGCCCTTCGGCGATTTCTCCGAGAAGGAGGCCCGCACCCTGGCCAACATCATGAAAAAAGAGATGGAGAAGATGAACGACAGCGTGCCGGCCACCATCGACATCCTCCCCGTCAAGCCACTTCCCAAGGTGGCTTATTCCTCCACCCATGGCCGCGACACTTTCAGCCGGAAGCACGCCGTCTGCGCCACGTGCCGCAAGAGATTTGACAGGCTTTAGATTGGCATGGTTTTTGCTTTGGTTTAGTTGTTGTGCCACCAAGATGGCACACTCGTGCCACCCTGATGGCAGAAGCGTGCCGCCCGGGTGGCACGAGTGTGGCGCCCGGGTGGCGCGACAAAGGGTAGGGGGATTAGGCTGTCTCTTTGGTCTCCTGAAAATATTAAGTCCACCAACCCTCAACCTTAAACCCTTAACCCTCAACCCTCAACCTTAAACCTTCAACTCTTAACCCTTAAAAACAAAAACCATGTCTGCCTATTTTGACATTTATCAGAGCCCTCCGCAAAAGGACGGGCGCATCTCAATCCATCCGCGACTGGTGGAGCCCGGCCACATAAAGAATGAACAGTTGCTGGATGACGAGGAGCGCTCCTCTACCCTGACCCGCACCGACCTCCGAGCCGCCCTCGACGCCGTGAGCCGGCACCTTGCCGTGCAACTGGGCCGTGGCGGCAGCATTCACCTTGACGGCATCGGCACTTTCAGCGTGGTGCCCCACTTCAAAGAGCCCAAGTACGAGGGCGACAAGGTGAGCGGCCGCGACGTGGTTTTCCGACGCATCAGATTCACGCCCGAACGCCGGCTGAAAGCGCTCGTGGAGAACGCCTTGAGGTTTGAACGCCGCAACGGAAGGCACAGCGACTCCTGCGATGAGGAGGAGGCGAAGGCCTTGCTGCGGGAGTATTTCAGCACTCACGGAACTATCAGCAAGCGGGAGTTCCAAACCCTGACGCACACCTGCGAACACCGTGCCCGCATATTGCTGGGTGCGCTCATGGAGGAGGGCTTCATCTCACGCCGCCGCATAGGCACGGCCTACATCTATTCGCTGAATGGGTAGGACTTGTTGTCCGCGTTTACGGCGAAAGCGGCTTGCTCTGCGGCGTGAAACGGCAGGCAAAGAGCATCTTTCGCGCCGGAGGCTTGGCCACTTCGGCTTTTCTTCCTATCTTTGCTACGGAATATGCCCGGAAGCGGGCACTTGCACTTCTTTACTATGGCAAACAAATGGATAGGAGCCTTTCTGGGCTTCATCACCACCGGTTCTATACTCGGCTCGCTGGCCGGCTTTGCCGTCGGCGCCCTCTTCGATGCCTTTTCGGGCGGCAGGGACGAGCCCGCCGCCACCGAAAGCCGCGCCACTTCCAGCGAAAGAAGGCGCGAGGGACAGCGCAACAGTTTCCTCTTCTCGCTCATGGTGCTGTCGGCCCATATCATACAGGCCGACGGGAAGATTATGCACTCCGAGATGGAGTATGTGCGGGACTTCCTGCGCCGCAACTTCGGCGAGACGGCCAGGGAGGAGGGCGAGGCCATCCTGCTGCGCCTGTTTGAATACCGCAAACAGCACGGCACGCAGGCCTGGAACGTACAAATCGAACAGGCCTGCGGCGAAATGGCGCAGGGTATGCCGGAGGAGCACCGCATACAACTTCTGGCGTACCTCTGCGAGATAGCCAAGGCGGACGGCAACGTGGCCGGCGAGGAGGTGGAGGGGCTCAGGAAGATTGCCCGCTGGCTCTTCCTCGGCGCCGACCTCATTGACCGGATGCTGTCGCTCGGCACGGACAATCTGGACGATGCCTATACGGTGCTGGGCCTCACACCGCAGGCCACGGACGAGGAAGTGCGCCGCGCCTACAAGCAAATGGCCCTCAAGCACCACCCCGACCGCGTGGCCACGCTCGGCGACGACGTGAAGGAAAGCGCCAAGCGCAAATTCCAAGAAATTAACGACGCTAAGGAAAAGATATTCAAGGCCCGCGGTATGCGCTGAGTCCTTTTTCATTCTTTTAAAGTCTATTGGTTGACAGATTAGTATTCTTTTTCAACCCTTAATTCCGCATAACTTTGCAGTAGAAATCAAGAATTGTGAACCTATTAAAATCAGTCCGTCGAAGGCTTTTGCCGTCGGCGGACTGATTTTAGGTCGTATGTGTGGACAATTCTGGCCTTTCGGCGGGGCGTTGTCAGCCGTTTATCGGTTGATGACCACCCGTCCCTTGTGGATGAGGGATTGCTGCGAAGCCTTGGCTGCGGGAAGCTTGCGCCCGCTTATGTTGTAGAGGACCTTGTCCTGCCCGCTGCCCTGCGTCTGTGTGAAGGCGGATGCAATGGATTCGGTGGGGAGTTGTTTCTTTACCTGTGTGAACTCGGCCTTGGCCTTTTCCATTTGCTGCTGGAACTCCTTGCAGGCATGGAGGCGTGCAATCAGTGCTCCGGCCAGCATGATGGAGGCGTCCACGTCGCTCTTGTAGTGGTGGCCGCATATCAGGCGACTTTCTGCATAGCTGCGGGCTCGTTCCATAAGTTGGGCTGTGGCTTGCGGGTTGATTTCGGAAAGAATCTGCGCTGTGCAGAATGCTCTCAGCGTGTGTCCTGAGGGGAATGACCAGGTGCCCACCTCGCCGTCGGCCTCGCCCCGCTCCTGAATCAGAGAAGGCTCATTGAACTGTTCAAACGGGCGGACGCGCTTGTAGTGCTCCTTTGTGTCAAGAAACAGCGCTTTGGCGTTTATCATCATGCGCTGGAGAAGCAGAGTGAGTTCGGGACTGCTTTCCTCGCTGATGGTCTTGCCGAAGGCTTCTTCAAAGCACAGCCCTATGGAGTTGTACTGCTTGTGGAAATAGTCGAAAGAGGCCTGTTCGGCTCGGGCGGGGTCTTTGCGCTGTTCTTTTCCCCAATTGTAATAGTAGTAGTCGTTGTAGAATGCTGCTGTATAGGGCTGGGGTGGTGCGGGCAGAATCTGCATGGCATCGGGCAGCTCGTCGGCGCTGAGAAAGCCCTGAGGAGTTTCGTCACTGGCTTGGACGAGGGCAGGCTGGGATTTTTCACGTGCGGTTTGCAGGGTGGCATACTGTGCCGTGGCGGTCGTTGTGAGGCTAAAAGAGAGCATCACAGCCAGAACAACGTTCTGGAAAAGCGTGTGTTTTTTCATGATTTTTAGGTTTAAGGGTTAGTGGAATTGTGTAACGGCTGCAAAATTAGCCTAACTCGGCATTGCGGCCAAATTTATGGGAGAGAAATTGATACATTGCAGCTCATTTCTTTGCGGTTACCTGCGCTTTTGCAAAGTGGACTTGCGAAACGGGCTTGATTTAAGGATAAAAAATACCGCTCGTATTTTAGCATAACTTATTTGTAATAAAGGAGTTGCGGAAAATACGGGGACGTTTTTAGTTTCCAGAGTAACACGTTTTTCGGGGGAAGAGTTGATGATAGCCCAGACGGCTTGGTTGGTGGAAAGGGGTGGGGGAGTAGCTCCCTGTCTGGTCCCGTGTTTTCCTTCGCTGAGAATCGCTCAAAATTCAGCAAGTTTTTTTTTCTTGGCTACGGGCCAAGGATTTTGAAGCAGAAAAAGTAGTGCAGCGTGTGCTTGTCTGCCTTTGGGCTTCCTTTGCCGTTGTTGTGCCTCTCCTGCATTTTGCTCCGAAGGTTGGCTGCGCTTGTTGCGACTCTCCTGCATTTTGCTCCGAAGGTTGGCTGCGTATGTTGTGCCTCTCCTGCATTTTGCTCTGAAGGTTGGCTGCGTATGTTATGAAATTCCCGCCGCGAACTATTTTGCGGCGGGAACAAAGGTCTCGTAGGTGTTGTCGTCGTAGAACACGCGTATCTCTTTTACGCGCCGAAATTCCGTGTCATTATTTTTTGCCATACAACTTATTCTGCAATCGGGCTCTTGAGAGGGCTGTTTGGAAGCCTGGCGAGGCGTGGAAGCGGGAATGTTTGTTTGGGGGGTCGGACGTGGTATCGCACGGCTTTGGGGGGAGGGGGTAGGGGCGGTCTCCACGGTGGGGAAGAAGCCCATGTCGATGTCGTCCAGTTGCTCGTTGGCATCTTCTGCCGGGGAAGAAGTGCCAGGGGAAAGTGGGGTGGTGGTAGCCATCATTTCGCCTTCACCGTAGAGCAGCCATCTGTCGTTGATTTCGGGGAAGGCACGATGGATGGCGAGGACGTGATTGATGGTCGGGTTGGTGCGACCTTTGAAAATGCTCGAGATGGAAGCCGTCGAAACTTGTAGGCGACTGGCCAGCTCTTGTTGCGAAAGACCCAAGCGGGTCATGAGGGCGTAGATGCGATCTTTCATCTTATCGGTAGGTTTGGTTTTATTGTCGGTGGAGTAAGGGAAACTGTCGGCAGAGGCGTGAAAACTCTCGTCGCGATAGTTTTTATCGTCGGAGGGTGGCTTTTTTTGCCCTTCTGTTTGGGTTTGCAAAGTTAAACAAAAAAAATCACATGAGCAAGGAATGTAAATAATAAAATATAAATCAAAATTTCATAGCAAAGGTTTAGGCTTAGAAATCAAAAGACAAAGAAAGACGGATGAGCTTATGGAAATCCATATAGCTAAACTTCTACATACCTAAACAGGCATAAAGTAAAGCTCTTTGAGTTAAAATACATTTAGCTGGGTTGTAATGCCATATAACGGCTAAATCCACGTCCGAAAATGCTTACAGGTCATCTTTATCCGCAAAACTCCTCATACAATTAGGCTATCACTTTATACGAAGTGTGCTATATTCTTAGTTTTCAGTAAATAAATAAAGCGTAAGTAAATAAGAATTTGCACTAATCAACAAATGCAAAGTTGTAAAGTCTAAACGGTTTACATTTCCGCACAGATTACATTTACAAAGTCAAACACGAGTAATTTACGGTACTACCTGAAAGTGGGCTGTCGTAATGTAAATTCGCATTGCCAAACCGATAACAAATGTGAATGTTAAATAAATCTAACGGCGTGTTGGGGAAATACGAAATTTCGGCTAAATTCTGTTTTTTTGCGTAGGGCTTGTGTGCGGCAGGGCTGCGGAAAGCTGCGCGATTCTCAGGAATGTTAAATTTACCCTAACTCGCTTATTTACAAATGTTAGGCTGCTAAAAAACGTGTAAGCGGAAAATGGGGGAAAAGGGCTGAAAAATGGGTTTTCAGGCCAGTTTTTGCCAAAAAATAGGCCGGAAACGTGCTAAATCGGGCTGATAATACGGCTAAAAGGCGGGAAAATGGGAGGTGATTTACAACTTTTCAGGGGTGTCGTGTGGACTTGTGTGGGTAAGCGGTGGATTGCGGAGGATGGTCGGAGCGGGATATTGGCGGGTCGGTAAGGGAAAAAGAAACCCCTCCGCAGGACTGTTTTATGGTCTTGCGGAGGGGCTTTGAGGGGGCGGATTAGTGCAGAATGAAGTATATGAGTTCCCTCATCAGTTCCCCCGAAGGGGTGCTTGGATTATCCACTCCTTTGCTCTTGGCATCGGTCTTGCGGATGGCATTGAGGATGTAGAGGCACTTCGTTCCGGAGTAGTTTCGCATGGCTGGCAAGACGTTTCTCCTCACCTGCCAATCCTGCACGCCGAGGTAGGCGGCGATGCCTCTTTCCGTGCGCTCCGGAGCATAGTAGGCCAGGAGCAAATTTGAGAAGTATTTGTGGAGTGAAGCGAGGACTAACTGTATGGGATTTTCCTTCTCGTTTCTGTCAAAATAACATACGATTTCATTGGCTTTTCCTATATCGCGCTTTCCGATAGCGTCCTGTAGCTCGAAGATGTTGTATTGGCGCGAAATTCCGATGAGGTCGGTAATCGTGTCGCAGGTTATGGCTCGTTGTTCGCCGTGGAGAGAGACGGCCAGTTTGTCCAGTTCGCGGGCCATGTGCTGGAGGTCGGCTCCTATGTATTCGGCCATCATTTGCACGGCGCGTGGCTCCAGTTCTATGTGCTTCTGGCGTGAGTAGTCGGCAATGAAGGCCAGGATTTCGCTGTCGTTGGGCCGTGCGGATTGGAACAGCACGCCTGCTTTGTCGATGAGTGCGGCCACTTTTTTGCGGCGGTCGAGTGTGCCGTTTTTGTGGCACATTACGAGTACGGTGCTGGCGGGCGGTTGGCGCAGGTAGAACTCCAGTTTGTCGATGTCGCGCAGGCTTTGGGCTTCCTTGACGACTACGAGCAGGCGGTCGCCCATCATGGGCAATCCTCGTGCGGCCGTGATGATGGCTTCGGCGTTGGAGTCGGGGCCGTAGAAGGTGAGGAGGTTGAAGTCGCGGTCTTCCTCGTTGGGCAGTACGGCCTGTGTGATGAGGTCGCAGAGGCTGTCGATGAAGTAGGCCTCCTCGCCCATCAGGTAATAGACGGGTGCAATCTTGCCGGCCTTTACGTCGGCCGCGATGCTGGCGTATGACGGTCCGGAGGGGGCTTTTTTAGCGTATGCCATAGGGGGTGTCGTTTTGTCGGTACATAATGCTTGGCAAAGTTACGAATAAGCATGGGGAATCCCAAACAAATTGATGGGAATTTCAAGGTGGGGCTTTTATAGCCTGCCGGCCGCCGGTGCGGCAACCAATACTTCTCGTTCCTAATCCGCCGGCCGCATGTGCGGCAACCGATACTTTTCGTTCCTAATCCGCCGGCCGCATGTGCGGCAGCCGATACTTTTCGTTCCTAATCCGCCGGCCGCATGTGCGGCAACCAATACTTTTCGTTCCTAATCCGCCGGCCGCATGTGCGGCAACCAATACTTTTCGTTCCTAATCCGCCGGCCGCCGGTGCGGTAGCCAATACTTCTCGTTCCTAATCCGCTGGCCGCAGGTGCGGCAACCCATACTTCTCGTTCCTAATCCGCCGATAGTGCAATTTAGTCCGCCGATGGTTTTTCCTGTCGTATAGGGTAGTTCATCCTGTCGTATGGGATGGTTCTTCCTCCTTTTTAGGGGAAATGTGCGGGGTCGTGGGGTGGTAAAAAGGAGCGTGGGAGGCGGACGGCTGATTGCACGTCTGCCTCCCACGCTGCTGTGGGGTAGGAGAGGGCTGACTACTTGGCGAGAGCCTTGGTCAGGGCCTTGTTGTATTTAGCTACGGCCTTCTGATAGGCTTTCACGGCCTTGGCGTTGCCGTCCTTCTGAGCCTTGTAAAGATCCCAGAGCTTGGCTGCCTTGGTGGCGTCCTTCTGAGCCTGAGTGCTGGCAGCGGCAGCTGCTTCCTGGGCGGCCTCCTGCTCAGCGGTGGCATAGGCGTGGCGGAAGCCCTTCTGATCGTTCCAGTGGCCACGGGTGAAGTCGGGGAAGGCTACGCTGGCGCAGTTGTGGTCCATGGAGAGGGAACCGAGTTCGGCGAGGCTGCACCATTCGGCAAGGTCGTAAACGTCCATGTCGAGGGGCAGTCCGTTCTGGAGGCAATAGACGAGACGGCTGTCCATGATGAAGTCCATGCCGCCGTGGCCCATCTCGCGGCCCTGCTCACCGTACTTGGCAAGGATGGGGTGGTAGTATTTCTTGACGAGGGCTTCCTGCTGCTGGGCGTTCATGAACTCGTGCGTGTTCAGCTTATCCACTTGAGGAGCGTCTGTGCCGGCCATGGCGTCAGCGCCGAGGGCGAAGTGCTCTTCGGGGTATTTGGTGGCGTAGCCCTTGGTTCCTACGAGCTTGAACAGGCGGTTGTAGGGCTGGGGGTTCATTACGTTGTGCTGAATCTCAATGACCTTGCCCTCGGCGGTGCGCATGAGGGTGGTGGTGTGGTCGCCGTTGCGGAAGTCGTTGCAGGGCTTGCCCGTCTTCTTCTCGACCCATTCCTTGCCGTGTGAGCTCTTGGTGTCCATGGCTACGAGGGTGGTGAAGCGGTCGCCTCTGTGGATGTTCATGCACTGGGCTACGGGGCCGAGGCCGTGGGTGGCGTAAACGTCGCCGCGGTTCTCCTTGTTGTACTTCATGCGCCAGTGGAGGCCTTCCTTGTCGGAACCGTCGGGATTCTGCCAGTAGTAGTTCCAGAAGTCGTCGAGGTTGTGGATGTAGGCACCTTCACCGCGCAGTACTTCGCCGAAGACGCCCTGTTGTACCATGTTGAGGGCGTTCATTTCGTAGTAGTCGTAGCAGCAGTTTTCGAGTATCATGCAGTGCTTGCGGGTTTGTTCGCTGAGGTTGATGAGTTCCCAGCACTGTTCGAGGTTCATGGCGGAGGGCACCTCGATGGCTGTGTGCTTGCCGTTCTGGAGGGCGCACTTGGCCACGGGGAAGTGGTGGTCCCAGTCGGTGGCTACATACACGAGGTCGATGTCGGGGCGCTTGCAGAGCTCTTCGTAGCCTTTTTCGCCGTAGTAGATGTCGGCGGGGGCGAGGCCGGCCTTTTCGAGGTAGGACTGGCAGCCTTCGGCACGCTTCTGTTCATAGTCGCAGAGGGCTATGATTTGCACGCCGGGGATGTGGCAGAAACGGTTTACTGCACCGGGACCGCGCATACCGAGACCTACGAAGGCTACGCGCACGGTCTTCAGCGGTGTGGCTGTGAGGCCGAGGGCGTGCTGCTGGCCGGCGGGGCGTGTGGGGGTGTCAACTACGATGGTGCCTTCTTCCCAGTGCCATTTCGTGCTGGGGCTCAGGCTTTGTGCTACGCTAAGCAGCGCTACGGCAAATGCCGCAAATGCAAGGGCTATTCTTTTCATAGCGATTTGTGAGGGAGTTGTTAGTGGTTAAAGATTAAGGGTTTGTGATTGATGGTCAGTGTTTCGCAATGAAGGGGCGGTGACTGCGCTCCGGCTTACTGTCCGATGATCTGGAGGAACTGCTTGGCGGTGGCGTTCTCGGGATCGTACTTCAGCATGGTGTTGCAGTATTCTACGCACTTTGCGTCGTCGCCTTTCTTGAGGTTGTAGAAAGCGCAGTAGTTGGCGGCCTGGACGATGGCGGTGTCGTAGTCGGCATTGTCGCCCAGGAGTTCGAGGGCCTTCTGATAGTATTCATAGGGCTTGTCTTCGGCGTTCTTGGTGTCGAGCATCCAGAGCTGGGCGCGGTAGAAGGGACCCTGATAGGAGTCGGGCTTTTCCGTAATGATGCGCTGGGCGATGGCATCGCCCTTTTCGGCGTAGGCCAGCTTGTCTTCGGGTGTGGCGGCGGAGTTTTTGGCTGCGATGTAGATTTGCAGGAGGCCGCGCTCATCGGCGAGGTCGGCCTTGTCGCCCTTGAGGTCCATGTATTTGTTGTAGTAGGTGAGGGCGCTGTCGGTGTCTTTCAGACGACGGTAGAGGCTTGCGATTTGCTGATAGGCGGGCAGCTGCTTCTCATCGATGGCTATGCCTTTCTTATAGTACTCGATGGCACCGGTGAGGTCGTCGTTGTTTTCGGCGAATTTGGCTGCGTAGGCATAGTCGCGGTAGATGTAGGTGCTGTCGCCGTACATTTTCTCGGTGATGTACTTGATGCTGTTGGCGGACTCGCTTTCCTTGTAGGTTTCGATGTCGCTGTAGAAGCGGGCGCGCTTGAACACCACGTCATCGTCCTTGAGGGGCTCGAACACGGTGGCCATCTGGGCGAGTGTTTCCCACTGGTTGGTGGCGATGAGGGAGTTGCAGTATTGCTCGGCGGAGAGTATGCTCATCTCTGCGGCGGGTGTGTTTTTGAAGTAGTTGGCATACTGCTCGCAGGCCTTCTTGTATTCGTCCTGACTGTAGGCCACGTCGCCCAGTTCCTTGTAGGCGTTCCAGTTGTTGGGGTCGATGGTGAGAATCTTGCCCAGATACTCTTCAGCCACGAAGGGGTTCACGTATTTATAGATACGCGCGGCGAGGCGGAGTGCTTCGACGTTGTTTTCGTCTTGCAGGAGGATTTCCTCTACCTTGTTGCCGGCGGTGCCGTAGTCGCGGCGCATGAGGGCTACGGCTGCGCTGAGCTTGAGCCCGGGTATGTAGGTGGCGTCGAGGGTGTAGGCCTGCTGTGCGAGTTGCTTGGCGCAGGGATAGATTTTCTGGTCGATGAAGAATTTGCCTGCCGATACGCACTGCACCTTGTCCTTCCGGACTTTGCGCAGGAGTTTGCCGAACACTTTGTTGGCTTCGTCGGGGTCGGCCATGTTGAGTTCGATGGTCTGCTGGGCGAGTTCTTGGAGTTCGGGGGTGAGTGGTTCTACTTCGTTGAGGTCCACTTGCACTTCCTGTGCGCGGAGGGTGGCGCTACCGCACGCGATGGCGGCCACGAGGAGCATGGTGAAGAGTTTTTTCATTTTTTTGGTTTGTCTGTGTTTATAGGGTTTGAAAATGTTTGCTTGGGTATGGCTGCAACAACCGCGTACAAAGTTACGAATAAAAAACGAAAGAGGGGGATTTCCGGCTGGGAAAATGTGTTTTTTCAGAGGCTTAGGTGCCGGTTTTCAAACTGCGCCCGTGCTTTTCTGCCGGTTTAAGTTTTATTAAGGGCCGTCTGCTGTGCTTTTGGCGCTTGACTGGGGCGTATGGCGGCGGGGGAGGAATTGCTCTTCCTGGGGTACGAAAAACTACCCTATAGGATAGTGCGAACTGTCATATAGAGTAGTGCGAACTGTCGTATAGGGTAGTTTTTCCTGCCGTATGGAGTAGTGCGAACTGCCGTATGGCCTTATTGAATGGTGTCCTGCGTCACGCTGTCGGGCTTCTCCGCCTCTTGTTTGGGCCGTATGCGGAGCAGATGGATGCGGGAGAGGTGGAGGAGCTTGGGCTTGGGGCTCCATGTGGCGTTCTGTAGGATGCTGATGCGTATGTGCTTGAGCTTTCGGGTGGAACTTACGGGAAGCGGGATGACCTGCCGCCCTGTTCCGCTGATTTGTGGGGTAAGGGTGGCGGTGCTGTCGGCGTAGGTCATGCGGATGTGGGCGTAGGCGTTGCGCTCGCCTTCGGGGTAGAGAGCCTCTGTGGTGAGATGCCATTCCAGACGGTCGCCAGCACGGACGAGTGTGTCGGTCGGAAGGCTGAACGTGGCTTGGTTTTGCCCGCCGGCAAGGAGGAGGACGTGTGAAGCGCCGTGCCAGATGTCCAGCGTGTCGCCTCCTGCGCCGAAGCCTTGGAATAGATAGTCGTCGCCGTCGGCTGATTGGCCGTGGCGGAGGCTTATGAGCTTATAGACCTCCAGCATTTTGTCGGTGTGGCCAGTGTAGTAGCTCAGGCTTTGCGCCAACTCTTCCTCCGTGAGCCCGTGCTTTTGCAGCACGGCGGCGCGGAGGGCATCGGCATAGTAGGCTGCGGAGTCCGATGCCTGCTGGTCGGCTACCGCCTGTGCCAGATGGAGGTCGTAGAGCAGGTCGGCCATGCGGCTTTCGCCCAGATGCTCCGTATCCTTGTTGCAGGCGCAGAGCAGCGACAGGATGAAAAGGACGACGAGGAGAAGGGAGGGCTTACGCATCGTTGCGCGTCATAAACTTGTGGTAGAAGATGATAAGGGCTATTGCTCCGCACGAGATGCTTGCATCGGCGAAGTTGAACACGGCTCCAAAGAAAGTGTTGCCGCCCAGCAAGGGCACCCAGTCGGGCCACTGGAACAGGGGGAAGTAGAACATGTCCGTGACGTGTCCATTCAGCCACTGGCCTGTGCCGTAGCCCAGCACGTTGTCGATGATATTGCCTAAGGCACCGGCTATCACCATGGCTATGCATACGATGAAGCCCATGGGGTAGTGCCGCCTTATACAGCGCACGAGATACCAGCCGAAACCGGCGATGGCACAGATGCGAAGCAGAGCCAACAGCCAGGTGCCAAAGAACGACATGCCGAAGGCCATGCCTTGGTTTTGCGTGTAGAGCAGGTGGAACCAGGGGGTAACGACCACGCGTTCATAGAGCATCATGTTGTCCATCACCGCGTGCTTGATGCACTGGTCGGCCAAAACGACGAAAAGGATGATGAGGAGAGAGAGAAGGGTGCGCTGTTTCATTCGTAACCGTAAGTCCTTTAATCTGATGTCCTGTCCGTCTTTACGCCTTCTCAATCTTCACGCCTTCAATGCCTTCTGCAAAGTCCATGCTTACGGCCAGCACCTGCGTGGTGATGTATTCGCGGAAGGCTTCAGCCGATTCGCGGGCTTCGGCAGGCAATGTTACCTTGATGCGGTCGGTGATTTCAAATCCGCTGCTCTTGCGGAGCGTCTGTATGGCACGGACGATGTCGCGGGCGTCGCCTTCCTGCTTCAGCTCTGGAGTGATGGTAATGTCGAGGGCCACGGTCAGCGTACCTTCGCTGGCTACGCTCCAGCCGGGCATGTCCTCGGCGAGGATGTCCACGTCTTCACGCGTCAGTTCGTAGGCCGTGCCTTCCACTTCTATGGGCAGCACGCCGGCCTCAAGTTGGGCTATCTGTTCCTGCGAGAGACCCTCCACCACGGCGGCGGCGGCCTTCATTTGCTTGCCGAACTTCTTGCCCATCACGCGGAAGTTGGGTTTTACCTTCTTCTCTATCATCTGCCCTTCCACGAAGGTGATGCCCTTCAGGTTGACTTCTTCAAGGATGATGCGCTGGAGGTATTCTATGCCTTCCTTCACGGCAGCGTCAGTCACGGGAATGGCTATCTGCTGCAAGGGCTGGCGCACGCCTATCTTCTCTTTCTTACGCAGCGAGAGGGCCATGGAGCATACCTTCTGCACGCGCTCCATCCTTTCGTTGAGCACACCGTCGATGAGGCTAGCGTCGGCCACGGGGAACTTGTCCAAATGCACGCTGTCCGCCTGCCCGCCAAGGTCTTTGTAGAGGCGGTCGGCAAAGAACGGAGCGATGGGGGCCATCAACTGGCTGATGGTCAACAGGCACTCGTGCAGCGTCTGGTAGCAGGCCAACTTGTCCTTGTTGAGGCCTTCGCCCCACAGGCGTTTCTTGGCCAGGCGCACGTACCAGTTGCTGAGGTTATCAATGACGAATGTCTGGATGGCGCGTCCTGCACGGGTGGGCTCATAGTCTTCGTAGGCGCTCTTCACTTCCTGCGTCAGGGCACCGAGGGCGCTGATTATCCAGCGGTCCAGCACGTCGCGCTCCTCTACGGGCACTTTCTCCTGCGTGTTGTCCCAGCCGTCCACGTTGGCATACATCGCCAGCAGGCCGTAGGTCTGGTGCAGTTTGCCGAAGGACGAGCCGCTCACTTCCTTCACGCCGTCAGGGTCGAACGAGAGGTTGTCCCACGGGGCGGAGTTGGTTATCATATACCAGCGCAGGGGGTCACTGCCGTACTGCTCGATGGCGCCGAAGGGGTCCACGGCATTGCCAAGGCGCTTGCTCATCTTCTGGCCGTTTTTGTCCAGCACGAGGCCGTTGCTGATGACGGCCTTGAAGGCTACGCTATCAAACACCATCGTGGCGATGGCGTGCAACGTGAAGAACCATCCGCGTGTCTGGTCCACGCCTTCTGCGATGAAGTCGGCGGGATAGACGGTGCGGCTGTCCAGCAGCTCCTTGTTCTCAAAGGGATAGTGTATCTGGGCGTAGGGCATCGAACCGCTGTCAAACCACACGTCGATGAGGTCCAGTTCTCTGCGCAGCGGCTGGCCGCTCTCGCCCACCAGCACGATGTCGTCCACGTACGGGCGGTGCAGATCTATCTTGTGATAGTTTTCTTCCGAGTAGTCGCCGGGCACGAAGCCTTTGTCCTTGAAGGGATTGCTCTTCATCACGCCGGCGGCTACGGCTTTCTCTATCTCGTCCCATAGTTCCTGGATGCTGCCGATGCAGATTTCCTCTTTCGTGTCGCGGTTCCGCCAGATGGGCAGCGGCGTGCCCCAGTAGCGGGAGCGGGAGAGGTTCCAGTCGTTCAGGTTCTCCAGCCATTTGCCAAAGCGGCCCGTACCGGTGCTCTCGGGTTTCCAGAGGATGGTGTCGTTCAGTTCCATCATACGCTCCTTGGCAGCGGTGCTGCGGATGAACCAGGAGTCCAGCGGGTAATAGAGCACGGGCTTGTCGGTACGCCAGCAGTGCGGGTAGTTGTGCACGTGCTTCTCTATCTTGAAGGCGCTGCCCTCCTCCTTCATCTCGAGGCAGAGCACCACGTTGAGGTCCATTTCTTTCTGCGCGGCCTTCTCGTCGTACTTGCCGCCCTGGTTGAAGCGCGGGTCGTAGGCGTTCTTCACAAACTGCCCGGCATGCTTCCAATAGGTCTCGTTCACGCAGAGGTTGCGGAAGTCGGCGTCCATATCGTCCTCCACGAAGTACTTACCCGTGAAGTCCACCATAGGCCTTGTATCGCCGGCCTTATCAATAATGAAGAGCGAGGGTACACCGGCATCCTTGGCCACCTTGGCGTCGTCGGCACCGAAGGTGGGGGCGATATGTACGATGCCCGTGCCGTCCTCGGTCGTTACGTAGTCGCCGGGTATGATGCGGAAGGCTTCGCCACTCTTGTCCACGGCCTTGCCGCCTTCCAGGGCGCAGGGCTTCACCCACGGCATCAACTGTTCATAGTGCAAGCCCACGAGGTCTGCACCCTTGCCGCGCCAGAGTATCTCCAGCGTCTCGCCTTCCTCGGCCTGGAAATATACGCCCAGGCGGCTCTCGGCCAGAATGTAGATGGCTTCTTCGCCAGTGTAGGGGTTATTGCCCTTCACGGCCACATAGTCTATCTTCGGGCCCACGCAGAGTGCCGTGTTGCTGGGCAGTGTCCACGGCGTAGTGGTCCACGCCAGCACATATACCGGCAGCCCAAGCGTATAAAGGGCGTCCAGCCCCCGCCCTTGAGGGAGGGGTTTGGGTAGGGTCTTGAATTGTGCCGTTACCGTCGTATCCTTCACGTCCCTGTAGCAACCGGGCTGGTTCAGTTCGTGGCTCGACAGGCCGGTGCCGGCAGCCGGACTGTACGGCTGGATGGTATAGCCTTTATACAGCAGGCCTTTCTTGTAGAGTTGCTGCAACAGCCACCACAGGCTCTCGATGTAGGAGTTCTCGTATGTTACATACGGATGCTCCATGTCCACCCAGTAGCCCATCTTGTGGCTCAGGTCGGTCCACTCCTGCGTGTACATCATCACGTTCTGGCGGCACTTCAGGTTGTAGTCGTCCACGCTTACCTTCTTGCCGATGTCCTCCTTCGTGATGCCGAGTTCCTTCTCCACGCCGAGTTCCACGGGCAGGCCGTGCGTATCCCAGCCAGCCTTGCGCTTCACTTGATAGCCCTGCATCGTCTTGTAGCGGCAGAACACGTCCTTAATGGTGCGCGCCATCACGTGGTGAATACCCGGATGGCCGTTGGCCGAAGGAGGGCCTTCGAAGAAGACAAAAGAGGGACAGTCTTCGCGTTCATCAATGCTGCGGTGAAACAAATCCAGCTCGTCCCACTGGGAGAGCACCTCCTTGTTTACTTCGGAAAGGTTGAGCGAAGCACGCTCGGTGAATCTCTTTGACATATCGAGTAGCGGTATTTATTTGTTCAGGCCGCGAATTTACGAAAAAAAACGCAGACAATCCCTCCTATTTGGCAAAATGTGAGTATCTTTGCCGAAGAATTGCGGAAATCATCACGTCCAACTATCAACTCCCATGAATCAGCAACTTGAACGCCTCTTCAATTATTTCCCCGGCCTTACTCCTTTGCAGCAGGAGCAACTGACCGCTCTTCAGCCCCTTTACGAGGATTGGAATGGCAAAATCAATGTCATCTCCCGCAAGGACATCGACAATCTCTACACCCACCATGTGCTACACTCTTTAGGTATAGCCAAGGTTCTCAGTTTCCGTCCGGAAACGCGGGTGCTCGACGTGGGTACGGGCGGCGGTTTCCCCGGCATACCCCTTGCCATCATGTTTCCCGAGGTGCAGTTCCGCCTCATCGACAGCATAGGGAAGAAAGTGCGCGTGGCCCAGGCCGTGGCCGAGGCCATTGGCTTGCAAAACGTCTCCTGCTTCCATCGCAACGTCATTGAGGAGAAGGACCGTTTCCACTTTGTGGTGAGCCGCGCCGTTACCGACATGGCAGCCTTGGAACGGCTCGTGCGCAAGAATGTGGACACCAAACACCAGTTCAACGCCTTGCCCAACGGCATCATCGCCCTCAAGGGAGGCGACCTTCAGAGTGAGCTGAAGCCTTTCAGCCGGCGGGTGGATGCCACGCCCCTCAGCCAGTACTTCACCGAGGAGTTCTTCGAGACCAAGCAGGTGGTCTTCGTACAGGTGTAGGCTCACTTTTCCGCTCCCGTGGCGGCGTGGCTCTTAGTCTATACGCCAAGAAAAACTCTCGTATAGGGCAGTGCGTTCTAGCCTATACGAGAGTTTTTCTTTTCGTTGCGTGCGTGGACAGTGGGGCTGCTCAGCGCACCCACACCACGTAGTCGTCCTTGCGGGGGCGGGGCTGGGGCTGCTCGTCTGCGACGGGATAGCCCACGACGCAGTGGCCAATGCCTTCGTAGTCGCCCTCAATGCCCCACTCGCGGAGCATGGCTTTGCCCTCTTCGCTGTCGAACACTTGCTTGGCCCTGTGTATCCAGCAACTTCCCAAGCCCACGGCATGGGCGGCCAGCATGAGGTTGCCCATCACGAGGCTGCCGTCATAGAGATAGGTGGGCTGGCTGCGGTCGGCCAGTACGATGAGCACGGCGGGTGCGCCGTAGAAGGGGTCGAGGTCGGGCACTTTCTCGCGCAGTTGGGGACGGGCTTCCATGAGCACGTCGGCATTGAGGCGTGAAAGGCGTTGGATGAGCTCGGGACGCGTAACGGCCACGATGCGCGGCGACTGCCGTCCGTGGCCGGTAGGGGCATAGGTGCCGGCCTCGCACACTTGGCGGAGCAATTCTTCGGGTACGGGCTTCGCTTGGAAGCTCCGCACGCTGCGGCGGGATTGGATGAGTGTGAGCATAGGAGATAAATAAAACATCACCCCGCCATGATTGCTGTGGCGGGGTGAAACTGTGGTGTGGTTTACTGCATACTTCCGCCCACAATGTCGAGAAGTTCGGCTGTGATGGCGTACTGTCGCTGCTTGTTGTACTGGAGGTTGAGCATACGCAGGAGTTCGTCGGCATTGTCGGTGGCGGTCTGCATGGCCACCATGCGAGCGGCGTGCTCGGAGGCGTTGCTGTCGAGAAGCGCGGTGTAAATCATCAGATTGACATAACGGGGAATGAGTGCGTGAAGCACAGTCTGCATGTCTGGCTCTACAAGGAAGTTGTCGTTGAGGGCGGCCACGTTTTCGGCCTTGCTCCCGCTCTGGCTCTTTTCCTTGTTCTGCAAGTATTCCTGCGTCTGCTTGGTGGCTAACACCGTGCTGAGGTCGCGGTCGTGGTCGTAGTCCATGGCTTCGGCAATGTCGATGGGCATGAGCTTCTTGCACTGCAAGATTTGCGACCCTGCGCTCTTGAAATGGTGGTAGATGAGTTTCACTTCATCAATTTCACCGCTGACGAATTGCTCCCCAAGCGTGCGGCCAATCTCTTGGCAGTCCGTAGCATTGGGCTTGTCGGCCAGTTCGGTGAAATTGCCTGCTGAAGTCAATCCCAGCTTGGCCACCTTTTCGCTCACCTTGCGTCCGATGGGGTAAACGACAACTTCAATGCCGCGCTCCTGATACTGGCGCACTTGCCGTTCCATCAGTTTGAGCACGTTGGCGTTGAAGCCGCCGCACAGGGAACTGTTGGAGGCGAATACGATAAGTCCCGCACGGCGCACCTCCCGTGCCTGCGTGATAGAGCTTTGAGCCTCCACCTCACTGGCAAGGAAGGTCTTGAGAATCTTCTCAAGCATTCCTTCGTAGGGAAGCATGTTCTCTATCATCGTCTGTGCATGGTGCAGCTTGCTGCTGGCCACCATTTTCATGGCACTGGTGATTTTGCGTGTGCTTTGGACTGAGGCTATGCGGCCTTTGATTTCTTTGAGGGAACCCATAAGAGGAGACCCTCCCCTTGCCCCTCCCTTAAAGGGCGGGGAATGGAATGGGGGAGGAGGTCGGAATTTAAGTTTGTTGTTAAATGTATAGACCCTTATGAAGTACCTATTCCCCGCCCGTTAAGGGAGGGGATAGGGAAGGGTCGTTATTTATACTGTCCGGCAACGTTGGCCATCACCTCGCGGAGCGTGGACGTGATGTTGTCGTCAATCTGGCCGTTGCCCAGAGTGTCGAGCATGTCCTGATGCTGGGAGCGCATGACGTTGAGGAAAGCGTCTTGGCATTCGCGCACCTTGTCGAGGGGTACGGGAGCCAGCAGGCCGTTGGTGCCGCAATAGAGAATAGCGACTTGCTCTCCTACGGGCATGGGACTGTACTGTGCCTGAATGAGCAACTGGTTGTTCTTGCGTCCGCGGTCAAGGGTCATGGCGGTTACGGCATCCATATCGGAGGAGAACTTGGAGAAGCTCTCCAGCTCACGGTACTGGGCCTGGTCGATTTTCAGGGTGCCGGCCACCTTCTTCATACTCTTGACTTGCGCACTGCCGCCCACACGGCTCACGGAGATGCCCACGTTGATGGCGGGACGGAAGCCCTGGTTGAAAAGGTCGCTCTCCAAGTAAATCTGGCCGTCGGTGATGGAAATCACATTGGTGGGGATGTAGGCACTCACGTCGCCGGCCTGCGTCTCGATGATGGGCAGGGCCGTGAGAGAGCCGCCTCCCTTCACATGGCCTTTGAGACAGGCGGGAAGGTCGTTCATCTGCTCGGCCACTTCCTGCTGCTCGTTGATTTTGGCAGCGCGTTCCAGCAAGCGGCTATGCAGGTAGAACACATCGCCAGGGTAGGCTTCGCGGCCTGAGGGACGGCGCAGAATCAGCGATACCTCACGATAGGCCACAGCCTGCTTGGACAAGTCGTCATAGACCACAAGGGCGTGCTCGCCACGGTCGCGGAAATACTCGCCGATGGCGGCACCGGCAAAGGGGGCGTAGTACTGCATGGCGGCAGGGTCGGAAGCCGTGGCAGCCACAATGATGGTGTAAGGCATAGCCCCGCGCTCCTTCAGATTCTGAACAAGAGCGGCAATCGTACTGGCTTTCTGGCCAATAGCCACATAGATGCAGTACACGGGCTTGCCCTGATCGTAGAAAGACTTCTGGTTGATGATGGTGTCGATGGCAATGGCGGTCTTGCCCGTCTGGCGGTCGCCAATGATGAGCTCACGCTGGCCACGGCCTATGGGTATCATGGAATCGACTGCCTTCAGTCCGGTCTGCAAGGGTTGCTTAACGGGCTGGCGGTAGATTACGCCGGGAGCCTTGCGGTCGAGGGGCATCTCGAAGGAATCCTTGAGGTCGATGTCGCCCAGTCCATCGATGGCCTGACCGATGGGGTTGATGACGCGTCCGAGCATATTGTCATTGACGCGGATGGAAGCAATGCGCTTTGTGCGCTTCACTTTCATGCCTTCCTTAATGCCGCTGGTGGGACCAAGAAGCACGCAACCCACATTGTTCTCCTCAAGATTCATCACGATGGCCATCGTGCCGTTCTCAAATTCAAGGAGCTCATTGGCTTCGGCGTTGTCAAGACCATAGATTCGGGCGACACCGTCGTTGATGGTAAGGACGGTGCCCGTCTCCTCAAAACCTTGGTGGTTGCTTATATCGTTCAGCTGTTGCAAGAGCACGTCCGATACTTCGCTGGGTTTTATTTTTTCCATTTCTAAGTTAGATCATTTAATATTGAACGGAGCTGGGAGTGAACCGAGGCATCCATCCTGTAAGTGTCGTATTCGAGGACGAAACCGCCGATGAGATCAGGATTCACCTCGGTGAGGAACTCAACCGTACCGCCTGTCTTGGCTTCGACCATGCTGCGAAGCTTGGTCTCGGTGGCCGAACTGACGGGAACGGCGGTAACAAGCCGACCATGAACGATGTTCTTCAGCTTACGATAGAGGGAGATGTAGGACGAGGCGATGAGCTGCATGACCTCTTCGCGCCCTTGCTCCAACACGAGGTCAAAGAAACGCAAAGTGAGCGGCGTGGCCTTTTCGCCAGTGGCGGTGCTGAGTAGCGTTTTCTTCGATGCAGTGGGCAGCATCGGGTTGTCAATGGCCTTGCGCAGACGGGGAATGTCTGCGTAAGCCTTGACCAGTACAGTCATGTCTGCATAGACTTGCTCTTCGCACTTCGTCTGCACGGCACTCTTTAGCAGGGCGCGTGCATAGCGAACCGAAATAACGCCTAAATCCATGCTCTACTTATTTGGCTTTGGAAGAAACTTCATCCAGCAGCTTGTCCACATACTCCATTTGAGCCGCATCGCTGGAGAGTTCCTTGCGCAGCACTTTCTCGGCTACGCCCACGCTGAGTCGAGCCACTTCACCGCGTATCTCGTTGAGGGCGGCTTGTTTCTCGTTCTCAATTTGGGCCTTGGCCTCGGCAATGATGCGTGCGCTCTCCTCCCGGGCTTTCAATTCGGCCTGCGACACCATGCTGTCGCGTGCAGCGGCTGCGTCCTTGACAATCTGTGCGGACTGTTCTCGGGCTTCGCGCAGCAACTGTTCGCTCTCAGCTTTGATGTTGGCCAGCTTCTCATTGGCTTCATGAGCCTTGCGCAGGCTCTCGTCAATGTAGGCCTTGCGCTCTTCCACCATGTTGATGATGGCGGGAAAGCCGAACTTGGCCAGCACGATGAAGACAATGATGAATGCCAGCAGCATCCAAAATAGGAGTCCCAGGTCTGGAGTGAGTATGGCAGGCAAACTATTCAAATCCATTACGAATGTAGGGATTGGAAATGAGATGATGTTACTTAATCAAGAATGCGCAAGCTACAACGGCGAACAGAGCTACACCCTCAACGAAGGCTGAGGAAAGAAGCATACTTATGAAAATCTTACCGTTGGCTTCGGGCTGACGGGCGATAGCGTCCATGGCGTTTCCGCCGATTTTTCCAATACCGAGACCGGCACCAATTGTTGCCAAACCTGCGCCAAGACCACAGCCAAGCTGGGCAAGGCCTTCTGCTGCTAATAATGCTAACATAGTTCTAAAAGTTTTAAGTGATTATTGTTGGAATTGTGTGTTATTCTTCATGTTCACGATGTGCCAGGCCAATGAAGACCGCCGACAACAGCGTGAAAACATACGCTTGAATAAAGGCAACGAGCACTTCGATGCAGTACATAAACAGCAACATTACGCCGCTGAACAGGCCTAAGCCCCAAGCCATTCCTAATCCCATGGTTGCACCGAGCAGGATGATGCAGGTGAACGACAGGAGTATGGCATGACCAGCCATCATGTTGGCGAAAAGACGGACCATCAGGGCGAAGGGCTTTGTGAATACGCCGATAACCTCGGTGATTACAAGTAGAGGCCAAAGGTAAAACGGACGGGGCAAAAATACTTCCTGCCAATAATGTCTGTTCGCAAAGCCATTGACGGCGAACATTGTGCAAAGAGCCAGTAGGAAGGTGATATTGATATTCCCCGTTACGTTGCCGCTGAAGGGAATAAGGCCAACGAGATTGGTGAAGAAGATAAAGAAAAATACAGTCAAGAGATACTTGGCGAAAGGCTTGTAAGCATGTTCGCCGATATTGCTGCGAATGAGGTCGTCGTGGATGGTCATCGTCAGCATTTCAATCATGCCGACAAAGCCGCTTGGAGCTTCACTCTTCTCGTCGCGGGATTTATACCAGCGTGCGGTGCAGAGGAAAACAGCCAGCATGAGAAGCACCACTATCCAAATCTGGCAGGCCGTTTTGGTAAGGCTGATGTCAAGGGGCCGTACGGTTGTGCCGTCTGACAAGCGCTCATATATTTTTCCATGGGCTTCGGCATTGAGGAAGAAGCCGTCAGGCAGTTCTTCTGCGCCCATCTGGCATATCCACTCGCCGCTGCGCTCACTGCGCACAATGACGGGGAGGGGTATGCTGTAGGCCTGTCCTGCGTACGACCAGAGATGCCACTCGTAGGCATCGGAGAGGTGCTCCATCACCACTTCGGGAATGTCGATGGCAGCCTCTTCTGCCCATGTGCTGAGCGGTAGCAGTAGGAATAGGCTGAGAAGTATGCTTTTGATGCGGTTCATGATTTCTTATATATAATGTGCGAGAAGAATACTGTATGGAAGGCTACGGTGATGAGGTAGTAGAGAAGCAACAGGAGGGCGTAGGTGGCAGCGTCTTCGGTATTTACGCTGAAGTAGCAGACAGCTAGCATAGCGAGTACGCTGAGAAAGCGTATGCCTGACACGGCGGTGAAGTATTGTCCTATGTAGTCGGGATGGCGTGCGGTAACGTACTTCCCCGAAAAGCCTATTAGGAGGTGAAGGACAACAGCGTAGAAGAACCCTGTCATGTTGGCTGTGGCAAGTGGTTCAGCCGTCATTCTGCCTTCCGTAAGGCTTGTGTAAATACCAATGCCGATGGATGTGCTAATCAGTAAACTGAGTCCATGTTTCAGGAACTTAGTGAAGGCTTTCCCAGTGAAGGGGCTGTGTCCGTCGCTCATAGTTCCACGCAGAGGCTAACTTCGTTTTTCTTCACCAGTATGAAGCCTCCATGTATAGCGATGGAGTGCGTTTCCTGACCTACGGTGTAGGCTACTTCACCTTGCTCCAGCGATGACACAATCGGGGCGTGGTGTTCAAGCACTTCAAAACGGCCAGCCGTACCTGGTACGACCACGCTAGCCACTTCGCCTTCAAATACTTTTTTTTCAGGAGAAACTATTTTTAGCAGCAATGCCATTGATGATTAATGCTTAATTCTTGTTTCTTAATTATAGAGACATTATGCCTGAGCCTGCTCCATGAGTTTCTTGCCCTTCTCAATGGCTTGCTCAATCGTGCCGACATTAAGGAAGGCCTGCTCGGGGAGGTCATCAAGTTCGCCATCAAGAATCATATTGAAGCCCTTGATGGTATCTTCTATGCTGACCATCACGCCAGGAACGCCTGTGAACTGCTCGGCCACGGTGAAGGGTTGCGAGAGGAAGCGTTGAACGCGGCGGGCGCGGTTTACCGTGAGCTTGTCTTCGTCGGAAAGTTCGTCCATACCGAGGATGGCGATGATATCCTGAAGCTCCTGATATTTCTGAAGAATCTGCTTAACGCGCTGGGCGCAGTCGTAGTGAGCTTGCCCCACGACATTGGGGTCGAGGATTCGGCTGGTGCTGCCGAGAGGATCCACGGCGGGATAAATGCCAAGCTGGGCTATGTTACGACTCAGTTCGGTGGTGGCATCGAGGTGCGTGAAGGTTGTGGCAGGTGCAGGGTCAGTCAAGTCATCGGCAGGAACATATACGGCTTGTACTGAAGTAATAGAGCCTGTCTTTGTGGAAGTGATACGTTCCTGCATCGTACCCATTTCGGATGCAAGGGTAGGCTGATAGCCTACGGCTGAAGGCATACGTCCCAGCAGGGCAGATACCTCGGAACCGGCTTGGGTAAAGCGGAATATATTGTCAATGAAGAACAGAATGTCGCCGCCTTGGTCGCGGAACTCCTCGGCTACAGTCAAGCCGGAAAGGGCTACGCTGGCACGGGCACCTGGAGGTTCGTTCATCTGGCCATAGACAAGCGTGGCCTGACTCTTTTTGAGTTCCTCGGGATCCACGAGGGAGAGGTCCCATTTACCTTCCTCCATGGCCTCTTGGAATTTTTTGCCGTACTTGATTACGCCGCTCTCAATCATCTCGCGGATAAGGTCGTTGCCCTCACGGGTACGTTCACCCACGCCGGCAAATACGGAGAAACCGTTGTGCCCTTTTGCGATGTTGTTGATGAGCTCCATGATGAGCACGGTCTTGCCCACGCCAGCACCGCCAAAAAGTCCAATCTTACCACCTTTCAGATAGGGCTCCAAAAGGTCGATGACTTTGATGCCCGTAGCGAGCATTTCCTTTGTGGTGGAGAGTTCCTCAAACTTGGGGGCTTCGCGGTGGATAGGGTAGGGATTTTCTTTTTTGTCAAGGGCGGCCATACCGTCAATGGGGTTGCCTATCACGTTCAGCATTCGGCCTTTGATTTGTTCGCCGGAGGGCATCACGATGGGTGAGCCAGTGGGCGTAACTTCCAGGCCGCGTTGTAGGCCGTCGGTGTTATCCATAGCCACGGTACGCACGGTGTCTTCACCTATGTGCTGCTGTACTTCAATGATGAGGTCGGAGCCGTCGGCACGCTTCACAACGAGGGCATCGTGAATGCGGGGCAGTACTTTCTCGGGATCCTGACCTGCTGTGTCAAAATAGACATCGATTACAGGCCCGATGATTTGAGAGATTTTACCAGTCATATCTGTTTTTTTATAGTTTGCAGGTGGGTATTTAGCGCTTGGATGTTCTTGCCGGATATTGGGTAGTACTTAGATTGAGAGTTCGTCAAGCACTTGTATGAGTTGCGGATCCATGGGCTTACGTTTGCCGATGGCTTCAACAAAAGGAACGTACACGATTTCATTGTTGCGTACGCCCACCATCACGTTGCGTTGGCCTTTGACCAGCGCATCAATGGCCCCCACGCCCATGCGGCTGGCCAGTACGCGGTCAATGGCGGAGGGGCTTCCGCCGCGCTGAAGGTGCCCAAGTATGGACACGCGTACGTCGTACTGCGGATATTCTTTTTTGATGCGCTCTGCGTAGTGCATGGCTCCGCACTGTGGGCTTTCGCTTACAATAACCATGCAGCTTTTCTTTGACTTGCGTATGCCGCGCTCCATGAACAGTGCCAATTGGTCGGCACCTGTGCTGTCCTCGGGTATGATGGCGGCTTCGGCTCCTGTGGCAATCGCGCTGTTTTGTGCCAGAAATCCCGCATCGCGCCCCATCACTTCGATGAAGAAGATGCGTTCATGGCTCTGCGCGGTGTCGCGGATTTTATCAACGCAGCCCATGATGGTGTTGAGCGTTGTATCGTAGCCTATAGTGTTGTCGGTGCCGTAGAGGTCGTTGTCTATGGTGCCAGGAAGGCCGATGCAGGGTATGTCGTACTCTTCTGCCAGAATCATAGCTCCTGTTAGCGAACCGTTGCCGCCGATGACGATGAGTGCATCGATGCCTTCCTTCTGTAAGGTGTCATAGGCGCGTTTGCGTCCTGCGGCTGTGGTAAAGGCTTCGCTGCGAGCCGTGCGGAGAATAGTGCCACCTGTCTGGATGATGTTGCTGACATCCTCGGTGGTGAACAATTTCACCTCGTCGTTCATCAGTCCCTCGTAGCCTCGGTAAATGCCTTTTACACGGAAGCCATTACTAATGGCGGAACGCGTTACGGAACGAATGGCGGCGTTCATTCCAGGGGCATCTCCGCCACTGGTCAGCACGCCGACGCATCTGATTTTTGACATAAGGGATTCTTTTCTTCTGTTGAGCGGCAAACGGGGCTCGAACCCGCGACCCTGAGCTTGGGAAGCTCATGCTCTACCAACTGAGCTACTGCCGCATTTGTCTTATTTTGCTGCAAAATTAAGCATTTTTTGCGATTTGGCCAAGACTTGTGCCTGTTTTTTTTGCTTTTTGCAATGGCTGTTGGCTTTTTCGGCATACGCGGTGGGCAGGGAATGTGGTTTGTCGTATGCAGGCTTCCATAATGCAGGCGTTGTTGTTCGGGAAGGCTTTTCTCACGCGCGTACATATATATAATGTGTATGTGGAGTGGAAAAGTCCTGCGGGGTGGCTTAGGGGGCTGCGTCAGTCGCGGTAGCGTTTGGTGAGGTCGCCGTAGGTCTCAATGCGCCGGTCGCGCAGGAAGGGCCACCAGCGGCGCACCTGTTCGGAGCGTTTCAGGTCCACTTCCACTACGGCCACCTCGGGTTCGGTGCTGGAGCAGGCGTATAGAAGCTCTCCTTGTGGCCCGCACGCGAAACTGCTGCCCCAGAACTGTATGCCGCCCGTCTGTCCGCTTGGGTCGGGTTCCAAGCCCACGCGATTGGCCGTGATGACAGGCAAGCCGTTGGCTACGGCGTGTCCGCGCTGCACCAGTTGCCATGCGTTCCGCTGCCGTTCCTGCTCCTCGGGGGTATCGCTGCTTTCAAAGCCTATGGCCGTGGGGTAAATCAGTATTTCAGCACCGGCTAAGGCCATAAGGCGTGCTCCTTCGGGGTACCATTGGTCCCAGCACACTTGCACGCCCAATACGCCGACTGATGTGGCAATGGGCTGGAAGCCCAAGTCGCCAGGCGTGAAGTAGAATTTCTCATAATAGGCGGGGTCGTCGGGGATATGCATCTTGCGGTAGGTGCCGGCCACGGAGCCGTCGCGTTCGATGACCACCGCCGTGTTGTGATAGAGACCGGCGGCGCGGCGCTCAAACAGGCTTGCCACGATGACTACGCCCAGTTTCTTGGCCACCGCACCGAAGAAGTCGGTGGAAGGCCCTGGAATGGGTTCGGCCAGATTGAAGTTGTCCACGTTCTCCGTCTGGCAGAAATACGGTGTGTTATGAAGTTCCTGTAGAACCACGAGTTTCGCTCCCTCTTGGGCGGCCTGGTGGATGGCGGTTTCAAGGTTGTGGAGATTTTGCTGCACATCGGGGCAGCAAGTTTGCTGAATAAGACCTATTTTCATGCGTGTATGTTGCTCTGTCGTATAGGAAGAGCGTGCAAATTTACATATAATTTTTAAGAAAAGCCTACATAAAGTGGTCAATCTTGCAAGTTTTTGCATGGGGCGGAGGGATAATTCGGAAAAAAGTCGTAAATTTGCAGCCTAAATGCACAATTGAAAATGCCCGACGCACTCCAGCAACTGAAAGCCGCCTACAAGATAACAGGCAACTATGAAGGCCTGAATATGGCTCTTCAGACCGCCCTCAAGGTGGCCCCTGTCGATATAAGCGTGCTTATAGTGGGTGAGAACGGTTCGGGCAAGGAAGTGTTTCCGCGTATCATCCACGATGCTTCGGCCCGCAAGAGGAAGCCCTATATGGCTATAAACTGCGGCGCCATTCCAGAGGGCACGATTGATTCCGAACTGTTTGGGCACGTCAAGGGGGCATTCACCACGGCCTTGTCTGACCGTGAGGGCTATTTCGCCACGGCCAACGGCGGCACGCTCTTCCTCGATGAAGTGGGCGAACTGCCTCTGGCTACGCAGGCCCGCCTTCTACGCGTGCTGGAGACTGGCGAGTTCCTCCGACTGGGCAGCAGCGAAGTGCAACGCACCGATGTGCGCATAGTGGCTGCTACCAACGTCGATTTGCCCGAGGCCATCCGTCGCGGCCAGTTCCGCCAGGATCTCTACTATCGCCTGAATGCCGTAACCGTGGCCGTACCGCCCCTGCGCGAGAGGGGAGGCGACATCGCCCTGCTCTTCCGCCGCTTTGCATTGGAAATGCAGGAGCGCTACAAGATGCCCCCCGTGCGCCTCAACGAGGCGGCCACCGACATGCTCAGCGCCTATCCGTGGCCGGGCAACGTAAGACAACTGCTGCATGTTGTGGAGAATATGAGCATCACTTGCGACGAGCGTCTCATCACTCCCGAAATCCTGCGGCGCTACCTTCCGGAAGAACACCATACGGGCGGTCTGGCCGTGGCCGGTGAACTGGAAAACGGTCTCTACCGCTACGAGCAGGAACGCGACCTGATTTTCAAAATGCTGCTCTCATTACGCAATGAGGTGGCGGAGCTGCGCCAAAAACTGGAAGCCTCCTCAGCGGGCCGGCAGGCTTTACTGCCCTCGTTGGCGGAAGACAACAACGATGTGGTGGAGCTGGTTGGCGAGGAACTGTCCACTGTGGACGATGCCGAGAAGGAACTTATCCGCCGCGCTTTGGAACACCACCGTGGACATCGCGGTGCGGCAGCTAAGGAAGTCGGCCTGTCGGAGCGCACGCTCTACCGCAAAATCAAAGAATACGGATTGGACGGGAAATGAGCAAATGAGGAGAATTTGCAAATTAGCAACTTGAGAAATTAGTAAAGTAAGAGAACGAGAGAATGGCGCAGTTTGAGCATATATCCCCTTCCATGCCTGCAACTTTGAGCCGCCTTTCAAGGAGGTGCAAGGCTGCGGGAATGAGCCGGCGGGCAGGACTTGCAGCCAGCCTCGCGTTGAGCCTCCTGCTTATGGCAGGTTGCGCCGTGAGCTACAAGTTCACAGGTACGAACATCGACTACGCCGTCATTAAGACCCTGCAACTGGACAAAATTGCCAACCGCGCACCCTATGGCTGGGCACCGATGCAAGCCATGCTCAATAACAAGTTGCAGGACCTCTATGCCAATCAGACGCGCCTCCAGCTGGTTCGCCGCAATGGCGACCTCCACGTGTCGGGCGAAATCACGGCTTACGACCAATTCAACAAGTCCATCTCTGCCGACGGCTACTCGTCGCAGGTGCAGTTGCGTATGACCGTGAACATCCGTTTCGAGAATAAGAAGAACAACCAGCAGTGGGAACGCCAGTTCACCGCCACTACGCAATACGATGCCAGCCAGAGCCTGTCCTCCGTGCAGGAATCGCTCGTACAGGAAATGGTCAACGACATCTCCGACCAGATATTCAACGCCACGGTGGCCGACTGGTAACGTCCGTCCCTCCGCCGCCCTAAATTCAACCCCTTCATGCAAGTTACAGAGCTGATAGGACATCCCGAACTTCTCTCCCGCGACACACTTTCCGAACTGCGCCGCGTGGTGGGGAGGTGTCCCTATTATCACGCTGCCCGCTTGCTTCTCGTAGAGAACCTTTTCATGCTCCACGACCCCGACTTTGAGCAAGAACTGAGGGCTGCGGCACTTCTTCTGCCCGACCGTTCTGTGCTCTTCGACCTCGTGGAAAGCCTCAACTACGACATCGACAGTCCCGCTCCTCAGTCCTCCCCATCCGCTCCCCTTCTCCACACTGGCGACCGCACCTACGACCTCATTGGCCAGTACTTGCAGACCGTGGAGCCCCTACAGCCTGCCACGCGCCGCCGAACTGTTGATCCTCTCAATGACTACATGGCTGTACTTGAGCAGATGGACGATGCCCCCGTGCCGGAAGGTATTCAGGAGTGGCCTGACACGTTTATCCCCGCCGCCGACAGTCACAGGTTCGGCAGTCAAAATAATCCCGAACCCAAAGGCAGTGGAGACCTCCCCAAGGATAGTGAGAACTGTCCCGCCGATACGGAAAACTATTCCGCCGACAGTACGAAGAAGTCCGCCGCCGGTGAGGCCTTTCCCGACCCCGATTCCGAGATTCAGGCCGATGCTGCCTCCGATGCTCCCGTTGCGCTCCCCGAAGCCTATTTTACCGAGACTTTGGCAAAGGTATTTATCAAACAGGGCAGCTATGAACGCGCGATAGAGATTCTTACGAAAATAAATTTGGCCAATCCAAGAAAAAATGCTTACTTTGCAGACCAAATCCGCTTCTTGCAGAAATTAGTACTCAACAACAAACATAAACAACAACAGTAATATTCATGTTTCAACTATTCGTAATTCTCGCCGTCGTAGCCGCAGTGCTGCTCACCGGCATCGTACTCATTCAAGAGTCAAAGGGAGGCGGCCTGGCTTCCAACTTCAGCGGAATGAACGCCCTCGCAGGTGTCCGCAAGACTACTGACGTGGTGGAAAAACTGACTTGGGCTCTTGCCGCCGCCCTTGTGGTGTGCAGCATCGTTACGGCCAAATGCACCATCCCCTCCGAACATCAGGCAGCCAGCGAAATCGTCACCAATATGAAGACGACTACGCCCGCCGTCCCCACCGTTCCCGGCCAGCAGGCTCCCGCTGCTCAGAAGTAAACTCCTTTCGCTTCATCTGAGAGGTAAAGTCCTCTGGTTCATCCCTTGGGAAGAATCAGGGGTTTTGCCCTTTTCTGCTTTTTTACCCTTTGAAAGGGAATATGCTCTGCACGGAGCGTTCCTTCCGCCAGCCAGACTCCCAGCATGAAACGCTTGACCACGCTCTACCGCCGCCTGACAGGGGCCGACCCCGTCCGCACGGAGTGTCTGCCCAAGGCCGGCAGCAACAGGCATTATGTACGCCTCTTCGCCGCTGACGGCTCATCGGTGATGGGCGTGCTGACTTCCGACCTTCCCGAAGCCCGCTGCTTCGTCTATCTTGCCCGCCATTTTCGTGCGCAGGGTATTCCAGCACCCGCTGTCTTGCAGGTGTCCGATGACTGCGGCTGCTACATTCAGGAGGACTTGGGCACCACGTCGCTCTACGACGCTTTGGCCACGGGCCGGCAGGCGGGAGGCGTGTACGGAGAGGCCGAGACCGCTCTGTTGCGCCGCACCGTGCGCCTGTTGCCCCACGTTCAGGTGGAGGGTGCCGCCGGCATGGATTGGGAACGGCTGACTGCGCCGCGCCGTTTCTGCGTGCGCACGGCCATGTTCGACCTCAATTACTTCAAGTATATGTTCCTGCGCACCTCCGACCTTCCCTTCGACGAAGAGCGGCTGGAGGATGACATGCAGCAAATGGCCTCCGACCTCGCCGCCCTGTCGGACGGGCAGCCCACCTTCCTCTACCGTGACTTTCAGGCCCGCAACGTCATGCTGCGGGAGGGTGAGCCCGTGCTCATCGACTTTCAGGGCGGACAGCAGGGGCCCGTCTATTACGACGTGGCTTCCTTCCTCATGCAGGCCAGCGCACACTATCCCGCCGCCTTGCGCGAGGAGCTGGCAGGAGAGTATCTCGCCGAACTTAGCCGCCTTGCGCCGTGGGCACCGCAGGAACAGGAATTTTGCAGCCGCCTGAGGCTGTTCATGTTCTTCCGCACGTTGCAGGTGCTGGGGGCCTATGGCCTGCGTGGCCGCTTTGAGCGTAAACCTTACTTCCTCAACAGCATACCTGCCGCCTTGCAAAATTTGCGGGCCCTCGTAGAGCAGGGAGCCGCCTCCCGATACCCCTATCTGGCGCAGCTTTGCCTCCGCCTTTCTGCCCCGGAATGACCTGTTGCCGTGCGGCCAGTGCGGCTCACGGCTCTCTAAGAAGGACTATCCCCCTATGAAAGAATACCATATCTTCTATGCGCCCGACGTGGAGCGGACTTCTTGTCTGCCCGACGACGAAGCGGCCCACGCCGTCCGCGTGCTGCGTATGCAGGCGGGCGATGAATTGCTTTGTACCGACGGGCGCGGCCACCTGTTCCACTGCACGATAGACTTGGCCACCAAGCATTCCTGCCATCTCAGCCTTGACGGCAAGGAGGACTGGCAGCGCACCTGGCAGTCCGACATCTGTCTGGCCGTAGCACCGACCAAAAACCTCGACCGCATGGAGTGGTTGGCCGAGAAGGCCACCGAAATCGGTCTGGACCGCCTCACCTTCCTCCGCACGGCCAACAGCGAGCGCACTGTGGTAAAGGCCGAGCGCATCGACCGTATTCTGGTGAGTGCCATGAAGCAGAGCCACAAGGCCCTCAAGCCGCAACTGGATGCCCTGACGGCCTTCCGCGACCTCATTGCCCAGACCGACTGTCCCCAGCGCTTCATTGCCCATTGCTACGCCACCGCCCAGCCCAAGCCTCACCTCCTCGATGTGTGCCGCCCCGACGTGCCTACGCAGGTGCTCATCGGGCCGGAAGGCGACTTCACCCCCGATGAGGTGGAGGCCGCTCTGGCCGCAGGCTACCAAGCCGTCAGTCTGGGCGAGAGCCGCCTGCGCACCGAGACGGCCGCCCTGGCTGCCGTCCACATTATGCAACTCACAAAACGATGCTTACCGTAACCATCTATTCCTTCTCCTACAAGCGCGGCATTCCTGCCGATGCGAGCGGCAACGGCGGCGGCTATGTGTTCGACTGCCGCGCTCCCCACAATCCGGGCCGCTACGAACAGTACAAGCAACTGACCGGCCGCGACGAGCCCGTCATCCGTTTTCTGGAGGACGACGGCGAGATTACCCGGATGCTGGAGCATGTCTATGCCCTTGCCGACTTTCATGTAGGCCGCTACGTGGAGCGCGAGTTCACCCACCTTCAGTTCAGCTTCGGCTGCACGGGCGGCCAGCACCGCTCCGTCTATTCCGCCGAAAGCCTTGCGCGGCATCTCTCCCTGCGCTTCGGTGCGTCGATTCGCATACACCTCATCCACCGGGAGCAGGGCATCGATACCTTTGTCGGAGGCCAGTAGGCGCTGCTCCGTACCCTCGCGTCTGCGGCCGTACCGACTTGCAGGCGGGCTTTTGCCGTTCCTGCGCACTGGCCTATAGACTAAGAAAAACCATCGGCGGACTGCGTCAAACTATCCCGCCGATGGTTTTTCCTTTCCTTAGGCCGCATCGGGCCAGCCCTGCCGTCCGGCTCTTTATTCGCCGCAGCCGTACAATAATCCGCCCCTTCGCGCGTTATATAAGGCGTATGTATAGCAGAATCCTTTGTATCCTCCTCACCCTCCTTGCCGTGCTGCCCGCTTTCTCTCAGAAGCGTTGCCGCATCTTCGGACTTGTGCGCGATGACGCAGGCCTGCCCATCGAACTCGCCGCCGTGCGCGTGCTTGGCACCCTGAACGCCACCACCACCAACCTGCAAGGGCAGTACAGCATATACGTCCAGGCCGACGACAGCCTGACCCTGCAATACTCCATGATTGGCTATGAGACGCGCAAGCGGACCATCAACCGTCCGCAGGCCGATTCGCTGCGCTTGGACGTAACTTTGCCCGTCTATGGCAACGTGCTGGGCACTGCCGAGGTGAAGGGCCAGGGCGTGCAGTCGGGCAGCACGCAGAAACTCGCCATCCCCGACAGCCGCACCACCCCCTCCACCACCGGAAATGCCGTGGAGGAACTCGTGGCCACCCAGGCGGGCGTCAGCACCCACTCCGAACTCTCCTCGCAGTACAACGTGCGCGGCGGGTCGTTCGACGAGAACTGCGTCTATCTGAACGGCTTTGAAATCTACCGCCCCATGCTGGTGCGCTCCGGCCAGCAGGAAGGCCTGTCCATAATCAACAGCGACATGGTCGAGAGCATAGGCTTCTCCAGCGGCGGCTTCGAAGCCCGCTACGGCGACAAGATGTCCAGCGTCCTCGACATCACCTACAAGCGGCCCCAGGGCTTTGAACTTTCGGCCTACGCCTCGCTGCTCGGAGCCGGCCTCTATGTGGGCGCGGGCAGCCAGAAACTGTCCTTCATGAGCTCCGTGCGCTACAAGTCGCCCAGCTACATGCTTTCGTCGCTCGACACGGAGGGCGAGTACAGCCCCACGTTCCTCGACTATCAGGCCGTCTTTTCCTACCGCCCCAGCAGGCGCTGGTCCTTCGACGTGCTGGCCAACTATTCCGACAATCGCTACAACTTCACCCCCGTCACGCGCAGCACCTCCTTCGGTACGCTGGACGAACCGCGCACCTTCACCGTCTATTTCGACGGCTGGGAAAAGGACTACTACCGCACTTTCTTCGGGGCCGCCAGCATTACCCACAACTTCAACCCCAACACCTACCTCGCCCTCAACTTTTCCACCTATGCCACCAAAGAGCGCGAGGCCTACGACATTCAGGGAGAGTACTGGCTGGATGTGGCCACCGCGCAGAACGAGATGGGCGTGGGCACCTACATGGAGCACGCACGCAACCAGCTCCGTGCGCGCGTGTTCAATGTGGGGCTGAAATTCCGCACCAAGTTTACGGCCCACACGCTGCTGGCCGGGCTGAACCTCTCCACCCAGCACATCAACGAGAGGGCGCGTGAATATGAAATGCGGGATTCCATGGATTACTCCCTGCCGCACAGGCCCGACCGCCTTGACCTTATCTACACCCTCGACGCCCACACGGAGATGGACTCCCGCAAGTGGGAACTGTTTGCGCAGGACACGTGGCGCATGAAAGCCGACATGGGCCTTTTCAACCTGACCTACGGCCTGCGATTTACCTACAGCCAATTCAATTCCGAAGCCCTGCTTTCGCCGCGCGTAAGCTTAGGCTTCCTGCCCGCAGCCAACGACAGGTGGATTGCCCGCCTGGCCTGCGGCTTCTACTACCAGACACCGTTCTACAAGGAGCTGCGCGACACCACGCTCACCAATGGCGTGGCCGTGGTCAGCCTCAATCGCGACATACGCTCCCAGAGATCCATCCACTTTGTGGCGGGGGCAGACTACACCTTCCGCGCATTCGACCGGCCCTTCAAGTTTACGGCCGAAGCCTACTACAAGAACCTCCACAACCTGATTCCTTACAGCGTGGACAACGTCCGCACGATTTACTACGGACGCAATATGGCCAACGGCTACACTGCCGGCATCGACTTCAAGATTTTCGGCGAGTTCGTGGAGGGTTATGACTCGTGGCTCACCTTCTCGCTGATGTCCACCAAGGAAAAGTACAACGGGCAGTGGATTCCGCGCCCCACAGACCAGCGCTATGCCATCAATCTGCACTTCACGGACCACTTCGCGCAGACAGGCTTCTGGAGCCGCCTGACCGCCACTTTGAAGGCTGCCATTGCCGCAGGCCTTCCCTTCGGACCGCCCCACACCGACCGCACCCGGCACCGCTTTCGAGCCCCTGCCTACAAACGTGTGGACTTGGGCTTGAGCTTCTACGCCATAAAACCGGGCATGACCCATAGGAACGGACGGCACTACAGGGTGAAAAATCTCATTGTGGGGCTGGACTGCCTCAACCTCTTCGGCATCGACAACGTGAACAGTTACTATTGGGTAACCGACATCACGGGTGCGCAGTCCGCCATCCCCAACTATCTGACGGGGCGGCAGCTCAATGTGCGCCTGTCCATAAAACTGTAAGCACACCTCGGCATGATTCTTTATTTTTCCGGTACGGGAAACAGCCGCCTGGTGGCCGAGCGTCTGGCCGCGTTCTTGGGCGAGACCTTGTGCTCTATAGACAACGAAAGTATGGGCTGCCGCATTGGCGACGGTACGCTGGGCATCGTGTGTCCCGTCTATGCCTGGGGCCTTCCGCGCATAGTGGAGGCGTTCATCAAGAGGCTGAGAGCTGATGCCGGGAGCCGCCCTCGCTACGTCTGGGCCGTATTTACCTGTGGCGATGACATAGGCTACACCGACACCTGTCTGGACAAGGCCCTGCGGGCTTCCCGTCTCGGCGCAGGTCTCGACGTGGCCTTCAGCGTAGCCATGCCCAACACCTATGTCTGCCTGCCCGGCTTCACCGTAGATACCCCCGAAGTGGCCACCCGCAAGGTGGAGCAAACCCTTCAGGCCTTGCCGCAAATCGCCGGCCGGCTGAAAGCACAAACCGGGCAGGGCGAGGTGGTGCGCGGAGCCTGTGCGTGGCTGAAAACCTATGTGCTGCGCCCGCTTTTCAATGCGTTTCTCGTGTCGGACAAGCCTTTCCGCAGCAGCGAAGCCTGTACGGGCTGCACGCTCTGTGCGCAACAATGCCCCACCCGCGACATTCGCATGGACGGAGGCAGGCCGATATGGCTGCATCGGGACTGCACACAATGCTTGCGCTGCTTCCACCAGTGCCCGCAGAGGGCCATTGACTGGGGAAGCAGCACGGAGGGAAAACTTCAGAAGCGTCGCCTCGGACGCTCCTGAATAGTTCTGAAAAATAGTCTTTTACAACAAGTCCTTGTAGGCATCAATAGCCTTTTCTGCCGTAAGGACAGCCTCTTCGAGCGGGAACGGAAGTTCGCCTCCTGCCGCGTTGAGGTGGCCGCCGCCGTTGAAAAATTCGGCGGCCATGCGGTCGCACGGAAAGTCGTCCACCGAGCGCAGGCTCACGCGTACGACCTCGTTTTCGGTGTCTTCCCGCAGTGAGATGCTGAGCCGCATTCCCCTAATCTGGAGGGGCATATTGACCACGCCCTCGGCATCGCCGCGAATGAAGTGGAAGCGTTCCATCTCCTCGCGGGTAATGGTGAAGAGAGCAGCCTTGCACTTGTGGTAAGTCTTCAGCTTCTCGTTCATCAGATAGCCCGTGAAGCGCAGCCTGTTCTCCGAGAAGGAATAATAGACGTTGCGGTAGATACGCGCCTTATTTATGTGCTTGCGCAGCAACATAGAGATAATCTGATAGAGTTCGGGGTCGTCGGCGCTCCACGCCAGATTGCCCGTATCGGTCATTATGCCGCAGTAGAGGCAGGCCGCCGTGGCTCGTGTCAGGCTGCGCCATGAGCCCAACTGAAGGAGCAGGCGGAACACCAGTTCGGAAGAGCTCGATGCTTCGGGCTTGCTGATGAGCATCGCTGTGGCAAAGGCAGGGTCGGGCGTGGTATGGTGGTCGATGACGAGGCGCTTGGCAGGGCTGTTTTCCAAAGCTGCCTGCATGGCGTTCACGCGGGATGCTTCTCCAAAGTCGATGCAGCACACGAGGTCGGCTTCCGCAAAGGCTTTTTCAACCTCCGTGGGCTTATCGGAATAGTGCACCACCTGAAAGTAGCCAGGCAGCCACTTCAGATAGTCGGGGCAGTGGTTTGGCATGACAAGGGTAACTGTCTTGTCGAGCTTATGAAGGTAGTCGGTCCAGGCCAGACAGGCTCCCAACGCATCGCCGTCGGGGGAGGTGTGGCCGCACACCACGCAGCGGTTGGCTCCCTTGAGGAGCATCATGAGGCGGGTGAGCTGTTCGTCGCTGAGAAGGGGAGTGAGCATAGGGTAGGGAGGTCGTTAGAGGTTTTTGAGGAAGTGGATTTCTTCCTCCGGATTTGCGGCCTTGAACACGGCGCTGCCTGCCACAAGGCAGTCGGCTCCTGCTTCGGCCAACAAGGGAGCAGTCTGGCGGTTCACGCCGCCATCGATTTGTATAAGGGCGTGGGAGCCTGTCTGCTGGATGAGCTGGCGCAGACGGCGGCACTTTTCCACTGTGTGCGGGATGAACTTCTGTCCGCCGAAACCGGGATTGACGCTCATAAGGAGCACGAGGTCGATGTCGCCGATGATGTCGTCGAGCACGCTGACGGGTGTGGCGGGGTTGAGCGTTACGCCAGCTTCCATGCCTGCATCGTGTATCTGACTGACAACGCGGTGCAGATGGGTGCAGGCTTCGTAGTGGACATTCATGAGTTTGGCCCCGAGTGCCTTTACTTCGCCCACAAATTTCTGGGGCTCCACAATCATCAGGTGTACGTCGAGGGGCTTTTGGGCGTGGCGGGCCATGGCCTGCATTACGGGGAAGCCAAATGAGATGTTGGGTACGAACACGCCGTCCATCACGTCAAGATGGAGCCAGTCGCAGCTGGAGCGGTTCATCAGGGCGATGTCGCGCTCCAGATTGCCGAAATCGGCGCTGAGCAGGGAGGGGGAAACCAGCATGGTGGGGGGATTTTCTTTTTTGGGGAGGTTGCTCTTTGTGAGTGCTGCTTCACTTCTCTTGCGGCCTGCCGTCCGCATGACGGTTAAGCCCGTGAGAGTACGTCAGGCAGCCGCGATAAATCCTATTGCAGGGCGGTGAGGTGATGTCGTCGCCTTGCTTAGGACCATTGTGCCGCACGAAACTTTTGTGGGAGCGTGAAGCTTAACAAGAACCTTGGGGAATGGGAAATGTGGTCTGAGGATTGTTGTGCTGAGGCCGGTACAATCGTGCAAAACTGCGCAGAAAGTTTATTGTCTCCTGACGCGGCGAGACGACACTGGGAGTAAAGTCTGTCATAGGCATGGAAGCATTGCTGTTTGCCTATATAACGTGCTTCTACTCCTTTTATTGTGAAGCTGCACCTTATATTTTGCACGTGTCGCTCTGAGGCCTGTCGCTCTTTGTCCTGTAAGGCAAGTGTTTCTTCCGTATGGGGAAACTTCCGCACGGCTATGGGGGAAAGGGGGGGTGACGTGGGCGGCGGTCAGCTTTCGTAGAGGTGGAACATGCGCTCCATCTGCTGCCACTTCTCATCGCTGCGCTGGTCGGCACTGCACTGCTGAAACTCGGCCATGAAGGCCTCCCATTCTGCCTGGCGGGGGCCGGAGGCCATCTTCTGCATGGCCTCATTCCAATCGAGGTCGGCAGGAGCTTCGCAAATCATGACAAGTCGCGTGCCGAGTATGTAGATTTCCATCTCCAGCAGGCCGCAGTTTTTGATGCCTTGCAGGATTTCCGGCCAGATTTGGCCTTCGGCGTGGCGGCGGCGGTATTCGGCGATGAGCGCAGAGTCATTGCGCAAGTCCATAGTCTGCACCCAGCGCTTGGTGGGGCCAGTGTAGGTTTTCTGAGGGTAGCCCTGTGTGGTTGTGTTCATGGGGAGGGAGAAAGCAGTTCAGGCCTTGGCTTGACTGGTGCGCACAGCTTGGTGGAGGACGGTACCATAAAATGCTGCGATAAAGAGCCCAGTCAAGACCAAGGTTGAACTTGTCGGTTGTATTAGAGATGGGACGTTCAACCAGCGGCTGTCAGAGCCGTGGCCGGACGGAATTTAGACGAACCACTTCACGTAGCTCATATCCTGGCGGTGGGGTGCTGCGTCGTGCTTGGGATACATGCGATAGGCCACTTTGAATGCGCCTGCGAGGTCGATGGATGAATGAAGCTCGAAGGTGTGGAGATTGTTGTCGTGGCTCACCATTTCCATGGGCAGCACCTTGTAGATGACGTCCTCGGAGTTGGCGGGATTGGTGGTCAGGATTACGCAGTCCACGCCGATGGCATCGTCAAGACCCTTCTCGTCGATGATGTGTTTCACGGTGAATTCCTTGTCGCTGACCAGATGGCCTTGCACGATGTCGTCGCTGTACTCAGTCTTGACCACTTGAATGTCGTCCCAGCGCAGAGCGACTTGCTCCTTCCATGCGGCTATGCTGCGAGCCTCGGCGTAGTTGTTGGAAGCCAATCGCTTGAAACGTGAAGCCTCGGGGTTGTAGAAGCGGTCGTAATAGTCATCCAACTGGCGCTTCATGGTGTAGTGAGGAGCAATCATGGCTATGCTGTTCTTGACGGTGCGTACCCATTGCTCGCTAAAGGGTTTCTGCTCACGATTGAAGTAGAGGGGTATGATTTCCTGCTCCAACATGGTGTAGATGGTGCTGGCATCCAAACGATCCTGATAACCTTGGTTCTGGTAGGTGCGTTTGTCGGTCAGAGCCCAGCCGGCACCTTCGCGATAGCCTTCGTACCACCAGCCGTCCAGCACGCTGAGGTTCACCACGCCGTTCATCAGAGCTTTTTCGCCGCTTGTGCCGGAGGCCTCCAGCGGACGGGTGGGGGTATTCATCCAAATGTCCACACCGCTCACAAGGCGACGGGCCAGTTCCATATCGTAATTGTCGAGGAATATAATCTTGCCGATGAACTCGGGGCGTTGGCTGATTTCGTAGATGCGCTTGATAAGTCCCTGACCTGCACCGTCGGCGGGGTGGGCCTTTCCTGCAAAGAGGAATTGTACGGGATGATCGGGGTCGTTCACAATCTTGGCCAGGCGTTCCTCGTCGGTGAAGAGCAGGTGGGCACGCTTGTAGGTGGCGAAGCGGCGGGCAAAGCCGATGATGAGGGCATTGGGGTTGATGGTGTCAAGCAGGCTGACGACACGGCCGGGGTCGCCTTGATTTTTCAGCCAGTTTTCCTTGAAGCGGTTGCGGATGTATTCCACGAGCTTGCGTTTCAGCTTGCAGCGGGTTTCCCACACAATTTCATCGGGCACCTTGTAGATGTTGTCCCAAAACTCGGGATTACTCTGGTCGCTCATCCAGTTGGCTCCGAAGTAGGCGTTATAGACGGCCTTCCACTCGCCCGCACACCAAGTGGGGAAGTGTACGCCATTGGTAACGTAGCCTACATGACTTTCGTAGGGGTTGATATTGTAGTTTTCCAAATACTCGTCATGGCTCATGATGCGGTGGTTGCGGCTCATTTCTTTGGGCATGTAGCCTGGCCAGATGCCTTCAAACATGCGTTGGCTCACTTTGCCGTGTAGCCAACTTACGCCGTTCACCTCCTGACAGGTGCGGCACAGGAAGGTGCTCATGCAGAACTTCTCGCCCTTGTCATTGGGGTTGGTGCGACCTAATCCGATGAACTCATCCCATGTGATGCCCAACTTGGCAGGGTATTGGCTCATGTATTTGGAGAAGAGACCTTCGTCAAAGTAGTCGTGGCCGGCGGGTACGGGTGTGTGGACGGTGTAGAGCGAGGAGGCACGCACGAGTTCGAGGGCTTCGTTGAAGCTCAGGCCTTCTGCCACATAATCCACGAGGCGCTGCACGTTGCAGAGGGCTGCGTGGCCTTCGTTGCAATGGTAGATTTCCTTCTTGATGCCGAGGCGCTTCAGGGCCATCATACCGCCGATGCCGAGGAGATACTCCTGCTTGATGCGGTTTTCCCATTCGCCGCCGTAGAGGGCGTGGGTGATGTTGCGGTCGTACTCGGAGTTCTTGTCGTTGTCCGTGTCGAGGAGGTAGAGGCTGATGCGCCCTACATTGGCACGCCACAGCGAGGCATAGACGGTGTAGCTGGGGAAGGGCACCTCAATAATGATTTGCTTGCCGTTTTCGTCGAGTACGCGCTCCACGGGGAGGTTGTCGAAGTTTTCGGCCTTGTATTCGGCAATCTGCTGGCCGTCCATAGAGAGGCTCTGGGTGAAATAGCCATAGCGATAGAGGAAACCTACGGCGCACATGTCCACGTTGCTGTCGGAGGCTTCTTTCAGGTAATCGCCTGCGAGGATGCCGAGGCCGCCGCTGTAGATTTTCAGTACATGGCTGATGCCGTATTCCATGCAGAAGTAGGCCACAGAGGCGCGTGCGGCGTTGGGTTGCACGTCCATGTAGGCGCGGAAGTCGTCATATACTTTATTCATGCGCGTAACAAGGGTGGGGTCTTTCTCCATCTCCTTCAAACGCTTATAGCTCATGGCAGCAAGGAGCTCGATGGGGTTCTTACCCACTTTGTGCCAGAGGTCGTTGTCAAGACTCTCAAAGAGTTCGGTAGCTTCGGAATTCCACGCCCACCAGAGGTTGTGGGCGATTTCGTCAAGCTTTTTCAAAGCTGTGGGAATGTGGCTCTTCACAGTCACAGCCTTCCACTGGGGTTGATTGGACTTTGTAATCTGTATGTTCATCAGTTCAAAAAGTTATTTATTTAATGCAAATTGATAAGCTTCTTTATAGTGGGAAATGAAGTGCTTCCACTCTGCTTTTGCTGCAAGGGCAGAGGCTTTGCGCTTCAAGGCATCGCGGCGCGTCTTGGGCAGGTGGAGATACTGCTCCACGCAGTCGGCGATGTGTGCGGCCACTTCAAAATAATTGCTGTCGTCACGATGGAGCACGCAAACGCCATCGTCCAGTGTGCCTTCGTGTCCCAATTCCTCATTAACCCACTGGCCGAAGCCGCTGAGGTCGGTCGTGATGGTCGGAATGTGGAATGCGGCGGATTCCAGCGGTGTGTAGCCCCACGGCTCGTAGTAGGAGGGGTAGATGGCCATGTCGTTGGCACATAGCATATCGTAGTAAGGAAGATTGAAAATGCCGTCCTGCCCTTCCAGATAGCAGGGTACGAGAATGACTTTTACGGGATCGTCATCGGCGTTGCGAAGTCCTACTCCCTGGATGGTCTGTAGGATGCGGTCTTCGCCGAGATTGTGGAGGTCGTGGCTGATTTGTGGATTGGGGAGCAGGCTGTCGTAGTCCTCGGCCACTTGGTCAAGGCGCCAGCGCAGGTCGGCGCGTGGCCCGAGGAGCCAGCAGGGCACTTCAATAAGACTTACGATTTGCGGAAGGGCATTGGCAAACAAGGTCTGCTGCCGTGTCTGGTCTTTCAGGCGGGCATTGAGCTGTGCCATGGCCTCAATGTAAACGTCAAAGCCCTTGCAGCGGTAGTCATTGCGCCCGGAGGTGGAAATGATGAGGGCATTGTCGCCTATAATCTGCCCGCATAGGGCACTGGCTACTTCCAAGATACGCTTGCGGGCACGTTGCCGTGTGGCCGTGTACTTTGCGCCCTTCGGCACGAAACTGCTCTCAAAACCATTGGGAAGCACCACGTCAGGTTCCTTGTCCAAGAGCTGACGGCACTCCCTTGCGGTGAAGCGGCTCACCGTTGTGAAGCAATCGGCCCTGTGGGCGCTCTGCTTCTCAATGCTGTGCTTGGCTTCCATGTTGAGTTCGCGAGCCATCTGGTCGCCGTTGTAACCGTTGAAGTAGGCGTAGAGCTGCTTGTCGTTGCCGCAGATGCTGCGTCCTATGCTGGTGGCATGGGTCGTGAAAAGGGTGCGGACGTTGGGGCAAGCGTGCTTGAGGAACAGCATACCCAGCCCTGTCATCCATTCGTGGGCCTGATACACGATTTGCCCCGTTACTTGCTTGCTCTCTATGAGTAGGCGCACAAACTGGCCTGCGGCATAGCTGAACATGGAGGCTTCGTCGTAGTCGCCATAGGCATGGAGGGAGTCCACGCCGAATAGATTCCACGCTTCGGCGTAGATGGCGTTCTTATCTTGGTAGAAACCGTAAAAGTCCACCAGTATGGCCACGGGGGCGCCGAGTATGTTCCAGCGACCTATTCTCACGGGTATGCCATTCTGCGCAGCCACGGCCTTCCATTGCTTGAGGAGTTTGGGTTCTTCCGTAAAATACGGACTTTCCTCCTCGTGCCAGATGTCAGGGCCGACGAATATCAGGTGGTCGCCGGCTTCGTCTGCGAGGGTCTTGGCGCGTGAAGACAGGACAGTGTATATGCCGCCCACCTTGTTGCATACTTCCCAGCTCGCTTCAAATATGTAGTTGGGAAGGAGGTGTTCTTTCGCCATTTTGCTCAATAATTTTGTGCAAATTTACGAAAAAAAAGATAAAACCGCAGATTTGTAGCGACAAATCTGCGGTTTATGTAGGTTTTTTGTTGGATTTCTGTTATTTTGCCTTAGCAACAATAGCTTTAAAGGCTTCGGGATTGTTGATGGCGAGATCGGCCAGCACTTTGCGGTTGATTTCAATGCCGGCTTTGTGCAAACCGCCCATGAGCTGGCTATAGCTGAGGCCTTCAAGGCGTGCGGCGGCGTTGATACGCTGTATCCACAGGGCGCGGAAATTACGCTTCTTGGTGCGGCGGTCGCGGAAGGCGTAGGTCAGGCCCTTCTCCCAGGTGTTTTTGGCAACGGTCCATACATTCTTGCGGGCACCATAGTAACCGCGAGTCAACTTCAGAATGTTCTTGCGCTTAGCGCGAGATGCTACATGATTTACTGAACGAGGCATTTCTTCTTAGTTTTTAGCGGTTAGACATTAACGGAGATTCAAAAGTTCACGCACTTGCTTTACGTTGGCTCGGTCAACGATGGCCACGTGGTCAAGATTGCGCTTCTGTTTCTTGGTCTTCTTGGTGAGAATGTGGCTGTGGTAAGCGTGATGACGCTTAATCTTGCCGGTTCCGGTAAGCGTGAAACGCTTCTTTGCGCCGGAGTTTGTCTTTACTTTAGGCATTTTGTCTTTTTGTTTGTTGAATTATTAATAAGGTGCGGCCGAGCATACCTTAGCATCGGCACGCGTTAGCTTTTCATTTCTTAAAAGTCGTCTCCCTCGCTGTAGGGGCCTTTGTATTCTTTCTGGGCCTTCTGTTGAGGTTGCTTTTTGGGGGATTCTTCTACTGCGGTTTCTTCTTCATCAAAGGTGTCTTCGGGAAGCGGCTCTGCGGGTTGGACGGCCTTGGGGGCGTTCTTCTTGGGCGCGATGAACATTATCATGCGCTTGCCTTCCAGTTGGGGCATCTGCTCCACTCTGCCGTATTCCTCAAGGTCGTTGGCAAAGCGCAGGAGCAACACCTCGCCCTGTTCTTTGAAGAGAATGGAGCGACCGCGGAAGAATACGTAGGCCTTGACTTTGTCGCCTTCGGAGAGGAAGCTTTTGGCGTGTTTCAGCTTGAAATCGTAGTCGTGGTCATCGGTTTGAGGACCGAAACGGATTTCTTTCACCTCAATCTTGGTTTGCTTGGCCTTCATTTCCTTCTGCTTCTTTTTCTGCTGATAGAGGAACTTGGAATACTCTATCAGGCGGCAGACGGGAGGATTGGCATTGGCTGAGATTTCTACGAGGTCAAGTCCTTTCTGTTCGGCAAGTTGCAGGGCATCGCGTGTGGGCATTACAACAGATTCGATGTTGTCCCCGACGATGCGCACCTCTGGCACGCGGATTTGTCGGTTGATGCGGTACTGCTGCTTCAGTTTGTCGTTCTTCATTCAGTTATGTTAGGGGTTGGTGTTTTCCGAAACCGGGCGCAAAGTTACGAATTAGCGGGAAATATGCAAAGGAAATCTCTGATTTTTTTTACTTTCGCCGTCGTTGTGTGCATAATCCGATAGCTTTAGGTGGCGAATTGACGGGCGAGGGGCGAGGAGAAGCCTTGTTTTTCCCTTTTCGTGCGGACGGTCAGACGGGGCGTTGGCAATGCCTTATACGTTCTCCATCATCTTGGCCACTTCCTGCTGAATCTTCTCGCCGATTTCGGCGATTGCCATGCTGCCGAGGTCTATGCCGCCCTGCTGGCGTACCGACACGGTGCCTTCAGTTTGTTCCTTTTCGCCGACAATGACCAGATAGGGAATGTGTTTCAGTTCGTTGTCGCGGATCTTGCGGCCTATCTTCTCGTTGCGGTTGTCGATGATGGCTCGTACACCATACTGTTCCAGCTGACGTTGCACTGTTTCGGCATAGTCGTTGTACTTCTCGGAGATGGGGAGCACGACGAGTTGGTCAGGTGTGAGCCAGAGAGGGAATTTGCCGGCGGTATGCTCGATGAGCACGGCGCAGAAGCGTTCCATGGAGCCGAAGGGGGCGCGGTGAATCATCACGGGGCGCTTCTTGCTGTTGTCCTCGGCGGTATATTCCAGCTGGAAGCGTTCGGGCAGATTGTAGTCCACCTGTATTGTGCCCAACTGCCAGCGGCGGCCGATGGCGTCCTTCACCATAAAGTCAAGCTTGGGGCCGTAGAAAGCGGCTTCTCCTATTTCCTTACGGGCTTTCATGCCCTTTTCGGCACAGGCGTCGATGATGGCTTGCTCGGCAGTGGCCCACACCTCGTCGGAACCGATGTACTTGGTCTTGTTGTCAGGGTCGCGCAGGGAAATCTGCACCTCCACGTTGTCCTCGGAGAAGTTGAAGGTTTTGAATACGCGCTGGATGATGTCCATCACCTTGATGAACTCGTCCTTCACCTGGTCGGGGCGGCAGAATATGTGGGCATCGTCCTGCGTGAAGCAGCGCACGCGCGTCAGGCCGTGGAGCTCGCCGCTCTGCTCGTAGCGGTAAACGGTGCCGAACTCTGCGCAGCGGAAGGGCAGTTCACGGTAGGAGCGGGGCTTGTTGGCGTAAATCTCGCAGTGGTGGGGGCAGTTCATGGGTTTCAGCAGGTATTCCTCGCCCTCCTCAGGTGTCTGGATGGGCTGGAAGGAGTCCTTGCCATAGTGATCCCAGTGGCCGGAAGTTACGTAGAGGTTCTTGCCGCCGATGTTGGGCGTGATAACCTCCTGATAGCCATACTTCTTCTGTATCTTGCGCAACATGTCCTGCAGGCGCAGGCGCATGTCGGTGCCCTTCGGCAGCCAGATGGGCAGGCCCTTGCCCACGCGCTCGGAGAACATGAAGAGCTCCATCTCCTTGCCAATCTTGCGGTGGTCGCGCTTCTTGGCTTCCTCCAGGAGTACGAGGTACTCGTCCAGCATCTTCTTCTTGGGGAAGCTGATGCCGTAGATGCGCTGCATCTGGTCCTTGGTGGCATCGCCGCGCCAGAAGGCACCGGCCACGCTCATCAGTTTCACGGCCTTGATGGTGCCCGTACTCATAATGTGCGGGCCCTTGCAGAGGTCGGTGAAGCCGCCCTGCGTGTAGGTGGTGATAGTGCCGTCCTCCAGGTCTTGCTCAATGTGCTCGCACTTGTAGCCCTGGCCTGCGGCACGGAACTCAGCCAGTACGTCAGCCTTGCTGATTTCCTTGCGCACCACGGGTTCGTCGGCTTTTACGAACTCCATCATCTTGGCCTCAATCTGTGGGAAGTCGCCCTCCTTTATCTGCTGGCCGTCGGGCAGCATCACGTCATAGAAGAAGCCGTTTTCCACAGCAGGGCCGAATCCGAACTGAATGCCGGGGTAGAGTGCCTGAAGGGCCTCGGCCAGAAGGTGAGCGCTGGTATGCCAGAAGGCGTGCTTGCCCTTTTCGTCCTCAAACTTATAGAGGGCTATGGAGGCGTCGCTTGTGATGGGGCGGTTCAGTTCCGTGGTTTCGCCGTTCACGCCGCAGGCCACCACGCTTCGTGCCAGAGCGGGAGAAATGCTCTCGGCAATTTGCAGGCCGGTAACGCCGCTCTCATATTCGCGGGCGTTGCCGTCAGGGAATGTTATCTTAATCATTGCTGGATGTAATTTGCGGGCACAAAATTACGAAAAAAAAACAACATACCGCACAATTACCGCTTTTTTCTTTGCCCCACTCCATATTATATATATATAGCTGTTGCGTTTGCCACCACCAGACGGCGAAACAGAGCGTGGGGCAGGGAAGTTTTCCCTACCCCCCTACAGAAGTTTTTCCTACTTCCTACAGAAGTTTTCCCTACCCCCTACAGAAGTTTTTCCTACTTCCTATAGTAGTTTTTTCTACTCCCTATGATAGTTTTTCCTACTCTTTTTATGCACGCGCGTAATCTACGGCCAATAGGCTGAAAGCCTTATGTTGTATAGAGCGACCGCACATTTTGGAGAGTGAACAGTATTGGTTGTCGCACCTGCGACCCTGCGGTAGAGCTACCGAAGGGAGTGTCGCCGTAGGTACGGGGCACACACACAGTAGGAGGACGCGCCATGAGTACCCGTTGCCGCAGCACGTCCGAGCAACAGGCGGGAGGTGACGCACTCGACGCATTCGACGCGCGAAATGCCGTATTCGTTATTTTCGGAGTGTAGCACGTGTAGCGAAAAAGGTGTTTTTCCGTACCTCTTACACCTCCTACACCTGCTGCGCTCCAATCTTCTCCTCTTTCCCCCGATTTTGTTAAGAAATCACGCTGTATTGAATGAAAAACATACTTCTTTGTTCAGTATAGACGATTTATTGAATAAGAAAGACTCTTTATTACAATACGCGCCGCCAAAGATTTCCTCGGCGGCGCGGCTGTATATATAATGTAGTATCTCTTAGCGCATCAGCACCTTCTTCGTGGTGCCGTCGGGCATCTTCTGCAAGTTAATGCCGCGCTGGGCGTTGGAGATGCGCTGGCCGCCCAAGTTGATGAAGCTGCTGGGTGCAGTAGTATTTATAGAGATAGCCTCTACGCCCGTAATGTCCTCATCGTAAATCTCAAAGAACTTGCTCCAGATTTTATCCGCCTGATAGCGGGCCACGGCGTTACGGGTATTAGGCACATACACCGCGGCAGCCTTATAGACATACTCGGGGAAGTTCGTAGCGCAGGTGGGAGGGATGTAGTTATGGGAATGAATCTGTGTGATGCGCTCGCAGCCACTGAAAGCATTCTTGTCAATTTGCCTTGTATTTTCACCGAGCATTAAAGTGTCAAGGTTGGAGCATCCTTCAAAGCAACTTTCGTGAATGGTCTCTACATTCTTGCCAGTGTAAACCTTTTTGAGACTATCGCAGCCTGAGAAAGCGTAATATCCTATATATGTTATACTATCTGTAATTGAAACGGAAGGTAAACTATTGCATTTATAGAAGGCATAACCACCTATGCTCGTCATGCTGTTGGGGAAGGTGATAGAAGACAAACTACTACACTCATTGAAAGCATAGTTTCCTATGCTCGTCACACCATTGGGTATTTTAACCTTCGTCAATGCATTGCAGTGTGAGAATGCACTGTTTCCGATACTTTCAAGGCTATTGGGCAGGCTTACTTGCTCAAGGCTTGTGAAATTTAGCGAAGCTGTTTTGCAACCTTCTATATAAGTTAAGCTTTTAACATTATTGCATCCATCGAAAACCTTATTTCCCATCTTCGGCTGACCTATAGTAACCGAGTTCAGACGTGTGCACTTTTGAAAGGCATAGTCACCTATTTGTGTTATGCTATTAGGGATAGTGATAGATGCCAAGCTGCTGCAACCTGAGAAGGCGTTGCTTCCAATGCTCGTCGCGCTATTGGGAATGGTGATAGATTCCAAGCTGCTGCAACCAGAGAAGGCATTGTCTCCTATGCTCGTCACATTTTTTGGAATAGTGAAGGAGATCAGGCCGCTGCAACCAGCGAAGGTATATCCTGCTATGCTCGTCACGTTGTCAGATATGGTGATAGATGTCAAGGTGCTACAATTATTGAAGGCGGAAGCTCCTATGCTTGTCACGCTGTTGGGGATGTTGACGGAGGTTAGGCCTGTGCAATTATAAAAGGCTTTCTGTCCTATGCTCGTCACGCTATTAGGAATTTTGACAGAAGTAATGCTTGTCAAGTAGGTTCTCAACGCTGTTTTGCATCCCTCGGCATAAATTAGTTCCTTCACGCCGCTGCAACCTTCAAAGGTGTTTTCTCCTATGCTCGTCACACTGTTGGGGATGGTAATGGAGGTCAAAGCGGTGCAACCATTGAAGGCATTGCTTCCTATGCTAGTTACGCCGTTGCCGATGGTGACAGAAGTCAGGCCGCTACAGCCATTAAAGGCTTTCTCTCCTATGCTTGTCACGCTGTTGGGAAGTGTGGCAGAGGGCAGGCTGCTGCAGCCAGAGAAGGCTTCATATCCTATGTTTGTAACGCTATTAGGAATAGTAACGGAAGTTAGGCCGCTGCTCTGATAGAAGGCTGCGCCTGCAATGCTCGTCACGCTATTAGGAATAGTGACAGAGGTCATACTTGTCAAATACGTGCGTAATGCCGTAGTACATCCCTCTGCATAGATTAGTTTTTTTACGTTATGGCAACCGTCGAAAGCTAAATCTCCTATGCTAGTTACGCTGTTGCCGATGGTGACGACGTTTAGGCTGCCGCAATAACGGAATGCAGAATCTCCTATGCTTCTCACACTGTTGGGGATGGTAATGGAGGTCAAAGCGGTGCAACCATTGAAGGCATTGCTTCCTATGCTCGTCACGCCGTTGCCGATGGTGACAGAAGTCAGGCCGCTACAGCCATTAAAGGCTTTCTGTCCTATGCTCGTCACGCTGCTGGGGATGGTGACTGAGGCCAGACCTATGCAACCATAGAAGCCAGAACTTCCTATGCTCGTAACACTATTAGGAATAGTGACGGAGGTCAGGCTTCTGCAATTGCGGAAAGCGCTACCTGAAATATTTGTTGTGCCATCAGGAACGATTAAGTTAATTATTTCTTCATCATTAAGATACAATTTCTTTGGTTCGCCGTAATCCATAAGAGTATTTAGTCCTGAAATGCTGCACCAAGCCTTAAGGTCTGTTATCTTCACAGACGCTAAAGAACTGCAACCAGAGAAGGCCTTGCTTTCTATGTTCGTCACGCTATTAGGAATTTTGACAGAAGTAATGCTTGTCAAGTAGGTTCTCAACGCTGTTTTGCATCCATCGGCATAAATTAGTTCCTTCACGCCGCTGCAACCTTCAAAGGTGTTTTCTCCTATGCTTGTCACACTGTTGGGGATGGTAATGGAGGTAAGGCCGCTACAACCATAAAAGACTTTCTGTCCTATGCTTGTCACGCTATTAGGAATGGTGATGGAGGTCAGACTGCTGCAATTATAGAAGGCAAGTCCACCTATGCTCGTCACGCCGTTTCCGATGGTGACGGAGGTCAGGCAGCAGCAATTATAGAAGCAAGCGTATCCTATGCTCGTTACGCTGTTAGGAATGGTGACGGAGGTCAGGCCTGTGGCGCTGTCAAACGCGTTTGATTCGATACCTGTCACTAGATATTCTGTACCAATAATGTTGATTGACGAGGGTATGCTAACACTACCTGAATAACTGGAAGAAGGAGGCCTTGTTACGATGGCATTACCATTTGATATGTTATAATAAATGCCATTCTTCAAAAAAATAGAAGGATACACTACCTGTGGTATCATCAAACTGATGATTACAAAGAAAAGAAAAAGTCGGTGTTTCATAATGCTAAAAGTATTAAGTTCTTAATTGAGATGTTATTGTTCTGAAACAGTTTCTATTAGTTTTTCTATATCTACAGCTGCCTTGCCTCGCACTACTCTGATATTGCCAAGGAACTTACTCAAGTCTTTGATGGGCAAATATATATTCTCCTGCTGATTCAGGACGCAAAGCTGCAATCCCCGAACGTCTTGCTCTCCTTTTTTCTTGCGGAAAAGAAGTTGCTGATAGTTCTGAGGGAATGTATAAACGTCAACATAAGAAACGGGATAGATTAGTACTTTCACTTTTGAGAAATCAAGGCTTTCCCGAAGGTCTCTTACCGTTGTCTCAATCCTACAGCAATCACTCTTTTGTAAATTATCACATTCTTCTTGCAACCAAGAAGAGATGCACACATTTATCTTTTCTCTTCTTTGGGGGGAATCTCCTCTTGGGAATGCTAAATTTCCTATACCTCCAAATTGTTTCAATTCCACAAGGAATTTCTTCTCCTTAATCGTTCGCACCAAATCCTCCAGTTTGATGTAATAATAAATTTTCTCAGAATCGCTGAGATTTCCACTCCACCTAACATTGGGTAAACTATCATCTTTTTGATAACCCATGTTGTTGAAATGCCGAAAATCAAGTTTCTTTTCCATAATGAAAATAGGGTTAGATAAATTATTATTGGTTAAGGCATAAAAAGTGCGTAGGGACATCCGTCGGTCTTACTGAGGCATCGCCAAACGCCTATACAACAACAAACAGTCCACCCCACGCTATACCTACTATAGCACCACCCGCCTATTGGGGTGGAAGAATAGGCACAACATGAACGTTACGACTTGTCCCGTTGTAGTTTGGATTTGGCGAATCTCAGTAAAGGACAAAGCGGTACGCTTCTTCTATGTCTGCACGCTCTTGTGAGAATGCGGCGGCAAAGTTACGAATAAATGTTTGGAAATCCAAAGAAATCCTGCGGCTTTCTTTGCTTTTCCCTCGCTTATTCGTACTTTGAGCTTCGCTCCAAGATACTTTCGCTCGGAAATGCTCAAATAAATGTGGCTTTCCCCTCGCTTATTCGTACTCTGAGCCTCGCTCTAAGATACTTTCGCTCGGAAAAGTAAAGAAAAGCTTCGCTCTCCTTTGCTTTTCCCTCGCTTATTCGTACTCTGAGCTTCGCTCCAAGATACTCCCGTTCGGAAATGCTCAAATAAATTTGGCATTCCGCTCGCTTATTCGTAACTTTGCCACGCAAATAGTAACGCTTTGACAGAATGAAGAACATTTTACGCATTGCGGCACTGTGTGCCGTGGCCTTTGCGTGCTGCCTTTGTGCAGGGGCGCAAGCTGGCATTGAGCTGGCTGAGGGACAGACGCTGGTGGGACTTTACACCTCCGACAATTATGAGAAATTCGGGGTGGGATTTGGCGGTGAAATGCGCCTGGAAGCCGGTAGCCGCATACCGGCCAAGTACTATGCCGGTATGCAGAACCTGCGCGTGGAGGCCGTGCGCTTTGCCCTGGCGGAGCCTGTGGAGGTTCACGCCGTGAAGCTCTATGCCCTCACCAAGGACAACCAAATGGTGGGTCCTCTCGCCACCAAGCAGTTGGAGAAGAAGTGCAACGCAGGTTGGCAGCTCGTGGAACTGGACAAGCCCGTGGAGGTGAAGGATTCCTATGCCGCCCTCGTGCCGATGTACCAGTTCGACCAAACATTGGAGAACTACGTCATCGCCACGTCGTTTGAACCGCAGGAACGCAGCTTTGTGGTATATGGCAAACTGCGCACCGACACCGAGGAACCCGTGTGGGGCAACCTCAACGGCGACAAGTATGGCTCCGTGGCCATCCAGCTGGTGTGCAGTTCGCGTGCTCTGACGGGCTACAGCGTACTTCCCGACGGCTTCAGTACGACAACGGTGGCTGTGGGAGCTTCGTTCGTGCCCACTTTCAAGGTTATCAGCAGCAGCGAGGGCGAAGTGTCCAGCATCGACTATACCGTTACCCTCGACGGTACGGCCACGAGCTACACCCAGACGTTTGCGCAGCCCATCCCTGCCGGCTTCAACCAGATGGCCTCTTTCGCTTGCAGCCTTTCTGCACCTGCCACGGCAGGAGCCTATCCGGTGCAATTCAGCATTGACAAGGTGAATGGCGAGCCTCTTGCGAAGCCGGCTACGGCCACCTACACGCAAAAGGTGGTGAGCCGTGCGGCACGCAAGATGAGCGTGGTGGAGGAATTTACCGGTACGGAGTGCGGCTGGTGCGTCCGTGGCTGGGTGGGAATGGAGAAGGTGAAGAACGAACTGCCCACCAAGGCGTGCGTCATAGCCCTCCACCAGTACAATGAGAATGACCCCATGTACGGCGACTATTACCACAGGCCCTCATTCACAGGCGGTGCTCCTACCGCCGTCATCGACAGGGGCGTGAAGTCCACCGACCCGTACTACGGCGACAAGGTGGACAACCGGAACGAAGGCATCATCAATGCCGTGTTGCGCTCTGCCAACGTGCTGCCCGAAGTGGACATCACGCATCTGGAGGCCGCCTATTCCGATGAAGCCATGACGCAGATTGCTGCCACCGCCACTACGGAATTTCTTACCGACATGGAGGGCAGTTCCATGGTGTTTGTGCTTACGGCAGACAGCCTCAGCGGCGGTAAGGCATGGCGGCAAACCAATTTCTACGGCAGTATGGAGGGCCCTTCCAACGATGTGTATCCCGACCGCGACCCTGAACTTTATAAGTTCTGTCAGGGGCAGGAACTTGGCCAGACCTTTATTTCGCTCATCTACAACGACGTGATGATAGGTTCTTCCTGGCCTTCAGCCACCGCGCCTAACGAAGTGGCTCCTTTCTCCACGACGAAGGTGAACACCACGGCCACTTCGAGCTATACGCTCACGCTGCCTGCAACCGGCAGCTTGGCCAGCGCCCTGCGCCGCGAGGAGATATTCGTAACGGCCATGGTGTTGCGTGCCGACGGTTCCATTGCCAATGCAGCGCGGTGCAGGGTGGCAATGCCCGAATCGCCCGACGGCGAGCGTTCCGACTTGGCCTTGGAGAACGCTGCCACCCCCAATGTGGCCAAAACCGGCTCCAAACTGACCTTGACGGGCACCCTGCGCAACAAGGGCAACGTGGCTGTGAAGAATCCCGTCATAGCCTGCACCATAGACGGCAAGACGGTGGAGAGCACTCCCGTGAACTGTACGCTCTCGGGCGGACAGATTACCGATTTCTCCGTAAACCTCAACACACAATCCATCAACAAGGAAGGATTGGCCCACCTGAACCTTGAACTTGTATGGCCTGACGGGCGAGCCGACCTTACGCCTGCCGACAACAAGGCCTCCCTTACGCCCTATCTCACGCAGCGTAGCTACAACCGCCGCATGGTGGTGGAGGAAGCCACGGGTTGCTGGTGTGGCTGGTGCGTGCGCGGCATCGTAGGATTGCAGGAGATGAAAAAAGAGTTCGGCGACCGCTTCATCGGCATCGCCGTCCACACGGGCGAAGACCCGCTGATACATGCCGACTACGCCAAGTGGATTGTGGCGCAGGGCGTTACCGGCTATCCCGCCTGCTTTGTCAATCGCGACGGCATACAGCGCAATCCCAACTACACCATACTGCGCCAGTGCATGGCGGAGGCTGAACCATACGCCGACTACGACGTGGAGGCCACGGCCCGCTGCCAGGGCGACGCACTGGACGTTACGGCCACGATTACCCCGCTGGGCGTTGTGGCAGAGGCGGCCCGCCGCGTGGCTTTCATAGTGGTGGAAGACGGTATTCCAGGCGTACAATACAACTATTACTACGACGGTAAGTCGGGCGCTATGGGCGGCTTTGAGTCGAAGCCCCAGCTCGTCCATTTGGATTACAAAGAGGTGGCACGTGGCGCATGGCCCACTCCCGCCGGAACGGGCGACCAGTCGCTTGTGCTGCCGCATAAGATGCAGGCCGGCGTAGCCCAAACCGTAACTTACCGAATACCCCTTGACAGTTTCAAGTACCTCGACATCAACAACTGCCGGCTTGTGGCCCTTGTGCTCAACACGCAAACGGGCGGTGTGGAGAATGCCTGCGAGTGCTCCCTCAATGCTGAGGGCGTGCATACCGTGATGGCACCCTCGTCCGCCGGACGGCCCGCCTTCAATCTGGCCGGTCAGCGCGTGGGCTCCGGGACGTCTGGCTTGCGCATAGAGGGCGGGCGCAAGGTGCTGCGTTAGTCATCACTCCCCATAGGAAAAGTTCTCACGAAAGAAGGTGTACGCAATGCCGGCTGTCTGGCATTGCGTACACCTTCTTTATGCGTGGAGCCTGTCCGGCGCTGGGTCAGCGCGTGGGGCGAACCACGAAGTCGGGGTTGAGGAACTTGGGCTTGTTGTAGCAGAGGGGGCGGCCGTTCCAGGGGCTCACGATTTCGCCGCCGGCGGCGCGTACCACGGCGTGGGCGGCGGCGGTGTCCCATTCGCAGGTGGGGGCGAGGCGTGGGTAGATGTCGGCACTGCCTTCGGCTACGCGGCAGATTTTCAGGCTACTTCCGGCTTGTGTGAGACGGAGGTCGGGGTGTATTGTTCGTAGCCCTGCGATGTAGCCCTCGGTGGCTGCGTTCATGTGCGACAGGGAGGCAACTACCGTGAAGGGGCGGTTGGCATGAGGCTCGGGCAGGGTGGTGAAGCAGGTCAGGTCGGTGCCGTCTGCAACTTGGGCGCGGCGTGCCACCTGGCCGTCGGTGTAGTAGAGAAGTCCCGTGGCGGGGAAGAACACCACGCCGAGGGTGGGGTGCCAGGTACTGTCATGGGGCGTCATCAGGGCTATGTTCACGCTGAACTCCCCGCTGTGTTTCACAAACTCCTTGGTGCCGTCCAGCGGATCTACGCACCAGTACTGCTGCCAGCCGCTACGCTCGTCGTATGGCAGGTGGCTGCCTTCTTCCGAGAGGATGGGAAGGCCCGTTTCGGCGAGATGGCGGCATATTATATCGTGGGCTCGGCGGTCGGCCAGGGTGAGGGGCGACTGATCCGCCTTCAGTTCCACTTCCTGCTGCTCTGCGGGCAGGTTGTAGATACGGAGTTCCTCGGCTCCCGCTTCGAGGGCTGCTCGGAGGGCAATGTCAAGAAAGGCTTGCATGGCGTGGGGCGTTTTTAGGGAAGTTTGGGATATTTTGTGAAGTCGGGCTGGCGCTTTTCGAGGAAGGCCTGTCCGCCCTCGTGGGCTTCGTCCAGCATGTAGTAGAGCATGGTGCAGTCGCCGGCCAGCTGCTGTATGCCGGCCTGCCCGTCGAGTTCGGCGTTGAGGCCGGCCTTTATCATGCGGAGGGCGAGGGGCGAGAGCTTCATCATGTCTTCGGCCCACTGGACGCACTCGGCTTCCAGCCGGTCGTGGGGCACCACTTTATTGACCATACCCGTCTGTTCGGCCTCGGCGGCGGAGTATTGCCGGCACAGGAACCAGATTTCGCGTGCCTTCTTCTGGCCCACGATGCGGGCGAGGTAGGACGCGCCGAAGCCGGCATCGAAACTTCCCACGCGCGGCCCCGTCTGTCCGAAGCGGGCATTCGTGGCGGCAATCGTAAGGTCGCACACGAGGTGAAGCACATGGCCGCCGCCTATCGCGTAGCCATTGACCATGGCCACTACGGGCTTGGGCAGCGTGCGTATTTGCTTTTGCACGTCCAGCACGTTGAGGCGCGGCACGCCGTCGCCCCCTACATATCCTCCGCGACCTTTCACGTGCATGTCGCCGCCGGCGCAAAATGCCTGTGTGCGCAGCCATTCTTCTTCGCTTTGGCCTTCAAGGCGCGGCGTAGGCGCACCGGTCAGCAGCACGACGCTGATGTCCTGGGCTTCGCGGCAGTGAATCAGGGCTTGGCTGAGTTCCTGCACGGTAAGGGGGGTGAAGGCGTTGCGGTAGCGCGGGCGGTTTATGCTTATGCGGGCTATGCCTCCGTGCTGGTCGAAAAGGATTTCCTTAAAGTGGCGTATGGTTTTCCAAGAGGGCATGGGGAATGGGTAATGTAAAATGAATAATGTATAATGTAGGATGAATAATGTGTAGTGTTCAGAGGGGGATGTTCAGGGCTTGGGTGGCCAGTTGGTGGGCTTGGAGGCGGGCGGGCTTGCCTGTGGGGGTGAGGGGCAGGGCAGGGATGCGCACGATGTGCTTGGGGCGGCTCGTCCCTGCGGGAAGGCTGGCGGGCAGGGGGGCTTGGCGGGTGATCAGGAGTGTGAGGGCTTGTCCCCACTTGGGGTCGGCCACCCATGTCAGGAGGAAGTCCTGTCCGATTTGGAGCCCTGACTGCGTGGCGATGTCCTGCTCCAGTTCTTCGAGTTGGAGCTTCAGGCCGCCCGAACATACCACATTGTCCTTGCGCCCTATGATGCGGAAACGTCCGTCGGGCAGAAGTTCGGCCACGTCGTTGGTTTGGAGGCGTGTGGGGCACACATGGGGCGCGTCAATCCACAGGCAGGCGGGCGCATCCGTGCTGCCGCGTGCCACTCCCACCTTGACGCCCGGCAGGGGGCGGTAGCCCGTTTCGCCTATGCGGCGGAGGGCGATGTGGGACAGCGTTTCCGTCATGCCGTAGCTGCTCCAAACGCCGCCTTGGCAGCTGCCGAGCTGTTCTTCCAGCCGGGGAGAGACGGCTCCGCCGCCTATGAGCACGCAGGGCGTATGGCGCAAGAGTTTGGCCTCCGCAGGTTGCTGGAAAGTCTGGTAGGCCTGGGCGGGGGTGAGGGCGACGAAGTGGGGCGGGGCGGTAAGGCCGTGGAAGGGATGGGAGGAAGGCTCTACCGTGATGAGCTTGAGCGGCCACACTTCGGCGCGGACAATCATCATCTTCCCGGCGATGAAGCGCGTGGGCAGGCAGAGGAGAGCCGTTGCGCCTCGGGGAATGTCCAGAAACTGGCAGGTGGCAAGTGCCGATGCCCTCATGCGGCTTTTTTCCACCTGCATGGTGTGGGGCACTCCTGTGCTGCCGCTTGTCTGCACCTCGACAGTGGGGGCGGGGCTGCGCCAGGCGTTGAGAAAACTAAGGGCGTCGGTGGTCATTCGGTGCGCAGTATGTATTTCATGCCGTCCAGCATGTCGCGGTAGGCTTGCCAGCGGTGGCCGGGCTGGAGAAGGGCGGTCTTGCAGAGGCGCAGGTAACCGCCAATCAGGCCGTGGATGACGTAGAGCACGGCTCCTTTGGAGCGGCGCACGCGCACGTCGGTGGCAAAGCGTGCGCCCGTGGTCAGGCCCTGCCGTGTGGTGGCCGTAACTATGGGGAAGTAGCGGATGTTCAAGCCTGCGCAACTGGCATGGTAGAGGAACACTTCCTCCTCGCCGCAGTTCAGGAAGGACGCGCCCAGCCCGAAGCGGGCATCGAAGAGGGGCAGCTCCGTGTCGGTGCGGAGGGCTATTTCGAGGCTGCAGTAGTAGTAGCCGCGCGGTGTGTCGCGATAGTTGAAACTGTAGGTGGGGTAGTCCTTGAGGGGGGTGCCGTCGGCATAAATGGCCTGAAAGCAGGCAATGTCCACCTCGGGGTGGTCGTTGAAGCAGCGAATGACGCTGTCGATTTGGCTATCCGTGAAGCGCGTGTCATCGTCGGCGATGAGCCCGAGGGCGGTGCGGCAGGCCCGGAGGGCGGCGTTGCGATTGACCGACAGGCCTACGGAGGGGTGGGGGAGCACTTCCACGTCGGGCCGCTCCCTGAGGATTGCGGGCACCATCTGGAGGAACATGGTGTCGGTGTATTGGAACGACACGATGTAGCACACGTCGGGGCGCTCGGGCAGGAGCATTCCGGCCACGTCCTTGATGCGGTCGTTGATGGTGCAGATGAGTATGGAGAGCGTAGGGCCCACTGTATAATATATAATGTGTGGTTGAAAATGCAGGGGACTTCCTTTTTGGGGGTGCGCCGTCCGGCTGTGGGGAGGGCGGAGGAGGGGAGGACGGGGCTATTTCCGTAGGTAGCGGATGCCTTCGGCGAGGTGGCGCATCATGGGGAGGAAATGGCAGTAGCCCTGCCGTGTGCCGCTGATGGCGAACTTGAGGCAATGGAGCCAGGCCCGCCAGCCCATGGTGTAGTAGCAGAAGGCTCCCTTGGAGCGTTGCACGCCGGCATCGACATAGACGAGGGAGCGCTTCAGCATGGTGCTGGTTTCTACGACTTTGATGGGGAAATAGTGCATACTGAGGCCCATGCGCAGGGCATCGGTAATCCACACTTCCTCCTCGCCGCAGGTGAGGAACGGTGCGCCGAGGCCAAAGCGTTCGTCGTAGCTGATGCGTCCCTGCACGCTGGTGCGGCGTGCGGCCATTTCGATGGCGGAGATGGTATAGTCGGAGGGCAGGGCCGTGATGGGCCGTGCGGCCTCGGGGTAGGTCTTGAGGGACTTGCCCGTGTAGGTGGAAGCCTTGAAGAAGGCTACGTCGAGGTGGGGGTGCTCCTCAAACACGCGGCGCACGGTGGCGAAGGAGTCGGGGGTGAAGCGGGCGTCGTCGTCGGCAAAGACGATGATGTCGGCTGTGGCCTTGGAGAGTGCGGCGTTGCGGTTGGCGGAGAGGCCCTTGCCGTTGATGGTGTGGATTTCTACGTCGCTGCGTTCGCGCAGGTGGGCGGGTATGAGTTCAAGGTAGCGCTCGTCGGTGTACTGGTAGGACACGATGTAGTGGATGCCCTCCTGCGGAGCCTGGAGTACGTCTTCGACGCGCACGATGCCCTTGTTGAGCGAACAGATGAGTATGTCAATCGTCATGGGTGTGCAATTAAATACGGCAATCGGTAGTGTATGGGTGTGTGGGGGAAGGGGGAGATTTCTTAGTCCGCCGACAGTTTTTCCTGGTCCGCCGACAGTTTTTCTTAGTGTATAGTCTGGATTTTCCTGGTCTATAGGCCGGATTTTCCGGAGCCTGCCGGCGTTCCGTCTCCTTTGGGGGAGAGGGGGCGGGAGCGCTTAGATGCGGGCCAGTGCCTTGTCGTAGATGGCGGCTATCCGGCTGCGGCGTGCGTTGTCCTCGTCGAGGCGCGTCAGCTTCACGCGCAGCAGGGCAGCCTGGAGTTCGTCCAGACGGCTGTTGAAGGCTTCGGGCATTTCGTGGCAGTACTTCTCTTTCGCCCCGTAGTTGGCCAGTTGGCGCACATGGGCGGCCAGTTCGCCGTCGTCGGTAACCACGGCTCCGCCGTCGCCGAGGGCTCCGAGGTTCTTGCCCGGATAGAAGGAGAAGGCGGCTTGCAGGGCGCCCGACTTTACGTCAAGCGGCAGGCCGTGCCCCTGGGCGGCATCCTGCACCAGTGCAAGGCCGTGGATGTCGGCCAACTGGCTGAGCTCGTCGAGGTCGGCTCGTCGGCCGTAGAGGTGGACGGGCAGCAGGGCTACGGTCTGGGGCGTGATGGCGGTGGCCGCGCTCATGGGGTCCATAAGGCCATCGGGCGTTATGTCGCAGAGGCGCAGCGTGAGTCCGGCACGGAGCACGGCCTGCGCCGTGGCAATGAACGTCAGGGCCGGCACGATGACTTCCGACTGCGCGGTCCAGCCGTTGCGCTGCTTGAGGGCAATGAGCAGGAGGGTGAGTGCGTCGAGGCCGTTGGCACATCCCACGCAGTGGAGCTGCCAGAGACCAGCCTTGCCGGCGCAGTAGTTGGCAAATTCCTGCTCGAAGGCGCGGCACTCGCTGCCCTGCACATACCAGCCGCTGCGAATCACGCGGCAGGCCGCTTCCTCCAACGTCGTGCCGTAGGAGGCCGTGAGACGGCTTATGTCGGAATAGCTGACGGGGTCGCCCTGAGGGATGGCCTGCCCTGCCTCGGCTGCCTTCACCGCTGCGGCCACGCGCTCGGCCTCGGCCTCCGTCATAGCGGGCGAGAGGGGCAGGGAGAGCTCTTCGGCGGCCAGGGTTTCGGCCATGGGATAGTCCTCGCCCTGAAAGCGGGATGCGAAGCACGGCTGGCGGTGGATGGGCACGGGATAGTGGCACAGCGTGCCGATGCCCGCCTCGGCGAGTTGCTGGCGCAACGTGTCGCGGTGGAAACTGCGGTAGGGATAGATGTGGTGGACGGTCATAAGGCGGGGGCTTAGTACTCGGTGGTCTTTTCAAGGCACTTGGAGGCCACGAAGTCGGCAGAGCTCACAATGCACACCAGCGGGGAAAGCTCGGTGGCATCGTAGAACGCACGGCGGTTGAAGCTGCCGCTCTCACCCACGTCGAACATGCCCATGTGCCAGCGGATGGCCAGAGCCTCGTCCAGATTGAGCTCCATATACTTGCGCACAATCATCAGACTCTTCTCGGCGTGGCCGATGGGGAAGCTCTCCTGCATCTCCCAGCTGAGGTAGGTCTCCCACTGCCCCTTGTCGTTCTTGCGGAACTTCTCGGCGCGGCGATAGACCCCTACCTTGCACAAATCATGGAAGAGGCAGGCAATGGCGATGCTTTCCTCCGATACGGGCTTGGTGAAGGGCGAGGTGCCTGCGGCGATGGGCTCCTCGGCGCAGTTCTTGTAGATTTTCATGGCGGTGTCGAACACGTTCATGACGTGGCGGCAGAGCCCGCCTTCCTCGTTCAGGTGGAAACGGGTGGAGGAGGGGGCGCGATAGAAGTCGGTGGTGTCGAGCCAGGCCAGCAGTTCGTCGATACCGGCCCGCTTGATGTATTGGCGGCACAGGCTCAGGAATTGTTCTTTCTGCTGGTTGATTGCATTTTCTGTCATGGTGGAAAAAGAGGGAAAAAGGTTTGGATGATTGTAGGCGGGCTACAAGTAAAACCGGCGGGGCGGCCTCAGCACATGGCGGGGCGGTAGGAGGCATAGCCGGTGTGGATGGCGCATTGGGGCAGGAGTTTGGTGAGTTCTTCACCTACGGGGCGGTTGAACAGGGCAAAGAGGGTACTTCCTGAGCCGCTCATCTGGGCGTAGAGCGCTCCCATGTCGTAGAGCGTCTGCTTGATGGCGGCCAGTTCGGGGTGGAGAGGGAACACTGTGGCTTCGAAGTCGTTGCCCACCAGGCCCTTCCATTCGCCTACGGGGAGGCTGAGGGCTTCCAGAAGCGGCAGGGCGGGCTCTTTGGGCGTGATGCCGGCAAAGGCTTCGCGGGTGCTGATGGCCACGGGGGGCATGATGAGGGCCAGTTGCAGACCTTTGAGCTGGGGAAGGCTGATGGGCTGAAGTTGTTCGCCGATGCCCTCGGCGTAAGCCGGTGTGGCGTTCCAGAAGAAGGCGCAATCGGCACCTAATGAGGCCAGGCGGCTGACGGCTTCAGCGTCAGTCATGCGGATGTTGCCCAACTGACAGGCCATACGCAGGGCGAAGGCGGCGTCGCTGCTGCCTCCGCCGAGGCCGGCTCCCGTGGGGATGCGCTTGTGGAGCCACACTTCCATGTAGGGCAGCGCGGGGTGGTCGGCGCGTAGGGCGGCCAGCGTGCGGAGCACAAGGTTGTCGGCACCTGCGCCGCCCGGGAGGGAAATGCCCGTAAGGTGGAGGATGTCGGCTGTATAGGTGGCATCGAGGGGCCGCATGTCGAGGGTGTCGCACAAGCCCACGGGGAGAAACACGGTGGAGAGGTTGTGCATCCCGTCGGGGCGACGGCTCACTACATAAAGGCCGAGATTGACTTTGCAGAGGGGGAATGTTACCATAGTGTGGGGGTTACATGGCGATGTCGTCCAGTTTGTGGCCGCTCATCAGGCAGGAACGGTCCACGTTGCCGCTGATGCCCGGCACGCGGGCTTTGCTGGTGAATTGCCAGAAGGCGTAGTCCATGCCGTCGGAAAGTTCGGGCGGGCCGTCCTTGTATTTGGCTATCATCCAGAGGTAGTCGTCGAACTCGCCGACGAGGTATTTGTTGTAGAAGTTCTGCCCGGTATAGAGCATGGGGCGGCAGTTGTAGTGCCGGGCCACGGCTTCGATGAACTGTCGGAGGTTGGCTATGAATCGTCCGTGGCTTTCGTTGCCTCGGTGCTCAATGTCGATGATGGGCACGAGGTCGAAGTCGCGCTTGAGGGCGATGCGCGTCATATTGTTGAGCTGGTCGTTGGGGGAGGAGGCTGGCCGGTAGAAATGGTAGGCTCCCACGTTGAGACCGGCTCTGCGGGCGTTTTCAATGTTGGTGCGGTAGTATTCGTCCTGAATGGTGGCCCCTTCGCTGCACTTGATGTAGGCATAGCTCACGTTGCCCTCGCTGGCCACACGCTGCCAGTCGATGCGCCCCTGATAGTGGCTCACGTCAATGCCCTCGCGGTGGGTGGGATTGAAGGAGCGGCGCGTGCGCATTTCGGGCAGAAGGGTGGGGGAGGGGCTGGACGGCATCTGGCTGGCGATGGCGTGGTGCGGCATGGCGTCGGGCTCGACCATGCCCCAGTCGGCCACTTTCGTTTCGGCCTTGTCCTTCTTTTTTCTGTCGGAGGCTTGAGCGAGGGTGCCGCAGCAGATGCAGGCTATGATGAGTATGAAAAGTCGGCGATAGGCAATCATGCTACAAAATTACGAATAAGCGAGGGAAAAGCCAAGAAAAGCGGAGTTTTTCTGGGCTTTTCCGAGTGAGAGTAATTAAAAGCGTAGCTTAATGTTACGAATAAGCGAGGGAAAAGCCAAGAAAAGCGGAGTTTTTCTGGGCTTTTCCGAGTGGAGACAATTAAAAGCGTAGCTTAGTGTGGCGAATAAGCGGGAAATAACTGTCCCGCCGATAGGGAAAACTGTCGGCGGACTAAGAATGACTGTCCTATAGGCCAGGAAGCCCTACTCTATAGACTAACACATCCTGCCCTGCCAGCCCTTATCCTTACAGGCGGGCGGGGCAAGAGCCTTTATAGACCGGAGAAAAGAGGAAGCCCCAGGACTTGATGTCCCAGGGCTTCTTCGGTCAGAGGAGCAGGGCAGCGCCCTGTACAAGTGTCGGATGGATTACTTCACAAGCACCTTGCGACCGTTCAGGATGCTGATGCCGCGCACGTTGGTGCCGATCTGCTGACCCTGGAGGTTGAAGCGGATGCCGTTCTGCTTGTTGCTGTCGATGCTGTTGATACCTTCAATCAAGGTGTAGGTTACTGCGATTACGCCGTCCTCTACGGTAACGATGGCTTCGTAGCCGTCAATTACTTGAGGAATAACGTCCTCGGCAGTGATAGCCTTGGAAACCATCATCTCGTCGCCGTCTTCGAAGGTCTCGCCCATGATGGTAACGGTGGCCTCAGCACCGGTGATGGTTACAGTGTAGTTGAAGATAATGGGCTCGGCTTTCTCAACGGCTTCGATGGCGGCGTTGATATTCTCGGTGGCCGTCTGGAGCTGAGTATCGCTGTCAGCGATGGTCTCGTCGTTGTAGAGTTTCTTACCCTCATTGATAGCGCTTTGCAGGGCTGCAATGATGGTAGGATCGATGTCGTAGTTGTTGAGGGTTGCTTCGTACATCTGGAATTCAGAGTAGTTGAAGCAAGGCTCGTCATTGGCTTCAGCACCTTCGGGCAGTTCGTAATCCTCGATGTCGGTCCATACACCGGCATCAGCCCAAACGGCGTGGGCTTCGAAGCGGAAGTTGGTGTAGGCCTTGTCGGTAGTGAATGCAAACACGTCGGAGAGGGCTTCAACGTCGGAGGTGTGGCCCTGTCCAGCGTATGCGCCGAGACCGTCCTCCTGGGTGAGGGTGGTGATTTCAGTCCACTCTTCATCGCCTTCGTTCTTGCCATAGACGGTCATCACGATGGGCGAGCAGTTGTTCTGATTCAGACGACCGGTGTACTTCACGGCTAAGGTCGTGAGTTCGTTGCCAGGCAGGTTCACGTCGAAGCTGTGAGCGCCTTCGGGAGCGCTGCCGTGCCAGTCGGTATGCCAGAACGTGGCAGGATTTCCGTCGATAAGGGCACCGAAGTCCTTACCTTCGTCGGAATCAGCGTAGTCGGAAGAGAACTGATCAGCGGACTTGATGAGGCCTTCGTCCATGATGATGGTTAAGAGAGGCTCTTCAATTTCGTGGGCTGCGAGAGCTTCCTCACCGGCGTTGATGGCTTCTGCGAGAGCGGGACGATAGTCGGGATCAATAGGAGCCAGAACGTAGGTTACGGTGATAACGCCATTCTCTACGGTTACGCTGGTGGTGTAGCCTTCGTATTCAGCGGTTACGTCAGCAGCCGTAATCTCGGTGTCGCTGTAAACGGTCTCGCCGTTCTCGTAGGTGCACTCGTCGATGACGACAGTAGCACCTTCGGGGGCATTCTCCATGCTGACGATGTACTGATATGCAGGAGGCTCAATCTGATACAGGGCGTTGCGTACATAGTTGAAGCTCCAGGCGCCGGTGCCAGTGCGAACACCGCCAATGGTTGCGGAAGCTTGGCCGTTCAGGTAGTTGTTGGAAGTACCAGACTGGATGAAGCGAACCATGTTGGGGTTGAGTTCCTTGGCAATGTCGGTATAGAGGTCGTCGTAGCCAGAAACGGTGCCGTAGCCTTCCTCGTCGGGGCCAACGATGTTCCAAACTACAGCTTCGCTTATGTTGGAGACAGCCTTGAAGGTATTGCCATCCAGGCCAATGTAGCCAGCCATCAAGTCTTCACCGCGGTGGAGGATGTAGCCACCTTCAACGGGGAATACATCGAGTACTTCGGCTTCCTGCGGGTCGCGGGCACCTTCAAGGGTGCCATCTTCGGAAACAGCGCCAAGGCTTGCTACCTCAGTGATGTATTTATTGCCAGTGGTGGTAACACCGAGAATGGCGATTTCAGCACCACCGAGCTTAGCTACTTCGTCGCGCAACTGCTGTGCGGTAAAGTATTTGGTCTCAGTGTCGGGCTTGACGCCTTCCTTGGTGTAGGTTACGGTGATAACGTCCTCAGCTACTTTTACGCTGGTGGTGTAGCCTTCGTATGTGGCCTCAACACTTTCGGCGGTAATTTCTTCATAGCTCTTCACGGTTTGGCCATTGGTGTAAACACCGTCGCCGATAGTAACCTGAGCACCTTCGGGTGCATCCACGAGGTTGATGGTGTAGGTGTAAACGGTCTTTGTGATGAACTCTTTATAGGTATCCGTAGCCTGAGTGATTCTCTCAATATCGCTATTGGTGGCATCCTCAACGTCGGAAGCCTTTTCAATGGCGCTGAGAAGGTCGACGGCCAGTTCGGGCTGCTTGCTGTTGTTGGAAGGCTCAATAACCTTGTAGAGTTGGAAGCCTGCGCAGTTCCAGCAGGGTTCTTCGGGAGTGGTGATTTCCTTGGCTACGAAGCGGAGCTTCTGGGTGGGAGCAGGAATGGTGAAGCAGCCTGTGGCCGTCTCGCCTGCAGAACCAAAGGGAAGAATAAGAACAGTAGTACCAGTTACTTCGCCTTCTGCGCCGAGGCTCTGAACCTCGAAGGTGGTAACTTGGTTGCGAACACCATTTTTACCGCTGCGGCGTACGAAGGAGAGCTGGAGGTCGCCTTCAAGGGTCTCGGGCAGAGTAACTTCGAGGCTGTGAGCACCTTCGGGTGCTTCATCATGCCAGTCGGAGTGCCAAATGGTGTTGGGATCGCCATCAATGAGGGGTTCAAAGCTGGTGCCTTCCTCACTGTCGGAGTAGTCGGAATAGAACTGATCTGCACTGGTGATGAGACCTTCTTCGGAGACAGCACCAGGCGTGTTGTTCTCGGCGTAAGCGGCCTTGGCAGCGGCGATAGCTGCTGCAAGAGCTTCGTTACGCTTGGCTTGTTCTACAGCTTCCTTGATGGCAGCGGTAAGTTCGCTCTGGTCGAAGTCGGCAGCAATCTCAATCTTGAAGCTGTTTCCGGCATCCTTGGTGCTCCAAGAACCGCAGACATACTCCTTGCTACCGCCCAAGTTGATATTGTGGCTGCCATCAAAGAGCAGACGTACGGTAGTTTCGTCAGCGTCGGCGAACTGGATAGCATTGACAGCTTGATCGGTGAGACCGGTGGCACTTACATACTTCTTGGCGCCTACGCTATAGAGGTAGTATGTACCTTCGTAGCCAACGAAAGCAAACTGCTGGAAGACGTTGGCCTTGTCCTGCTCCTGAGCCTCCAGATCCTTCTGGAGAGTGCCGCGGAGGTTCGTGGCTTCTTCATTTTCAATAGTAAGGCCACCGCGAGCATCGGTGTAGATAATATAAGCTTTCTTGGCGCTGATGTCCTCAGGACCGAGAACGAACTGAGAAGGAGACTTCTCGATTTCAAAGCCCTTAATATAATAAGTGTTGTTACCCTTGGCAATGCAGACGGCAATCTTGACATTACCGCTGAGGTTCATCTGAACGGAAGAAGTCATACCGTCGAAAGCTACTGCGTCGGCAAGCTTCCAGGTTTCGCCGTTGTCCTTGGACACAGCGATGTAGCTGGCGTTCTTGAGAGCAGTAGTAACGACACGTCCGGGAGTGATGGTGATGGTGTAGGACTGCTCGGCTTCGCCCAGCTTGATGGTGGGGGTAACGAGAGCGCGGTCGTAGTTGCCGCTATACATCAGACCATAGTTGGCGTTGAAGCGCCAGTTGGAGACTGCATCATCGGTGAAGGTGATGGCATCGCCGTCAATAGCAAACTGCTTGGCTTCCCAACCGTCAGTGAAGGGAACAGCCTCGTAGGTGATGCTGAAGGGAGCGCCGAGACCGGTGCGAGCAGTAACTTCAGCCCAGGGGCTTACCTTATCATCAGCAACGACGCGTACCTGGATGGTGTACTGGCTGCTGAGGTCGAGGCCTGTGATGGTGTAAGGCTTCTCGGTGGTGGCTACGGGCTCGCTCCAAGAGGTGGTGCCTACCTTCTGGTAGCGTACCTCCCACTTGGCGGCGTCGGCATAGCGATCGGTCCAGTCGATGGTGACGTCACCGCCGTCAACGGCAGCAACGGTAACTTCGCTGGCGTAGTCGATTTCGGGAACTTCTTCGATGAAAATGTTGTGGATGAAGCTGTAGGCATCGCTGTAACGAGACCACTTGAAGCGGAGGCTAACCTTCTTGCCGGCGTAGGCCTTGAAACCTTCGGGATCAACAGAGTAGGTGTGGAACTCGACGTCGTTGACCTCAGGGGCCTTGCCGTCACCCAGCTGGAAGATGCTCTTGTAGTTGTCGGTACCGGCTTCGGCAACCTCAACGTCAAAAATATGGTCTTCCCAGTTTACAACGCTGTTGCCCATGCGCTGCCAGATATAAATCTGATAGTCGAAGGTCATACGAGCGCCGGCAGCGGGAATCTGGAAGGCGGGGAGGGTAACGGTACCCACGGCCATATCGTCGGCACCGGCAGCACCGGCGGACTTCCAACTGAAACCGTTGGCAGCCGTGTGGCCGTCAGCGCCAGTGTCAACTGTTACGTTGGAGATATACTCGTCGTTTACTACATAGCCGGCAGGCTCCATATAGGTGCCCATGTTATGATAGTCGGCAGCGTAGGGGAGCTGGAGTTCGGTGGAGGTACGGCCTTCCTGATAGATAGTGCCATAGTTGCCGGCACCGTCGGTGCTCCATGCATTGACATATACAGGCTGGTTGGTCTTGAAGCCGTCGGCTACGATACCGTCTTTGGCAGGACCTACATAAACGACGCGGCCACCGCCTTCGATTTCGTCACCCACCTTGTAAGTGCCGGCGGGAGTGCCGAAAGCACCATAACTCTCGGGGAAGTGGGTGGAGAAGTTCAGAGCGGGGTTCTGGTTAACAGCCACGAGAACCTGGTCGCCCTTAGAATCGGCAGCCACATTAATCTTCACAGAAGTGGTGGATGCGGGTGTAGCAACGAGGCTTGCGGGCATATCCAGAGCCGTGGTGAACTGCACCTCGGCAGGATTGTTAAGGTTGTAGAGAGGACCGCCCTTACACATGTTGTTTACAGAATACACACGTATGGTGTAGTTGGTGGAGGGGGTGAGATTGCCCAGAGTCTGGGTGCGATAGGTGGTAGCCGTACCGAAGTCGAGGATGGAAACGCCTTCGGCAGGAGTATCCTTGGAAGCGTAAGTTTCGCCATCGGCAGGAGTGAAGGTAGCGTCGCCCTGAAGGAGAACGATGAGATACTTGTCCACACCAGATTCTACGGCAGTGAAGCTACCTTCTGCGGAAACAGAGGTAATGTTGGCTGTGAGATCAGTGGGCTGGGCTGTAGGCGTCACGCAAGGAGCGGGAACGTCAAAGGCATAGGTGGTACCTGGAACGAAGTCGCTGGCCGCAAGGCTAGAAATCATGCTGGAGGTGGAAGAAACCTGGGGTTCAGCAAGAGAACCTTTCAGGTTGAGCAGGTCACCATTGAAACCAGCGAGACCGATGCGCACGCCAGGGATAGATCCTTCGCAAGTCCATTCACCGAGAATGATTTCCACGCGGTCGTTTTCCTCATACAGTTTCACCTGCATGTTGGCTGTGGCAACGGTGGTGCCGTTGTAGTTGGTAGCAATACCAACGTTCTTGAACTGAGCAGTGAACACGTGCTGACCTTCTCCACCGGAAGTGTTGTAAGCAATGGAGCTTTGGTCAGTAATGCGCACTTTGCTCTGGTTGCCAGAAATACCCACGACGGGGACCGATGAGTAACTGGAACTAGCGGTAAGAGCGTTGTAAGGCTGGGCGGGCCACACCTTGAACGTCTCTGTGTCGCTCAGGTAAACGACACCTGTACCACTTACAGCGAAGTACTTGGCCGTAGTGCTACCGATCTCGAAATCAAATCCGAGAGGCAGACCCTTGATTTCCGTCAGCGAGGTACCTTGTACCGCGCCATCGGCACCGCAGGCGAAAGCAACGGCCTCATTTTGGGCCTTTGCGTCACCTTCTGCAGGAACGTACTTCACCGTAGAGAGATCCAGAGCTTTACCTGGGAACAGTGCAGCATACGTACCGCTGGTCTTTGTCAGCGAATACGCAGCGACTTGCGCAGATGCCAGAGATACCGTGGCAATCATAAGCGCAATGAGACAGAAAATTTTCTTCATGTCTGTACGGTTTTAGTTAATAAAGTGAATTGTAAAAAAGGATTGGGGTTGTCAATATGATGTTCTAGATTTTCTAGAGGTTCTAGCAGTTCTAGATTATCTCATCACATGCTTCTTCACGCCGGCGGGGGTCTTCACGATATTCAGGCCCTTGGCGGGAGCGAGGAGTTGCTTGCCGGTGACGTCGTAGTACTGAGCGCCCTCGTAGGTGGTCAGGCTGGTGTTCTGGATGCCCTCGGTGTCGCCGAAGGTGCCGTCGGCATTGATGCGTGCGGCATAGCGGGGGAAGCAGCCAGCGGGGGGGAAGGGCAGCTTGCGCTGGTCTTCCCAGTTGATTACCCAGTAACTGTTGTCGATGAGGTCAGAGGAGCGCAGGTTGGTCTTATAGGTGAAATAGTGGTCGGTCTTCATGCTCCACTCCTTGGTGCCGTCGGGGCCGTACTTGGCAGCATAGTTGTTCTTACCGCCGTACTGCGACATACTGTTGCCGGTCTGATAGAACACTACGCAACCGCCGTCGGGGGCAGGCTGGGGCTGGGGGTTGGCCACGGCAAGGTTCTTCACCGTCGTTTCCACGAAGATACCCTCGGCAGGCCACAGCAGTTCGCCCTCGTCGCTGATTTTCTGCACGAGGATACCGTTGGTACCGCCGCCGCCGGTGTCGTAGTGGCGCAGAGCCACATACACGCACTGTTCCTTCTCGCTGTGGCAGAAGGCCATATTGGAGTGGGAGAAGCCGGCGTAGTCCTCGCCGTTGTAGGCCACCTTCACGCCGTTCATCTTGTTGGGGTAGGCAATCTTGCCTTCGGCGTCAACATAGTTCACATAAGCCTGCCAATAGCCGTCGTTGGCGCGGTCGTCAAACCAGAGGGTGAATACGCCGCCCTTGCCGTCGGAGCATACGCGGACATAGTTCCAGATGGCGGAGCCGGAGGTGGCGAAGCCGCTGCGGTAGAAGCGCGTCTTCCACACCTGGCTGCCGTCGGTGGTGCTGATGCGGGTGGCGTAGAGGTCCTGGTTGCTGCCGTAGGCATAGACCATTACGACATCACCTTCGGGACCCTGCACGAGGTAGGGATAGTTGTAGATATAGTTGAATTCGGGGTCGTGGAGTTTGGTGCGCCAGAGGGACTTGCCGTCCTTGCTGATCTTCTCCATTTCGATGTAGGTGTAGTTGCCGGGGGCATTCATATCGGGAGCGGTGTAGCAGCAGATGTAGTCGCCGGCGCCGTCCTGTGCGATGCCGAAGGAGGTGGTGATAGGATATACGGCCTTGTCGGCGAGGTCAACCTGCCAGAGGATTTCGCCCTTCTCGGAGATTTTGTAGAGGGTGTAACCCACGGCGGCCGTCTTGGGGTCGGGGTTGTTGCGGCAGTCGTTGGCCCCCACGAGGAGGTTGCCGTCGCGGTCGCAATAGAGGGTGTTGTTATAGGCCGTCCAGCTGCGGTTCTGGAAGACGCCGAGGCCCAGACCCTTGTCGAGGGTGGTCACATTGTGGCCGTCCTTATCGACGATGCTGATAACATACTCCATATCATCGACGCCGGCGGTGCCGTGCTGGGCTACATACTGAACATTGAAGGTCACGCCGTGGCAGTTCGTCACGGTCTCGTCGCCGTAGTCTTGCAGGTCGGGAGTCATTTGCACGGGCTCGCCCTCATAGGAAGTGGGCCACTGGGCGTTCATACCCAGAGCGGTGCAGAAAAGTGCGGAAAGGAAAAGATACTTTTTCATTATTATTGAGGATTATAATTGTTGTGAGTCCTAGAGATTCTAGATTTTCTAGAGATTCTAGTTTTCTAGATTACTGTTTTATCTGCTTCTTCACGCCGAACGGGGTCTTCACGATGTTCAGGCCCTTGGCGGGGGTGGCGTGCTGCTTGCCGGCCACGTCGAAGTACTGGGCACCTTCGTAGCGAAGAGTCTCCGTTGTCGTGATGCCGTCAGCTGCCTTGCCGAAGGTGCCGTCGGCGTTGAAGCGGATGGCGTAGCGGTCGTAGCCGCCGCTCATCGTGCCCTCACGGTCGCGGCGGTCCTCCCAGGAAACGACATAGTATTCGTTGTCGATGAGGGGAGAACTGTACTGCGACACCTTGTAGGTGAAGTGGTTGTCAATCTTTCTCGTCCACTCCTTCGTGCCGTCGGGGGTAAACTTGGCAGCGTAACTGTTCTTGCCGCCGTAGGCATTGTCGTGCGTACCTGTCTGGTAGAAGACCACGCAGCCGCCGTCGGGGGCGTTCTGCACGCTGATGCTGCCCACGGCCAGGTTGTTGCGGAACTCCTCCACATCGACGCCAGCCTCGTCCCACAGGAGTTCGCCGCTGTCGTCAATCTTCTGCACGCCGATGCCGTTCCAGGTCTGAGAGCCCTGGCTGAACACGCGGTAGGCCATATAGTTGCAGTGGTCCTTGTCGTTGTGCACCATTTCGCCCTGGGCGGTGGTGAGGCCGTTCAATTCCTCAGTGTTGATGTAGGACACCTGCACGGCGTTCATCTTGTTGGGATAGCCGATGGTGCCGTCGCCCTTCACATACTGGATATACTGGTCGAACCAGCCCTGCGTCTTGCGGTCGTCACGCCAGCTGCAGAACACGCCGCCGTCGGGAGAGGGAGCCACGCGCAGGTGGGTCCAGATAGGGGTGGTGTCAAAGCCGCCGCGATAGAAGCGCACGTCCCACTTCTCGCTGCCGTCGGTGGCGTTCAGTCTCTTGGCGCGCAGGTCGAGGTTGCTGCCGTGGGCATACACGATGATAGCGTCGTTGCCGTCGGTCTCCACCATCCAGGGCCAGGAATAGGTATAGGCGGCGTCCTTGTACTGCTTCTGCCAGAGGCTCTTGCCGTTGGTGTCGAACATCTCCACATTGATATAGTCGGGTTGACCGTCGTAGGGGTGAACGCAGCAGCAGCACATATAGCCGCCGTCGGTGGTCTGTGCCACGCGGAAGCCGTAGGCCTCGGGGAAGATCTCGCCGTCGAAGAAGTCGCTCTCGAAGAGGATCTTGCCGTCCTCGTCCACCTTGTAGAGGGTGTAGCCGGGGTCGTTGCTGTCGGGGTTGGCATTGTTGCGGCAGTCCTGCACGCAGACGATGAGGTTGCCGTCGCGGTCAAGGCTGGCGATGGTGTTAACCACGGTCCAGCTGCGGCCGGCGTGGGTGCCGAGGCCCGGCGTGCTGCCTTCGGCCACGGAGGTCTTCATCTTGCCGTCCTTGTCGCAGATGCCGATGATGTAGTTGATGCCGATACGGCCGGCTTCGGTGGTGTTGTCGGGCTTGACCTGCACGATGTAGGTCACGCCGTTCTTGTTGGTGAGCACGCAGTCGCCATAGTCTTCCATAGCGTAGGGCGTGACGAGCACGGGATTCTCCTCAAGGCTGGTGGGCCACTGGGCGGAACTGCTCATTGCTGCACAAAAGAGTGCGGAGAAGAGTAAAAGTTTCTTCATTTTATTTGGGGTTATAGGTTTTTTTAGGTTGCTAGGGATTCTAGAAGTTCTAGAGGTTCTAGTAGTTCTAGGGATTCCAGATTACTTCCTTATCTGCTTCTTCACGCCAGCGGGGGTCTTCACGATGCTGACACCCTCGGGCAGGGCGTTCATCTGGCGTCCGTCCAGACGGTAGTACTTTGCGCCGTCCGTCCCGGACATCTCCACGCCCTCCACGCCGGCGGATTCGCTGGTGATGAAGAAGGCGCGAGCGCCGAAGTAGCTGATTGAAGGCACCTGCGCTTCGAGGCCGCCGTCCATATTGTTGATCTTGAACTGACCGGCAGGACCGCTGATGCCGTTGCCCCATTCGTCGGTCACTTCCAGGCAATACATCTTGCCGTCCTCCAGCGTGAGGTCCTCCTCGTACTCGTTGACCTCGCCCGACTTGAAGGGGCCGAACTCGCGCACCACCTTACCGTCGGCGTCGCAAAGCAGGAAGTGGTTGTCCTCCACCTCCTTGTTCGTCTTGATATAGAGGTGCAGTTTCGTAGGCACGACATTGGGCATACAGAGGTTACCCTCGATATAGTCCACGTAGGCATCGTTGATAGGGCTCACCGCCGTGCCGTTGATTTTCTTCAACGTCAGCGTGAAGTCCTCGTCGTCGGCCGTAGTGTCCAGCGTCCAGAGGATTCGGATGTCGGCACTCTCGCCGGCGGCCAGTTCGCCCGTCCATTCCAGTTCCACCTTCTTGCCCTTCGCCTCGTAGAGGAACGTGGCGGAGGTGGCAGGCACGCTGCTGTGGTTGTCGAAGTTCACCTCGATGAAGTTATAGCCGTAAGAGCTGCCCATAGGGATGCGGGGGTCGCCCAGCGTGCCGCGCAGCACTTCGGCATAGTTCACGCAGGCCGGCACGCAGCCCGTCACTTGCTGCACATCCTCACGGCCGTTCGTCACATAGGCCACGACGCGCAAGTCCTCGGGGCGCACGGGCGTCTTTATGCTCGTGATGCTCGAAGTGGTGTATTCCGGCACCTCATACACGAAGTCCTTCTCGAAGTACTGGCCCTGCACGGGAGCAGCGAGTTCCTCGCCCCAGGCACCGTTCAGGTAGGCACGCACCACGTGGTTGTGGATGTAGTCCTCACCCAACTGGCCACCCGTCTGGGGACCCTGGATATGGTCCTGCGCCAGCACCACCGTCAGGCGGGGCGTCCACGCCTTCTCCACCTTCGTGTAGTAGCCCTCCACGTGAATGGAGAGTTTCCGCGTATTGCCGTCGTACTGTGCCGTGGCAGCCAGGTTCACGCTGGCATCCTGCACAATCTGCTCCTTCGCGGCGAGGGGCCAGAGGCTGCGGTTGATAACCAGACCGCTCTTCGACTCGCTGTAAAGCGTCCTGTTCACGATACCGGCGGGATAGCCCGTCACGCCGAAGCCGTCGTTCACCTCCGTGCCCTCCTTCGTGCGGAAGTCGGGTTCGTCACGGCCGGGGTTAGCGTAGTTACCGGCGTGGATAGCCAGCACATACACCTGTTCGGGGTGGTTGCGGTGCATTCGGGCGGCAATCTTATGGCCGTCGGGACAGTATGTGCAGTGGATGCCGGTGAAGTCCTCCATAAGCACATTTTTCTTCGTTACATTGGTGCCTACAATGTGCGAATCGGCTATCGCGGAGAGGGGCGCCGTGAAAGTCATTAGTAGCGAAAAGACGGAAAAATTAAAGAAATTCTTCATGTTTGGTATGTTTTGTGCATATTTTTGTAGCGTTGCCTTCAATATGCGCGGGTTGGGGTTTCTTTTGTTAGGAAGTATATTTGAGAGCAAAAGTAATTCTTTTTTATATAATAAATATGGAGTAAAATAAAAAAAACGAAAAAAAGCACTTCTTCCCCTAAAATCTGCAAACACCACAAAGCAATTTTTTTTGTTAATGGGGCTTTGTAGGCTTCTTCGGGGCAGAAATGGCTGCTGTTTCAGGGATGCCGTTTGGACAAGGCGGGTGAAAAAGCAGGGAACCTGCCCAATGTCGGGCAGGTTCCGAGTTAGAACACCAGTGTGGCGGTGATGCCCTTGCCGTCGTCGCCAAACGAGGCAGGGGCGATGGTCAGGTCGGCCTCTTTCAGGAGAGGACGCGTGTAAATCAACGTGCAGCCTGCGCCGAGGGCGGCTCCGGCTGCTATGTCCCACCAGTCGTGTTTCCGGGCGTAGTGCCGTCCCCACGCCACGTATGTGCTGACGGCGTAGGCGGGTACGCCCCATTTCCAGCCGTAGCGGCGCATCAGGAAGGTCGCGCCGTTGAAGGCTGCCATGGTGTGGGTGCTGGGGAAGGCGTGGTTACCGCTTCCGTCGGGACGTGGTTTGTGAATGGCGAGTTCAAGGCCGTAGGTCACGGCAAGGCCCGTGGCGGTGCTCAGTCCCAGCTGGAGTATGCCCTTCTTGTCGTGATGGACGATGGCGGCTATCAGGCCGGTGGCCGATGGGGCGAGGCAGAGGATGTCGGTGCTCCTGTCCACGGCTTTTCTTTGGGCTTGAGCCGGCAGGACCATGGTGGCGGCAACGGCCAGCAGCAGGAGGAGGCTTGCGGGGCGGAGGAATGTGTCAGTCTTCATCATCGGAGGTGTCAAAGTCAAAATCGGGCAATGTATTGAAGTCGATGAGTTCGGCGTTCTCGGTGAAATCGTCGAGGGAGCGTCGCTCCTTTTTGGTGGGTCGGCCCGTACCTCGGGCACGATCCACGAAGCCTGAGATGCGGCTCATCTCCAGCAACTCGTATTGTTCGGGCGGAGTGATGTTTTCCAGAATGTCGGGTATGAGCCGTGCCCCCACGCGTTTTTCAATGCATTGCTTCACGCGGAAGGTGTAGGTTATGGGAGGCTTCCTGACGCTCACCTCGTCGCCTGCCTTCACGGTGCGGGAGGGTTTTGCCTGGGCACCGCCGATGGCTATGCGCCCCATCTTGCAGGCTTCTGTGGCCAGGGTGCGCGTCTTGTAGATACGGGCGGCCCAGAGCCATTTGTCGATACGTGCTTCCAAGTCGGTAGGAGATGTTTAGAGGTTGAGTGATGGGTTGGCTGCGGGTGCGGCTTGACGCATGATGTCGTCGTAGCGGCGGAGCATGTCGTCCACCGTGCCCGTATTTTCTATAATATGGTGTGCCCTGCGCCGCTTCTCCTCCTCGTCCATCTGGAGGGTCATCATGCGGCGCACATATTCTTCCTCCACATTGTCGCGCCGGCATACGCGCTTGAGGCGGACAGTTTCGGGCGCGGTGACGAGGAGGGTGAGGTCTGCCGCCTTGTCGTAGCCGCTCTCAAAGAGCAGGGCGCACTCCATTACCGCCTGTCCGGCTCCTTCGGCAAGAGCTTTGTCGCAAAAGGCCGTCCAAAGCTCTCCGACCCTTGGCCAGACGATGCTGTTCAGCCGTGCAGCCTGTGCCGGCCCACTGCTGACGAATTGCCTCAGTAAGGAGCGTTCGCACGACCCTAGGAGTAGTGTAATCTCTCGGCGGACTTGTTCGTCCTCTCCTATAAGGTAATGAGCACGCTCGTCGCAGTAGAATACGGGGATGCCGCGCTGCTCTAATTTGTGGCACAGGGCAGACTTGCCGCTGCCCATTCCGCCAGTGATGGCTATACGGAGCATGGGAAGGAGTGTGTGGAGGGGAAAAAGAGTAGCCGAGCCTCGTGGAGAGACTCGGCTCGCGGTTGTCGGTGAAACGGGTGTGGCTTTGGCTTTATGCCTTGGCGGCAGCAGCGGCGGCACCCATAGCAGCACGCGTCATCTTGACGGTGTAAACTACTACTTCCTTGGGTGTTACGATTTCCAAGCCTTCGAAGCTGAGCTCGGCGCACTTGATGCTCTTGGCCAGGCCGAGATGCGTTACGTCGATAATGAGCTTCTCAGGAATCTTGTCAACCGTGGCGCGTACCTTGAGCTTACGAACCATTCCGATGAGCTTACCGCCTGCGCGTACGCCTTCGGCAAGGCCCTGAGGAGCGATGGGCACAGCCATCACAATGGGCTTGGTGGGTGTTACTTCGTAGAAGTCCACGTGCAGCACGTTGTCCTTTACGGCGTGGAACTGGATTTCACGCGCTACGGCCTGGCAGGTCTTTCCGTCAAGGTCAATGTTCACCAGATAGATGTCCGGGCTGTACACGAGCTTGTTGATTTCCTTTTCGCTTACTGCGAAGTGGATGGCTTCGGGGAGACCGTTCTCGCCGCGCTTCTCGCCGTAAATCACGCAGGGCACGAGGCCTTCGGCACGTACAGCCTTGGTGGCTTTCTTGCCCACGCACTCGCGGACACAGCCTTTGATTGAGATTTGTTTCATTGAGTTGTGTTACTCTAAAATTAAACTTAATGGGCTTAATTCACCATCACACATGGTTGAATTCGCCTGCAAAAGTACGCAAAATCGCCGATACTACCAAGAAAACAAAGGGTAAAAGTCGCTTTTTTAGTATTCGGACGCGCGAATTTGAGAAAAAAAGTGTAAATTTGCCGCATAAAATGTGCAATTCGAGAAATAGGAAATATGATTAACCGTTCACTCATACGCCTGAAAACCCTCCAAATCTTCTACGCTCACACGCAGGATGCCGACCGCAAGCTCAGCCAGAGCATCAAGCAGCTCAACCAAAGTCTGGATTTGAGCTATGAACTCTACCGGCATCTGCTGGCTTTGCTCACTGACGTGAGGGAATATGCCGAAAGGCGGGCTATGTTTCGCAAGGCCCGTGCACAGCGCCTCAGCACCACTGACCACACGCTGACAGCCGACAGCCTGCTGGCTCAGAATAAATTGTTGCTGAAGCTGGGCGAGAACGAGGCACTTGCCGCTTTCAAGGCCCACCGCAGGGAACTATGGAAAGTGGGCGACACCTTCCTCACCCGGCTTGTGGACCTTTGCACGCAGAGCGACCTGTTTACCGAATATGCCGAAAAAGGCGATGTCTCCTTCAGTGCCGATTGCCGCGTGGCCATCGGATTCTACCGCAAATTCTTCTGTGACAACGATGATTTGGCGCAAGCGTTTGAAGAAGCCAACGTCTTCTGGAACGACGACCGCTGCGTCATCGATTCGTTTGTGCTCAAGACCCTGCGCTCATTCCGCCAGGATACGCCGCCGGACGCACCGCTCATGCCCCAATACGCCGAGGGTGAGTCTTCCAGTTTCGGCGAGGAACTGCTGACCGCCGCCATCAAACGGCGCGAGGAACTGGACGGCATCATAGACCGCCACTTGCAGGGCTGGGACGAAAATCGCGTGGCTCTGATGGACAGGCTCATCATGCAGCTGGCGCTGGCCGAAGCACTTACCGTGGCCGATGTGCCGCTCAAAGTAACGTTCAGCGAATACATAGGCCTGGCACGCCACTATTCCACTCCCAAGAGCGCAGCCTATGTCAATGGCGTGCTCAACGCAGCCATGGAAACGCTCAAAGCCGAAGGAAAACTCTATAAATAAATCTTCAAAAACATACTGTTATGATTACCTTGCTTCAAGCCGGTGCTTCCGGCGCATCAAACTATTCTGGGCTCATCATGATTGCCCTGATGTTTGTCGTCATCTATTTCTTCATGATTCGCCCCCAGAGCAAGCAGGCGAAAAAGATAGCCGCCTTCCGTCAGGCCCTCACCGTGGGGCAGGACGTTGTAACCACCGGCGGCATCCACGGTACCGTAAAGTCCATTAGCGACACTACCGTTACGCTCCGTGTGGCCACGGGAGTGGAAATCGTGTTTGACAAGAGCGCGATTGTGCCTGCCGCCGAGCAGAAATAACACCGGTCAAGTCCTGAAAGATGAAACTGCGGAAGCGCGAAATCTTCAACTACCTGTTCTTCGTAGTGCTGGCTGCGGCTTTTTGGCTGTTCCAAGTGCTCAACCAAGTCTATGAACAGGAAATAGACGTGCCTTTCGTCATCAACGGTATTCCTACCAACGTCGTCATGACAAGCGACGTGCCGCCCACCTTGCGCGTGCGCATTAAAGAAAAAGGAGCCGACCTCTTCCCCTATGTCTATGGAGGCGAAAAGATGCCTGCGATAGAAATCAATTTCAGTGACTACCAGAACATCAACGGACACATCCGCATCCTCAGCAGCGACCTTCTGAAAAGCATAGCCGGTCAGCACGGGTTCAACATACTCGGAGTAAAGCCCGACACGTTGGAGATGTTCTACAACTACGGCCTCTCCAAGCGCGTGCCTGTACGCTGGCAAGGCACAATAGAGCCTGCCGCAGGCTTTGCCATGAGCGACATACGCCTTAGCCAGGACAGCGTACTCGTCTATGCTTCCAAGCAAGTGCTCGACACCATTACGGCGGCATGGCTCCGCCCCGTCAATTTCCCTGAAATCACCGACACGCTCAAACTCCAGTGCGCCGTGCAGCCAGTGCGCGGAGCCAAGTTCCAGCCGTCCAGCATAGTGCTCAGTGCATTTACGGACAGAATGGTAGAAAAACGCGTGCAAGTGTTTGTTCAGGGTGTGAATTTCCCCGCCGGAAAGCGGCTCCGCACCTTCCCGGCACAGGTAAATGTAACTTTCCAAGTCGGGATGAAGATGTACCGCGACATCACCGCAAGCAACTTCATCCTTGTTGTCAATTACGAAGACCTGTTGCGCACTGTCGGCAACCGGTGCCACTTGGCCTTGAAGAGTACGCCACTTGGAGTGTCGCAAGTGAAGATTGAACCTAACGATGTGGAATTTGTTATTGAGGAAGATTCTGAGACCTCAGATTGAAAGCAATAGTAATATGTTCCTAATTGCAGGCCTCGGCAATATCGGTGCCGAGTATGCCGACACGCGCCACAACATCGGCTTCCGTGTCGTAGATAAGTTGGCTGCTGATGCCGGGGCCACGTGGGAGGACCGCCGCTACGGCTTCGTCACGACCATACGTGTGAAGAACCAGCAGCTCCTCCTCCTCAAGCCCTCCACCTTTATGAACCTCAGCGGCAATGCCGTGCGCTACTGGCTTAACGAGAAGAAGATACCCGTCAGCCAGCTCCTCGTCGTCTCCGATGACCTCGCCCTGCCTTTCGGCACGTTGCGTATGAAGCCCGGAGGCAGCGAGGGCGGCCACAACGGTCTCCGCCATATCACCTCCGTCCTCGGCACGCAGCAGTACGCCCGTTTCCGCTTCGGTATCGGCAACGACTTCGCACGTGGCGGACAGGTGGACTTCGTCCTCGGAGGTTTCACTGACGAGGAGAAGGCCGCTATGGACGAGCGCGTCGCCACCGCCGCCGATGCCGTCCGTTCCTATGCCCTCGAAGGCATACAACGCGCCATGAATAAATATAATGGAAAGTGAATCAAGGGGTCGCTCCCGTGATTCAGGACACCTCTAAAAATAAAAACCCGCTCTGGCAGAAAAAAAAGAAGAAGAAGAGAAAAAGAGAAAAATAATAACAAATTATAAATAATGCATTGACTATTATTTTGCGTTCACCTGAAAAGCCTCGGAAACTTGTAAGGAAATAAGAACAGCCAAAATGATGGTTGGTATTCTCGGATATCGGGGATACCTCCCAACAACTGAAAGCGTAGTTAATGTCTATACCACATAGGTGTAGGCATACGCTTCCTAAGTTGTTGGCAGGTTTCCATTCCGAGGCTACCTGGGTGAACGCTAAGAAGAGTGTCTGCACCTTCTTATGTGCTAACTCCACCAACATAAGGTGTCTCGTTTGCGCGATTTGATAGTTGTGCCAGTTGATTTCATAACTGTTAAACGCGTTTATGGAGAAAGAATCAAGGTCTATTAGTATTAATAATAGACGTTTAATGGGTAACTAGTCCCCCCCCCCAATTTTGCGGGTGTTGTAGAAGAATACTGTACCGACTTCATGTTTGTGCAGGATTTGTTAGTAGGAGCAGGTTCTGTTGCTTTTCCAACAATCAACAGTGAACGAGTTTCCAATATCTCCTGTGGGTTCTTTTGTTAGTTCCCCGTTTATGTGTAAATTTACAGTAAAAACCAATAACCAAAGTATTACAATTATGAAAACCTTAAAAAAACTCTTCGTAGCCGCAATGGCATTGCTTGTAACTTCTTGTAGCGACACATTTGTCTATCAGGTGTATGATGTCAAATCTGATTTGTCGCAGGTTCAGAAAAGTCTTGTTTATGAGAACTCAGATTGCACATTCACTTACGATCTTTGGGAAAAGGGTGGTAGCTTAGGCTTTCTTGCGACAAACAAGACAGAGAAGGATATGTTTATTGTATTACCGCAATCTTTTTTTATCCGCAATGGCATAGCTTATGATTATTATGCAGCAGGCAGTGATAGCTATACTATAGCAGGTGTGATTTCTTCAAGTGAAAGCGCAAATGCTGCTGTTGGTGGATATCTTGAGAGATACGGTAAATGGTATCCCGTCGCACTGAACTATTCAGTAGGGAAGTCAGCTACTGCGGCAGTTTCAAAGACTCGTACTGTTGCTGACCCTAAGATAATTTGCATTCCTGCGAGATCTACGAAGTATGTAGCAGGCTTTATCATTTCTGACTATATCTATAAGGATTGTGATCACCCGGAGCAGAACTATCCGAAGAAGCAATCCTCTACTATTTCCTATACGAAGGACAATAGTCCACTTGTTTTCCGTAATCGTATTGCATACACCTTTGAGTTGGAGGACAGCAATTATAAATATGTTGATAACGAATTCTATGTTTCTTCTCTGACAAACTATTCTCAGAAAGTTGCGCTTGAAAAGACGAAAGAGCCCGTATGCGAATCAAGTCTTAAGGTGAAATCAAAACGCTTTACTGTGAGTGCTCCTAATAGATTCTACAATAAGTTCAGAAAACAGCTTCAGTCAGTGGGAACAGCTACTCAGAAAAAGTAGTCCTCGTTTTTCAATACTCATCTTGCCGTGAATCAAGGGGTCGCTCCCGTGATTTATAAAAAGGCATAAAACACAGTAGAAGGCCGGCTCGTTTGAGTCGGCTTTAATTTTGGTGCGTGCCGTGGCTGCCATCGTGTTGAATGCTGAGTCGTTTTTTTAACGTGCATTGGCGGAAGAGAGGACTTTTGATGATTTTGAAATTGTCTCTTGGCGTTTTCGTTTGTGAAAGTAAAAAATTGTAAAAAAATCCTTTGAAAAGCGAAAATAAATCTTTGCTTTTTTCTCACTTATTTGTAACTTTGTACACGATGATACATTAATCAATACAGCACAAACAAGTAAATCAATGGAAGCAAAGAAAGTTTTAGAAGATTTGAAAAAGCGTTTCCCTAACGAACCTGAATACCATCAGGCAGTAGAGGAGGTGCTTAGTACAATTGAAGAAGAGTACAACCGTCATCCCGAATTTGAGAGAGCCAACCTCATTGAACGTCTCTGTATTCCCGACCGCATAGTGCAGTTCCGTGTAACTTGGACAGACGATCAGGGCAATGTTCGCACCAACATCGGCTATCGCGTGCAGCATAGCAATGCCATTGGCCCTTATAAGGGAGGACTTCGCTTCCATCCTTCTGTCAATCTCGGCATCCTGAAGTTCCTTGCTTTTGAACAGACATTTAAGAACTCTCTCACCACACTTCCTATGGGAGGCGCCAAAGGCGGTTCGGATTTCGACCCCAAGGGCAAAAGCGAAGCTGAAGTGATGCGTTTCTGCCAGGCCTTCATGCTGGAGCTGGTGCGCCACATCGGCCCTGATCTTGATGTGCCCGCTGGCGACATCGGCGTGGGAGGCCGTGAGGTGGGATACCTGTTTGGAATGTACAAGAAACTCACCCGCGAGTTTAGCGGTGTGCTCACTGGCAAGGGACTTGAGTTTGGCGGTAGCCTGATTCGTCCAGAGGCCACAGGTTATGGTAATGTGTATTTCCTCGTGGAAATGCTCAAGACGCGCGGAATCGGCATTGAGGGCAAGAGCGTGCTGGTGAGCGGTAGTGGCAACGTGGCGCAATATACTGTCCAAAAGGTGCTGCAACTCGGTGGCAAGGTACTCACTATGAGCGACTCCAACGGCTACATCTACGATGCCGACGGCATTGACGAGGAGAAACTGGCCTTCATCATGGAAATTAAGAATGTGCGCCGTGGCCGCATCAAGGAATATGTGGAGAAATATCCCTCCGCCAAGTACGTGGACGGTCAGAAGCCCTGGGGCGAGAAGGCCGACATTGCACTCCCCTCTGCCACTCAGGACGAGATTCTTGAAGAGGATGCAAAGACGCTTGTGGCCAATGGCGTGATTGCCGTGAGCGAAGGCGCAAATATGCCCAGCACCAATGAGGCCATCACCGTGTTCCAAAAGGCGAAGATTCTCTATGCTCCCGGTAAGGCCGCCAATGCGGGCGGTGTGAGTGTGAGCGGTCTTGAGATGTGCCAGAACAGTATGCGCCACAGCTGGACAAGCGAGGAGGTGGACAGACGCCTGCATGGCATTATGGAGAACATTCACCAAAGCTGCGTGAAACATGGCACCGAAGCAGACGGCTACGTGAACTACGTGAAGGGGGCCAACGTTACCGCTTTTCTAAAGGTGGCCAACGCCATGATGGCTCAGGGCCTTGTGTGATTTCCTAATTCCCTAATTCCCCCATTTGCTAATTTGCTAATTTGCTAATTTCCCCATTTGCTAATATGAAAAAGCCCTTCTCACATTTGCTAATTCTCACATTAGCTAATTTGCTCATTCTCCTGCAAGCCTCGGCACAGTCGCCTGCTCAGTATGACGTGCCCATCGGCGGCAACGCCTACGTCACCACCCAGGCCGACCGGTCGCATATTACCGACCGCGGCATACGCGGCTGGACGGCGCCGGAGACCGTAGTGAGCGCCTTTTTCCATATTAGCAAGCCCCAGAGCATAATCCTCTCGCTCCGTGGGCGCGGACACGCCACCATGCTCATGTCGTGCGGCGGAGAGAAGCAGACGGTAAGTTTCGACTCCGACGAAACCGCTCAGGTCGGCTCGCTTGAGGTGAAAATAGAAAAGGCCGGCTACGTGCGCGTGGACCTTCAGGGCGTGGAGCGTTCCGGCGAACGCTTCGCCGACATTTCCGACGTCGTGGTGACGCTCACCGACGGCCGCATAGCCTGCGTCAAGGATTTTGAAAACTACTGGGGCCGCCGCGGACCTTCCGTACACATGAACTACCACTTGCCGAAGGGCGAGGACTACGAGTGGTTCTACAACGAAGTGACCGTGCCCCAGGAGGGCGAGACCATGAGCAGCTATTACATGGCCGCCGGCTTCGGTGAGGGCTACTTCGGTATGCAGTACAATTCGCCAACGGAGCGCCGTGTGCTGTTCTCCGTATGGAGCCCCTTCGACACCCAGAACCCGCGCGACATTCCCGAGGACAAGCGCGTAAAACTCCTGCGCCACGGCCCCGACGTACACATCGGCGAGTTCGGCAACGAGGGCTCCGGCGGCCAGAGCTATCTGCGCTATCCCTGGCAGGCCGGCCACACCTATTCCTTCCTTATGCACGTATGCCCCGACGGCAAGGGCAACACCATCTACACCGCCTACTTCCTGGCCCCCGAGGAGGGCAAGTGGCGCCTCGTGGCCGAGTTCCTCCGTCCCGACACCGACACGTGGTACACCCACGCCCACTCCTTCCTTGAGAATTTCAGTCCTGGGCAGGGCTACCTCACCCGTGCCGTGCGCTTCACCAACCAGTGGGCCCGCACCCGCAGCGGCAAATGGGTACGTCCCGTCTCCGCCGGCTTCACCCACGATGCCACCGGCCGTGCCGGCGTGCGCCTCGACTATGCCGGCGGCCTCACCCCCGACGGCAGCGCCCTCTACCTGCAGATGGGGGGCTTCTTCGACCGGAACGTGGAGCACGGTACGCGCTTCCCCCTTCCCGCCTACGACGGCCAGAAGCCTCCGAAGCTGAACTTCAAGGCTTTGAAGAAGCTGGGAAAATAGGGGCCTCACCCCGTCGCGGCTGCTTCGCACCGCACCACCCCTCCCCTTAGGGAGGGGAATATGCTCTTAAAGATTAGTAAACTGTACGGAATGGGGAGTCAGGCAGGGCGCAAACAAGTCCTGAAAGGACGACATAACGGAGGGTAGGGCTCACGCCGGCGCAAGCCCTACCTCATTCATCGCCTTTTTTCTCTGAGAGCACCGTAAGTGCGACATAATCAAATAAAGTGGTGTTTATGCCGCACTTACAGCGCTCCCATATAGGGTTCTGATACCAAAAAACAGGGCTCACGCCCTATCCTCCAATCTGTCGCCCCTTTGGGGCTTTGCCATCGCTGATGTCGGGCTTTTCGGTCGCCAACTTCGGAGCCTTACCGTCTCTTTTGCTCTCACTTATCCCGCTTCAAAACGGTGCTAACCCCAGTAGCCGTTCCGTCGGTACACGTGTCCCGACATTTCAGGACACGTGTGCCGATATTTATGCACACGTGTTCCGACATCTTGGCACACGTGTGCCGAAGGGCTTACTCCTGCCGTTTGGCAAACCAAGAGACGAGAAACAAAAAGAGTACGCTTTACAAAACAGGGCCGTTTATTTGGCTCGTGATGAAATCGACGCAATCGATGCATTCGACGCAGAAAAAGTGTAAACGGGACACAATCCGCACCCATCACAACAGCATTGGGTGAAGCGCGTGTGAGTTGTGGTGAAGCTCGTTTTTACCTGCAAAAGCCGAATACTCCAAGAAGCGCTTGCATATTCTATTTTTAATTCGTAATTTTGCAGACGAAAAATCAAAACTTATAAATTAATGAGAAAGCTTTTCATACTTTTCGCCTTGATACTGACCGTATGCAGTACGGCGATGGCACAGACACAGGTTCTGAACGAAGGCTCCCCTGTAGGTACCATAGGAACCCTCGCCGGCAGGGAGGCTATGGTCGTTGACCTCGGCGGCACCATCGGCAAGGTGGCAATCGCCACAAAGAACGTGGGGGCTGTAGGAGAAGTCGTAAGTGACTATGGCACCCACTTCACTCCTGCAGATGCCAACGATGCCGACAAGAACGGACTTACCGACGGGTGGTATGTGCCTTCAAAGAAAGAATTGGACGCATTGAAGAGCCATCTCACTCAATATAATGCTTATCATTGCGTGAAATGGGAAGTCACGGAAACGGCAACTCTGTACCTTCCATGCAGGTTTGTCAGCGGCGGTTATAAGGGCGACTATGTGTCGTCAAAGAGAACAAACTGGGGGGATTACTGGACGTGTTATATATACGGCTTCTCCTTTGACAATAGTGGCAACTTCTCGTATGGCGCTGACAATCGTAATGAATCCGAATATACCGATTGCGCCATCCGTCCCTTCCACAAGTTGCCTACGGTGGAAGAGCTCCGAACTATTGGGTATACCTCATCCGATAGCAATGTGGTGAATCCGCAATATGCAGACCACTTTGGCGATGCCACCATCGTGAGCAATGTCTATCAGGACGGCAAAGGCATTATCACGTTTGACAGGAAACTCACGTGCATTGGGGATTATGCGTTTATGGATTGTGACAATCTTACTTCCATTGAAATTCCTAATGATGTGGAGTCTATTGGCTCACAGGCATTTTATGGAGTAGCTCTAACTTCTATTACTCTGCCGAGTAGTTTAAAAGAAATAGGTCCTAATTGTTTTGGCAATTGCAAAAAATTGCTCTATGCTCGCTTCCTTGGGGCTACACCGCCCACATATACGACAATATATCCCTTTGCTAATAGTGAGATAAGCGGCACGGCGCTATTAGTACCGGAGGGAACCGTGGAAAGCTATACGGCGGCCGGCTACACCAATGTGTTTAGCCAGACAAATATCAAGAGTGAGATTCTCGCTCATATTGAAAAAGCCTTAAACACTGATGTGCCTCTTTCGAATGCCGACAAAGCAAGTTTGGCCGCAATTAAAGAGGCCGTTGATAGCACCACAGACATAGAGACGATGCTCAATGAATACAATGAATTTAAGAATTTGTTTCAGGCAGGATCCAAAGAGGCAGTTCGTTCACTCTTCTGGCTTAAGCTCTCTATTTATAGTTCCCCTCTGCAAAGTCAATACATAGAACGGATTGGAAAAGCTCAAAGCGTAGAGGAAATAGAGGCTATAGTCAAAGAGGTTCAAGACTACATTCAAGACTACATTATTGCGCTTAAAGCCAAAAGAGAAGAGGCTAAAGCGACAGTTCATTCACTTTTCTGGCTTGAACTCTCTATTTATACTTCCCCTCTGCAAAGTCAATACATAGACCGGATTGAGAAAGCTCAAAGCGTAGAGGAAATCGAAGCTATAGTCAAAGAGGTTCAGGACTACGTTGCTAAATATAAAGACGTTAATGCAAAAAGAGAAGAGGCCAAAAACACAATCCTTTTATATATTTCGTCAGATGAGTATTTTCAGAAATACCACGATAAAATAATTGGTGCTGAAACAATAGAGGAAATAGAGGCTATCGTCAATGATTTTTTGAACGAAATTCGCAGCTATAACCCTTGTCTGGAAATTGGCAATAAACTATATATACTGACAAGGGGCAAGAGTGTAGGCCCTTCCTTATATGAATACAGTTATTTCGACGAGATTGCTCCGGATATAGAATGGCCTGATGCGACAGAATATCATCTGCCGTCTGATGCTGTGTCAGTTCGTTTCAAAGGAAAAGTAAACTATAGCCGCACTCTGCCGGAAGGCGTATGGCAGTGCTGGCACGAGCCGTTCCGCACCATAGTGGACAACAGCCAGTTTGATGCCGCCGAGGTGGCCGGTATATTGTTTAATGACGAGGGCGAGGAGTTTGTGGCTTTCAGGAAACTGAAGGATGGTGCCAAGATGGAAGGGAACACCGTGTATGTCATCCGCGCCAAGGAGGGCCACAGTGAATTACAGTTTATATTTTCAGAAATGTGGCTTAAGAATAATAGTAATTATCAGCCTTTGTCCATCCAGTCGGCCTACGACACCTACACCTTCTACGGCACCGACACGCCGAAGGAGCATGGCAACTGGTACACGTTGGACAAGAACGGCACCTTCCGCCAGATGGCCTCGGGAAGCCTGAAGCCCCAACGCTTCTACATGACTATCACCCCGAGGGATGGCTATGATAGATATTATCCCAATTCCGAAAGTTCTGCCAGCACCAGAGCCATGATCAATTATGTGGTGCTGGGCGATGACGAGGACGGCACCACGGGGATAACTTCGTGCGAAAACGAAAGCGCAGACAAAAACATCTACGACCTGAAAGGCCAGAAGGTGACGAACATCCGGAAGGGCCAGATTTACATCATGAACGGCAAGAAGTATATCGGTAAGTAAAGCCATGAGAAAAAGATACAACTCCCCCGCCACGGACGTCATGCCTATGGCTCCCGCGCAAGTCATCGCGGGATGGGACTCCCAATATCAGAGCGGCATCGACCCCACCCCCGGCGGCGAAGACGACTTCGCCACAAAGGGCTATGAATTAGGCTGGGACGAAGCCGACGAATAGCCCTCCGCCTTTTACGCGATATAGCCCCCCGCCAAGCAAGCACTTGGCGGGGGCGTGTCGTCTGAGAAAATAAAGGAACTGCTCTCTGATTCAGACGACTGAATTAACGCAAGGGCTTGTTATACCTATATATAAAGTCAAATTGTAAGTCTGTTCTAAAAAAATGTGTCATTTTTGCCAGAAAGGCTTGGCCGTGTCGAAACTATTGCGTAATTTTGAACACGAAATGCGTTGAAATCAAACAACAAACCCAAATTATAAACTTTATGAAACACAAATTACTACTTCTCGTTGCCCTGTTTATGGGCATGTTCGTGAGCGCCGCAGCTGCCGACGCTCTCGCTGAGGGCTTCTATCGTTTCAAGAGCCCCCGCTCCAGCCGTTACTTGCAGGAGAAAGACAGCAAACTCGCATTGCCATCGAGCGCCACAGGTATCTCCAAGGGCAACCTCGCCGAAATCTGGGAGGTGCGCAAGGCTACGGACGACGCCTACGTCATCGTCTGCACCGCCACCGGCGGTATGGTACAGCCGCAGGCCAAGACCGAGACTGACCACGCCACGTCCACCACGCAGGCCGGCCTCTTCTACATCAAGAAGAGCGGCACGAAGTACGTCATCAGCAGCAGCGCCGACTTCAGCGGCAATACTTGCTGGCACGAGAATGCGCGCAACATGGTGGTGGTGTGGAACTCCACGGAGAGCAACTCCCAGTGGACAGCCACCAAGGTGACGGGCGACGACCTCGCTGCCGCCGAGGCTGCCAAGCCTGCCTACGACAAGGCCGTGACGAAGGCCATCAACGACGTGTCGCGCCTCTCGCTCATCGATGCCGGCGGCCTGTTCCGTCTCAAGAGCCGCTACGGCCACTATGCCACAGAGAATGCCTCTACCCACAAAATGTCGGGCGTGGCCAAGGCTGCCAACGACCTGAAGCAAATCTGGATTATCGACAAGAGTTCCGGCGGCTACATCATCCGCAACGCCAACTCCGGCCGCTACCTCCCCACCGAGGCAGGTGCCGATGCCGCATGGGTAACCGTGGAGGGTGCCACCACGCAGTACATCAAGAGTTCGGCCTACAGCGCCGAGTATTTCACCATCAGCTGGAAGGACGACTTCAGCGGCACCAACTGTATGCATGAGAACAAGAGCGCCAACGTCGTGAAGTGGTATGCCAACGACAGCAAGAATGCCAACCAGTACTCCGACTGGAGCATTGAGCCCATCGACGAGGCCGACACCGAGGTAACCGAGGCTGCCGTGCGCGACCACATGGCCAAGAATATGGGCATTGCCACGACGCTCACCACCGGCGCCTACCGCCTCGTGCCTGCCGCCTATCCCACCCGTGCCCTGGCTGAGGACACCAACGCCAAGGACGTCATCACCGCCTCGGCCAACGACAGTTACAGTCAGGTGTGGAACCTCATCGTCAGCGACGACGGCAAGAAGGTGGTGATGCAGAACATCATCTCCGGCAACTACGTGCGCAACAACGCCACTACCTCCGCCCGCTTCAAGACCGTGGCTACCAACAGCGGCTGCGAGTTCACCATCGGACGTTCCGAGAGCCGCTGGGAGAGCCTCTTCAACTTCCGCGGCAGCAACCAGGGCTTCCACTGCGCCGAGAGCGACGGCTATGCCGTAGTGGGCTGGACGGAGACTGCTGCTGCCTCGCAGTGGCTGATTTATCCCGTTACCGTGGATGAGAAGGAACTTGAGGAGTGCCGTGCCGAGATAGAACAGGCTGCCGACCTCCAAAAGAACGCCGCCACCTACAACACTAAGTTGCAGAAATACTTCGAGGACTACGCCTGCTCCACCATCCGTGCCGAATATGCCACGATGACGGCCGACGACCTCCGAGCCGCCATGACGGCCGACGAGATTCCCAGCGTGCTGCAGGATATGGCCGTGCGCGTGCTCACCGACACATGGAACAGCACCGCCAAGAAGAATGGCTATGAGAAGTCCTTCCGCATCAACGACTATCAGATTTACTCCGACCGCAGCGTATGGCAGAAGATAACGGGCGTAGGTCCCTTCGCCATCCTCACCAACCCCACGGGTATTCAGGGTAAGAGCGGCGACTTCGTATATATCTTCGTGAACGAAGCACCGAAGGCCGACGCCACCCTCCAGGCCCAGCTGGCCTTCGACACCAACTACACCGTGGCCGCCAGCCTTGACCTCAAGAAGGGCCTCAACGTATGGCAGCTGCCCAGCGACGGCGAAGTGTTCATCGGCTACTTCTGCACAAAATCCAACAGAATGCTGGCCGACTTCCCCAAAATTAAGATTCACATCGAGGGTGCCACCAGCAACGGCTACTGGGACCTTTCCCGCGGTATGACCGACACCGACTGGACCTACCTCTCCAAGAACTACTTCAAGGGTGAGTTCCTCCACGTGAAGGGCATCCACACCGTGCTCAACCTGCGCCTTGAGGACGTGAAGAGCGCCACCAAGGTTACCGGCATCATGAAGGGCTGGGACCAGTGCTTCATGGGCCTTCAGAAGATGATAGGCCACGACGGCCAGTGGGACGGCCGCTACGACCCCGTCGTTAACCCCCGTATGTCCTACAAAGGCAACCCCAACTGGGGCGGACAGGGCGGCTCCAACCACCCCAGCCTCAACTCCGGCTACCTCTTCAACTATCAGAACTTCGTCAATGGCAACGTGTGGGAAATCCTCCACGAGGAAGGCCACGGCCACCAGTACTGCGTCAACGTTGCCGGACAGACCGAGGTCAGCAACAACTCCCTCGCCCAGATGGTTTCCTATGAGTTCGGACGCAACTATAGCCGCGGCAACGGCACCGACAAGCTCGTGCAGCTCTTCAACTACAACAACGAGATTGGCAACTACGACACCGAGGTACACGGCTGGTCATGGCTTGATTACTGCCGCTATGCCAAGCCTCACTATGATGCCTCCCTCCACACGGCCAACCACCTCCTCTATCAGCTCTACCTCTACTTCGAAGTGATGGGCCACATGCCCGGCTTCATGGGCCGTCTCCACGACGAACTCCGCGCTAACCCCCTCTCGAAGGGCAGCAGCGTGGCCAGCCCCACCTATTATTATAATGACTATTTCCGCCTTGCCGAGGCTTGCGCCAAGGTGAGCAAGACCGACCTCTGGGAGTTCTTTGAGACTTACGGCTTCTGGCACTACTACGACGAAGTGGTGTCCACCGATGAAAAGGACGACGATGCCACTGCCAAATCGAAGGGCATACGCTTGGTAGGCGACTACGGCAACTACTACATGAAGATGCCCGTGCGTGGCAATGCCGCCGATGAGAAGCGCATCGCCGACCTCAAGGAGTTCATGCACTCCATGCCCAACAAGGCCAGCAACATCCTCTTCCTCGACGACCGCATCGAGAAGGACTACGTGCGTGAGGACTCCTACCTCGCCGTGCTCGAACCCTCCTACGTAGGTCAGGAACTCCTCGTATATTGGAAGCTCGACAAGATTGGCGACTACGGCATGTACTGGTACTTCGACGGTAAGGACCGCACCGCCAACCTCCACTACACCGTGGGCACCACCACCGCCTCGCAGTCCTATCCCACCGACAGCGCCGGCCCCTACACCGTGAAGGGTAAGAAGGTGACGATGACCGGCGACGGCATCCTCGGCGTGAAGATTTACGATGCCGACGGCAAGCTTGCCTACATCGCCAACACCAAGACCTTCATCATCCCCGACGCCATGGCTGCCGGCCTCAAGGACGGCTCCTACGTTCTGAAGGTTGCTGCCACCGCCGGCCTTGACATCGCTTTCGACACCGAGGGTAATCCCATCATCCCCGAGGGTGTCAGTAGCATCAATGCCGACTTCGGCGCCACTGCTCCCGCCTACGACCTCCAGGGCCGCACCGTCCGCCACAGTGCCGGCCACGGCCTGATGATTCAGGGCGGCAAGAAGGTTCTGCGATAAGACGGACAAAGTTTCAAGAGACATAAATCATCCTAACATACAGCAGGGTGCGCCGATTGGGCGCACCCTGCTGTTGTCTGTGTATGGGTGTTGGAACGGGTTGGTGGGGAAGGGGGGCTGTCAGCGCAGACGGAACACACGGATGCCGATGCTGCTCTTGTGCTCGTTGAGGTATTGCCACAGCGTTTTGGGTTCGTCCACCACCTTCTTGTGGATGCTGCTGGCGTTCAGCAGGTGGAGCCGTCCGTCCGCTTGCCAGGAGGCAAAGCCCAGATGGCTGTAGTCCAGTCCGCCCTTGGTCGTTACGATGGCCACTACGTCGCCGTCCAGAATCACGCCTTTCAGGGCCGCGCTGCCTATGCGGCGCAGTTCTTCTTGGCTGAGAAACTGCCCGTCGTGGCCGGAATACTGCTGTTCAAGCGGCTTGAGCTGTTCCACCCACTCGGGATGTGCGGCCAGTTGGCGGTAAAGATTGGGGTGGAGCGACATGTAATTGATTTTCACGACGAGCGGCGTGAGGACTGCACCGGAGGCTGCGAGGTTCACCTCCTCCAGCAAGTTCTGTTCTACGTTGTCGTGCCACCACCATGAGAAATAGTGATGGCGGCTCAGGTAGCCGTCTCTCTTGCCTCCCCAATAGCGGTAGCGTTCCAGCCAGTAGCAATAACGCGCAAACGGTGAGGCCGTTCTGTCGGGGACGGTCTTATCGCCGCTGTTCCTTGGCGGGGCGGTGTCTGCTGGGCAAGTTTGGCTGTTGGCCGTATGCCACAGCGCAGCTACCGCCTCTACGAGAGTGGTGCAGTCCAATTCGCGCATGTTCACCACCAAAGGTTCCGTGTCGAGGCTGCGCTCCAGCGTATGGCCGACATAGGGCATGCCGAGGAAGAGGCGGGCGAAATAATCGGGTGTGGCCTCGGGTGGAGCCTGCTGCACGATGCGCTCCACGGCCAGGGAATCGGCTTTTTCGTAGAGCAACTGTGCCGAAACCGTCTGGCCGTCGGGCCTGTAGCAGAGCGCCTGTGCCGTGGCGGACGGGAAGGCCGCCGTTGCCATAAGGAGGCACGCGGCCTGTGCAAGGGTGAATTTTCCCATGGGTGGGTCGGTCTATTCAGTTGTGGCGGCGGCTATTTCCTCGCGCAACTGTGCGATGAGGGGGAGCAGGGCCGTGCGCACGGCGCGGTCGTTGAGTTGGTGGTCGCCTTCGAAGCGCAGGGCGTGGTCGGCAGGAAAGTGTTTCTTGAAGAGGTCGTAGTTCTTTGGAGCCACGTCGCGCGTAGCGAAGAGTCCCCATACCAGGGTCTTGTCCTGCTCGGGGATGTCCTTGAACTGCCGGCGTTCCATCATGTTGTGGCGTTGGATGATGTCGCGCGTAATGCGGAACGTCTTCTGGCCGTCGTAGCGTCCGTTGAAAAAGCGGTGCTCGCCCGTGCGCAGCACCTGGCTCATCGTGCTCATGTTGAAGGCCGGATTGACCAGTATGCGGCGGTAGCCCCTGAGCTGTTGGGCATACATTCCGCCCATGCTGGTGCCCATTATCAGGTCGGGAGCTTTAGCGGCTGCATAGTCCAGCAGATAGGGGAGTGCCTCGGCGGGGTCGGTGGGTATGTCGGGGGCCACGATGTCGTCCGTGGGGAGATGCTGTCGGAGGAGTTCCACGGTGCCTGAGGCGTGGGAGGAACCGAATCCGTGAAGATAGAGTATTTTCATTGGGGTTACCCCCTCCGCCGCTACGCGGCACCTCCCCCTTTATGGGGCGGCCTGCGGCAGAAGTCGGAGGGTCGTATTATTTAGATGTTAGTTGGTGATGCGTTTGATGCTGTTGATGATGCGGCGTTCATGGAGGTTGCCGTCGTGGCGGGCGGAGTAGAAGCGGTCGTGGTGGGCGTAGGTACAGATGCCGGCCACCTGTATGTTTTGGAGCAGGAGGCCGCTTTGGCAGAGCAGCCAGTGGTTGGCCGCCCACAGGTCCAGATGGTGGCCGCCCGCCATTGAGCCTTCCTGGCGGGGGCCGCGGTCGGTGTGGATGAGGTCGAGGGGGAAGCCTGCCTGGGCGAAGGCTTCCACCAGCTCCGTGCCCACTTGGAAGTTGTCGGGTCCGATGCTCGGGCCTATGACGGCGTGAATGTCGGCGGGCTGGCAGCTGAAGCTGTCGTGCATGAGGGTGAGCGTGTGCCGGGAGATGTGCTGCACGGTGCCGCGCCAGCCGGCGTGGATGGCTGCGATGATTTTCTGCACGGGGTCGTAGAGCAGCACGGGCACGCAGTCGGCCGTGCGCACGCCTATGGCGAAGTCGGCCAGCGGCGTGATGAGGGCATCCACGCCTTGCAGGCTTTCGCGCGGGGTGTCGGGCGTGGCGACGATGCGCACGTTGGCGGTGTGTGTCTGGTGGGGCTGGAGTACGGCGTAGGGGAGTTCCTCGCCGATTTCGGTGGAAAAGGCTTCCACGTCGGGGTGTAGGCGGTATTTCATGGCTTAGTCGAATGCGGAGTAGGGGGATAGCCGCTCGAAGTCGGCGGCGGTGAACCGTTGGCTCAGCCGGAGGTCGCTCCAGGCCTTGAGTGGGCCGAAGCGGCGGCGGTAGGCCATGATTTCCTTTACCTGCTCGAAGGAGAGGTAGGGGTGGCGGAGCAAGGTGTGGAAGTCGGCTGTGTTGATGTGGAGGCGCGAGGGGCGGAAGTTGGCGGCCACGCTGAACCAGCGTGCCGTGCCGGGCGGGATGCCGTTCAGTTCTTCCACCTGGCGGGCTGATACGAATCCGCCCAGGCGGTTGCGGTAGCCCAATATCTGGGCGGCTCGTCGGGCTCCTATGAGGGGAATGCGCACGAGGGCGGCAGAGTCGGCGGTGTTCAGGTCGAGGACGGTGCCTTCGGCATACTTCTCGGGATAGGTGCCTCGGAGACTGTCCTGCCGTCGGCGGTCGTCGAGATAGGCCCGCTGGCGGTCGGACATGGGGTGCCTTTTGCGCTCATGCTGCCAGCGCAGGGAATCGGCGGTGTGCCAACTGCGGCGCAGGGAGTCGTAGCGGGCCTGACGGCGGGCGGCCTGCCGGATTGAGTCGGCCTGAATGTCGGCCTCGAAGTCGCGGACCAGTTGGCTGTCGGCTGCCGTGAGGCTGTAGGGCTCGGGCGACGGCTCAAGGGCGCACCGCTTCAGCAGTCCCCCGCCTGCGGCCAGCAGGCCGAGGGTGAGCAGCAGGGCAAGGAGGTGTATCGGACGGAAGGGCTTAGCCACGGCGCACGTAGTCGCTGAAGTGGAAGGGCACTTCGTTCCAGGCATCGGCCTCGTGCTTTTCGGCGCTTAGGAGTTGCCAGTCGGCGGCATCGAAATCGGGAAAGAAGACATCGGCATCGGCTGGACTGGCGTGTACTTCGGTGAGGTAGAGACGGTCGGCCAGGGGCAGGGCTTCGGCATAGACGCTGGCTCCGCCTATGATGAAGGCCTCCTCGGCGGGGACGATGTGGCGGAGTGCTTCTTCGAGGGAGGCGAACACTTCCACGCCGGGGGCGGAAAAGTCCGGTTGCCGGCTGAGTACGATGTTGCGGCGGTTGGGCAGGGCTCCCTTGGGCAGGGACTCGAAGGTGCGGCGCCCCATGACGACGGTGTGGCCCGTGGTGAGTGCCTTGAAGCGTTGGAGGTCGGCCCGGAGGTGGTAGAGGAGCTGGTTGTTGCGGCCTATGGCGCCGTTGTCGGCCACCGCGCAGATGATGGAGAGCATATTTAATGTATAATGAATAATGTGTAATGAATAATGGGAGGTGGGTTATGTGGTTGCTGATGGGGCGTTGTGGAACGCCAGGCAGGCCCAGTTGTCCTGCTGCCGCACGTCGAGGAGACTGAGGCCGAGGCTGGCGGCACGCTCCTCCAGAAGGGGCACGTCCTCCGTGTAGAATCCGCTCATCAGGAGGTGCCCGGCGGGGGCGAGCACGCCGACGTAGGCCGCCATGTCCTGAAGGAGGATGTTGCGGTTGATGTTGGCGATAATCACATCGAAGCGCGGCGCATCGGGCAAGGCGGCCAGCGCGGACGCATCGCCCAGCACCACGTCGATGCCCGTGAGACGGTTCAGCCTGATGTTGTCGCGCGAATTGGCCACGCACCACTCGTCCACGTCCACCGCCCAGCAATGCCGTGCACCCCGCAGGCGGGCCAGAATAGCCAGGATGGAGGTGCCACAACCCATGTCGAGCACTTCCTTGCCGGTGAGATTCATCTCCAGCAGGCGGGAGAGCATCTGCGAGGTGGTCTGATGGTGGCCCGTGCCGAAGCTCATGCGCGGGTCAATCCTGATGGCGTAGTCGGCATCGGGCACGTCGGTGTGGAAGGTGCTGGCTATGCTGCAACTCCTGCCGCCCGCCTCCACGCGGATGGGCTGGAAGTAGTGGCGCTCCCACTCGGCGTTCCAATCCCTGTCCTCGGGCTCCGACTTGGCGTAGGAGAGGGCCACGCCCGGCAGGGGGAAGTCGTCCACCACGGCTTGGAGGGCCGCCTCGTCGAGGAGAGCCTGCTGGATGTAGGCCGTGTAGGTGTTGTCGTCGGTGGTGTAGCGGAAACTGGCGGCCTCGGGGTTGCCGGGGTCGCAGACCTTCTGCATCGTGAGGTCGCGGGCGTGGGTGAAACTCTCAAAGCCGATGTCGGCAAGGAGGGCGGAGAGCACGTCGGAGGCGACTTCGGCAGTCAGGTCGGTGCCCTCCGTGCTTATCTTAAAGGTGTAGGCGTAGTATTTCATAACGGGAACTTCCTCCGCCCTTGCGGGCATCTCTCCCTCAAGGGGGAGGAAAACTTACGGAGGGTAGAGTGGTTAATGGTGCTTATTGAGTTTGAGGATTTTGAGCAGGCGTGCCCGTGCGGCTCGGGCTATGGCGCGAAACTGGCCGTGGCGCAGGTTGAGCCAGAGCTCTTCCAGAGAGCGCCCCACCTTGACCCACGGATGCCCCCAGGCGTTCACGCGGTAGTAGCGCTCCTTGTAGCCGAAGTCCTCGGCCACCTCGGCGGGATGGCGCAGGGGGAACGTGAGGTCGTGGCGGCCCATGGTGAAGATGCGGCGCAGCCCGTGCGGCATGGTGGCCAGTGAGCCAGCGTAGTGGGTACCGCCGTCCATGCCCACGTTGCTGATCATATTGACGCGCGGCATAATGGCGAGGCCGTCGTGGAGGAGGAGGTAGCTCCAGAATATGGATTCAAAATAGGCTTTACCCGATGCGCGATGGTCGCGGCACATCTGCATGAAGTCGCTGCGGTAGCGACGGCGGCTCACCAGTTCCTCTATGCGCTTGACCTGCTCCGGGTCGTCGAGCCAGGCGTAGGCACCGTCCCAGTGGTTTACCACGCGGCCCCACGAAGCCCAGCCCCAAATGCTGAAGGCCTGCGTGAAGAAGTAGTCGGCCTCCACGGGAGACTTCTCGTCGGTGTTGAAACCGGCAATCATGGTTACGCGAGGGTCGTCGGCATAGCGGTCGAGCATCTCCTTGCAGAATGTGAAGAACGACGGCGAAGGCACGCAGTCGTCCTCCAGCACGATGCACTTGTCCGTCTGCGAGAAGGCCCAACGGTGAGCCATATAGCAGGACGGGTCGCAGCCGAAGTTGCGCTCCTGGTAGAGGCGGCGGACCTCGCACGCCCAGTCAATCCGGTCGTCGGCCACGAGGGCGCGGCAGGCCTGGAGGCCGGCTTCGTCCTGCGGCCCGCGCGGGCCGTCCTGATAGAGGAAGAGCCGGGCAGGGCGGGCCTGCCTGACTTGCGCCCACACTTGGCTGAAATGGTCGGGGCGGGCATGGAAAATCAGCAGTACGCTGACATCGACGCGGGCTGGCTGCCTGACGGTCTGCGGAGGGGTGGGGGAGGGTGTCATACGGAAGGGGTTTTCCTGTCGTATAGGATGGTCTTTCTTAGTCCTACGCTGGTTTTTACTATCCCGCCGATAGTTTTTCCGCTCCTTGGGGGCGGTTGGACTATCGGCGGGACAGGGGGGAGTGGCCTGTGGAAGGCTTCGGTTGGGGCTTAGCGCACGATGCGCTTGCCGCCTACCACGTACACGCCGCGCTCCATCTGCTTGACGCGCTGGCCCTGCAGGTTGTAGATGACGGCGGGAGCTTTCTCATCAACTTGGACATGGCCGATGGCCTCCACACTCTGCACGTTGATGTAGTTGGGCTTGGTGATGCTGGAGCTGCCCCACATGTTCGTGAGGGTGGCCGTTACATCGTGCAGCCCCAAGGTGCAGTTACCTGCAGCCTTGAGCATGCCGCCCTGCGGCGTGGCATTGCCCACAAGGCCCTCGCCCGTCAGTGTGGCTGTGGTGGAAACGACCAACGACCCAGGCAACGTGGCATTGCCCAGTACATTGTTGTTGGGCTCCAGTATGACTTCCACGGTACCGGTCGTCTTCTCGCCGGCAGCACCTTCAAGGTTGATGTAGGCACCCGTAAGGCTCTTGCCGGCAGTGCCGAGGTTATCGAAGGTCTTTGCGGAATTGACAGCCTCGAATGTGTAGTAGCCTTTCAGCTCGCTGGGCACGGTCTTACCCTCGTAGCCCTTCATGGCCACCTGCACCTCGGCTTCGTTAAGGGCCTTGTGCCACACCTGCACGTCGTCGATGGTGCCCTTGATACCGGCGTGATAGACATTGGAACCACCTATGTAGATGGGAGATTCGTCGTACTTGGAGAAAGGCGTGGAGCAGGTAACGGCACGCTTGCCGTTGAAGTAGATGCTCTGTTGGCCCGTAGTGCCGTCGTAGGTAATCATGACGTGGCTCCAAGTGCCGGGCTGAAGGGCATAAGTCTGGCCGCAGGGGTGCTGGCGGTCGGTAACGCAAGTGTAGAAGGGGGTTTCATGGATATTGCTGTTGCCATCCAGACTGCCAGCGTTGGTACACCCGTAGATGGAGTAGGAGATGACATTGTCATCGAGCAAGCACTTTCCGTTGCTGTTGAACCACTGTGGCCAGATAATCACCCAGAAGGCACCCCAGTTGTTGTGGGGCCAGGCACGCTCGGTGTTGCGCTTGTTGATGAGGTTGGTGCCGTATTTGCTGTGGGCGAACACATCGGGCTTGACCCATAGACCCACAGAATAGCTCTTCTGACTGGCAGGCAGCACTTCGGCGGGAATACGGAACTGTGAGCCGTCGTCGAGGTGCAGACCGTGGCTGACCGTACCCTCACCCAAGCGGGCGATGTCGAAACTTACGGCTGTAGTGGGCGCGTCAATGGAGAGGGTGGTCTGCGCAGCCGTGAAGTCGTTGAGGATGGGCAGGGAGCCTGTAGCATCGGTGCTCACCTGAATGGCACCCCTGTAAATGAGCGGTTGCTTTTCCTCTGCAGCCTGACCTATCTCAATGGGCATGATGACGAAACTATTGCCACCGTCCTTTATCTTCCAGTCGTCGATGATTACTTGCTTGCTGCCGCCCAAGTTTATGTTGAAGACATCAGAGAAGTACAGGCGCACGGTGTTGTTGCCCTTGTCTGCAAAGTAAATTGGGCTTGAAGGGCTGGTGGTCAGTGTACCAGAGGTTGATGCACTCACGTACTTCTTGGTAGCCACGCTATAGAGGTAGTACTTGCCACCCTGTTTTACGAACTGGAAATGCTGGAGCACGTTGGTGTTGTCTATCTCCTGACCCACACCTGCCTCGGAGGTTCCCCAAAGGCGCGTGTCGGAGGCACTCTTCACCGTGAGGCCGCCTCGGCCTTCGGTATAGATGTAGTAGGTGTGCCCCTCCACGATGTCGGCCTCACTCAAAACTTGTGTAGCCTTGGTTGCAGGATCGCCGCCACCACCTTGTCCTGTCTCTTCATCGGCAGTCTCAGTGATGACAACATCGTAGGTACCCTCAGCAGCAATCTTGCCCGAGATGCCTGTAGCGTCCTTTGCGGGAGGAACCATGTCCTTACCGCTGGCATCCACAATCTGCCACTTGTAAGCAGCGGGGTGCAAGGGATCCACAAAGCTGACTTTAAATTCCTCATTGGCTTTGATGACGGGACGGTCCACGCTGATGCCTTCCACAAATTCCGCATCCTTTTCCAGCCAGTCGCTCCATGTGATGTCTGTCGTGGTTTTGCCATCGGGGGCTACGGCGCGTACACCGAAGCGGTACTTGACAATTTCGGGCGTGGCGTAGGCTCCCACCACGTAGTGTGCCCAGGAGGTGGTTACGCCGTCAAGCACGGGCTCGCAACCTTCGGCTTGGCTGAACACTTCAAAGTACCAGGTATCTACGTCGTCGTTGTAGGTGGGCACGGAGGCGTCGGCCTTGGTGGCAGCGCTCTGTCCGCAGTCCCAAATCAGCTTGTAGTTTACGCCGTTGTAGTTGCGCTCCAAGAAGTCGGCCTTGGTAATTTTCGGCTGGGCAGGGTGGTATGCCTTATTAGGCACAATGCCGAACTCACCCAACAGCATCTCATAGTCAGCGGCGGTATTGTCGTAGGCAATGCCAATGACAGCCACATTGCCCGTCATTCCGATGGCACTGGCCGTAGTGGCAAACTTGCTCCACTCGCCCTGGGCCTTTGCTGCGGGGATGGCAGCGTAGTGAAGCGTGCTTTCGCTGCCCACGAATGCCCAGAAGAGGCGGGCGTGGCTTTCGGTGCCGTTTTTCAGCTTGTAGGTGAAATTGATTGCATCGGAGGCCGATACATTGAAGTTGGTCTTGAAGAGGCGCACAAGGCTCTGCTGCGTGGCACCCTTGGCAATCATGCAGGAACCGGCGTACCAGCTGTCGTCGAAGGTAAAGCCGCACTCAATGGCATCGGCAGGCACACTACCGCTCTCAGTGGTAATCCACCAGCGCCAAGTAGGGAGGAAGTCCTGCGAGGAGAGGCTGTACCACTTGTTCTTGAAGGTTTCTTTACCCTCGGAGCGGAACACTTTGCCGTTGCCGAGGGAGAAGCGCGTGATGAAGGGCAGTTCCTGCAGGCTGCTTCGTGCGGGCAGCAGGGCGCATACTCCGTGGAATTTGTTCATAGCAGCGGTGGAGGAGCTGGATATACCCGTGGCGCCTGTGACGGCGGGCGTCTTGGCTGGATTGCGGTTGCCGCCACTGAACACTTGTTCTTGCTTCTGGATGTAGTTGCTTTGTACAGCTTCATCGGAGGAGCCCCACTCGGTGGAGTTCTGGTAAATCATGTTAGTGGTATGGTTGCCCCAAAAGATGATACTCATCTTGCTGTCCTTCAAGGTCTGCCAGTTGCCGCGAGCCAGCCAGTTTCCCTGAATGTCGTAGCCAGCGTAGAGGTTGTTGGTGGAACCCTTGCGCAGACGCTCGGCGGTGGAGGTGGAGGTGGGCACGGACATGTGCCAGTCGTAGTTGAGGAAATAGACATCAGCCACGTCCTTGCCGTTCTTGATGAACCAGTTGCTCTTACTGGAGGTGAGGGAAGAGCCAAGGTCAAGGTTGCCGGAGTTGTTGTTAGCTCCGTACCAATACACATGGAACTGCGTGCCCAGTTCTGCGGCCTTCTCGTGGCAGGCAGCGAGGAAGTCCTGGAAGGTGGAGGCGTTGCGGATGGTTCCTTCGGGGTTGAAAGTGAGGCCGTCCACGCCGTAGTAGCGCAGGAACTTCATGAACTTGTCCAGATACTTGAAGGAGCCGTCGCTGTTCTTGGTGATGAGCATGTCGATGACTTGCTGGGGACCGCTGCTCTGGCTGCCGGCCGTAGCATCAATGAACATTACGCCGCCGCTGTTGGCTACACCGTTCTTGTGGCATACGTCGCTGTAGGCACCCACGGTGCGAATCCACGGTTGCGACCAGCCGCCCTGACTGTCGATGTAGGACCACATTCCGAAGTTGTCGCCGTCCATGACGTAGCGGGGCAGGGTCTGCCAGTAGGTGTCGCTGATGCCCATGGGCACGCACATTGACATTTTGCGCTGATTGTTGTTTTCGTTAGAGGGAATAACCTGTGTGTTGCGGTTTACGAAGCGTTCCTTGATTTTGACGCGGGAGATGAAGAAGTTCTCGTCTTCGGAGAGCGCTTTACCCGGCTCCCACGTGGGAAAATACTCGGCGAAGGATTTGTCGCCCGTGATGTAGGTTACATACTTGGGGTGAGTGGGAGTGTACTGTGCCCAAGTGTGGCCAACGGTGCATGCAATGAGCAGCACCAGAAGGCTGAGACGTTGTGTGAGTTTGAACATGTCGTTTGTTATTGGTTGAGGTTGATTGGCAGTGATGGGAGGGTTATCGCTGGTAGTCTTCGTCGAATACACCGAGGGATTGGAGGTTGCCGAGATAGGCGTAGAGGTAGTCCCAAGTGGTGAATGACCAGCGGAAGCCGAGGCGGAGGAGCACCTGCGCGGTGTAGGACTTGGGATCCCAACCATTGGTGGTGTGTACCTTGCCGTCGGAGGCATCGCTGTAGGCCACGAGGCTCTGAACGAGTGAACTCTTGGCGGGGTCGTTGAGGGCTTGGGCGAGACGTTCCTTGAATACATCGTCCTCCACGCGCTCGATATGCAGGCCGAGGCGGTTCATGCACTCAATGATGTCGCCGTAGGGAGGCCAGTGTACGTTGCCTGGCTGGAAGATGGTGCAGCAGTCGGGCGTGAGGGAGAGGCGTACGACGGCATCAGCCACCTCGTTGATGGGTGAGAACTCCGAATAGCCGAAGTCGCGGCTATAGGGGAAGCAGCCCAGCGTCTGATAAGCCTTGAGGGCCGACATGGCATTGTTGCTGCGGAAGTTAATCTGGAACTCGCCGTCGGTGCTGCGGGCAGAAAGGTTGCCCAAGCGCATAATCTTGCCGCGCAGGCCCTGATGGCGCACGGCGTGGATGACGGCACGCTCGGCGAGGAACTTGGAGGCGGCATACTTGGTGGGGAGTTCCTGACCATAGTAGAGGTCGCACTCGGAGAGCATGTGGGGCGGCTCGGGGTTATCGCTCACCTTGGCACCCGCCACGCTGCCCGTGGAGGTCTGGATGAAGCGTGCGCCGAGGCGGAGGCAGAGGTCGATACAGTTCTGTGCGCCGGTGATGTTGATGTCCTCAATGTCGGTGCCGGCTGAGAAGTGCTTCACGTTGGCAGCGCAGTTGATGAGCACGTCAATGGGTTCGTTGAACTGCTGGAAGACCTTGGCGTCGGTTACGTCGCCCTGCACCATTATGAGGCGGCCCGACTGGAACAGTTCCTCGTAGGCGTTGCCGAAATAGTAAGCCAGGAGAGTGCGCAAGCGGCTTTCAGCGTTGAGCACCTTGTTGGGGCGTACAAGGCAGTAGATGTGGGGTACATCGTCGCGCTGGATGAGGTTGTGGAGCACGTGGATGCCGAGGAAGCCCGTGGCACCGGCGAGGAAGACGTTGCCCATGGTGGCGTAACATTCTCCGGCGCGGAAGTTGTCCAGCGTGTTCAGGGCGAGGACACTCTCCAAGGGAGCGTAGTCGTAGTTCGTAATTTGGTCGATGAAAGGCTTGGACGCAGTTTCGTCGCTCTTGTGGCCGGCTTCGGGGTCGAACATCTGAGCCAGGAGGCGCGGCGTAGCGTGGTCGAACACTTGCTTATACACCATCTTGAATCCAGCCTTTGCGGCCTCGGCGATGAGTTGCATGGCCACGAGGGACGTGCCGCCGAGTTCGAAGAAGTTGTCGGTGGCGCCGATGCGCTCGATGTGGAGAATCTTCTGGAAAATCTCGCAGAAGGTTTTCTCCGTGGCGTTCTGCGGAGCCACATACGCGCTGTTTTGCAGACTAGGCGTGGGCAGACGCTTCACATCGGTCTTGCCTACGGGGGTGAGCGGTATCTCGTCAAGGCGCACAAAGATGCCGGGCACCATATAAGGCGTGAGCTTCACGGCCATCTCGGTGCGCAGGGCTTCTTCATATTCTTCAACGGGAATGCCGGCCACGCTTTCATCCACGGTGTAGTAGCCGATGAGCTTATCGATGGGACCGAGCTTCTTGATGATGGCCACGCACTGCTTCATGCCGGCGTGCTGGGCCATCACGCTCTCTACCTCGCCGAGCTCAATGCGCAGGCCGTTGAGTTTCACCTGATTGTCGGTGCGGCCCATGATGATAATGTTGCCCTCGGGTGTCCACATGGAGTAGTCGCCGGTGCGGTAGATGCGCTTGCCCTGCCAGGTGATGAAGGTCTCGGCTGTGCGTTCAGGCATATTGTTATATCCACGCGCGAGGCCGATGCCGCCGATGCAGAGCTCACCCATCACGCCGACGGGAAGTTCGTTGCGGTCGCTGTCCAGCACCTGATAGGTATAGTTGGTGAAGGGCTTGCCCACGTGAATCTGGCGTGTGCCGTTCAGCACGCCGGCGCTGGAGCCCATCGTCGTCTCGGTGGGACCGTAGGTGTTGATGATGTACACGTCCATCTTCTCCAACTCATCGAGTAGGGGAGCGGGCAGCTTCTCGCCACCGGTGACGACGCACTTCATCTGATTCTTGATGAGGTCGTGGTATTCCTCCAGCTCGAGGTTCACGGCCAGACGGGAGGGCGTGCCGCTGATGGTCTGTGCGCCCGTGCGGCGGCAGAGTTTCACCATCTCTACGGGGCTCATCATCTCGTCTTCGTTGGCGAAGGCCACGGTGTCGCCGTTGAACACCTGCACGCCGATTTCGCCCACGCTGAGGTCGAAGGACACGGAGGACTGGCAGAGACCCACGCGGTTGGCCTGACTGTCGCTGCCGTAGTTGGTGTCGCTCTTGTAGAAGTAGAGGAAAGATGCGGCACCAAGGTGCTCAATCATAACGCCTTTAGGACGGCCTGTTGAACCACTGGTGTAGATGAGGTAGGCGAGGTCGTGGGGATCAACCTTGATGTTGAGATTATGAGTGTCGTACTTGCTGCCTTCCTGCTGCAATTCAGCAATGTCAATGGCGCGTTCGGGGTGCTCGGCCACCTTGTCGGCGGTGGTGATGATGTGGCGACCGCCGGCATCTTCAAGGATGTAGGCGATGCGGTCGGCGGGATATTCCGGATCCATCGGAATGAAGGCCGCGCCGCACTTCATCACGGCGAAGAGGGCCGTGAGGTAATAGCTGCGGCGGGGCAGGAGGAGAATTACCCTGTCGCCCTGTTTCACACCGCGAGCCATGAGGGCACGGGCCATCTGGTTGGCTTCGTCGTTGTATTGGCGGTAGGTCAGGTCGCGGTCGCAGGCCATAATAGCGAGGGCATCAGGCGTCTTCTCGGCCCACTGCTCAATACCTTCGTGGAAGGTGCAGATGGGGAAGTTAAGGTCTTCGTGAACGCTGTGCATAGCCTCCACTTCAAGGCGCTGGCGCTCGCTCATGATGCTGATGGTCTTCACGGGAGCCTTCATCTGGGCAGCGAAGTGCTCGGCCGTGGCCACGATGCTCTCGGTGAAGTGGAGGACGAGGTCGTGGGAGTACTGTGCATCGTCATAGACGGCCTTCACGCAGGGCACCCCGTTGTAATTCTCAATGTAGAGGCACAGGGCTATTTTTGGGCGTGAGAGGGTGAGCAGTTCCTGTGTGACGGGAGCGCCTTCCACGAGGTATTCATCAAACACACCCAGCTGGTAAGCGAAACTGGCAGAGCCTTTAAAGTCGTAGTCGGAAGCAATGCGCGTGAAGGGATAGTTCTCGTGGTCGAGCACGTCGTTGAAGTTCTTTGACACTTCGCGGAGGAAGTCCTCCACAGTCTGCTCACCGATATGTACGGCACAAGGCAGGGTGTTCACGAACATACCTACAGTGTCGGCAATGTCAATGTTCTGTCGTCCGTTGCTGACGAAGGCGGTATAGACATCCTTCGTGTTGGCAAAGCGCGAGAGAGCGTAGTTGAAAGCGGCAAACCAGAAATGTGCCGGTGTTACCTCCTCAGGCAGTTGCATGCTGAGAAGGGCTTCGGGGATGGGCGTGGCTGCATCCTGCGGCTTGCCTACCTGACCTTCGTTCTTGTCGGTAGGCACGGTGGCGGCGGCTTCGTAGCGCTCAAACATCTTGTCGTAGAACGCCTTGTGAACCTTCATGGCTTCCCCTTCGGCCTGCCTGCTCTGCTGCTGAGCAAACTGGAGATAGCCATAGCTCTCGGGCTCAATGTCATGCCCGTTGAGGGTTTCAATGAGCTGGTGGATGAAGATATTCATAGAGCCGCCATCGGACACGATATGGTGCATGTCGATGAGCAGGGTATGGATGCCGTCGGGGGTAGTAACGATTTCGGCGCGGACGAGGCGGTCGCTCTCAAGGTTGAAGGCACGGGGGAAGGCTTCCTTCTCAGCTTGCAGTTCATCGGGGGTGAGTGCCTTGCTGGCTATGGTGAGTGTGCGGTCTTCGGACATCTTCATCATCACGCCTTCGCTTTCTTGCACGAAGTTGCAGAATAGGGCGGGATGGGCCGCGGCTACTTTCTGCACGGCCTCGGCGATGCGCTCTTCCTGTACCGATGCGGGGAAGGTGAGGGCGTAGGGCAGGTTGTAGATGATGTCGTCGGGATTCATCTGGCAGTCGATGAACACGCCCTGCTGCGAGAAGGTAAGGGGAGCCTTGTCCAAGGCAGCAGCTTCCTGCTCGCTTTCTTGGGGCTTTGTCTCGGGCTGCTGTTCCTTGTTGAGGAGCTGCGCCACGATTTCGTCGCCGATGGCGAGGATAGACAGGCGGGGGAGTTCCTTGGCTGCGATTTTTACGCCATACTGCTTGAAAAGCTGCACGGCGAGTTTCATGGCCAGTAGCGAAGAGAGGCCGAAGTGGCCGAGGGTGCTGTTTATGCCTATGCTCTCGGCTCCCGTGAGGGATTGTATGTCGTCACGCAGGGCGAGCTGGAGTTGGCTCCACACATGAGCAGCCTCCGTGTCGCCGCCCTCAGCAGCCTCGGCTCCCACTTCGGGAACGGGCAGCTTCTTGCGGTCCACCTTACCGTTGGCGTTGTAGGGCAGGGCTTCGAGTGGCATGAGATAGTCGGGCACCATAAAGTCGGTAACGCTCTGCCCCATAAACTCCTTCAGGCTTTCGTCGGAGGCTGCCTCACCCTCATGGAGCACATAGTAGGCGCAGAGGTGCTGCGTGCCGGCAATGTCCTTCACGGCGGCGGCACAAGCTTTCACGGCAGGGTGGCGCAGCAAGGCTGCTTCCACTTCACCGAGCTCGATGCGGAGGCCGCGGAGTTTCACCTGGCCGTCCATGCGGCCTATGTATTCAATCTGACCGTCGGGCAGCATACGTACCTGGTCGCCAGTGCGGTAAGCCTTCTGCCCCTGGAAGGTGATGAATTTCTCGGCGGTTACGTCGGGGCGATTGAGATAGCCGCGTCCCACGCCCTCACCCATGATGAGCAACTCGCCTGGCGTTCCGGTGGGGAGCAGGTTGAGGTGGCTGTCCACGACGGCCACGGCATAGCCGGCCAGAGCCTTGCCGATGAGGGCGGAATCGTAGTCGCTCTCTATGTCATAGCAAGTGGCATAGATGGTACACTCCGTGGGGCCATAGCCGTTGTAGAAACCATAGTCGGGCTTTGGCGTGGGTCCCAGCTTCTCGCCAGCCACGACGAGCACCCGCAGGGAACTCTTCTTCACGGCGGCGGCGAACATGGAGCCTATCTGCGTGGTGATGTTGGCCACGGTCAGCTCATTGCGGTTGATGTATTCCTCCAGCCCCGTCAGGTCAAGGCGCATATCCTGCGGAATGACGTAGATGCTTCCGCCTACCGTGAGGATAGGCCAGAGGTCGGCCTGATGCACGTCGAAGCCGAAGTTGGCGAAGGCGGCCACGCGGTCGGCTGCCGTTATATTATAATAATGAGTGAACCAGTGGCAGAAGGCCACAATATTGCGCTGTTCAAGGATGACGCCCTTCGGTTTACCCGTCGAACCAGAGGTGTAGAGCACTACGTGCATGTTCTCCGGCTTGGGAGCGGTCAGCTCTGGCAGGGCGGCCATCGGCTGCGTAAGGTCGTCGTAGGTGAGCACGGTGCCGGCAAATGAAGGCATGGCCTCAGCCATAAGGTTGTCTTCCGTAATGATGAGGTTCACCTTGGCATCTTCGCACATGAAGCTGAGGCGGTCTTCCGGGAAGTGGCTGTCCAGCGGCATATACGCTGCCCCTGTCTTCATGATGGCCAGGGGGAACAGCACGATACGCTCGCTGCGGCCCACCATTACGCCCACGGCCTGCTCGGGGCCTGCGCCCAGTTCTGTGAGGCGGGCGGCCATGAGGTCGGTGAGTTCGTCCACCTGGCGGTAAGTGTAGCTGCGGCGCTGGCCCGTGGAGGGGTCGTCGTACACCACGCAGGTTGCTTCGGGCGTGGCAGTGGCCTGACGGCGGAAGAGCGACACGACGGTGTCGCCTCGGTCGAAGTCGAGGGGTGCGGTCCTGCCTTTCTCCAGCAGAATCTCGGCGGCTTTAGCGTCAAGTAGTTGGATGTCGGCCACGTTCTCCTTGACGAGCAGCTCGTGCAGGGCCGTATCGAAGCATGCGCAGATTTGGCCGATGGCGGCCTCGCTATACTGTGAGGGAGGGTAGGACACCTTGCACCTGTAGCTTCCGTCCAGTTCCTGAAGGACATTGAACATCATCGTATATCCCGGTCGCGCCACGCGCAGGTCCTCGCTCACCTGCCGTTTGCCGTCCAGTATGACGTCGTAGTTGTTGAAGGTGCCTTGGAAAGCCAGGCACACCTGTGGGTTGAGGCCGAGGTCGGTGCAGGTGTCGGCGTAGGAGTAGATGGTGCGCTGGCGGGCTTCCTTCATCTGCTGGCGGACGGCTTGCAGAAGGTCGCTCGTGCGAGGTGTATTCTGTAGGTTATGATAGACGGGCAGCGTCTTCACCATCATGGCCAGGGAGCCCAGCGTGGCCTTGTCCGTGCGGCCGTGGAAGATGGTGGAGAACAGCGCTTCGTCGCTGCCCGTCAGGCGGGCAATAGTCAGCGCGAAGGCTGCCGTGAAGGGTATGCTGATGCCCACGTGCTCTTTCTCGCAAAAAGCCGTGGCAGCGGAATGCTCTATGGTAAGCGGGAAATACTTCTCAATGAAGCAGCCGTCTTCAGGTTCATGCCTGTCGGGGAGAGGCAGCGTGTGGACGTCGTCGGCAGCACCATACTCGGCGGCATACCACGCCTTGGCTTCGGCGAAAGCCTCCGTCTGCCGCAAGGCTTCCTCCTCCGTTGCCACGGTGAAGGCATCCTTCCCTTCCGGCTGGAGCGCCTTGCCCTCATACGCCTCACTCAGTTCACGGAGGAAAATGCGGAACGACATACCGTCAAAGGCAATATGGTGGAAGTCCGAGTATAGGAAAGCCTTGCCTTCTGTCCGGTAGATGACGAGGCGATAGAGTGGTTCGCTAAAGAGGTCGAAGCGGCGGGCAAGTTCGCCGCGTATTTCTGCCACGGAGTTCACAGAACGCACGTCCACGCGGGCGGGCTCGTCAGCATGGTCTTCCATGCGCAGTTCGCCTGCGTCGGTCATCACGAGGCGGGCCTTTATGCTGGGGTGATTGTCAATTACGGTACAGAGAGCTTTGCGAAGTCTGTCCGTATCAATGTCGTCGTCCAAGTGGTACAGCATGGCAATGTTGTAGTTCTCACTCTCGCCGGCATTCTGTTCTGCAAGGTAGATGCCCAGTTGTGTCTGGGTCAAAGGGTAGTTTTTCATAATGATATAGAATTTTGTTCGTATATACTCGGCTTCTCGGATTGTCTGCATCCTCAAATTCTTGGAAATCTAACCAATGCCGCTGCAAATTTACGAATAATTATCCGAACTGCCAACCTTTTGTGTCAGGAATATAAATTCTGCTTTCCTCTCTTTCCAAAAAGACAACTCTTGAGTATTCGCACTCCGGGTTGCGCTCTGAGATACTCTCGCTCGGAAAGGTAAAGATTTTCTGCGGAGACTTCATCACCTGCATTGACGAAACTGGGAGTTCGGAGGGTTGTTTATCCTCATCCCTTCGGTCATTTTTCTTGTCGTATAAGAGCGTTTCCCCTATCGTATAAGAGCGTTTTTTCTGCCGTATAAGAGCGTTTCACTTGTCGTATAGAGAAGGGAACTGTACCGCAAGCCTTCCCGTTCTTTCTTTACTTATCGTGTGGCGCGGTGATGCAATCGACGCAAGAAATGTGGTGTGGGAGGTTCAATGTCGGCACTCAATTTCCACTGAGCCCACTTTTAGCAAACATTGTGCCGGTGGGGAGAATATACTAAAGCAAAAGTCCCAGCAAATGCTTGCTGAGACTTTCTTCTTTGTGTTGGGGTACCCGGACTCGAACCAGGAAAGGCAGGACCAGAATCTGCAGTGTTGCCAATTACACCATACCCCAGTTTTGTTTTCTGCGTGCAAAAGTAGGGCATTTTTTGTAAATCACCAAATGTTTTTCTATAAAAATGATGTAAAATGTGGGGCGGAGCCTTTTGTAAGCGGTGTTTTGATGACTGGTTGTTGCAATATGGTGCGTCTCGGCTTACGGCGATGATGTGTTGTCAGGCTGTCTGCGCTTACTGATTACGTCCCAAAAACAACCCGGCCGTCGGCTGTGCCTACTGCTTGCTTTCCAGACGGCTCATGGAGTACTCGCAACCGCAGTATTGCTGGTTGTAGAAGCCGTATTGACGGAGGAGTTCGCTTCTTCGTTGCTGCAATCCGCCCTTGCGCCAGTTGCGGGCGTCAAAGTGGACGGGGTGCTGACCTTCAGTGAGCTGGGCGTTCACCTGCGCGGCGGCCCATTCGCCTGCTTCGGTGATTTGTTCCAGAGATTTCCAACGGGAGGAGGCCAATGTGGTGGTGAAGGTGTTGATGTTCAACCCAAGGGCAACCTGTGCGCTACGCAGAAGGCGAATTTTGAAGCACTGGAGACAGCGGCTGCCGCGCTCGGGTTCATCTTCCATGCCTTTTACGGCTTGGAGCCATGCCTCGTGGTCGTAGTCACCGTCGATGGCTTGGAGGCCGAGGCTGGCGGCGTGGCGCATGAGTTCGTTTTTGCGGATGAGGTACTCCTCCTGTGGGAATATGTTGGGATTGTAGTAGAAAAGCACGGGCTGGATGTCATGCTGTAACATCCATTCTACGATGGCGGAGCTGCATGGGGCGCAGCAGCAATGCAGGAGTATGTGTGTCTGATTCATTGTCTGATTGGCTCATTCTCTCATTTGCTAATTTGCCCATTCTCTCATTTGCTAATTTCCTTATTCCCCTATGCCCTGTTCTTCGTTTTCGTTGATGGCTCCGCAGTGTGGGCAGCGGCCAAGGTGGCGGAGGGGCGCGTTGCACTGGCCGCAACGATAGCGGGCGCGGTCGAAGATGTACTTGTCGATGAATCCCAGCAAGAAAATGAGCAACGCCCACAAGCCGGCGACGACAGCGGCCAGGGGGAGGGGCAGGAGCCAGGGGTTGGCCGTGGGATGGAAGTAGAAGTCAAGCCATGCGTGGCTGTACTTGCCTCCTGGCACGTCGGCGAGTGAGCCGAAGGGGTGGAGAATGCGGGCCAGAATGTTGGTGGGGCGGCTTTGAGCCAGCAGGGTGGCCTCGTCTGCCCAGCCCTGTACGGGTATGGTGTCATCGACCGACACCATTTTGAGCCAGATGCTGTCGGGGCGATTGCCTGGCAGGCGCACAATGTCGGCCACTACGATGCGCTGTCGCTTGGCCAGACGATGGGTGTCGGGCAGCCAGCTCTCGTTGGGTACGGAACTAAGCAGGACAAGCGTGTCGAGGGTGTGGAAATACTGCCCCTTCCAATAGTGGTGCGTGCGGCTGTACTGCACGGAATCCACGCTTTGGAAATCGGCATAAATCACGCCTTCGCCTTCCACCACGGCCTTGTCGTTGTCCGTACAGGCTACGGCCATGCAAAGTGTGAGGACGCTGATTAGCAGGATTGTAAGACTTGCATTTCGCATCGCTGGCAATCGAATTTAAGGGGGAAGCGTCGCCCGTCGGGCAGGCACAACTGCAAGGGCTCTTTCCATGTGGGGGCGTGGCCTGTCTGCTTGGGGCATTGGCCGAGTTCATAGCGCAGGCAATAGCGGCATACCATGAGGGGCTCGGCGGCGCTGGCCTGTACCTCGCAGGACGGCGCCACGGAAAGGCCGCAGGCTTCGGCCATTTCCCTGGCCAGGCGGTTGGCTATTCCGCCGCCCATTTCCAGCGATGTGGTCGGGGGTGTGCTGAGTGTGGCTTGGCTTTGTCGCACCTGTGGCTGGGATTGTGATGGACTTTGGGCTTTCTCCACTAATTTGCGTCGCAGGGCGGCCAGATGGCTGCTGGGGATGAACCAGTTTTGTGAAAACCGGATGGAGAGGGAGCGAAGGTAATAGGGCGTATCGCCCAGCCGCGCCATTTGCCGGCGTATGTTTTCTTCCTGCGGGGTGCGGGCCAGTTCGTAGTTCTGTTCCAAAAGGTCGTCGGTCAGTACGAGGTCGAGGGGGAGTCTGCGCTCTGCCGTGGGCTTGGCCAGCAGGGCATCGAAGGCGCAGTCCTGATTGCGATAGAGCGGTAAGCCCCGCAGCACATTCTCGGGCAGAGCCTGAAACGGCAGGGAGCCTGCCTGTGCGTTGAGGTAGGCACGGTTGCCGGCGGCTCGGTTCACGCGAAATCCCCTCAAGCGGTGCGTGCTGTCGAAGAAGCACAGGCCGTCGCCATTGGACAGGCTGATGCCGGGCAGCAGGGCGATGTCTATATAGGGTTCGCCGCCGCGTGCCTCCGCCCTTCCTGTGGCGGTGATTTTTCCGATAGGTTCGCCGATGGACTTGGGCGTGTGGATGGAAGCCTCGTCGCCTTGGCGGCCATGGAGGTAATAGTCGGTGAAGCCTCGGTTGAAGGAGCGGTTGAGCTGGGGCGTGAAGCTGAAACGGTGTTCGCCCTGCGAACTGCGTTCCAGGTCGGGGCGGCGGGCTATGATGCGGTCGAGTGCCTGACGGTAGTAGGCTGTGGTGTTCTTGACGTAGGCTATGTCCTTCAGCCGCCCTTCAATCTTGAAGCTGCTTATGCCTGCGTCAATCATTTCCTCAAGGGAGGCGGAGCGGTTCATGTCGCGCAGTGAAAGCAGGTGGCGGTCGGATTCAAGTACCTGCCCCTCGGCATCCACGAGGTCGAAGGCCAGACGGCAGAACTGGGCACACTCGCCACGGTTGGCGGAGCGGCGGAAGCAATGCTGTGAGGCTTGGCAGCGTCCGCTGTAGCTTACGCACAGGGCTCCGTGGACGAAGGCTTCGAGGGCCAGCCGGGGCTCGGCATCGTGGATGGCCCGGATTTCGTCAAGGCTGAGTTCGCGGGCCAGCACGGCCTGTTCGTAGCCGGCGTTATAGAGCCAGCGGGCTTTTTCGGGCGTGCGATTGTCCATCTGGGTGCTGGCATGGAGCGGCAGGGCCGTGTGCATACGCAGTAAGGCCAAATCCTGCACGATGAGGGCGCTCGCGCCGCACTGATACAACGACTGCGCAAGGCTTTCGGCCTCACGCAGTTCGTGGTCGTAGATGATGGTGTTGAGCGTAACATAGATACGCACGCCGTAGGGCCGGGCAAATGCGCACAACTCGCGAATGTCGTCCAAGGAGTTGCCTGCTGCCTGACGCGCTCCGAAGCCCGGTCCGCCTATGTACACGGCATCTGCACCGTGGAGTATGGCCTGGCGGCCTGTCTCAAGGTTGCGGGCGGGGGCGAGGAGTTCGATGCGTCGCATGGGGGCAGGGCTTAGAACTTCACGCCGAAGGTGAAGAGCACGCTGTGGCGCACGATGTCCTTCTTGATGGGGGTAAGGTTGTCGTCGTGGAAGGCGTGGGCTTCGGCCGACTGGTTCTGGCAGACGTAGGCCACGTCGGCATAGGCTGTCTTGCCGTGCCAGCCAAGGCCGAGGCTGAGGCGGTTGGTGTTGCCCAAGTTGATGTAGTCGGTGGAGGTGGCTTCGTAGGTGCTGTTGGGCACGGTGGTGTAGTCCCCGCTTGTTTGCGCGGGAGCCAGATTGAGGTAGGCATCCTTCTTGAAGGGGGAGCTCACGAAGTTGTAGCCTATGCGTCCGTAGAACTGTTCGGCAAAGCGGCCTTCCATGCCGATGCGGAGCGTGTGCTGGGGGCGCAGGCAGTAGTCCACCTCGTCGTCGATGAAGAGGTCCTTATTGCCATCAACCCAAGAGGGGCGGTCGAAGCGGTCGTAGTAGGGGTATTTGATGGCGGTCTTGTTGTACATGGCCAGTTCGTACTCGGCATCGAGAGCCAGCCAGTTGCTGACCGTGGTGGCGGCGCTCAGCTGCAAACGCCAGGGGGTGCGGATGTTATAGTCGTAGGCTCCCGTGGACAGCAGGTCGAATTTCGGAGAATCGGTGTAGATGGGGGACTTGCTGTCGTACTGAGCCCATTTCTGCTGGGTGAGCGAGAGAATGCGGGGCGTGTGGAAGGCCAGGCCGAAGCGGAAGGGGCTTTCCTCCACGGGGCGCACAATCATGCCGAACTTCATGTCGAAGCCCGTGCCGTAGAGGCGCGTTTCTTCTTCAAGGCCGTAGCTGTAATTGGGTGTGCTTTGCAGTATTTCCTGATGGTAGAGCAGGCTCCGCGAATAGACATCGTAGATGCTTGTGGTGAGGCCGAAGTAGAAACGATCCCTGACGTTGAACGAAAGGTTGATGTTGTAGCTGTTTACATGGCCCCAGTTGGCGCGGCGGTAGTTATAGCTCTCTGTCTTGGCGGGCACCAGCACATCGGTAATCTTGCCGTCGGTATCTTTCTTGAAGTCAAGGAAGCCTGCACTGTAGGCTCCGTTGCTGACCACGGAGTTGTAGTCTCGCCATTTGCCGTCGTCCTTGAAGCCCACGGCGGCTCCGTAGAGCTGACTGCCCAGTTGGCCCAGCATGGTGGCGTCGTTGTCGAGTTGGAGCCAGCCGTCGGAACCGATGAACTGCTTGAGGTTGTGCATCTTCTGGTAGTTGAATCCGAAGCAGAAGTAGCGCAGGGATTCGTTGTAGGTTTTGAAGGCATACACCAGGCCGGCCTGGTCGAAGGAGCCGCGCACTTTGTTCTGGTCGCCAAACTTTTCGGCATCCTTCTGCGCCTGGACAGAGGCGGTGAGGGCAAAGTCGCTGCTGCGATACATGCCGATGGCGGCAGGGTTGCCCGTCATGGTGCTGAGGTCGGCACCGAGGGCATTCATGGCTCCGCCCATGCCTACAAAGCGGGCGGTGCCGTTGAGGTCGTTCGTGCTGTGGCGCTCTATTTCGTAAACGTTTTGCGCTTGCAATCCAAGGCCGGCTGTGCAGGCCAAGGCCAAAATTGTTTTTCTCATATCTGTAGTGTTCTTCTATACTCTGCTTTATTATAATAATGTGTGGAGAGAACGGCTATCGACCGCGCCCTCCGCCACGGCTTCCTCCGCTGTAGCCGCCACCGCCGCCGAAGCCGCCACGACTTCCGCCGCTATAGCCGCCACCGCCGCCGAAGCTGCTACGGCTTCCTCCGCTGTAGCTGCCACCGCCGCTGAAACTGCCACGGCTTCCTCCGCTGTAGCTGCTGCTACTGCTGCGCGAAGGGGCTGCGCTGTGTACGGTAGAGGCTGAAGAGGGCGTGCCGCTGAAGTTGCGGCTGCTGCTGTAGGAACGGCTTGTGCCTACGCTCCTGCTCCCTATGCTGCGGGTGGTGCCTTCGCCTCTATTGGCATTGCGCGAGACGGTCGTCCCCGACACGGCGCGGTTGCCGCCAACGGTGCGGCTTCCTCCACGGTAGCCACCGCCTTCGTAAGTGCTGCGGCCTGTAGCGGAGCCGGAGCGGTAGCCGCCGCCCCTTGAGGCATAGCCGGTACGGCTGTCGGTGCTGCGCGAGCCGCCCCGATAGCCACCCCGGTTCTGATAGCCCCACGATCCGTCGCGATTGCGATAGGCCCAGCGGGTGCCGTAGTTGCGGTGCCAGCGCCAGTTGTCGTAGTACCAGGGGCGGTGCCACGGGCCGTACCAGGGCCGCGACCAGCCCCAGGTGTAGTACCAGCCATGCCGGCCCCATGCCCCGTAATACCAGGGGTCGTAGTACCAGTCGAAAGGCGTGAAGACGACGGGTGAGAAGAAGGGGTCGTAATACCAGGGGTCGTAGTAGCCGTGGAAGCGTATGAGCAAGGAGGTGGGCGCCGGCTCCACATCCACCACGTACTGATAGACGGTGTCCACCCGCGTGGTGTCGGCAGGTGTGGTGCGGCGGTTGTAGGCATCCACGTCCATCACGCCCTCGCGGCCTACGTACCAGTTGTCGTCCACGGGGTCAATCTCGTCGTAGTGGGAGGTAACGGTGCGGGTGGTCGTAACCGTGGTCTGGGTGGTTACGTTCTTTTTCTTCTTGGGAACGAAATAGACATCGTCCTGTGCCACAGTCGGGGCAATGAGCAGCGTCATGGCTGCCAGCGAGCAGATGAACTTTTTCATAGCAAGTGTTGTTTTTTGGGGTGGGGGTGAGGCCTGAACCTCACTTCCCGTTCGTATTGAATAGTCTTGTTCCGGTTCATCGGAGGAGCATGGGAGAGGATGAAAGGCGGCGGTAAACGCGCTTTCGCCCCGTGCTGATGCGTGATTTTGCGTACAAAAGTACATAATATCTCGTATGTGAGCAACAAAAAAAGGGCTTTTAACTATTTTTTCACCGTTATTTGCGTTTTTGGTCGCTTTTTTTTGCTAATTTTGCGTCCGACATGAAGTTACTCCTCCTCACCTTGGCCATTGTGGCCGTTGCGGTAGTGTTGCTTTGCCTGTATGCCATGACCCACCGTGGGCAGGTCGGCCAGCACGTCAGTGCCAACGCCGAATTGCGTCGCAGGGGGGTGGAATGCGTGCAGAGCCAGGATCGCGAGGCTCGCAGGAAGACGGCTCAATCGCCGGAGAAGAAACCGCATTAAACGAAACCGAAAAACAAAGGACACATACCCCATGAAAAAAATGCTCACCCTTGCCATAGCCGCTTGCGCCTTGGCTTCTTGTAACCAAACTGCCAAGAAAAACAGCCCCGCTGCCGGCATGACCCAGCCTACCGGCGAGAAAGGACTCATTGCCTACGTGGAATACGACTCCCTCATGTCGCAGTATGAATACTGCAAGGAGTTCTCCGAACAGCTCCAGCAGCGTTCTGCCACCTACCAGCAGCAACTGGTCAGCAAGCAGAACGCCCTCGAAAAGGCCGCCGAAGACTTCCAGCGCAAGCTCCAGGCCGGGCAGTTCGCCTCGCAGGAAGAAGCACAGGCACAGCAGCAGAAGCTGCAAAACCAGCAGTTGCAACTCCAAAAGCTCTCCGCCGAACTTGAAGAGAAGTTCGCCAAAGAACAGCAGGCCATCAACGATGCCCTCCGCGACAGCGTGCAAAACTTCATGAAGGACTTCAATAAGGACGGGCGGTATAGCCTCATCATGGCCAAGGTGGGCGACAACCTGCTCTACGCACAGGAAAAGCTCGACATTACCGAGCAAGTGGTGAGCGGCCTCAACAAACGCTACAAGAAGGCCAAAAAAGACTAACGCGGCGGTACGCTGGCCGCTCCTGCGCTCCCTCGCGGCTATCCCATACACTAGGAAAAACCAGCCTATACACTAGTGAACACCAGCCTATACACTAGTGAACACCAGCCTATACACTAGGCGAAACTAGTCTATACACTAGTGAAAAGCAACCTGCCGGCCCTTTCCGCCCAAGCGGAAGCAGGGAGAACGGGCTTGCAGAAGGGGCGCGGGCATCCTCCAAAATAGTAAAACCTTCCTATGAAACGACTCCTATTTTTAGTCACGCTGGGCATCGTGCTTTTTGCGGCGTGCAGCAACGACACCACCTACGCCGAGTTGCGCGAACGCGAGAAGCGGCAGATAGACAGCTTTGTCAAGAAAGGCTGCACCGTGATAGACAAAATCAGCGGCGACACGCTCCTGCATGTACCGCCCATACACGTCATTTCCGAACAGCAATACAGGGCTGCCGGCAATATGTGCGACCTTAGCCGCAACGACTACATCTATCTGAGCGACCTGGAAATGTATATGCAAGTGGTGGAGCGCGGCACGGGCGACATGGGACGCACCGTCAAGGACAGCCTCGGACACACCGTGCCCCTGCGTGGCGACACCATAGCCGAGGGTACCACTCGCCGCATATACGTGCGCTACGTGGAATACAACATAGGTGCCGACAGCATACAGACGGCCAACATCTTCATACCCGAGACTGACTATCAGCCCGAAATCATGAGCGTGACGAATACGGCCGGCACGCTGACGGGCACCTTCACGAGCGGCATCATGATGCAGCGATACAAGGCAGGCGTACCCAACGGATGGCTCTACCCCCTCTACTACGTCCGGCTGGGCCGGCTCCTCTATGCCGACAGCAAACTGGCTCACGTGCGCATCATCGTGCCCAGCACCGAGGGGCAGGCCGATGCCAACGAAAACACCTATCCCTGCTTCTACGACCTCACCTATCAGTCCGACAGGTAGGGGTCGATTGCAGGTCGTGCGGCCTGCTGCCTACTGGGTAAAGAGCCTCGTGAGTAGGTGAAGGCCCGTGTACGCCTTACTCTCCGCCCGCGCAATCTTGTCCCTTGCCGGCGGTAACGAATGTTGGGGTAGAAAGCACCCTTATGCAGTTTGCCGGAAATATAAAAGCAGGAGGCAACCTCGTTGTGAGGTTGCCTCCTGCTTTTGTGTGCCTTGTCTGTGAATGTCGGGTAGGGTGGGGAGTGCCGGATTAGCGAATCTCCGCGTGTTCGTGCATGTCCACTTCTTCACCGTCGGGGGTAAGGAAGCGATACTGGAGGTAGGATAGTTGCTGGTTGGGAATGATGCGCATTTGCCAGCTGTAGTGCATTTGCCATTGACGCTTGAGGCTCCACAATCCCTTGCATACGTAGGCATAGACGAAGGGGTGGAGTTGCAAGGTGAAGCGTCGGATGCCGTGGACGTGGACGAGCTGGTCAATCTTGCTTTCAAGAGTGTCGGTGAAGAGGAGTGAACTCTTGATGGTGCCCGTGCCTTGGCAGGTGGGGCAGGATTCTTCCATCTTGACTTCCATCGCCGGTCGCACGCGCTGGCGTGTGATTTGCATGAGGCCGAACTTTGAGAGGGGAAGAATGGTGTGCTTGGCACGGTCGTGCGACATGTTTTCGCACATCCGCTCATAGAGCGCTTGCCTGTGCTCCGGCTCTTCCATATCAATGAAATCGACCACAATGATGCCGCCCAAGTCGCGCAGACGCAACTGGTGAGCCAGTTCATCGGCAGAGACGAGATTGACATCCAGCGCGTTGAGCTCTTGCCCGTCGTTCTTCTTGGAGCGGTTGCCAGAATTGATGTCAATCACGTGCATGGCTTCGGTGCTTTCTATATACATATAGGCACCGTGCTGGTACGAAACGATGCGCCCGAAGGATTTTGCGAGTTGGCGCGTTACCTCAAAGTTGTCGAGAATGGGCAGAGCTCCGTTGTAGAGCTTTACGATGCCCTTCCGGTCGGGGGCTATCATGCTCACATAGTCGGCTATCTCGCGGTAAACTTCGGCATCGTTCACGTGGATGCTCTCAAAGGAGGGATTGAAGAGGTCGCGGAGCATTCCCACGGCGCGACTGGTCTCTTCATAGATAAGTACAGGGCCATTGGAGCCGGCTTGCTCCACGGCGCATTCCATGGTCGTTTCCCACTTCTCGTAGAGCGTTTTTATTTCCTGCTCAAGATCGGCGGCGGAACAGCCTTCGGCTACGGTGCGGATGATAATGCTAACGCCCTTAGGCTTTAGACTCTGGGCAATTTGCTTGAGTCTGGCTCGTTCGGAACGCTGGGTAATCTTGCTGCTGACATTGACTTTGTCACCAAAGGGCATAAGTACAATGTAGCGTCCGGCAAAACTGATTTCACAGGTTATGCGAGGGCCTTTCGTTGAGATAGGTTCCTTTACAATCTGCACCAGTATTTGTTGCTGGAGTTTGAGAACATCCTGAATGTGTCCCTCTTTTCCGCACGTTTCTTCGCTGCGTGTGGCTCGGTCAATGGGGACGTAGCGCTTTTTTGCCAGTGTTTGGGAGTAGTACTTCTCCATCCAGGGCCACTGGAGCCCCAAATCGAGGTAATGGAGGAACGCTGCGCGTTCTGCTCCGACATTCACAAAACAAGCGTTGAGGCCAGGCATGAGTTTCTGAACCCGTGCCAGATAGATGTTGCCTACGGCATAGTGTGCCAATCGCCCTTCCTGTTGGAATTCAGCAAGGCGCTTATCCTCCAGTAGGGCGATGGATACTTTGTCTTTAGCGACATCTACAATGAGTTCGCTTGTCATAGTAGAGTAGTGCTTGAAATGGAGCATCAGGCTATGCGGGGCTATACACCCCCGTAAGCCTTATTTGCTCTTGTGGCGATTCTTGCGCAAACGCTTTTTACGCTTATGCGTCGACATCTTGTGACGCTTGTGCTTTTTACCGTTGGGCATGTTGTTTATAATTAGTTGAGGTTATTGTTTCCGTTGTTTACTTTACCTTGCTGGAGAAACTCTTTGAAGGCTTGAAGGCGGGAATGTTATGTTCGGGGATAACGAGGGTCGTGTTCTTGCTGATGTTACGGGCTGTCTTCTCGGCACGGCGCTTGAGAATGAAGCTACCGAATCCGCGAAGATAGACGTTTTCTCCGTCAATCATGTGAGTTTTCACTGTTTCCATGAACGCTTCAACCACAGCAAGGGTGGTGGTGCTTTCAATGCCTGTGTTCTTGGCAATTTCCTTTACGATTTCTGCTTTGGTCATAGTTATTCTAATTAGTTGCGACTGCAAAAGTACGAAAAATCGGCGAATTGCGCAAGGCTATCCGTTGTTTTTTTGTGCTTTTAAGGGAATTTTTTCTATTCTGCGCTCATGTCGGCCTCCTTCAAAGGGCGTTTTAAGAAATTCCTGCATAATTTGGCGTGCTTCTTCGTTGGTAATGAAGCGTCCGGGCATGACAAGTACGTTGGCGTTGTTGTGCTGCCGTGAGAGGTGGCTGATTTCTGGTTTCCAGACGAGGGCTGCACGTATGTGCTGGTGCTTGTTTAGCGTCATGGAGATGCCTTCGCCGCTGCCGCAGATGGCTATGCCGAGGTCGCACTCGCCTTTTTCCAATCCATAGGCGAGGGCATGTGCGTAGTCGGGGTAGTCGCAGCTTTCTTCGCTGTCGCAGCCGTAGTCCTTGAATACCTCGCCCGTTTCGGTGAGGTATGTTTTTACATATTGCTTGAGGGCGTAACCTGCATGGTCGCTTGCTATTCCTATCATGGTGAAGTTTTCTTTATATTATATATAATGTGTGATGCGGTGCTTAGGCTTTGAGGTATTTCCTTATTTCTGCGGCTATGTTCTCAGGGGTGAATCCGAGTTTCTCTTCCAGCACTTTGTAGGGTGCGCTGAAGCCGAAAGATTCGAGGCCGAACACATGGCCGCAGGCACCTACCAGTCCTTGGAGGGTTACGGGAAGACCTGCAGTGAGGCCGAATATGCGGCTGCCCCGTGGCAGGAGGCTTTCCTGATAGTCCTCGCTCTGACGGCGGAAAAGGCCTTCGCTTGCGCAGCTCACTACGCGGCTTCTGACTCCTTCCCCTTCAAGCAGTGCGGCAGCATCCACGAGCGTGCGTACTTCTGAGCCGCTGCCCACGAGTATGACATCGGGATTCTCGCATTCCACTACGCTGTACGCGCCTTTTTCGGCATGATAGGCCGTGCCGGCCGGCATGTCGGTGAGGTTTTGTCGGGAGAGGATGAGAGCCGTGGGGGTGTCCTGGTTTTCCATGGCGAGTTGCCAGCACTGGGTGGTGGCGTGTACGTCGCAGGGGCGGAATACGCGCACGCTGTCTTGCCCTGCATGGTTGCGGAGCTTTTCCATGAGGCGTATCTGTGCTTCCTGCTCCACGGGCTCGTGGGTGGGACCGTCTTCGCCTACGCGGAAGGCATCGTGTGACCATACGAATTTTACGGGTACTTGCATGAGGGCAGCCATGCGTATGGCGGGCTTCATGTAGTCGGAGAAGACGAAGAAGGTGCCCATGGCTGCCACGATGCCGCCGTGCAGCATCATGCCGATGCACACGCAGGCCATGGTGAGTTCGCTTACGCCGGATTGGAGGAAGCCGCCGCCGAAGTCGTCGCGCGTGATGACGCGTGCTCCGCCTTTCAGGAAGCCGTCGGTCTTGTCGGAGTTGCAGAGGTCGGCACTGCTGACTATCATGTTGGGAACGTGCTTGGCGAGGAGCGAGAGACAGGCCGATGAGGCTGCGCGGGTGGCCTGATTGGGCTTCTGCTCAATCGTGTTCCAGGGAATAGCGGGTAAATGGCCGTTCATCCAGTCGGAGAGCTGACGTGCTTTGTCGGGATTGGCATCGGCCCAGGCTTGTTCTTCGGCATGGAGTGATTTGACGGTTTCGCGCAGCTCGGAGATCCGGCTGTCGTAGAGAGCCTGCACTTCAGGCCAGATGTGGAAGGGATCGGCAGGGTCGGCTCCCAGATTCTTTATCGTGTTGGTGTAGGCTTCGCCGCCAAGGGGGGCACCGTGGGTGGCGCAGTCTTGTTCGTAGGAGGTGCCGTCGGCGCGGCGGGCGCCCTTGCCCATCGTGCAGTGCCCGATGATGAGGGTTGGGCGGTTGTGCTCTTGCTGAGCCTCTTGCAGGGCGGCACGAATCTGTTGGCAGTCGTTGCCGTCAATCTCCAGCACGTGCCAGTTCCAGGAACGGTATTTCTGGGCAGTGTCTTCGCTGATGACGTCGGCCGTGGGCGTGGAAAGCTGGATGGCGTTGGCATCGTAGAACATGATGAGGTTGTCCAGTCCGAGGTGGCCTGCCATACGCCCTGCTCCCTGCGATATTTCTTCCTGCACGCCGCCGTCGCTGATGTAGGCGTAGATTTTCTCGCGTTTCAGGGCATCGTTGCCTGTACGGGCGTAAAGGGCTTTTGCGGCAATGGCGGCACCTACGGCATAGACGTGGCCTTGGCCTAACGGGCCGCTGGTGTTTTCGATGCCGCGTTCTACGTTGCGCTCGGGATGGCCTGGCGTGGGCGATTGCCACTGGCGGAACATTTGCAGTTCTTCCAGCGTGAAGCGGCCTATGAGCGCCAGCTGGGAATAGAGCATGGGCGACATGTGGCCCGGGTCGAGGAAGAAACGGTCGCGGTAGGGCCATGCAGGCTGGTCAGGGTCGAAGGTCAGGAACTCGGAATAGAGTACGTTGATGAAGTCTGCACCGCCCATGGCACCGCCTGGGTGTCCGCTCTTGGCGCGTTCTACCATGCTGGCGGCCAGCACGCGGATGTTGTCGGCAGCACGGTTCATTGTCTGGTTGTTGTGGGTCATGATAATGTGGGGATATTGAGTTGTTGTCTGTTGTTAGGTCTTGCTTGTGGGGACGTGGCTGTGCGCGTCCTATTTATGGCTGAGCCTTTCCAGCAGGGCGCGGTTGATGCGCCTGATGTCGTGGGTGGCCTGACGGTGCCATTCGCTGAAGTACTCGCCGATGAGTTGCAGGCCATGGCCGTTGTGGCCGTGGGCTTCGGGATTGACCACCACTTTGAAGCTGGCCGGCACGAGTTCCACCTCGATGTGTTGGCCTGTGGTGAATGGGTCGCCGTCGCAATGCACGGGGCCTTCGCTGTTGCGGCTTATGGTGAGTTGGCTGGCGTGGAAGGTCTTGACGTGGGAGTTGCGGTCGAGTGTGCCGTTGAAGAGTTGGACGGCCACAGTGGGAGCCTCAATGGGCGTGAACGGCTCGATGACCACTACGTCCAGCAGGCCGTCCTTCATGGAGGCGTGGGGGGCAATCATGGCGTTGTTGCCGAACTGTGTGGCGTTGGCGCAGGTAATGAGGAAGGCTTTTTGGGAAATGAGGGACGTCTGTCCGCCTTCGTCCACGGAGGTGATGGTGTAGGTCTCGGGCTGATAGCGGAGGCCGTCGGTGAGTGCCTTCTCTATGTAGGTGGTGAAGCCTCGCTTGCCGGCTTCGGCGAATTTTTGCGAAAGGAAGGCGTCGAAGCCCATGCCGCAGGTACAGAAAAAGGGCAGGCCGTTGATGCGTCCGTAGTCAAGGGTATGGATGCACTCCTTATTTATAATATGTATGGCCTTGGTGATGTCCATCGGTATTTGCAGGTGACGGGCCAGCCCGTTTCCGCTTCCGCAAGGCAGGATGGCGAGTGCCGTTTGCGTGTGGACGAGTGAGCGTGCCACTTCATTGACCGTGCCGTCGCCGCCCACGGCCACGACGATGTCCACGCTTCGGTTGGCGGCTTCGGCGGCGAGTTCTGCCGCATGGCCGGCGTATTCGGTAATCACAATCCGGGAGTCGAAGCGGCTGTGGTCGAGGTTCTCTTCAATGAGGGCGTTCAGGTCACCACGATGCTTTTTTCCCGAGATGGGATTGATGATGAAAAGTATGCTCTTCATTGTTTCTTTTTCATTTTCTTGCGTTTGATGATGTCTCCCAGGCGGTCGAAGTCCTTCTGCAGGAGGATGCCTATTCCCTGCGTGGTGAGTGCGGTACGGGTGAAGTAGCGGTCGTTGGTCTCGCTATAGGCTTTCAGGCGCACGTTGCCGTTTTTGGTAAGGAGGTACTGTATGTCGAAATCGCCGATGAAGGAGGTCGATGTGGGCATGTAAGCGCGGTCGCGGTAGCCGAATTGGCCGTTGAGGAGCAGGCGGTTGTTGAAGAGGCGTCCGCTCAGGAGGGCTTCCACCTCCACGTCGTCCCAGCCGAGCGTGCCTGTGGCCACGTTGGCACCGAGTGTCCAGTTGTTGCTTTTCAGGGCACTGGCCAGAAGTTCGTTGAACTGGCTGCTGAGGGTGTTGGTGAGGAAGGAGTTCATGGAATTGGCGGCCACGTTGTTTTGCTGCTCGGGGGTGAGATTGGCGGTGTCGTAGGTGTAGAAGCGTCCCACGCCCAGCAGATAGATTATCTGCATGTTCATATCTTCCTCGGTGGCGATGAGCTTGCGAATCATCTGCTTTTCATCGTCGTTTACGTTGGGCAGGTCGAGGTCGAAACTGATTTGCGGCTGGGCGGCCTGGCCCTGTATGTTGAGCAGGCAGTTCACGCGCACGCTGTTGTCGGAAAATTCGGCTCCTGCATTGAGGTCGGCCAGAGAGGCGGAATTGACGGTGTAGATGGCCTGTACGTTGAGGTCGGCCTCGCGGGGATTGCCGGTGAACACCACTTCGCCACCCGGTTTCAATTGGAAGTTCTTGCGGATGACGTCTTGCAGGCTGAAACGGTACTGGCCGTGGTCCACGGTGCAGGTGCCGTACATGCGGAAGTCGCCCTTGTTGTACCAGGTGGCATTGACGGCTCCCTTGCCGTAGAGGTTGATGACGTCGCCTGTCTTTTCGTCCATGATGATGTGCAGGGCGGCACTGGGATTGACGTTGATGTTGAAATTGATGCGGATGTCGGTGGTGCTTTCGTTGGGGACGTTTTCCTTATCCTTGGCGGCCTGCTCACTGTCGGCGGGGTAGGGGAAACTGGCGGCGGGGTAGGGGAAACTGTCGGCGGCTTGGTTTTTCCTGTCGGCGGGGTAGGGGAGCTGGGGCTGCCGTGACTGCGCCCTGGCCTTGCTCCCGAAGGTAACGAGGCGGCTGGCATTGACCGTTTCGGGACTGTCGTTGATGAAGGTGAAGTCGGTGCCGGCGGTCGGCGTGAAGTTCAGGTCGGTCTGGAGGAAGCCCGACCGTCCGTTAATCTCCACATGGCCGTCGCCGTAGGCCGTGGAGTAGAAGTTGGAGCCCACCTCGCGCGGCATGTCATAGACCAGCATGTTCTTTACGTCGGCCACGAACCGGTAGGTCATATTCTTGATGTGATTGTGGGTAACGCGGCCCCACACGGTGCCCGTGCCCTTGCGGCTGTCGTCCATCTGCCCGTCGGCGAAGGCGATGAGGCCGGGGGTGAAGCGGGCTCTGAGGCCCTTCACGTTGTAGCTCGTGCCGGTGGCAGGAATGCCGAAGGCCGCATCGGCCACGAGGTCGCCGCCAAACTCCAGCTTCTTCAGTCCGCCGTACAGGCGGAAGGGGCCTGTGGCACGCCCTTCTATCTTTTCCAGTGCGCCTTCCACGAACCAGTTGATGAATCCCATGGGTGTCCGGTTGGCTTGGAATTGCAGGTCGATGGTACGCTCATCCAGATTCACGTAGCCGTGTACCTGCGTCCGGCTTATGCCCTTCTCGGCTATGTCGGCGTTCAGGTTGATTTGCTTATGCTGGCCGTCGAAGCTGCCCAGAATGGCCGCTTCACCCATGTCCGTGTAGTTGAAATAGAGGTGGGGCAGACTAAGGTCGAAGTTGGCCAGAGGCTGGCCGTCCTGCATCTTCACTACGGCGGTGCCCGACACCTCGCCCTCGAACACCACGTCGTCGAAGCTGACGAGGTCCAAAATGTACTTCACGTCCAGATTGTGGAGCTGTGCCACGATGCTGTCTGAGGCACTGCCCCCGTAGCGTCCGTCAATGCGGGCCCGTTGTGAAAGGCCGTGGGCCACTTCGCAGCCCCTGACATCGAGTTGGCCGGCGGCGTAGTGGAGTTGCCCGCTGCTGATGTGCCACAGCGTGTCGCCAATCATGAAGTCGGTGGGCAGGAGGTGGGTGTCGATAACTGGCTGGCCGTCCTCGTTGCGTGAGAACAGGGTGTTCAGGGCCACTTCGCCGCAGTGTGTGCCGTGGTTCTGTTGCTGCCAGGCCAGGTGTGTGAGGAGTTCGCCTCCCTTGGCCTGCGCTTTGAGGTCGAGAAGTATGGGGGCGGCTTCCGAAGGCTTTTGCAACTGGATGAGGGCTTCGCTGCCTTCGGCGTGGCTGGCGGCGTAGATGCGCAGGCGTTCCACTTTCTGCCCCTTGATGCTGAGTTCGGGGGTACTCATCTGCAATGAGGCTTGCCGTGTGCCGCCGTCGAGGTAGCCTTCGGCGGTCAGAGGCTGGGCGAGGTCGATGGGCAGGGTCAGAAGGTTTTGCAGTACGTCGTCGTTGGTAATGCTCATGGCAAACTGCCAGCGTCCCTCGGCTTCCTTGCGGCCTGCATCGGCAGGCAGGGCGGGCAGATGCCTGCTGGCGATGTCCATGGCGGTGGCTTTGAGGGCAGCCCAGTTGAACGGACCGTCGAAGGTGCCCCTTATGAACGGGCTGTCCAGCCTCACGTTGATGCCGCTTGCCGAGGGCTGGCTGTCCAGCGTGAGATAGGGGATGTGGTCGGTCTGGAGCGTGTCGCCAGCCTGGGTAATGGCCGTGAAGTCGGTAAGGGCAATCTGGCCGGTGGGCGCTTTCGTGCGAATGCCGTGGAGGTCGGCACTCAGTTGTCCGCTGAGCCTCTTGATGTTGTCGGGGAGGAACAGCTGCCACCTGCCGATGTCGGCGTCCACTTTGAGGTCTGTCAGGCCCTTCGTACCGCTGGCCGTCAGGTCCAGCAGGGTGTGGCTGTCGTCGGCTCCTATGTGTACGGCATAGTTGCCGCCGGTCATGCTGCCGCCCATGTGGATGTTGTGGAAATCAACGCCGAGCCATCTCATTTCGCCAATGTTGAGGGCTCCCGCCAGGTGGCTGCCGTCGGTCAGGGCGGTGCCGTTGATGTCGAAGCTGATGTTCTCGGGCAGGCCTTTCCCGGGGAGCGCGGCGTCGGGCTTGAGGTTCCGTGCTGTAAGGGTGCCGCTCACCGTCTTGCCTTTCAGACTGGCGTTCAGCTGGGCCGTGCCCAGTGCCGTGGCCAGACGGAGGTCGGCCCTTGCATGGGCGGCATCGGCCAGTGAGGCCTGCCCGCTCACGTCCACGTCCTGCAAGGCTTCAAGCGGCTTGGGCAGTTCTTTTCCAAGCAGGGCGTTGCACAGAGCCACGGCGGGTGCCGCGGCAATGTGCAGACGGTCAATGCTGGCCTTGCCGTCGTGGGGCTTGCCCTCTGAGGTGAGGTGCAATTGTCCGCTGAGGTCAAGGTCTAACAGTCCGCCCGCCTCGTTCATGCGCAGACGGCTCACGGTCAGTCGTCCGCCTGCCATTTCGCCTTTTAGGGCAGTGCCGATGCCCAGTGGGGTGCGGCGTAGCGCGGCGGCCACGCGCTCCGGCATCAGGAAAGCGAAATCGGCGCTGTGGAGCTGTGCCGTGAGCGAGAAAGGCCTGAGGTTGAGTGTGGGCAGTAGGCCTGCGAGACCTGTACTGTCGGAGGGTAGTGAGTAGTGTGCCGTGAGTTTGTCCATAGCCAGCTCGGACTGGGGCAATCGCAGGCGGAGGCCTTCAAGTTGTATGCTCTGGCGGCCGGCATCCAACTGGAAAGCCAGTTCCTTCAGCCGCAGGCCGCGTCTCCCGTTAAGGGAACAATGGCGGAGGCGCAGGGAAAGTCCTTCGTTTGTGAGGCGGCTGATTTGCATGTTCAGGTCAATGTCGGCGAGGCTTACGGCGGCCTGTGGGTTCAGGACATCGGTATATGTCATCCTGCACCGGCGCATGATGACAGCCCCCACGGCGAGGTCGATGCGTGAGGGAGTTGTATCGTTGGGGTCGCTGAATGCGTCGATAAGATATTGTATGTTCAGCCGCCCTGCGCTGTCGCGCCGCAAACTTGCCTCCGTGTCCAGAAGGGCTGCCGTGCGGAGGCGTATGCTTCGGTCGCGGAGGAGAGGTATCAGTTCGATTTTCCCGCTCAGATACTGGCTGCGCACGACGGGCTTCCCTTGCGGGTCGTCGAGGCTGACCCCGTGTAATGTAATCTGGTTGAAGAGTTCCACCTCTACGCGCTCCACTTCAGTGCGGGCTCCCAGCATCGCCGTGAGCTGGCGACTGGCCACCCTGCCCAACCATTGCTGGCAGGCCGGTGCATTGGCGGCCACCAGCAGGACAAGGTAGAGCGTCAGCAATGTGCCTGCCGTGGCTCGGAGTATGGTGTCGAGGTGTTTCACGTTTGGGGAGAGGGGGCTTTTCAGTAGGGTGGGGTAGTCTTATTTCTTCATGACGCGGCCACCCATCGTGCGGCCTATTTCCTTTTGTATGGCGGACAGGTCGCGGAAGTCGGCGAGAAGGGTTTGCAGGGCTTCAGCGTCGGCCTGCGTCTCAGGCTTGCGGATTTGCTGTTGTATGGCTTTCACCTGTTCGCTTATAAGGACGTATTTGAGTTCGTAGATGAGACGCGGCACGATGGTATGGAGGCTGTCCTCATCAGGCTTGAGGCGTTGTTGCTGCGACTGGGAGAGCGTGTGCCGTTCAGAGGTTACCTGCTCGGCAAACCCTGCCACCGCTTCGTCCTCGCTCATGAGGAACCGCTGTACCCACGCTTTTTGTTCGGGCACTTCGCCGGCAAGCATCTCTTCGGCCAGTCTGAACACCCGATGGCAGAGGGGCTGCGACAGCACTATGCCGTCGGTGGCCAGCTCGTCGGTGATGAAGCTCGTAACATTGGCTTCCTCCTTCTCCGCGCTGACGGGGAAGGACAGCCCGCCCCATCGGATCACGGCGGCGGCCAGAGCCAGCTCGTGGCGTCCCGTCAGTGCGGAATCCCTGTTCCCGCTCTCGTTGGGGGAAGACGTGGCGGCTGTGTCCTGTGCGGGGCCGTCCGTTTGTGCGCTTCCCCTTTCCGAGCTTTCCTTCTGCACGGGAGGGGCTTCGGCGCTGCGGGGCAGCAGACTGCGTGAGCGGCGGTCGCGAATGGCCTTGACGATGACGCTCTCGGCCATCTGCAGCTGTTCGGCGCATTCGTGGGCGTAGGTTTGCCGCAGTATGTCATCGGGAATCACGGCGATGGAGTCCACGATGTCGGCCACTGCCTCAGCCTTCTTCACCGGATCGCCGTGGCTGTCCTTCAGGAGAATGTCGGTCTTGAAGCGTATGAAGTCCACCTCGTTTCGGGCGATATACCGGCGGAACTCATCGCCGCGGTGACTGCGTGCAAAGGAGTCCGGATCTTCCCCTTCGGGCAGAAGCAGCACCTTTATGTTCAGCCCCTGCGACAGGAGCATGTCCGTGCCGCGCAGTGCGGCATGCCGGCCCGCCTCGTCGCCGTCGTAGAGCAGGGTAACGTTGCCCGTGAAGCGGTGCAGCAGGGCAATCTGCCCCTCTGTCAGGGCGGTGCCGCTGCTGGCCACCACGTTTTCCACACCGCTCTGGTGCATGGAAATCACGTCGGTGTAGCCTTCCACGAGGTAGCAACAGTCCTGTTTCACGATGGCCTGCTTGGCCTGATAGAGGCCGTACAGTTCGCGGCTCTTGGAATAGATAAGGCTCCCGGGGGAGTTCACATATTTCTGGCCCACGCCCTTCGTTTCCTTGGCCAGCACGCGCCCCCCGAAGCCCACCACGCGCCCGCTCACCGAGTGAATGGGGAACATCACGCGGCCCCGGAAACGGTCCGTCAGCCCCCCCTTGTCGTTCTTGAAACTGAGGCCCGTGCCCTGGAGCGTCACTTCGTCGTTCACCAGGAGGCGTTCGCCGTACCCCGCCTTCACCGCCGCCTGCGACATAGCGTCGCGGCGGTCCGGGCAGAAGCCCAGTTGGAATTTCCGTATCGTGTCGTCGCGGAACCCGCGGCTGCGGAAGTAGCTCATGCCGATGGCTATGCCGTCGGGGTCGTCGTGCAGCATTGTCTGGAACCATTCGCAGGCCCATTCGTTGAGCACCAGCAGGGCCTCGCGTTCCCTGGAGCGTTCGCGCTGCCCGTCCGTCACGCCCCGTTCCTCCACTTCGATGCCGTACTTCCTGGCCAGATACCTGATGGCCTCGGGCCACGACAGCTGTTCGTGCATTTGCACGAACTTCACCGCATTGCCGCCCGCCCCGCACGCAAAGCATTTACACAGCCCCTTGGCGGGCGTTACGATGAACGAAGGGGTGCGGTCCTCGTGGAAGGGGCACAACCCCTTGTACGAAGCCCCCGCCTTGCGCAGGGCCACGAAGTCCTTCACCACATCCACTATGTCGGCGGCCGCCATCACGCGGTCCACGGTGCTCTGTTCTATCATGCAATGTGCAACGACTACATTCTTGCGTGTGCAAAGTTACGAATAAGCGGGCGAAAAGCCAAATGAGCGCAGCGAAATTTGAACTTTTCCGAGCGCGAGTATCTTGGAGTGCAGCTCAAAGTTCTTAAAACAAGCGTCTCCTCCGTTCCTTCGGAGCCGAATCCGAATAAACGGGCGAAAAGCAGAAACAAGTCCTCCCCAAAGGGGGGGGCGAAGGGGGCGGATAGGGTTCCTTCCTAAAGGGGGAGTTAGAGAGGGGGTGTGTGCTACCGTGTTACCGTGTAACCGTGCGACCGATTTTTTTTCGTAACTTTGCAGGCTGAAACGCAAGAAGAGATATGCAAACAAGGCGCTTGCCCGGTGAGGGGGCGGCTAGGAAAAAGCGTCCAGAAGCCCCTCCGTGAATCAGGTGCCACTTGATTCATTTTTTTTCCGCGCGGTGTTGCGTAGTATTTGGGAAATGCGTAACTTTGCAGCGAAAATCGTAAAATTCTGTAAATTATGAAAAAAGCATTTGCCATTTGTCTCGTGGCCGTTATGGCATTGGGCCTCACTTCGCTGCTGACGAGTTGCAGCAAAACAGAAGATGGCGACATTATCGCCTGGATGAAGATAAAGGCATTTTTAGGAAATGCCGAAGCGCAAAATAATTTGGGCGATTGCTATGCAAAAGGCGAAGGCGTGGAGCAAGACTATTCCGAAGCCGTGAAGTGGACCCGCAAGGCAGCGGAGCAGGGGAACGCAGGGGCGCAATGTAATTTGGGCTTGTGCTATGCTATTGGCAATGGCGTGGAGCAATCCTACACTGCTGCCGTGAAGTGGTTCCGCAAGGCGGCGGAGCAGGGGGAAGCAGCGGCGCAATGTGGTTTGGGCGTGTGCTATGCTAATGGCTATGGCGTGGAGCAATCCTACATTGCCGCCGTGAAGTGGTTCCGCAAGGCGGCGGAGCAGGGGGAAGCAGCGGCACAATGTAATTTGGGCTATTGCTATGAAAATGGCGAAGGCGTGGAGCAATCCTACGCTGCTGCCGTGAAGTGGTACCGCAAGGCGGCGGAGCAGGGGCACGCAGGGGGGCAATGTAATTTGGGCGCATGCTATTATAATGGCAATGGCGTGGAGCAATCCTACACTGCTGCCGTGAAGTGGTACCGCAAGTCAGCGGAGCAGGGGGATGCAGTGGCGCTATGTAATTTGGGTTGGTGCTCTGAAAATGGCGAGGGCGTGAAGCAGGATCATGCAGAGGCTATTAAGTGGTGGAGCAAGGCTGCAAAGGCGGGCGACGACGATGCTAAACAAAAATTGGATAAGATGGGAGTGGATTATTGAATCAAGGGGTCGACCCCGTGATTCGCTTTTGGGGAGGCCATCCGGCTTGTCCGCAGGCTCTCCCCGGGGGGGGTAGAGGGGGTATTGTATCGTGGAGCGAAGCTCAAAGTTCTTAAAACAAGCGTCTCCTTCGTTGCCGAATCCGAATAAGCGAGCGAAAAGCCAAATTTATTTGAGGAAACGAGGAAATGAGCAAATGAAGTCCTCCCCGGGGGAGGTGCGCGAAGGGCGGAGAGGGTTATCGGAGAGGGTTCCAAACGTTGAAGGTTACTGTGTTTTTTCGGGCGGAAAGGTTTATTTATGCCCGTAAGGCGAGAACATTCTGAAGGGAAAGGTCTCAAATCGGGCGGCAATCCTTTGCCGTGTGCATTTTTTTTCGTAACTTCGCGGCGATTTTGTAGAAGAGGTACAATACATGCGACACAACAAACAGGAATATACGACATTCACCGTGCGCACCGCCACTACGCTCCTGCCTTTCATCATGCAGGCCTTGGGCGGCATTTCGCGCACGCGTGCCAAAGCCATAATGCAAGGAGGCGGATGTCGCGTGGGACGTAGCCAGGTGACGCAGTTCGACTATGAATTGCGCCCGGGAGATCGCGTGGAGATTAGCAAGCATAAACGCAAGGCTACGCTTAGCAGCCGCTTCCTGCGTCTTGTGTATGAGGATGCCCAAATAATTGTGGTGGAAAAGGCCATTGGCATACTCTCAATGGCGAGCGCCCACCACCAGTTTTGCGTGAAGACGCTTCTGGACACCTATCTGCGCCGGAGCGGCCAACGTTGTACGGCGCATGTGGTACACCGCTTGGACCGCGATACTTCCGGCCTGCTGGTGTATGCCAAGACGCGTGAAGCGGAGCAGATACTGGAAAACAACTGGCACGACATCGTGACGGACCGGCGCTATGTGGCCCTCGTGAGTGGCCGGATGACACAGAAGAGCGGCACCGTGCGCTCCTACCTGAAAGACAACAAGCAGTATTTCACCTTCTCTTCGGAGGAAGACAACGGCGGCAAACTGGCCATCACGCATTTTCGCCTCTTAGGAGCGGGCGACAAACACTCGCTGGTGGAACTGAGCCTGGAAACGGGTCGCAAGAACCAGATTCGCGTACACATGCAGGACTTGGGGCATCCCGTGTGCGGCGACATCAAATACGGCAACGGCGACGACCCCATAGGGCGCCTGGCTCTCCATGCCTTCCGTCTGCACTTCTACCACCCCATCACAGGAGAGCACTTGAAGTTTGAAACACCGGTGCCGGCTAACTTCAACATCGTGCGCCAACCGTCGTAAAGGCAAGCCTTTCCCCTATACACCCTCTTCAAATGAATGTTTCTCCGGTTAAAGTCGCCTTCCTCGTCTTGGCGTGCTGCCTCTTTCCGATGATGATGTGCGGCCAAACGAAGGCTGACGAAAGCAACCGTTGTAAGCACGAAAGGCGGAAGGAAAAGGTACAGCAAATAAAAAAACGTGTGGCAGATACTTGGCAAGTCATGGACTACACTTTGCAGCATAGGAGACCGACCACCGACACGCTCTACGTTACGCGCCCCAAACAACCTTGGACCATACAGGCCCGCTGTGATTTGAAGCGTACGTACTTCAGTACCGATGACGCTTATGAAGGCTATCACTTTAAATACTATTTCCAAAACGACTTCAACACCTCTGTCGGTGCCAGTGTGAACTACAGGGGGCTGTCGCTCTCGCTGTCATTCTCGCCCAAGAATGTGTTCACCGGCATTAAGGACAAGGAATTCAACTTCAACTACTACAACAATCGCTTCGGCGTGGATTTGGCCTATTCAAACATCAAGCACTTCCGAGGCTCGCGCAATTTCAGCAACCTTTTCGGCGGAAGTAGCGGCAAGGACAATCTGGGAGATACACACCTGCACAGCGCATCCCTCAACGCTTATTACGTATTCAACTACCGCCGGTTCTCCTATCCGGCCGCCTTCAACAACACTTGGATACAGAAGAAAAGCGCAGGAAGCCTCGTGGCCGGCACGACAATCTACATAGGAAAGTGTTCCGTGGATTTAAGCGTGATGACTCCTGAAAGAGTAGAGAGCCTGCCCCTCATGGCAGATGTCGTGAGAATGCGCTACGTTTCGCTGAATCTGGGCTACGCCTACAATTGGGTACCCAACAGGCATTGGTTGCTGCACGCTTCGGCTGTACCGGGCCTCATGATTTGGAAGAACTACTCGGTGGACATCGCGAAACTGAGCACAAATCCCACAACGCAGGAGGTAACTTCCGCGCACTACTCCACAGAGCGATGGCCCAAGCGCTTCAATGATGTGGTTGCCACTCTACGCTTCGGAGCGACATACACTTGGGAGAACTACTTTGTAGGCGGTACGGTGGTGAAGCAGTTGGAGTATATCGGCGACCGGGACAAAGCGACATTCTATGGCGGACGCTGGAAAATACGCTTCTACTTCGGCCTGAGGCTATAACTAAACATATACCCATCATCTATATAATGAGTAAGATAATCTTGACGGGCGACCGCCCCACGGGTCGCCTCCACATCGGACATTACGTGGGTTCGCTACGCCGCCGCGTAGAGTTGCAGAACGAGGGCGACTATGAGAAGATGTACGTCTTTATTGCCGACGCCCAGGCCCTGACGGACAACATCGACAACCCGGAGAAGGTGCGCCAGAATGTCATCGAGGTGGCCCTCGACTATCTGGCCTGCGGGCTCGACCCCGAGAAAGTTACTATCTTCATCCAGAGCCAGATACCCGAACTCTGCGAATTGAGTTTCTACTTTATGGATATGGTCAGCGTCAGCCGTCTCCAACGCAACCCCACCGTGAAGACGGAGATACAGATGCGCGGATTTGCAGGAGAGAGCATCCCCGTGGGATTCTTCACCTACCCTATCTCGCAGGCTGCCGACATCGCCCTCTTCAAGGCCACCACAGTGCCCGCCGGCGAAGACCAGAAGCCTATGCTGGAACAGGCCACGGAAATCGTGCGCCGCTTTAATAATATATATGGTGAGACTCTCGTCGAGCCGCACATTATGCTGCCCCAGAACGCCGTATGCTGCCGCCTCCCGGGAACTGACGGAAAGGCCAAGATGAGCAAGAGCCTGGGCAACTGCATTTACCTGAGTGACAGTGCAAAAGAACTGAAAAAGAAGGTGAACAGCATGTACACCGACCCCGAGCACATACACATTGAGCAGCCCGGACATCTGGAAGGCAACACCGTGTTCACCTATCTCGATGCCTTCGCCACCGACGAGGACTTCGCACAGTTCCTGCCCGAATACAAGAACCTGGACGAGTTGAAGGCCCACTACACCCGTGGCGGTCTGGGCGACGGCACTTGCAAGAAGTTCCTCTACAATGTCCTCAATGCCCGTCTGGAACCCATACGCACCCGTCGCGAGGAGTTGCAGAAGGACATCCCCGCCATCTACGAGATGCTGCGCAAGGGCTGCGAAGATGCCCGCAAGGTGGCCCGGCAGACGATGGAGGAAGTGCGCAGCGCTATGAAGATTGACTACTTCAACGACGCCGAACTGATAAAGGAGCAGGCTAACAGATACAAATAGCGGACTTAATTCGTAATTCACAATTCTTAATTCATAATTAGAAAATGCTTACGATCAAGCAAATCACCGACGACAAGGAAGCCATCATCCGTGGCTTGGAGAAGAAACATTTCAAGGGTGCCCGCGAAGCCGTAGAGCAGGTGCTCGCCATAGACAATAAGCGCAAGGCCGCACAGGCCGAGGTGGACGCCCTGAAGGCTCAGGTGAACCAAATCAGCAAGTCCATCGGCGGACTGATGAAGGAAGGCAAGCGCGAAGAGGCTGAGCAGGCCAAGGCACAGGTGGCCGACATCAAGCAGCGCAGCGCCGAACTCGAAGGCCAGATGAAGGCCGCCGAAGAGGAGCGCCGCCAGGTGCTCTACACCATTCCCAATGTGCCCTACGCCGAAGTGCCCGAAGGCACCTGCGCCGAAGACAACTGGGTGGTGAAGAGCAACCAGAAGGAGTGCGTAGAAGGCCAGGACACCGTAGGCAACTGGACCGCCAACCCCGCCAACGGCGAGGCCAAACTGCCCCATTGGGAACTCGCCAAGGAATACAACCTCATCGACTTCGACCTCGGCGTGAAAATCAGCGGTGCCGGATTCCCCGTGTATATCGGCTACGGCGCACGCCTCCAACGCGCACTCATCAACTTCTTCCTCGATGAAGCCCGCAAGGCCGGCTACACTGAGATTATGCCGCCCACGGTGGTGAATCAGGCTTCTGGCTACGGCACGGGGCAGTTGCCCGACAAGGAAGGCCAGATGTACCACTGCGAGGTGGACGACCTCTATCTCATCCCCACCGCCGAGGTGCCCGTGACGAACATCTACCGCGACGTTATCCTCAATGAGAGCGACCTGCCCATCAAGAACTGCGCCTACACCCAGTGCTTCCGTCGCGAGGCCGGCAGTTACGGCAAGGATGTGCGCGGACTCAACCGCCTACACGAGTTCTCAAAGATAGAAATCGTGCGCATCGACACTCCCGAGCACTCCGCCGAGAGCCATAAGGAGATGCTTGCCCACGTGGAAGGCCTGTTGCAGAAACTGGAACTGCCCTACCGCATCCTGCGCCTCTGCGGCGGCGACATGAGTTTCACCTCCGCCGTCTGCTACGACTTCGAGGTGTATAGCGAAGCACAGCAGCGCTGGCTGGAAGTAAGTTCCGTCAGCAACTTCGACACCTATCAGGCCAACCGTCTGCAATGCCGCTACCGCAACGCCGACAAGAAGATACAGTTGGCCCACACCCTCAACGGCTCCGCTCTCGCACTGCCCCGCATCGTGGCCGCCCTGCTGGAAAACAACCAGACGGCAGAAGGCATCCGCATCCCCAAGGCTCTGCAGCCCTACATGGGAACGGAGTATATCCCCCGCTAAAATCCCCGCAGTTCTCCTCCCCCAGCAGAATTTGTCGATATGGAAACCATCATAATGCCCATTGACAGGGCTCTGATTCAATCCGAACTGAAACCAGAACTGAGGCTGCGTGCCACAAACAGGGCGGGCAATGAAATCTACATCGTTACGTGGCAGAATGCCCCCCATGTGGTGCGCGAGGTGGGTCGCCTGCGCGAAATTGCCTTCCGTGCTGCCGGCGGTGGTACGGGCTTGGCTTGCGACCTCGACGAGTTCGACATTTGCGACAACCCCTATCACCAGCTTATCGTGTGGAGCCCCGAGGATGAGGAAATACTGGGCGGCTATCGTTTCTTCCCTGGAGCACGCTGTCGGTTCCGCCCCGACGGGCAGCCTCACCTTGCCACAAGCCACATCTTCCACTTTTCTGACGATTTCATTCGCAACTATCTCCCCTATACGGTAGAGCTCGGACGGTCGTTCGTCAGTCTGGACTATCAGAGTACGCGCCAGATGCACAAGAGTATCTTCGCCCTCGACAACCTCTGGGACGGCTTGGGAGCGCTTACTATCGTCATTCCCGAGATGAAGTACTTTTTCGGCAAAATGACCATGTATCCCAGTTTCCACCGGCAGGCACGCGACCTCATCCTGCATTTCCTCCACAAGCACTTCCCCGATGCCGACGGACTGGTGGTGCCCGTTTCACCCCTGATGCCTGAGACTTCGCCCCACATCCTTGAAACGATGCTGCCTTATTCCGACCTCCGGACCGATTATAGGGAACTCAACACAAAGGTGCGTTGTTTCGGGCTGAACATCCCCCCGCTTTTCAACGCCTACATGTCGCTTTCACCCACCATGCGCTGCCTCGGAACGGCCATTAACCGCAACTTCGGCAATGTGGAGGAAACGGGCATACTGATAGCCACTGAAGAAATACTGGAAGAGAAAATCATGCGGCATGTCGATTCCTATATGAATGAGCACCCCTCCACCATGCAGCAGTTCATGCATCTGTTTATGCCCGATGGGTGCTGACTTCTTCCGGTTTCCCCTTTCACAGTTTCCTCTCCATGATATTGCTCATAGCCGATAGCGGAAGTACCAAGACCGACTGGGCCCTTGTAGATACCTCTGTCTCTACGCCTCGAACGTTCTGCACAGGAGGCATTAACCCCGTGCTGCTTGATGACGGGCAGATTCGGAATCTGCTGCAAACGGACCTCGTTCCCCGGCTTTGTGGAGAAAAAGTAGATGCAGTCTTTTTCTACGGAGCAGGATGTCGTCCCGAACAACAACCGCGAATGGCCCGGTTGCTGCGCCATGCTCTTTCCCCTCGGGAGGTACAGGTGGAGGGCGACCTCCTTGGAGCTTGTAGGGCATTGTGTGCAGCAGAGGAGGGTATCTGCTGCATCCTTGGCACAGGCAGTGCCAGTTGCCTCTACGATGGCCACCGTATCGCACGGCAAACGCCCTCACTCGGCTATATTATTGGCGACGAGGGGAGCGGTTGCGCCCTTGGGCGTCGGCTTCTGTCCGACATGCTCAAAGGGCTTTTTCCCCAGCCCCTTCAACAGGCCTTTTTCAGCCAGACGGGACTGACGGTCGCCTTGGCCATCGACCGTATCTACAGCCAGCCTTGGCCCAACCGCTTCATGGCCTCGCTTGCACCCTTCGTGGCCCGACACATCGATGCCCCCGAGATGCACGATCTCGCCGTGGATGAGTTCCGCCGCTTTATCCGTCGCAATCTTCTGGCCTATGCTCGTCCACAGCTCCTCGTCCACTTCGTAGGCAGCATAGCCCACCACTTTGCTCCCCAACTTCGAGAAGCTCTCCGTGCAGAAGGCCTCGCAATGGGGCGTATAGAGCAACGCCCTCTGCTTTCACTCGTGAACTATCATCTCAATGCTGCCGCATTGTAAAGCATCTGCCTCTGCTGGCGAAGAAGGTAAGGGAGAAACCATTTCGCGTGTTTTGAATTTTCCGTTTTACAGAAGAATGCATGGATGGCGCATTTCCTTGCATTTTTTGAAGGCGATGTAGGTGCGTTATGCATAATTTTTTGTAAATTTGCGCAGTCAAGTATGTTGTGGCCGCTCCCCCTTATAGGCGACAGTCGGAAGGGGAGACAGTGGCCCCCCATGAAAATCATCCTGAAAAATGAAAGACGGAATCAATCCCTTCAGAGGTCTGGGTACGGCCCTTATTACACCGTTTACTTGTGACGGACATGTTGATTTCCAAAGTTTGGAACGGCTTGTGGCACACCAGATTGAAGGTGGCGTGGACTTCCTGTGCGTGCTTGGAACCACGGCGGAAACTCCTACGCTCAGCCCTGCTGAACGCTCCGAAGTTATGACCTGCGTGGCACGGGTAAACGGGGGGCGTGTTCCCCTGATGCTCGGAGCGGGAAGCAACTGCACGAAGCTGACCTGCGACTATATAGCCAGCCTCGACCTTTCGGCTTTCGCAGGCCTGCTCATTGTGGCACCCTACTATAACAAGCCGTCGCAGGAGGGCATCTACCGCCATTTCATGACTGTGGCCCAAGCTTCGCCCCTGCCACTCATTATATATAATGTACCAGGGCGCACGGGCGTGAATGTTTCGGCTGAGACCACGCTGCGGCTGGCTCACGATTGCCCGCGTATCGTGGCCGTCAAGGAAGCCAGCGGCAACCTGGCTCAAATCGAACAAGTCATCAACGGTGCCCCACAGGGCTTCAACGTGCTTTGTGGCGACGACAGCCTTGTGCCCGTGCTCATCGAACGGGGCGCGAGGGGGGCCGTAAGCGTGATAAGCAACGCCTTCCCCCGTGAGTTCGGAGAAGTAGTGAGGGCTTCAAGTCAGCCCTGTTTTGACCGCCTTTCCCACCTCATTAGACTGACCATGGCGGACGGCAACCCTTCCGGCATCAAGAGCATACTGCATGCCATGCATGAGGCGGAAAACGTGTTGCGCCTGCCCCTCGTACCGGTCTGCAATGCAGTGGAGGACGCCATTCAGGAAGAGGTGGCACGGGTTTTGCAGACATGTAGTTGCTAATTTGTTAATTTGCCAATGAACAACACATCACCTGAAATAAGCCGCATCATAGCCCTTGGCAAGGCAGAAGCCCTGCGCATGGGCCAAAAAGAAGTGAGTGTGGATCACTTGCTCCTGGGATTGATGCGCGACGACGAAAACGGCGGCAGCCAACTCCTGCTGCGCATGGGCATCACCCTTCAAGCCTTGGAACAAAAGGCCTATGGCGATGCTGTCCCTGCGGACGGACAAGCTATGGCCGCCCCCGATACGGAACCTCTTCCCGATGCCCATTGTGAGCGCATCTTCCGTCTGACTGAGCTGGAGGCCCTCCTTCATCACAGCGCCCAATCGGATGGCCGGCACCTCCTGCTGGCCATGCTCCACGACACGGTGGGCAACCGGGCAAAAGCTCTGCTCAGCTCTTCTGGCGTGAGCTATAGCAAAGTGGCCCAACTTCTCGACAGCGAAACCTCGCATCCCCGGGCTTCGTACGAGAAGCCGTCGGACAACGACGACGGCATGGAGCAAGTGCAGGCCGGGCAGGCCGATGTCGAAACCTTCGATGAAACTTCCGATACGCCCTTCATCAATCAGTACGGACGCGACCTCACTGACGCGGCAGCCTCGGGGGCTATGGACCCCCTTGTAGGACGCGGGAATGAATTGCAGCGCATTACGCAAATTCTCCAGCGCCGCAAAAAAAACAACCCCATACTCGTAGGTGAGCCGGGCACGGGTAAAAGTGCCATTGTGGAAGGGCTTGCCCAACTGATAGTAGAACACCGTGCCGGCCCCTCGCTGGAGGGAAAGCGCGTCGTGGCCCTCGATATGGCCCAGATAGTAGCCGGCACGCAATATCGCGGGCAGTTTGAAGAGCGCCTGCGCCGCCTCATCACCGAATTGCGCGAGCATCCCGAAATCATCCTCTTCATAGACGAAATCCATACCATAGTGGGAGCAGGAAGCGCCCCCGGCTCACTTGATGCGGCCAACATCCTCAAGCCCGCCCTCGCACGGGGAGAGATACGTTGCATAGGGGCAACCACCACCTCGGAATACCGCAAGACCATCGAAAAAGACGGAGCCCTTGACCGCCGCTTCCAGATGGTGCGCGTGGAGCCCACAACGCCGGAGGAAACGCTGGCCATCCTTCAGAATATCCGTGAGCGCTACGAGCAGCACCACGGTATCAGCTACACCGACGAAGCCCTGAAAGCCTGTGTAGCACTCACCGAACGCTATATCACCGCACGCTGCCTGCCCGACAAGGCCATCGATGCCTTGGACGAGGCCGGCGCACAGGCCCATATCGCCTGCATAGACCAGCCGCCCCTCCTCCGACAGAAATTGCAGCAGGCACAAAACATGCGGAAGGACATTAAAGAGGCCGCCCGCAGGGAAAACTACAGGGAAGCCGCCATGATGCGCGAAAATCTGAAAGCCCTTGAAGCAGAGACGGCCGCGCTGTCCGACATCTGGCAGAAAGAAGTGGCCGAAAGCCGTCAGCGCATCATCACCGACGACGATGTGGCCCGCGTGGTCAGCATGATGAGCCACGTCCCCGTACAGCGCCTGAAGCAGGGCGAAAGGCAAATGCTGCGCAACCTCCGGCAGACGCTCTCGTCCAAAGTCATCGCCCAGGACAAGGCCATCGACCAACTCGTCCGGGCCATACAGCGCTCACGTCTCGGCCTGAAAAGCCCCGCACGCCCCATAGCCACGTTCATGTTCGTAGGCCCCACCGGCGTGGGCAAGACACACCTGGCCAAGACTTTGGCGCAGGAAATGTTTGGCACGCCCGATGCCCTCATCCGCATCGACATGAGCGAGTACGGCGAGAAGCATACCGGAGCCCGCCTCGTAGGAGCGCCTCCCGGCTACGTAGGCTATGAAGAAGGTGGCCAACTGACCGACCGCGTGCGACGCCGCCCCTATTCCATCATCCTTCTGGACGAAATAGAAAAAGCCCACCAAGACGTGTTCAACATGCTGCTTCAAGTCATGGACGAAGGACGCATGACCGACGGCACGGGGCAGACCACCGATTTCCGCAACACCGTCATCATCATGACCAGCAACAGCGGATCCCGCCAGTTGAAAGACTTCGGCACGGGCGTGGGCTTCGGAGCAGCCTCCCACATCGACGATGCCCTGATTGCCCACACCACAAACAAGGCCCTCGAACGCCAGTTCGCCCCCGAATTCCTCAACCGTCTGGACGGCATCGTCATGTTCCGAGCCTTGGACAAGGCTGACATCGCCCGCATCGTGCAGCTTGAAATGCAGGAACTCACCGGCCGGCTCACGGAAGAAGGCCACACCGTCAGCATCCAGCCCGAAGTGTATGCCCACATCGCCGAAACAGGCTACGCCGCCAGATACGGCGCACGTTCCGTCAAGCGGGCCATTCAGGACATGATAGAAAACCCGCTGTGCGACACGCTCATGGCCGGCGAAGGCGAACCCCTGCATGTGCAGATAGCGGTGGAAAAGGGCGAATTGCAAATAAAAAGTGAAACCAGCAAACCGACAGACCAATGAAAGAATACATTGAAGCCAACGTAAAAATCGACCGCATGACCTCCAACGGAGCCATGAAGCAGCAGCGTGAGCGCTACGTCGTCGATGCCATCAATTTCACCGAAGCCGAGCGCCGCCTCATGGAAGAAGTGGGAGCCTACGGCGACGGCGAGTTCTCCGTGTCCGACATGAAGCGTGTGCAATACATGGAGATATTCCAGACGCAGGACGACAGCGCCGACAAATTTTTCAAGGTGAAAATATCCATCATCACCTTGGACGAAGAGAGCGGCAAAGAGCGCCGCACAGCCGCCAACCTCCTCGTTCAGGCCAGCGACATTCCCAACGCCTTGGAGCGTATGCGCGAAAGGATGAAGGGCTATATGCTGGATTTCGACATTGCCACCGTGGCCGACACCAAAATTATGGACATCTATCACTACAAGCCCAAAGAGAATCCCTCCTGACATCCTCTCCCACGGCTTCACACCGTACCCCCGCCGCCTCCTGCAAAGAGGTGGCGGGGGCTTTTCTTATTCTTTCTCGCCGTAGGCAGCCATGGCATGATGCTCTCAATGCAGAAAAAGTATTTGTAAATTTGGTTTTTTGCTCACTTGTTTGTATCTCTGCCGCCGTAACTTAATGTGATACATAATATGTCATACAATGAATTAGCAAGGCTGGAGGTGCTCAGCGCAATAAACTCCATCAATTCCATGGCGGAACTGCAGGCTTTCAAAGATGTGATAGCACGCTTCTTTGCTCAGAGGGCCCAGCAGGGTATTGATGCCTTGTGGGAAAACGGAAAGATTACTCCCGACACCATAGAGGCTTGGGGAGAGGAACACATGCGCACCCCCTATCGACATGCGGAAAATCGTTCTTGATACCAACTGCCTGTTGCAGTCTTTGCCCACAAAGAGCCCCTATCATAATGTTTGGACAAGCATTCTGGAAGGGAAAGTCTCTTTGTGTGTGAGTACGGCTATCTTGGAAGAGTATGAGGAAATTCTTGCCGCCAAGACAAGTGCCGAGATAGCCACAAATATCATAGAAGCCATTGTCAGACTCTCCACCACCGTTCATCAAGAGTCCTATCTGCATTTCAATCTCATTGAGCAGGACGTGGACGACAACAAATTTGTGGATTGTGCCATTGCTGCGAATGCAGAATATATTGTAACAAACGACCATCACTTTTCGGTACTCAAATCAATCCCTTGGCCGCAAGTTACGATGATAGCCTTAAAAGATTTTTCCGAGCAAATCCACTGAAAGACTTTATTTATATTAAGGAGGGCGTGTCAGTTACTTAGAGTGTGAACAATGAAAGAAGCCTGCCGTAGGTAGGCTATAAAGGTTCTTGCTCTGGCAAGCGTCCCTACGGGCCGAGCGGCCAGCCATGAGCGAAGCGTAATGGCTGGACATCGTAGCGGACGGACGGCATCCCGAGGGATGATACAACGACGTGCAGCCACCATATTATATTTACGCACACGCATGGATGTCCGCCTACCTACTGCAGGCAATGGGCTGTTTCGGAGAGTGAACAGTGTTGGTTGTCGCACCTGCGATCCTGCGGCAGAGCGACCGTAGGGAGCGCCGCTGTAGGTGGGTGGCACCCACATGGTAGGATGATACGCCATGGCCTACGACAGGGCAATGTATGTTATATGGCCTATGGCTTCGCTCTAAAAAATGTTGCGTGAGTTTCTACTAAGTCGCGTTTTTTGCAAACTAAGTCGCCACTTTTATTCGGTAAGTCTCCCTCTTTTGGGGAAGGCAGAGTTTCCGTCATGGATTGGCTGTGTCTTCAAATAAACTGCGGCTTTTGGCTCCATTTCTATCCACTCCCATCAAATAATGCCGCCGTAATTTGGCCATGTCCCTATTTGTTCGTATATTTGCCCCCGCAAACGCAAAACGCGTTTGACGAGAAGGCGTTCCACGCTTTATCCTTACTAACGAACTTCGCCAATTCAACAATCTGAAGGATAAAGGGTATGTAACGCTCACCTGTATGTATTTTGCATACGGCTAACCACGCCGAGTAGCAATTGCATATCGGCGTGGGGTTGCTATATTCTTATTCATTTCGGATGTGGTGTTTGGCGATACCAGTTAGTAGATGAGTAAGGACAAGTCCTCGCGCATTCTTGTATTAATCACCTTTAAAAAGGCCGAGTCGGAGGATCTGTAGGCGCAGCGAGGTTATGCCCTATCCAAAAACATTTCCAAGCATTGGCAACAATTCTGCCTTTGCCACAGAGTTTGTGCACCAAGCCATCATCAGTAAAGGCTTTGGCACATTGAACAAATCAGACTATGAATCTTTGCTTGTTTTCTTGCTGAACAAGTATGATTCAAGTTTTTCCGCTCAATCCACCTTTCAAAAGAGCCTTTTGCTCAAACAGCCGGAATCTAAAATTAGAAGGCTGGAATATGAAGGGGCATTGAAGTATGGACAACACGACATTGATGCAATGCGTGTACGGGTAAAAGACTACCTGGAAAATCGTGAGTGTGTCTTCGATGGAGACTTCGTTAGTTTCAACATTGAGGATAAGTTCCTCTATGATTTTGTTTCTGCTTACATTAAAGAGCAAAAGCACTACGTAGAAACGTCTTTCAACAAAGACACCATTACGCTGAGCCGTGCCACTTTTTCATTGTTTATTGAAGACTTCTTGATTACTGCCCCACAAGCAGCACAAGTTAAGGCAAAAGGTGGAAAAACCAATCTGAAGTCTGTTATAGGGAATGTCTTGGCGCAAGTTACTTCAACAGCGGGTAATGTAATAATCGGTGAGATTGTCCGTGAAATAATCCAACATCTATAAAAATATAAACAAATGAAAAAACTTCTAACCCTTTTCGCCTTGATGCTCCTTTGCATCGGGCAGACCTTCGCCTACGACTTTGAGGTGAATGGTATTTATTACAACAAGTCGGGAAGCAATGCTACCGTGACATATAAAAAGGAGAACGACAAATCCTACTCAGGCATTGTCTCGATTCCGGCTACTGTCACTTATGGTGGCGTGACGTATAATGTAACGGGCATAGGAGAAAAAGCTTTCTATGAGTGCAGCGGCCTGTCATATGTTTCTATACCCAGCAGCGTGACGAGCATCGGAAAAGAAGCCTTCACTCGTTGCTATGGCTTGACTTCCGTTACCATTCCCAACAGCGTGACGAGCATAGGAAAAGAAGCCTTCATGGCTTGCACAGGCCTGACCTCCATCACCATCCCCAGCAGCGTGTCGAGCATGGGAGACTATGCCTTCGATAGCTGCTACGGCCTTACCTCCATAGTCGTGACGAGTGGTAATACAAAGTATGATAGTCGAGATAATTGTAATGCCATAATAGAAACTGCTACAAATACACTTATCTTAGGCTGCAAGAATACAACCATCCCCAGCAGTGTGACGAGCATAGGAAACAGTGCCTTCTATTTGTGTGAAGGCCTTACCTCCATTACCATCCCCTACAGCGTGACGAGCATAGGAGACTGGGCCTTCTATTATTGCGACGGCCTTACCTCCGTTACCATTCCTTACAGCGTGACGAGCATAGGAAACTATGCCTTCGAAGGTTGCAGCGGCCTGACCTCCATCAACATCCCTTACAGCGTGACGAGCATAGGAGACTATGCCTTCGATGGTTGCAGCGGTCTGACCTCCATCACTATCTTTGGCAGTGTGACGAGCATAGGAAAGGGGGCCTTCCATAATTGCAGCGGTCTGACCTCCATAGCCGTGACGAGCGGCAATACAAAGTATGACAGTCGAGATAATTGTAATGCCATAATAGAAACTTCCACAAATACACTTATCGCAGGATGTAAAAACACGATTATCCCCAACAGCGTGAAGAGCATAGGAGAAAGGGCCTTCTTGGGTTGCAGCGGCCTGACCTCCGTTACCATCCCCAGCAGCGTGAAGAGCATAGGAGGTGCAGCCTTCTATAATTGCACAAAATTAAAATCGATCACATGCATGGCAGCTGTTCCGCCATCGGTGGATTCAGATAATACGTTTTATAAAGTTTCTGGACTTACTATACATGTGTTAGAAGGTACAAAGTCTATTTATGAGGCTGCCAACGGCTGGAAAAATTATACTATTGTAGATGATATTCCTACGATTAAGCTGACATCCATGACTTTGGACAAGAGTGAATTTGCTTGTGAAGTGAATGGCATGGGTACGGCAAGCGTAGCATCTTACTTACCCGCTGATGCTTCAATAAAGCAGGTAACATGGTCTGTAGATGACCCCAGCATTGCTTTCATTGATGCCAAAACAGGCCAGTTCGTCGGTCTGAAAGACGGCGTGACCACCATCACGGCAACGGCAGTTGACGGAAGCGGCGTGACAGCCTCCGCTGTTGTAAGAGTGGGAAATGTCCGTAGATATACCGTAAAGACCAATGACCCGCGCATGGGAAGTGTATCCGAAAGCGGCTATTGTGTGGGATCGGAAGAAGCGACTATCTATGCCTTTCCTAATGAAGGTTATGAGTTCGTAGAATGGCAGAGTAAATACGACTCTGATACAAGCTCTTATATAGGAACGACAAACTGTAATCCCTTGAAAGCTCCCTTTGAAGGAGGAGACATCACCATCACGGCCATCTTCCAAGAGAAAGCCAACACGGAGATTTCGGGCCTTGCCAACACCATCTATCTTGAGCCCTTCAGTGCCGTCTATGGCCAGACGGTGGAAGTGAGCGTGCGGATGAAGAACAGCATCGCCGCCACGGGCTTCCAGTTCAATATGTACCTACCCGAGGGCGTGAGCGTGGTGAAGGATGCCGACGGTTTCTGCGACGTGTCGCTCAGCACGGCCCGTACCACGGCCGTCAAGACGAACACCTTCGATGCCTCCGTCGTGAGCGACGGCTCACTGATGGTACTCGCCGCCTCCACGAAGAACTTCACGTTCAGCGGCAACGACGGCGAAGTGGTACGCCTCAAACTGGCCGTTTCCAAGGACCTTCCCGAAGGCGAATACCCCATTGTCTTCAAGAACATAGAAATCACCGATGCCAGCGGCACGCCCTACCGCGTGGCCTACCTCAAGACGAATATGAGCGTGACGTCCTACAGGCTTGGTGACGTAAACGCCGACGGCTCCATCTCCGTGGCCGACTTCTCGGCCATCGCCAGTCATATCATGGAGAACACGCCCACCGGCTTCGTTGAGCAGGCCGCCGATGTGAATCAGGACGGCTTCGTGACCGTGTCCGACCTCTCCTCCCTCGTGCCCCTCATCATCGCCGAGAGCACCGGCGGCGCCAGCCACAGCCCGAAGATGAAAGTCCGCTCCAAGGTGAAGACCGACATCAGCGGCAAGGACAACATCATCTATGCCAGCGACGTGACGGTGGCTCCCGGCAAGGACTTCACCGTGTCCTTCAATATGAAGAACCTTGAGACGGCCATGACCGGCTTCCAGTACAACGTGACGCTGCCCGAAGGCATCACCGTCTGCAAGGACGGCGACGGTTTCCTTGAGGCCAGCCTGAGCACGGCCCGCACCACGACGGCCAAGACAAACACCTTCGACGCCTCCATCGTGAGCGACGGCACCCTGATGGTACTCGCCGCCTCCACGAAGAACTTCACGTTCAGCGGCACCGACGGCGAGGTGGTAACCGTGAAGATGCACGCCAACGAGAATCTCGCCGCCGGCACCTACGACCTCAGCATAGACCGCATCGAGCTGACCGACGACAAGGGCACGCCCTTCCGTCCCGGCGAGGCCATCGTCTCCGCCATCACCGTGAAGGCCCCGCAGGCCCTCACCGAGGTAAATTTCGACTTCACCGACCCCGCCTCTCTGGGCATCACGCCCGCCGCAGAGATTGACGACGTCGTGGACATCACCGCCCCCATCACGAAGGGAGCCGTGACCGCCACCGTTGACGGCGGCGTGGAGGTGACGATAGACGCCGACGCCTACATCCTTGAGATTGACAGAGGCGGCGCCCTCACGCTCTCCACGACGGCCCCCAGTAAGATCGTGAAGGTGGAGTTCGGTGACGACGCCGACACCTACATTGACAAGCTCTCCGCCACCACCGGCACGCTGGACGGCTTCGTATGGACCGGCTCCGAGGAGGAGGTCGTGTTTGAGGTGGCCGACACGCGCAACGCCGTGGCCGACATCACCACCATCAAGGTATGGCTCGAAGGCGGCGAGGCTCCCGCAGAGGACCTGACCTTCACCGACGGCGAGGCCTACACCGCCACCGCTGCCAAGGATTACGGCAAGGTAACCTACACCCGCACCTTCGACAATACCAACTGGCAGGCGCTCTACGTGCCCTTCTCAATGGACTATGACGAGTGGAGCGAGAAGTACGACATTGCCGAAATCAACAACTTCGTGGAATACGACGATGACGACAACGGCGTGTACGACCGCACCTACCTTGTCGTGCTGAAGAAGACCTCGGGCAGCACGGAGCCTAACTATCCCTACCTCATCCGAGCCAAGGAGACGGGAAAGCACAGCCTCGTGCTCCAGAACAAGACTTTGGAGGCCGCCGAGAGCCACAGCATAGACTGCCGCAGCGTGAAGAACGAATACACCTTCACGGGCACATACACCACGGTGACGGATATGTACGCCAACGGCTACTATGCCCTGAACGGCGGCCACTTGCAGCAGCCCGCAAGCTCCAGCGTGACGCTCAGTCCCCAGCGCTGGTACATGGCCGTTACATCCCGCACGGGCGGCTCTTCCGTCAAGGCCCAGACCATCCGCATCCTCGTGGATGGCGAGGATGACGTGGAAGGAATTTGCAAATTCGGAAATTCGGAAATTAGCAAATTAGGAAACGTGGGCTTCGACCTCACGGGCCGCGCCGTAAGTACGGCAACCAATGTGCGTGGTATCACTATCAGTAATGGTAAGAAAGTAATACGATAACTATGATTAGCAGTAATAATCACCCCACTCTTAAAGCCTCCCCTAA